>NZ_FORE01000021.1:0-63155 GCF_900113915.1 Paenibacillus sp. UNC496MF
GTGGGTTCCATGCCAACAATGACGCTGCTCAGTTTGTAGGAGTGAAGTAGATCCTGGATCCAACGCTTAAACAGCATAAAGCCTTCGCGATCGTTACCAAACTCGAGCGGCGTACCCAAAGCAACGCCGCGAAAGCTGACAGCGCGGGCTACATGAACTTCCTGTGCAATGTCTACACCCACGACAAGGTGAGAAACGGTAATGTTTTCAATGCGTTGATTTTGCTTATCCTGTGCCTTAAAATTCATAGTAGAGCGACCTCCTGATGGGCTTTTTGAGGCTTTTGACCTCGTGCGTAACCCCATCGTACCGAAGCGCTCGTTTTTGTTCAAACACCAAATTATTCGTTTTACAGGAATTCTAACGGGAAACGATAGCTCAACCAAAACACGGAGGCAGTCGGCTAGAAATGATCGGCTTCCTTCGTTCCACTAAAAGGGAGTTCCAGGTTCGGACGATAATTGTATAAAGCTGGGAGGAGTTATTGGAGTGAAGCCGAATTCAATATTATTATGTTTTGTCCCTGTACAGAATCGATTCGAGAAAGGATGAGCAGAAAACCAATGAAGTACGCAAAACTAGGCAGAACTGACATGGAAGTATCCCGCATTACGTATGGCGCAATGGAGTTAGGAGGAGGAAACGCATTCTCGGGTGGGTTGACTCGCTGGGAGCTGAGGCCCGAAGAGGACAACATCCGGCTTCTCCGTCGAGCCTTTGAAAATGGAGTAAATTCGTTCGATACCGCTGAGCTCTATGGGGCGGGACTCTCAGAGATTCTAGTAGGAAAAGCCCTAAGCGAGGTTAGAAAACAATGCGTAATCGCAACCAAGGTAAGCGCTCATCACCTACGGCCCAAAGAGATCCGTACGGCCCTGTGGCAAAGCATGTTTCGGCTGAACACTGACTATATCGACTTGTATTATATCCATACGCCCAGTAACGAAATCCCGATCGAGGAATCTATGGGAGAGCTGAGCAAGCTGAAAGAAGAAGGAGTAATTCGTGCCATCGGTGTATCCAATTTCTCGTTAGCTCAGTTGAAGAAGGCTATGCAATACGGACGGATCGACGCGATTCAACCGGAATATCATATGCTTCAGCGCAGCATCGAGGACGATCTGCTTGGTTATTGTTTGGAAAATGACATTAGCATCATGAGCTACAACTCCCTCGCTAAGGGCATTCTGACCGGGATTTTTCACAAAGGCAAAGAAGTGACAGATTTTCGCAAGGAGCGGCCATTATTCCAATCAGAAAACCTGCTGAAAACCGCAGACCTAATCCGTCTTTTGGAGGAGATAGCCGCGGCCAAGGATGCCACTCTCTCGCAAATCGCAATTAGTTGGCTGCTACGCCAGAAGGGCTTGACCTCGGCTATTGTGGGCACGCAGAACGAGAAGCATTTCTTTGAAAATCTGCAGTCCATTGACACGGAATTGACCGACGAGCAAGCGACCAAGCTGGACGCCGTAAGCAAGCAGACCCTAAGAAATCTTGCATAAGTATCTAACATTCTTGCGGCTCATGTACGAAATGGGAAACTTTTTAAGTAGATATAACGTGACATAGCCGCACCTAATTTTTTCCAATAGGAAGGGAGAGATTATGAAAAAGATACTGGCTTCATCGCTTGTTGCTACAGCAGTACTGGTTGTGAGTAGCTCTGCTTCTGCTCTTGCGAATAATTCAAATACGGGAGTCATGATCAGCAAACAGGAGTATGAGAGAATGTCTAAGATAGTTATTGGAGTGAACAAAGGACAGCTTCCTGTATCTGCACTTACGGCTGCTGAACCACTTCTTCAAAAAAGACCTGACCTTGTATCCCGACAAACCCTTGAAAAATATAAGGCCATTCAATAATGGCGACATCTTCTTCGTTATCGCGATTTCTACGTTCAAGACATCTTGGAGCAGTTTGCCGACGGCAACTGCTCCGTTTTTTGTTATGCTAACGGGTAGAATAGCGTAACTATCCAAATTCCGGATCGTAAAATGACGTAACGTTATTACCTTTTTTGGAGCTTTATTAGGGGAGGACTAGTGAGCAAATATTTATTCTTGTTTTTATTAACTACTACCTTAATGATTGTTAATGTCCTGGTATTTGTCTTCGAGCCTTTTGAACCAAAAGTTGGTGTTATAGGTGAGCCTCACAAAGAACGGGCTATATTCGTAACAACTTCTATTGCTCTTATCGGAGCCAGTATAACTTCTTTGACAGCATGGCAAAAAAGCAAAAGAAAGTAGTCCGCGTTCCCTAGAGCATATTCAACTAACGGGACGCGTTAATTCAAAGAACACTTAGAAACGGCAGCCAACAAGGTGGCTGCCGTTTTCGCTTTCCGGGCAAGAGGCTAACGATCAAAGAAAAGGAAAGCGTTTGTAAGGAGGGATAAACGTCCTTCTTTAATCGGAACCATTGACAAAAACGCTCGCATGCCGCCCTTGCCGGTGGTAGTCGCTCTGAGAAACAAATCGATGATCGTTGTTGACACCCGGCCGATTGAGTTTTACACTCTTAACCAGTTCGCGATCGAGGGTGGTTAACTATGATACGACCGGGGTTCTTCAGTTTCCGCAACAAAATCCTGCTCATCATTCTCGTCATCGGTGTCATTCCGATCACGGTGACCGGCATACTATCCAACCTGGAGTTCAACCGACTGCTGGAAAGACAGGCGGAGGACATTACGATGCAGGCGCTGCGCCAGAGCGAAGGTTATTTGTCGATGTATTTTTCCGAAATGGAGCAGATTGGCATCTTCGCCTCGACCAACGATCAGATTTTGAACCTACTCAAGAAGAGGCGGTTCGAGTCGACCTATGAGAAGGTGTTGGCGGCGAACGAGGTCGACATGATACTGAAGCAGTACCTGAAAACAAGATCTGATATTGAGAAAGTGGAAATTTACGGCTATAACGGCTTTTCCTTCAGCGGAGGCTATTCGAACGACACAATCGATGAGAGCGAGCCATGGATCAAGGAAGTGGTTGACCGCAACGGCTCCCCCTATTGGTACTCTATAAACGAAGGTCAATTCATGGTGTATTCCCGCATGATTACCGGCAATAAATTCGAGGAGAAGCTTGGCATTATTCGAATTGTAATTCCAAGCTACCGCTTGGAATCCGTCCTCAACCAGTTCCAGCCGCTCCATACAGGCTTTTTGCTGCTAATCGACCAAGACCGTCATCCGATTATCGGACGCAACTCGAACGGAAGGGAGCTTGCGCTAAAGCTCGATTTGAATAACTCAAACAAGGAGGTCTCTTTTAAAGGCAAGAAGATGCTCATCACCCAATATGCGCTGGACAAGACGGACTGGACCTTCGTATCCGTGGTGCCGAGGGACGAAATCGTCGAAGGGACAAAGCAGATCCGCAAATACTTTTTAAATACGGTCGTCATCATCCTGGTTATAACGCTCGGCATTGCTGCTTGGATGACGCAAATTTTTACACGGCCGATCAAACTTTTCATCCGGCATATGCAAGAGGTGGAGAAAAACAACTTCAAGTCGCGCCTTGAGGTTCGTTCGAATGACGAGATCGGTCTGCTCACGGCTAGTTACAACCGTATGGTGCAGCGGGTGAACAGCTTGATTAACGAGGTGTACGAGCAACAGATTCTCAAGAACGAAGCGGAGTGGAACGCGCTGCAGGCTCAAATCAATCCGCACTTTCTATACAACACGCTCGACTCCATCAACTGGATTGCCCGCACGCACAAAATTCCCACAATTGTGAAGATGGTGACGGCATTGTCCAAGCTGTTCAAGCTGAGCCTGTCGAAGGCGGACAAATTCATTACGGTGGAGGAGGAGCTGGCGTATATCAAATACTACGCTCACATCCAGGAGACCCGGTTTTCGGACCGGATCAAGATTATAATTGACGTTCCCGAGAAGATGCGTTCGTATCCGATTCCGAGATTTATCCTTCAACCGCTTGTCGAAAACTCCGTCGTACACGGACTGGAGCGGCAAGAAACGTATGGAGAGGTGCACATTAAAGGAGCGGAGTCCGGGGATCGAATATTCTTCATCATCCAAGATAACGGCGTCGGCATCCCGAAGGAAAAGCTGGCTACGTTGTTGAAGCCGGAAGCTCGTCATCACGAGCATCTGGGCCTGGCCAACGTGGACGAGCGGATCAAGCTGTTGTACGGAAGGGAATGGGGCCTCAAAATTGATAGTATCGAGGACGGTGGCACGATCGTGGAAGTGTGGCTGAAGAAAGACTTGGCGAAGGGGGAAGCTCGCAATGAATTACCGGCTGTTGATCGTCGACGATGAGCCGATCGTCCGCAACGGGCTCCTTCACTTTGATTGGGAGTCGCACGGCTTCGAGGCCGTGGACGCCTGCGGGAACGCAAGGGAGGCGCTGAAATGGCTCGCGGATGGTAACGAGGCTCATGTCATCTTGACGGACATCAAGATGCCAGGCATGGACGGCGTGGAATTAAGCAACGAGATTCGGATGAAATATCCCGATCTTCTCGTGGTATTGCTCACTGGATACAATGAGTTTAACTACGCGCAACGCGCAATCCAATCTGGCGTGTTCGATTATTTGCTCAAGCCGGCCGAAGACGAGGATTTCGGGCACGTACTGGTCAAGTGCGCAAAGGAGCTTTCGGAACGCTCGAATCGCGGACTCGATCTCGATGATTTGTTGAACCTCTCCTCCGTCATCCGGAAAATCGGCTTGCTCGCGAGCCGTACATCCGGTCTTGGTCCTAGACGGCTGAGCGACGCCATAGACGATATCGTGCGGGAGTTCGAAGCCTGCGAGTTTCCACCGGGACGCTTATGGCCATTGATGCGCTTTTTGCTGACCTCGCTTGAGATGGAATTCGCAAAGCTGCCCTATTTCCCCGAAGAAAAGTGGACCGCCCGAAAGGAAAGCTTCTATCGAATGCTCGAAGAAGATAGAGTCACTTCCTTCGAACAGGCGAATGAGGGGCTGCGCCGCGAGCTCGGGCATTTCGTTCGCGAGTTGAACCTGGAAAGCTCCCGCCAAAAGGATTCCTCCAAGCTGGACGCCGTACTGGCGTTCATTCACGAGCGTTACAGCGAGGTGCTGTCACTTGACGTGGTCGCTGAATCCGCCGATCTGCATCCGAACACGTTTTCGTCATGGTTTAAGGAGACCAAAGGCATGAACTTCGTCGATTACGTCACCAAGTATCGAATCGACCGCTCCAAGGAATTGCTCGAGGGGACTAACCTGAAGGCGGGTCAAGTCGCTGAGAGCGTTGGCATTCCGGACGCCCGTTACTTCGGTCAAGTGTTCAAGAAGCATGTCGGATTGACGCCGTCTGAATACCGTTCGATGTTCAAATCGAACCTATGCTAACAAGTTCCGGGCCATGAGGCCCTTTTTTTGTGTGGACGAAAAATTTCAACATGAGGCGAATTATTTCGAATTGTGGAGACCCCTTCTCAGAAGGTAGCCTGAAGATAGGCAAGAGAATCGACAGATATAGGAGGTCACGGACGGATGGTGAAAGTCAAGAAAACATTGTTGACGGCAATATCGGTTGCCATGCTGAGTTCTATCGTGGTCGCATGCACGACTGACAACGGCGCGAGCGAGACCAGCAATGCCAAAGACGGCCAGAAGGCGGGCAAGACGAGCTTGAGATTCGCCTGGTGGGGATCCGAGGAACGCCATAATGCCACGCTGGAAGCGATTAAGTTGTACGAGGAGCGTCACCCGGAGATCGACATCGTTCCGGAATACGGAGGCTGGGAAGGCTTCACCGACAAGCTGAAGACTCAATTGATCGCCGGCGAGGGCCCCGATGTGATTTTCGCCGAATTGGCGTGGGGAATTGATACGAACTATTACTTGAGCGTCGATAAATTCCCGTCCATCCACCTGGATAAAATCAATAAGGCATTGCTTGATCAGGCGAAGGTGAACGGGGAAGTGAAGGGCGTGCCGGTCTATCAGGCGGTGAACGCGATCGTCTACAACAAGACGCTGTTTCAAGAGCTTGGCGTGGCGGAGCCGAAGCAAGGTTGGACGTGGGCCGATTACGCGGCGAAAGCAAAGGAAATCACCGAGAAGTCGAAAGGCAAAGTATACGGTGCGGTGGATGACATGGCAGGCAACGCGAGCGCCGACGTATTCTACGCTCAAATGAAAGCCCTTACGGGCAAGCCGGTTTACTCGGCGGACGGCATCGTCTACTCGGATCAAGACGCCTTGAAGGTCGTTCAGTACTGGGAAGAATTACGTGCGGCTGGCGCCGTGACCACGCCGGACATCTCCGCGGCAGATGACAGCAACCAGAACAGCCCGCTCGTGAAACGCCAAGCAGCGATGCAGTTTCGCGGTGCAAGCATCTTCGGTCGCCTTCAAAGCAACACGAAGGACGAGCTTGCCATGGTTCCCGTGCCTCGTGGCGATTTCTCTCCGGACGCAGCCATCACGGAAGTCATCATGACGATCAACAAACATTCCAAGGCGCCGGAGGAAGTCGCTAAATTCATCGATTTCTTCATCAACGACCTGGATGCGGCGAAATTGCTTAAAAACGTACGCGGCGTCTCTTCGAACTCCGAGGTTCGCGATATGCTGGCGAATTCGCCCGATCTGCTCGACGCCTCGACCCGCGCCTTGTTCAAGATCAACAGCGAAGTGTATGCGCAGGAGCTGGCGCCGATGGATCCGATACCGGAGAAGTTCGACGAGTTCCGAGGCGAGAAGAAGTTGTTCGACCAAGTGATGCAGAAGCTAGCGTTTGATAAGTCGACTCCCGAAGAAGCGATTCAAGAGCTTCGCGAAAAAGGGGAAGCCATCTTCAAGAAATAACGCAAACGGCATGGGCCCGGCCGCTCCAAAGCATGAAATGGCCGGTTCCATGCCGCTTAAAAAGGGGTTTAAAGAATGGAAACGAGACTGGGGCATCGCTTGAAGGAATACGCGCTGGGCTACTTGTTCATCTTGCCTTGGTTAATCGGATTCGTCGCGTTCATGCTGTGGCCTTTTATTCATTCGTTTTATTTGGCGCTGACCGATTACCGCTTCGCCGATGATTACGCGTTCGTCGGTATCGATAACTTTACGAAGCTGTTCCAAGACGACGACCGGTTCTTAAAATCGCTATGGGTCACGACCAAGCTTGTTTTGCTGTCCGTACCGCTGAAGCTGGCGTTCGCCCTGCTCGTGGCGATCGTCCTGAATAAGGGAATCTCCGGGTTGTCGTTCTACAGGACCGTCTACTATTTACCGTCGATCGTCGGTGGCAGCGTCGCCGTCTCGATTATGTGGATGCAAATTTTCGGCCGGGAAGGCCTTCTCAATCTATTTCTGCACATGTTCGGAATTCAGGCGAAAGATTGGATTTTCAATCCCGATTCCGCTCTTTATACGATCGTCATTCTAATGGTCTGGCAATTTGGGTCCTCGATGCTCATTTTCCTGGCCGGCCTGAAGCAAGTGCCAAAGGAAATGTACGAAGCGGTGTCCATCGACGGTGCGGGCAAATGGACCCGATTCCTGCATATCACCCTGCCGCTCATCTCGCCGGTGCTCTTCTTCAATCTGATTATGCAGACGATCCAGACGTTCCAGACTTTCACGCAAGGGTACGTCATTACGAAGGGCGGCCCGATGGACGAGACATTGTTCATGGTCATCTATATTTACCAGCAGGCATTCAGCTCGCTGAACATGGGCTACGCGCAGGCGATATCGTGGGTACTGCTGGCGATCATCGGCGCGGCCACCGCGCTGAACTTCTTCGCTTCCCGTTACTGGGTTCATTACGAAGATTCCGGCTCCGGAAAGAAAGGATAACCATGATGAGATATCTCAAACATATTCTGCTGTCCGCCTGCGGGCTCGTCATGGTCTATCCGATCCTATGGCTCTTCTTCGGAAGCTTCAAAACAAACGACGATATTTTCGGAAACGCGTCAATCCTGCCGAGTAAACTGCAATGGAGCAACTACAAGGACGGCTGGTTCGCGATTGGTGAGCACCCGTTCCATGTTTTCTTCGCCAATTCGTTTCTGTTGTCGATTAGCATCCTGATCGGAACGCTGTTCTCTTGCTCGCTAGCGGCGTACGGCTTCGCGAGGCTCCGGTTTCCGCTGAAGAAAACGTGGTTTGCCGTCCTGCTCGTCACGATCATGTTCCCGAAGCAGATCATCATCATCCCGCAATATTTGTTGTTCGCAAAGCTCGGGTGGCTGAACTCCTATCTGCCGATGACGATTCCGGCCTGGCTCGGCGAGTTCAACGGAGCGTTCTTTATCTTTTTGCTTGTACAGTTTATCCGGGGCATTCCAAGAGAGCTTGATGAAGCGGCCGTCGTGGACGGCGCGGGCAAAGTGCGGTTCTTCTTTCGGATTCTGCTGCCATTGCTGAAGCCTGCCATGTTCACGGTATCCATTTTCGCATTTATGTGGTCGTGGGACGATTTCTTCTCCCACCTGTTGTATATCAATTCCGTGAAGCTTTATCCGGTCACGCTCGCGTTGAACCTATTCCTCGACAATACGGGAAAGACGAACTGGGGCGCCATGTTCTCCGTCTCGTTCCTATCGATCCTGCCGCTGCTGCTCCTGTTCTTCTTTGCGCAGAAGCATTTCGTCGAAGGGATATCGACGACTGGTATGAAATGACGATGGAGGTACCGTTATGAAGGAAACGCTGAATTTCGCGATCGCGGGCTACGGCATGATTGCAGCCGTCCACGCGAAGTGTCTCGGCGAAATGAAGGAGGCAAGGTTGGCTGCTGTATTCGGAAATCATCCGCAGAAAACGGCCGCGTTCGCCGCCGAGTACGGGGCGAAGGCTTACGCGGATTACCGCCGGATGCTGGAGCGGGTGGACCTAGACGCGGTCTGCATCTTGACGCCGAGCGGGACCCATGCCGAGCTTGGCGTGCTGGCCGCGGAGGCGGGCAAGCACGTCGTCGTCGAGAAGCCGATCGACGTCTCGTTGGACAGCGCCGACCGTCTCATCGAGGCGTGCCGGCGGAACGGTGTCAAGCTTTGCGTCGTTTCTCAGCATCGCTTCGATTCCGCCGCGTCGGAGCTGAAGCGGGCAATTGATGCCGGAAGGCTCGGACAGTTGAATTTTGGCACTTCCCAAACGAAGTGGTATCGTTCGCAGGACTATTACGACGCGACACCATGGCGCGGAACCTGGGCGATGGATGGAGGCGGGGCGCTGATGAATCAATCCATCCATTACGTCGATCTGCTGCGCTGCTTGATGGGATCGGTCGTAGAGGTATTTGCGTATACCGCGACCCGCGCCCACGTCCGCATCGAGGCGGAAGACATGGCCGTCGCCGCGGTCAAATTCAAGAGCGGGGCGATCGGCATGATCGAAGGAAGCACATCTGCCTACCCCGGCTTCTTCACGCGCCTCGACATCCATGGCACGGAAGGGACCGTCATGATCGAGAACGACGAGATCAAAGCATGGGAGCTGCAAGACGGCGGCGTTTACGCGCCGCCAGCGGGTCCGACCGCCATCGTCGGCGCAACGGGATCCGCGATCTCTCATCATTCGCATCGTCGACTGCTGGAAGATTTCGTGGAGGCGATTCGCGAGGACCGGGAACCGCTCGTGAACGGGGAAGAAGGCCGACGAACGCTGGAAGTCGTATTGGCCGCTTACGAATCCGCACGCACGGGCAAACCGATCCGCATTGGTACCCCGGCGGCGAACTAGAAAAGGACAGGTGACTTTGAAATGAACCATCATGTTTTGGTCAGCGAGACGAAAGGCGAGATCGAGCTTCAGGCGCAGCAGCTGCCGGAGCCGGGCGACCACGAAATCCAAGTGCGGGTGCATGCTTCCTTGATCAGTCCCGGAACGGAAAGGGCGTTCGTGCTGGGCATGGCGAACACGTCCGGCGATTACCCGATGACGCCTGGTTACAGTTCGGCGGGCGAAGTCGTCAAGGTCGGTAAAGCCGTCACCGACTTTCGGGTCGGCGACCGGATTGCCAGCCACGGCATCCAGCACCGCTCGTACGGGAACATTCGGCAAGCACGCGCGGCACGGATTCCCGACGGGGTACCTTACGAGCTAGCGGCGTTCACCTCGCTCGGTGTCATCGCCATGCAGGGCGTGCGCAAGGCGAGAATCGAGCTAGGCGAATCCGCGATGGTTATCGGCCTCGGCATTATCGGCCAGTTGGCGATGCAACTCGCGAAGCTAAACGGCGCGGTGCCGGTCATCGGCGTCGACCGTGAAGACAACCGCATCGAACTCGCGCGGCATTGCGGCGTCGAACTCGCCCTTAATTCGGCGGACGGGGGATGGACGGACGCGGTGCGCCAAGCGACGGAAGGCAAAGGTCCTCAGGTCGTCATCGAGAGTACCGGCGTTCCGGAAGTAATTAACACCGCGCTCGGCACGGCGCGGGATTTCGGCCGTGCCGTCATTTTGAGCAGCACTCGGGGTGACACGACGGTCAACTTCTATCGTGACGTGCACAAGAAGGCGCTGACGATTATCGGTGCGCATATATCCGGCAACGCGGGAACCGAATCTCGGCCAGGCTTCTGGACGTGGCGGGATGACGCCAATGCCTTTTTGAACCTGCTTTGTCATAACCGAGTTTTGTTGGAGCCGCTGATTACTGAGCGGGTTCATTGGACCGACATCGAACAGTCATATCGCGAAATGCTCGCTGGAAACGCGAATAAAATCGGAACGATTATTCATTGGGAATAGGAGCTGACAGATTCATGTATACGTACGGATGGTGCAGGGGAATCGAAGACGCCGAATTGCTCCTCGAGGCCGGCTTCGATTATATCGAATGCGCCTTGACTGCACTTCAACTGGAGAACGAGCAGGCATATCGGGTGGAGCTGCCCCGTTATTTGGAGAGCCCGCTGCCGGTACGCGCGTTTAACTTGTTTCTCCCGCGGGATATCGCGGTGGTCGGTCCGGACGTGGACGAGTACCGGATACAACGCTACGTGGCGAAAGCGGCGGAAGCGCTCGGGCGCATTGGTGCACGGACGGCCGTACTCGGCAGCGGCCGTTCCCGCAATGTGCCGGAAGGTTATGATGCCGGCAGGGCGGAAGAGCAGTTCGTTCGGCTGCTGAACCGAATCGCCGACGAGTTCGAAGGCACCGGTGTCGTGTTGGCGGTGGAGCCGCTTAACCGGAAGGAAAGCAACTTGGTGAACAGCGTGGAGGAAGCATGCCATTTTGTTCGGCTCGTCGAGCGCGAGCCGATTCGCGCGTTGGCAGACTTCTATCATATGGAGCTGGAGGAGGAGCCGTACACTACCCTCGTGAAGCATGCAAAGTGGCTGGCTCACATTCATGTCGCGGATACGGGAAGGCTGTCGCCGGGAACAGGTGCCTATCCTTACGACGAATTCGCCGTACAGCTGCGCATGTCCGGCTATGATGGTATGATCTCCGCTGAGTGCACGGTGAAGGATGCATCGGAGTATGAGCGGAGCTTGGCCTTCATGAAGAGAGCATTTGGATGAAGAGGGATGTCGCTAATCGCGTTCCGCGCGAACAGAGCCAGTCCATGAAGGTATTAATTGCTCCGGATTCGTACAAGGGATGTCTTAGCGCCGAACAGGTTGCCGCAAGCATGGAGCGTGGCATCCGAGATGTTTTACCGGAGGCGGAAATCATGAAGGTTCCCATCGCTGATGGCGGGGAAGGCACGGTCCGCGCAATCGTTGAGGCGGCATCCGGTCGATACCGTCAAGTGGAGGTCACTGGCCCGCTCGGGGCGCCAGTTAACGCTCAATTCGGTACAATCGACGAGGGGGGCACCGCCGTAATTGAGATTGCGGCGGCATCCGGCCTGACGCTCGTACCTTCCGGGAAGTTGAATCCGCTTGCGGCTACATCGCGCGGAACAGGCGAGTTGATTCGAGCGGCGCTCGATATCGGGTGCCGCAAGCTGATCGTCGGTCTTGGCGGCAGTGGGACAAACGATGGTGGAATGGGCATGGCGCGAGCGCTCGGCATCCGTTTCTTGGATGAACGCGGGGAAGAAGTACCTGATGGCGGCGGAGGCCTGCAGCGCCTTTGCCAAATCGACGTATCGGGCTTGGATGTCCGAATCATGGATTCTGAGATTGTCATTGCCTGTGACGTGACGAATCCGCTCGTTGGGCCGAGGGGAGCATCGATCGTGTTCGGTCCCCAGAAGGGTGCTGATCCAGAGACCGTGCAACTATTAGATCATAACTTAGCTCATCTGAGTCACGTTATTTGCAGAGAGCTTGGCCTCGAAGTTTCACATGTACCCGGCGCGGGCGCGGCAGGCGGCTTGGGAGCGGGCATGCTCGCTTTTCTGAGTGCTCGAATGGCATCGGGATTCGAAGTAGTCGCAAACGCGGCCGGCTTAGAACGTTGGATCTTATGGGCGGATGTCGTCTTTACGGGCGAAGGCCGTACGGATGGCCAGACTTCATTAGGAAAAACGCCAGTGGGGGTCGCCAAGCTTGCAAAGCAGCGAGGAAAGCCGATCGTTTGCTTGTCCGGCGGAATCGGCCCTTCTTCCGATATCGCCTTGCTTTACGGACTCGGAATCGATGTCATCGCCGGAGCGACACAATCCCCTATGCCGCTGGAGGCGGCGATTGCCAACGCACCGGACTTGGTTTGCCACGCCGCAGCTTCCATTATGCGAACAATGACCATTTGGTCGAAGTACGACATCCGCTAAAGCTCATTTGAAGGCCGCCGAAAAGGCGGCCTTTTTATGGCATCGCGATGACACAGCTGCGCGCCGTCCCGGGGAACCCGGTCTCAGGACAGAACGGAAGGACAAGCTCATGCAGATCCAGAAGCCGCTTCAGAAAAAGGGGAGCGTTAGACAACGAGCTGCGGCGACGGCGGTTGGATCATCGGCCGCAGCACATACGAGGTACCGACGGGCAAATAGAATACATCGCCCCTGCGAACGCGGACGAATTCATCCTCGATGTAATGGAAGCCTTCACCTTGCGCGACAAAGACGAATTTCACGGAATTATGAACATGTTGCTCGATGTAGAATCCTTCCTTAGTCCGGGCAACATGAACCGCCAGCCCTTCTGCAAACAACTTTTTCCATTCCAGCACTCGTTTAACGGGCTTCATCGCCTCCTGCCATTGACAGAGGGATTAGGATCTTATATCTTTATATTAAGATAATTAATTTTGAGATTTGAACTCAGATAGATTGCCAACGGAGAGAGCTAACAATCAGAGTAAAGAGGAAACCTATAAATAGGGACAGGGCCGATTGCCGGTTCTAAGAGTAAAACGAATTCATTGTATTCGAGTTAAACCGCTCATTATCTGAAGATTTGCGAATAACTCCGCTGCTCGAGGGCAAAGAAAAGACAAAAAGAAAGTGAGTTGATAATAATATGATGGATTTAAATGAAAAGGTTGCCATTATTACAGGCGGAGCAAGCGGGATTGGATTAGCGACTGTAAGCGCTTTTATAGAAAAAGGCGCAAAAGTCGTTATCGCTGATTTCAATGAACCTTCGGGCAAAGCGATTGAAAAGGAACTTCTTGATCTTGGTGGCGAGGTGTATTTTATTCGCGTCAACGCTGCTGACGAAAAGTCGGTGGAAAATATGGTAAAGGAAACGATTAAAAAATATGGCAGATTAGATATTATGATTAATAATGCGGGCATTGGAGCTCAAGGGGCTACGCATGAACTGTCCTATTCGGATTATCATAAAGTAATTGCGGTCAATCAAGACGGGGTGTTTTTTGGCGCTAAATATGCTATTCGGGAAATGCTGAAAACCGGCGGTGGCGTCATTGTGAATACGGCATCGGTTCTAGGGCTTGTCGGGCAACCGGGTGCATTTGCATATAATGCAAGCAAAGGCGCAGTTAATATTTTGACCAAGAGTTTAGCACTTGAATATGCAAAACATAACATTCGCGTGAATTCGGTTTGTCCAGGATATGTAGAATCGGGAATGGTTAATCGAGATACGCTTGGTGATTATTATAATGGACTTGTTGCCCGGCACCCGATCGGTCGCCTTGGCAACCCATCTGAAATTGCACACGCAGTCGTATTCTTGTGTGAAAATGAATTTGTAACGGGATGCAACTTGGTGATCGACGGGGGTTACACCGCTCACTAATGCTTATAACAGGAGTAACCGATACCTACGGCAGCCAACATCGAGGCTGCCGTTTTTTTATACTCCCTGTGCTCTGTCGTTATATCAACAGCGTATACAATCCTCAACGCAGGAAGACCGAGACGTTAGGTTCAAGTCATGGAACGCCGTATGAAGGAGATTTCAATAATGAATAGGGTTTACGAATTTTCCACGTCGATGACCTCGTCGAGGGAGGTATGTACATCGCGTCCCGTGGTTTCCGTAAGGGCATGATCGGTATCGTTAGCGGCCTGGATGGCTGAGGTGGACTAAAACCTAGGATACGCAGGTTACCAAATTTGTGTCGTTAGACATTATTGTCAGGTGTCATAACCCATAAATGGCTGCGTATATCGCTGCATTTTTATTTTATGACATCAAGTTCTTGTCACGAACCAAAGACAAGAACTTGATGTCATTCCCGATCGATCTGCTCCATGCAAACCTGGTTAAACTAACGGGCAGGATAGTTGAATAATGGTTGCAACATTCATGAAGATTTCCACGTTTTATATTTAATTGAAAAATCCGGTAAAGAGGCGATTTTACAATATGATTAAGAGGATGTTTATTTATGTTGTATTATGCAGTCTTGTATTGTTGATTGGATGCAGTAAAGAACGCGCCCAGCATGAAAGCAATGAAGAGTCAGCGAAGGGTGAAATAAATGTGAAGACCTCTAGTGAAAGTAGTTTTGCATATGATTCAATGCTGAAGTTTGAAAATAATATATATGTTGGTACAAAGGAGGGTATAAAGAATATTGGTGAGCAAATAGGTGAAGTTGAAGTTTTTTCTACAAATGAGACTGATAAGTCAAAAAATACAACATTTTCGAACAGATACCCTAAAGGCACCAAATTATATAGAGTGATCGGTGAAAGAGTAGAAAATGTAATTGCAGTGCAGCTAGGAAGCAATTCATATATTAAAGCATATAGCCTCAAATTTAAGGCTCCTGGTGCAAAGTAAAGAATACACATCCACTTACGAGAGGCAACTAAACGATTATTACAGTTACGCTAACGGGACACGATAGTTCAATTATTACACGACGGTAGCCGGTCTTAGAGAGATCGGCTGCCGTCGCTGCGTTAACGGGCAGTATAGTTGAATAACGGAACTAATTAGGTGACCTTCGTACCAATTAATACCTACAACGATGGGGAGTGATTACATTCTCTGAGTGGATATCTCAACATTTCGGTCTTTTCATTGTTCTCATCATTTTCGCTTTTCCAATAATGGGTGGAGTCATTACCATTGTTTTAATCAATAAGTGGCTAAGAAGGTATAGCATCTTATTAAGCTATCGGAGAACGATAAATCATTGCCCCAATGTTACCGGAACACGGAGGTGTGGTTTTATGCCAGTACTTACAATATTTTTTTATGTAATGCTTATCATCGTGGTTTTCCTCAGTTTTGTTGGAATTCTTTTAAATCGAAAGATAATTTGGGTGGTAGGTGCAGTATGGTATGTCGTTAGCTTTCTAGGAAGCTGGTCAATTGGACTGTATTTACTTGTCTTACCATTCACAATATTTACGATCGCATTAGCACACTCTATACGTTTGATTAAGAAACCTAAACACGTTGCGCTACCATTAGTTCTTGGAATGTTGCTTTGGATTATTAGCATAACCATGGTTGATGACTATTGGCTGTTCTACCCCTTTTCTCGATTAGTGGGGTAGCTAAACTAAAACCCAGCACTTAACTAACGGGACACGATAGCTCAACGCGTCGCCGACCATAAAGATGTGTTAGGAATATTCGTATCTAAGGAGGATCCTATGAGATGGAGAATGATTTTAACGTTTTTGTTGGCGAGCACGCTGCTGCTTAGCGGATGTAAACAGAATGAGAATGATGTGTACACCGGTATGCAACGCAATACTATTCAGGACCTTCAATCGGGTAGCGAAATGGACTACGTTTATGAGTTCAGGGGACATTCGAAGCATTGGGCAGCCGTGTATATCACCTATAAGCCGAAAGGAGAGGAGAATCACACATCAAGATTGTTCATGAAATATATTGGTAAGGATCCTAGACCTTCGGGTCAACTCCGTTACGCGTACGACACAGACGGTGGCGAGGATGGGAACGGAACACTGCCTAGCGTCGATAAGATTGGCAATGTGTACAGTCTTGGCTCCTCGGGTGGAAATGGTTCAACCGCCAATCCTGATTCTTCCGTGAAAATGCAGGTGTGGTGGAACAAAACGTCGGAAACCATTCAACTTGACCCAATTGGGACGAAATAGCCTGCATCGGTCTGTAGAAATTCCGGGGACGATAGTCCATTCATAACACGCGGCAGCCGGCCTTAGAATTAGGGGCAGGATTGTAATTATAATGTGTGGAATGAATCTTGATAATACTTGTGAGGGTGGCATTTGATGAATCGAATTGTAGTCATGACGGTAGGAAAAACGCACAGTGGTAAGACGACATTTGCTAAACAATTGGAATCGCAGTTGAAAAATACAATTATTATTGACCAAGATAATCACGCATCGTTCATTAATGCTCACTACAAGTCGTTACGTCCGAAAGGAGGACCAAATACGCTGAAGTATGCAGTTACCCAAACGATAGTCGATTTCGCTGTAAATCAGACCCATTGTAATCTTGTACTTTGCAATTCTAACCTTGCCCGAAACGGTCGTATGGATGCACTGGACTATTTTCATAGGAATGGGATTATAAGCATTCTTGTCTATTTCGAAATTCCGGAAGTCGTACTTAAAGAACGGATAACAGAAAGCCAGCGAAGTAAAGATATTTTTCGGAGTGCGTCAACTTTCGAAGAGGTGCTAGCTCGACAACAAGAGAGCGATTCATCGGCTCCAAAAATAGGGGAAGCTGACCACTTCTTTATCGTCAACCGTAATGAAGAAGACGTACCTTTGGTTATTAAGCAAATTGCGGAAATATCGAACCGTTCTTACGCTAACGGGACACGATAGCTAAATACTAGCGATGTAACGGTAGCCAACAGTATGGCTGCCGTTTTTCAACTAAACGCTTGCCCCCGAGGTCGTTATCATACGGTTTTTATTTCGATCCGCGCTGCAAAGTAACCCCATTGTATCCAGCGTGTCTAAGGTAGTAATAGGTAGGTCGAGGAGGGTTTTACGTGAAGAGAGTCGGTGTCGTGCTGCTTATGGCTGCCGTAGCACTTACGGGCTGCTGGGAGCAGAAAACGAAGACCTTTCAAGGCGCGGTCGAGCGCGTGGAGAACGGTCGAATATCCGTCAATTGCTCGGATGAAATGAACCGGGGTAAGCGTGGTGCGATCGAGGATATCGGGTACGTATGCGGAATCGAAACTACGCCACAGACCGTTTATCGAGACGAAGACGGCAGCGGGCTGAAGGCAAGCGACTTCAAAGCAGGCGAAGTAGTCAAGGTCATTCTTACTAAAGCTGTGGATTTTCATGCCTCCAAGCCGGGCAATCGGTATGCTGAAACCTTGATTCTCCTGCATCAAGACGCCGTAACGCGCGAAGATATTCTTCTCGCTTTAGGGGAGAAGGGTTTGAAACTGACGGCGTATGACGACCCGGACGAGATTTCGCTGACAGATGCAAAAGCTCAGGCGTTCGTTCTTGAAGACGGCGGCGAGCTTGTGCTCTATGAGTTTCCATCCATGCTGGCGCAGGAGAAAGGATGGGGGACGCTCATGAATGAGTGGGAGTCGAGAGGACATAGAGGTGGAACGAACTTCAATCTTCAGCGTTTCCTGTTGATCCTCTATGCCGGCCAAACCGCGTCCGACTCGACGTTCGGAACGATCCAGCAGGTCATGCATAATCTGGCGGAATATTGAGGCGAGTGTGAATGGCTGCCACACGTCAGCCCTTCGCTACCCTAACGGGACACACAAGACGGCAGCCGGCCTTAAAAACGGTCGGCTGTCGTTGTTGCTAACGGGCAAGATAGCGAATCTGTTTAAGAACAGGCGACCGCGGTGAAGGTGTAGAGTTGACATCGAAAGGTTGATGGGATATATTTATACATACCAACCGAATGTATGTAAGGAGAACGCGAATGGCAAGAAATAAATATCCGGAAGAAACAATTAACCGAATCCTAACCGCGGCTCTTAACCTGTTCATTCAAAAAGGGTACGAGCATACCTCCGTTCAGGATATCATCAATGAGTTGGGAGGGCTGACGAAAGGGGCTATTTACTACCACTTTAAGTCGAAGGAAGAGATCTTGCAGGCCGTCACCGACCGTTTGTTCAAAGGCGCGGACGAGATACTGTCCAGCGTCCGGGATGATAAAAGGCTTAACGGTTTGGAGAAACTTCGCAAGATTTCCCGCGTCTCTCTCGACAATCCAGCCCAAAACGAACTGGCTTCGGCGGCGCCGAACCTCTTACGCAATCCGAAGTTTCTGGCGGCACAGATCGAGAACATCATCGAAAAAGCTGTACCTGTCTATATCCAGCCCATCATCGAAGAGGGTATGCGAGACGGATCCATCCGAACGAACTATCCGCAGGAGCTAAGCGAAGCGTTGATGCTTCTTACCAACTTGTGGCTAAACCCGCTGGTTATTCAGACCTCGCCCGAGATGAAGTTGCGAAAAGTAAGGTTTTTCGATGAAATGCTAAAGGGCTTGGGACTTGACTTGTTTGATGAACAAATATTTCAACGGTATGAAGAACTGTTTCGTTTGTCAGCTAGAGAAACCAGCATAGAAAACTAAACTGCCGAAAGGCAGCTTAATTTTCAAGTTAATCATACCATCGGTTGGTATGATTAACTTGATCTAGGCTTCGTTAACAAGGAAGAGGTTATTATTTTTATGGAAAACGCCAAACTGAGAGAGAATTTGCAGTAAAACAATAGGATTAATAAAAAGGTAAGAAAGGGAAACCAAATGCAAAACATGATGAGACAGAGTAACAGAGGCTTCTCCGAAGCAGGTCTGCGCAGAATGCGCGACGTGCTGGAACGGCATGTCGAATCCGGTAAAATTCCTGGGCTTGTCGCCCTAGTCAGCCGAAACGGTGAGATGCATGTCGAAGCGCTGGGGACAATGCGTCATGACGGGGGCGCACCGATGTGCCGGGACACGATATTTCGGATGGCGTCGACCTCGAAACCGGTCACAATGGCTGCAGCGATGGTCCTGCTCGATGATTGCCGGCTGCGGTTGGATGACTCGATAGATAAGTGGCTGCCAGAACTAGCCAACCGCCAGGTATTGAAACGGGCAGACGGACCGCTGGATGATACCGTGCCAGCGCTGCGACCGATCACTGTACGGGACCTGCTGACGTCCACGTTTGGGCTCGGAGTAGATTTCGCACTTATGCAGTCCCCGATCAGGGCTGCGACCTTCGAGCGAACCGACTACAGCGTGGCATCCGGGCCGGCGCCAGATCCGGATGAATGGATGCGCCGCCTTGGCGAGCTGCCGCTTTCGTACCAGCCCGGAGAACGGTGGCAGTACGATCTTAGCAACGAGGTAGTCGGCGTGTTGGTTGCCAGGGTCACGGGCAAGCCGTTGGAGACGTTCCTGCGTGAACGCGTTCTTGATCCGCTGGGAATGAAGGACACCGGATTCCATGTGCCCTCCGGGAAGATCGACCGGCTACCGCCCCTTTACGGGCCAGACCCGCAGACCGGAGACTTCCTCATGTGGGACGAGGCGATAGGCGGAAGGTTCAGCCAGCCTCCAGCGTTTCAGGGAGGCGGCGGCGGACTGGCCTCCACCGTCGACGACTACTATGCCTACTTCCAAATGCTGCTGAATCACGGTATGCACGGGAACGAACGTATCTTGTCCCGGACCGTCGTCGAGCTGATGACCACTAATCGTCTTACACCCGAGCAGCAAGCAGCTCGAGATACCATGTACAGGAACATCGGCCATGCGTCTCACGGTGGTTGGGGCTTCGGGATGGCAGTCCGCACCTACCGAAGCGACTACGCGCCCATCGGCCAATTCGGCTGGGACGGCGGTACCGGCACAACGGTGTACGCTGACCCGGGCAATCGTCTCACCGGAATCCTGTTGACTCAGGTCGGGATGTCCAATGCGGATTCGCTTCATCTTATCCAAGACTTCTGGACCACGGTCTACCAGGCAATCGAAGATTAATCGAGCCTGCGCCTGCTATACCCCCCGTCCTCAATAATTGCCATGACTCTTGGAACGCTGCGACGATTTCAGGATATTTAGCCGTGCAGTCCGTTTGATGTCGGGTAAATAAGCGCCTAACGCCCTTTATATGCGAAAGAATTAGCCGATGGCTGTCGAGTTTCAGTTCATGAATATGGGAATCGCCTTGAAAGGGCTCTGACCGCTTACCGAGCAGCATGGGCTCTAAGTACATGTGCGTCACCTTTACCTATTGTAGCATTCGCTGGCAGCGCGATTAACCGGTAGATGGCCGGAAGAAAAGGAAGGAACTGCCGCTACAGCGAAACCCCACCACCCCGTAATTCCGTGTGTAAATTTTCGATTTTGAACCGAGATCAGGGCCGCCGTTTGGCGGCTCTTTTTGTTTCTGCTTGAACGATTCGGATCCCGGCTACCTTCGGTATCGCCTTTCCCCGCCAGGGCGAAGACAAGGAAGACACCGCGCTGCCTCGCCGTATCCTCGGACTCTATCATGCCTCTGTCAGAATGGCTGACGAACGTTCAATTAACGATTTAGAGCGTTAATCTTTAAGGCAGTATCATCGTATGCAGGGCGATCACCCTGAATATTTCCGTTGGTACAAATAAATAATTTGAATAGGACGGAGTCATGGAAGGCATTTGGTCATTAACTTGGCGGATGCCTTTTGTTTTGGAGATCAAGCAAACATCGTCTTATTTTGATAGAAATCTGAATGTTGTTACGTATCCTCTCCTAGAGCCACTTTGTACAATAATGAAGAAAAGGAGTGAGCGCATGCTTGCAAAAATGATTAAATACCGCTGGCAGTATGTTATGATTTTGCCGGCACTCGTGTTGCTTTTCCTATTTAATTACATTCCGATGATTGGCATCCAGATTGCGTTCAAAGACTTTGCGATCGGCTCGTCGATATGGGGAAGCAATTGGGTGGGATTGGAAAATTTTTCATTCGTTCATGATCCACAATTTTGGAAGGTTGTCAGAAACACACTTACAATTTCCGTACTGAAGTTCGTTTTTGGGTTTCCTTTACCCATCCTGCTGGCCATTATGATTAATGAAGTTAACCATTCGGGATTTAAACGATTTGTGCAGTCCGTAAGTTATTTGCCACACTTTTTCTCATGGATCGTGGTGGCGTATATCCTCCAATCCTTTTTAACTTTGGATGGAGGTCTTGCAAACGATCTCATTACAAAGCTCGGTGGCGATCCAATCTTTTTTCTTGGCTCTGCGGAATGGTTCCGACCCATGATTGTATCTAGTGGTTTGTGGAAAGAAGTGGGTTGGAACACTATCCTTTACTTGGCGGCCATTACGACTATCGACCCGCAGCTTTATGAAGCTGCTAAAGTAGAAGGTGCGGGTAAGCTCGCTAGGATTCGCTATATTACACTGCCGGGCATCTTGCCTACGATAACCATTGTTTTGATTTTGACCATTCCAGGTTTGATCACCGTAGGGATGGATCAAATTTATCCGCTGATGAATCCGGCAAACCAAGCAGTTGCGGACGTTCTCGATACTTATGTACTCCGTAGCGGGCTTCAACAGGGTTACTTTGGAATGGCAACGGCGATCGGATTAATATCTTCGCTCATTAGCCTAATCCTTGTCGTGACGACAAACTCAATCTCCAAGAAAATCAATGACGAAGGGCTTTGGTAACTGGTGAAAACGTCTAAACTTGAGCGGGTTGGTCAATGGCTGATTATTATACTGCTGGTGTTATTGTGTGTTTCGGTGCTTTATCCATTCTTCTATATGTTGGCGGTTTCCCTGAATAATGGGAAAGATGCTGCAAGCGGTGGGATCTACCTCTGGCCACGGTCTTTTACTTGGATTAATTACGAAATTGTTTTGGGGAACCAAGTCATCCGTCATGCTTATTTAATTACAATCGGAAGAACGGTGATTGGTACGATCGGTGGACTGGCAATCACACTTGCAGCTGCGTTCGGATTATCTTATAAACTTCTTCCACTGAGAAAAAGTATCCTGACTTATATTCTTCTAACCATGTTATTCGCTGGCGGGTTGATTCCCTTCTATATTCAGCTATTTAAATTGGGGCTTACGAATACCTTTTGGGTGTATGTCATCCCCGGTCTTTTCTCGGCATGGAGCATGTTCGTCATGCAGAAGTTCATTCAAGGGCTTCCGGAAGCGTTGACCGAATCTGCTGAGTTGGATGGTGCAGGGCCAGTTCGGATATTACTTCAAATCATAGTACCGCTTTCTCAACCCATGCTTGCCGCGCTTGGACTGTTTACAGCCGTAGGACATTGGAATGATTGGTTCTCTGGAGCTTTCTTCGTGACGGATCAGAATTTAATTCCGGTTCAAACTTTCCTGCAGCAATTGTTGTCAGCCCAGGATTTGTCAACCATTATGAGCTCTAATGGCAATCTAGAAGCGCTTGCTCGAGGTTCCATGGACAATATTACGTTGATGTCGGTTAAAATGGCTACCGTGATGACCAGTGCGCTTCCGATTCTTGCCGTGTATCCTTTCTTGCAGAAGTATTTTGTTAAAGGCGTATTGATCGGTTCGGTTAAAGGCTAATCCTCGGGTATAAGGCAAGAACACATATACCAATAATTTTGAAAAGGGAGTCATAACATGAATTCGAAATCAAAAGGAGTCAAAAGTACAATAGCATTGGCCTTGGTCGCGACGATTAGTCTGACTGCAGGTTGCTCGGGCAACAACAACACTGTCGCAACTGGAAATAATAATGCCGGAACTGAAAAAGATACGTCAAATTCCACAAGTACACCAAGCTCGAATCATTTTAAGATGTGGTTGGGATGGTCGCAAACGATTAACAATAACAGCCTTATCCAAAAATATTGGAAAACAGAAGAGCCTAAGCTCGACGTTCAGTTTGAGGCAACGCAGGGCGACGTTACTACAGCACTTAACCTCAAGCTGAATACGGGTGGATTTGATGACGCGGCTATCTTTTCTCGAAATCAGGTTATCGATAATGCAATGAAGCGCTCCAAGCTCATTCAGCCGCTTGAGCAGTACTTTGACATGCCGGATAAGTATCCGAACTTAGCTGCAATTCCGAAGCAATATTTGGAGCAAATGAAAGATAGCGAGGGGCATATTTGGTCCATTCCGTCGTGGTTTGATACAAATCCCTCGGATCCATTCCCGGGTTGGTCCTCCAATGCCTGGTTCATTCGTACAGATATCCTTGAGAAAACGGGCATGAAAGAAGATGACTTGAAAACGCTTAATGGTGTGGAAACATACTTGGAGAAAGCATCTGCGCTGAAGGATGATTCGGGTAAGCCTCTTCTGCCGCTCGGAGTCTTTATGGATTCAAATGACGAAAATATGATTCTGTCTGCTTTTGGTGTGCCGGTGGCTACGGCTGGAGGGGTTACACCGGTTAAGAAAGACGGGGATAACTTTATTTTCGAGTACGATAATCCAGGTTTCAAAGCAGCGTACCAATGGATGAACAGACTCTATAACAAAGGACTTATCGATCCTGAAGCAGTGACTGATAAAGCAGAGAGATATAGAGAGAAAATTAAAAGTGGTCGTTATGCAATGAATATCGGCAGCTTCTGGAACTTTAATCAAAGCTTGTGGGAACAATTGGATGGACCTACTAGCCCGGGATGGTTCTACAAACCGATTCCGTTTCCTAAAGTTGATGGCGTTACCCAGGTTGGTGAGACAAATATAATCAACCCGTACCCGGGATTCGATACGTATATCAGCAATAAAACAAAGAATCTGGATGCTATCCTCAAATTTTATGATTATGCGTTAACGCCAGTACCGGAGCAATCGCAAATTGTTGGGGATGGACCAGAAGGAAAGTATTGGGGATGGGATGATCAACCATACGGCGCTTGGAAGTTCATTGATCCTGAATATAAAGAACTGCGCAGTTCTGGGGATCCGGTCAAGATAGCACAACTGTCACCGTCATTCTGGCAGTCCTCTAATTACAGTAATAAGTGGTATGCTTGGTTTACCAATGAAAATACACATGCAGGCCAAGCAAAAACAGCGGAGTTTTCTCAAACGATTAGCAAGTTCGGTGCAACCCGCGTTGCGGAGAATTACGATATGGTGCTAGCAAAAGCGGGGGGCGCCTGGGAAAAGTATAAACCAGAGCTGGAGACGGTATATAAAGAATATCGCGCCAAGTTGATGATGGCAGAGAACGATGCGAAGTTCGAAAAAACATGGAACGAGTTTACTTCGGCCCTTGAAACTCGCGCACATTGGAGCGAGTTGAAGACAGAGTGGACCGATCAAGCGATGAACCGATCGTAACAAGAAAAGTAGCTATGCATGAGTGGAGCAGCCCCGAATGGGGATGCTCCCTTTGCGATTTTCTTGCTGAATGAAGAATTGGGCAGAAGAACGGAGAATGCCTTGTGCGACGTTGGCTTGAGAGATTAATTATTCGTCTGACCCATACCATGAACCTTCGGGTTAAACTTGTCGTTATATATGGGCTGGTCGTTTTTATTCCAACAGTGATATTAGGAATGGGCGCTTCTTATCTGGCACTGCATAATGTTAGAGCCAACTACATGCTCACTATTAATGAGGCAGTACGACAAACGACACAGAGTGTGGAGTTTCGAAAACAAGGCTATGATCTTTTGGCAACCCGGGCGGGAACAGATGGAGAACTTATTTCTAGGCTGAGCAGGACTTACGAGAATATGACCCAACAAATCGAAACCGTCAATTATGTAGACCGCTCTTTTCAAGTGATGAGCCGATACTTGCCCGGAATCAAGGCTTTCCGGATTTATCATACCAATGAATCTCTCGTGGAAGACGGAGGATTTTTATGGAAGCCAGGCAAACGAATATTAACGGGTAACCTGAATGAGGAATCCTGGTATCGCAGCGTAATGGAATCGCCCTCTGCATTGCAATGGACCTATATCCCGGGGAGCGTTGCACAACTAATGGTGTCACAAAAAATTACGAATGGAGATAATAGTGTCGTAGGTGTAATTTATCTGCTTCTGGATTATAACACGGTGTTTGGTGAGCTTATGGATCGGCCTTTTAGCGGCTCCGGAAGCTTGTACCTCATAGATGAAGAAGAGCACATTGTTTCAGCTTCTAATCGCTCCATTATCGGCAAATCGGTGATCGATACCGATCTGTCAAACTTATGGAAAAGCGTACTTCGAACTGAAAGTGCCACAGTAAACGGGGAGTATTTTACAGTCAGAAACATTGAGGGAAACTGGACAGTAGCAGCATTAATCCAGATGCGAAAAATGGAAAAACAATCTGCCATGACAGTGTACAGTATTGTGGGGGTCACAGTTTTTTTTCTATTACTCTCCATATTCCTCGTATTAATCGTATTAAAAAACATTGTTCTGCGCATACGCAAGCTGGGTGTGCGGATGAGCGATATTGCTGAGGGTGATTTTAATGTTTCGGTTCAAAGTCGAAGTCAAGACGAACTCGGGGATCTAGAAATCATATTTAATCAAATGGCCGGCCAATTAGGGCAATTAGTCGAAATGCTGAGTAATGCAAAATTGCATGAAAAGGAGTCCTCCTTCCAGGCTCTTCAAGCACAAATCAATCCGCATTTTATTTATAATTCGCTCAGTCTTCTCCACTGGCGTGCTCATGATCAAGGTGACTTATATCAAGTGGAAACGATAGAAGCCTTAACGACCTTCTATCGGTTAGCGCTTGATAACAAATCGAATGTTACGCTAATTCGGAAAGAACTGGAACATGTAAAAGCTTATGTGGATATTCAACAACTTCGCTATCCGGATTGCGTTCGTATAGTGTGGGACATTGACGATGAAGTGCTGGATTTATATTCGATAAAATTGATTTTGCAGCCTATTGTCGAAAATTCCTATATTCATGGAAAGATTTTTACACAGACGGGTGCTTTGATTGCTATTGGGATCAAGAGAAGCTCGAATGGAGTCCGCTTTACAGTAAAGGACAATGGAATAGGAATGGCCCCGTACACCTTGGAACTAGTTCAGAAAGGAGAGAAAGCAGGTCAGGGAAATGGCTTTGGCCTTTTAAATATACGGGAGCGACTCCGACTATACTTCGGCAGCCTTGGAAAAATGACAGTCGAAAGTAATCTTGATTCGGGAACGACGATTACAATCGAGATGCCCGCCTGCTTGGACAAACCGATCATTCAAAAGGAGGGGTAAGAATGCTGCAAGTTCTCATTGTAGACGATGAACCCACTCATATTTTAGGCCTAATCAGGCATATCCCTTGGGATAAACTTGGATTCGCTGATCCGGTTACAGCAAAATCGGGTGAAGAAGCGCTTACCATACTTCAAGCTCATTTCATTGATGTACTGATCACGGATATCACGATGCCTGGCATGAATGGTATTGAGCTTGCGGCAACCGCAAAATCACTCTATCCGAATATACAAATTCTTATTATAAGTGGCTACAATGAATTCGAATTTGCTCAAGAGGCCATTGAAATAGGTGTTCAAGGCTATCTGCTGAAGCCTCTAAAATTGGCAGAGATCAAACATAGACTAACTTCTTTCAGACAAACCTTGGAGAATATCAAGCAAATCAACGAACAAACATTTCAATTTCAATCGATGATGTCGGATAGCTTACATTTGCTCACAGAATCGTTCATTTCGGAACTGCTGCATGATGAGCCAATGGAGGAAGATACACTGTTCTCTTGGTGTCGGCTCCTACATTTACCTGAACAAAATGTGGAGATCCAACTTGGTATTGTATCCCTTGATGACTATGCGACAACCAGTCATGATGCGAATCAAAGGCTAATGTTAAGTTCGGCACTTGTGCAATCGGTCAAGGTCTCTTTACAAGATAAGAGCCATGTCCTTGTTTCAAAACTTAAACCTGACGAGGTTGTGGCGATAATAGTTAATCCGACGGTAGACGAAAAAAGTAGTCTGGAAAGACAGATGCGTTTTGTACAAAACTTTATGGAGAATACGCACCAGGCCTCACTTACCATTTGTATTAGCCGGGAAGGTAACCATTGGAATGAGGTTCAACAGCTTTTCCAAGAGAGTAGGTACACGATTGCTGATGCTCGGCAAAGCGGAACGGGTTTGATTGTATATGTCGGAGCGGAAGAACGTAAGACGTATGAAGATTTTCAGCAACGGGAAAATCTGCTTCCCAGCCTGCTTGCGCTCGCTGACCTGGATGATTCCGATCAATTAATGGAAGCAGTTAGACGAGTATATATGGAACTGAATTTTCAAGCCCAGTCTTTCGCCTATATCCAGTCCCTCAGTATTGGACTACTGGGTGATTTGTCGCGCAAGCCATGGCATGATACCGAAGCGATTATGTATCAAAGCAAACGTGCATGGCGCCGATTGCTGGAGTGTACAACGGTCGAAGAGCTTCAAGAAGCTGTTCTCGAATATATTGAAACGACGTTTTCACTCGCACGGAAAGAGCGAACGATACAGCAGCATCATCTTATAAACCGGATCGTTGCTTATCTGGAAGATCAAGTTTCAGCTAATATAACGTTCAAGCAGCTCGCGGATATGTTTTATCTTAGTGCAGGGCACTTAAGGGTGCTTTTCAAGAAGGAGATGGGGTTAACAATCTCCGATTTTGTCAAGAATTTACGAATGAAAAAGGCTAAGGAACTGCTTCAAGATCCAACGATCAAGATTTATGAGGTCGCGGAGCGAGTTGGATTTCAAACCCCTGCGTACTTTACGTATCAGTTCAAGAAAAATGAGGGATATACTCCGCAGGAATATAGAGACCGATATTACCGTTAATCTCTAAAGATAAAAAAATGAAGTGGTGCTCCTCTTCCAGGTCTACGGGTTCAAGAGAGTATTTTGTTTGTTCCGTAAACTCGAAAATCTTCACATTGATAGAAATCGATTGAATGTTACCTGTAAAGCATGTTTGTTCGACTTTAAGATAGGGATGAGGGAACCCTGAAAATCAAAGTGGATCCCATATTCCTTGTAAAACGTCTGAAGGGTTAGTTGAATCGTGAAATCCCCCAAAAGAGGTGAAAAATATGCTTAGCGTGGGTTTGAAGAACACTTATCATGAAGATCCTCAACAGTTGCATATTAATACGGAGAAAAATCGAAACTACTTTATTCCGTTTTCTCCTGAACAAGATCCATTTACACAAAGAGAACAGTCGAATCATTTCTTTCTGTTAAATGGACAATGGCGCTTTAGATATTATGAAAGCGTTAAAGATTTGGAAGAAAACTTTCTCGAGATTCAAGAATACGATGAAATACCGGTTCCATCCAATTGGCAATTGCACGGTTATGATGTACCGCAATATACCAACATTCACTACCCTATTCCTTATGATCCACCGTTTGTGCCTGACCAGAATCCAGCGGGTGTTTATAACCGAGAGTTCACAATAGATTTATCCGATGAACTTGATCGTTATATAAACTTTGAAGGTGTCGACAGTTGTTTTTATCTCTATATTAACAATCACTTTGTTGGGTACAGTCAAGTTTCTCATATGACCAGCGAATTTAATATTACCAAGTACCTCGTCAGTGGTAAGAATACGCTTACGGTCGTAGTACTTAAGTGGTGTGATGGTACCTATCTTGAGGATCAGGATAAATGGAGGTTGTCCGGTATTTTCAGAGATGTGTACATACTCTCAAGACCGCGGAATAAAATCGAAAACTACCGGATAACCTCGAAGCTTTTTGATTTCAACAATAAAGCAGAAATAGCAGTTGATGTCAATGCAAATACTGAAGTTGCGGTAAAACTCTTTGATGCGAGCGGAATATATCTAGGTGAGAGAATTCTCCAAGATGGAGAAACGTCCGTTGTCTTCTGCGTTGAACATCCATGCTTGTGGAACGCGGAATATCCTTATTTGTACAACGTTACGTTGCAAACAGAGCAAGAGATTATTGGCGAAAAAGTAGGAATCCGGGAGATTACGATTCACAATGGAGCTATCCTTCTGAATGGAGTAGCGATTAAATTCAAAGGCGTTAACCGTCATGACAGCGATCCTGTAACCGGTTCTGTTATTAGCAGAGAGCAAATGTTGGTCGACCTCCATTTAATGAAACAACATAATATTAACAGTATTCGAACATCGCATTACCCTAACAGCCCTATCTTCCTTCAGCTATGTGACGAACTTGGTTTTTATGTTATGGACGAAGCGGATATTGAGTCGCACGGTGCTGTAGAGGCTGCTCATACGCAAGACAACAATGGAGACTATTCCGGCATTGCTCTTCTTGTAGCTCGAGAAGATTATGAGAAAGCCATACTAGATCGAGTCGATCTTATGATTACAAGAGACATCAATCGACCTTGCGTTCTTATGTGGTCGCTTGGCAATGAAGCCGGGTATAGCAAAAACATGGAGAAGACTGCTAAATATATTAAAGCTTACGATTCAACAAGATTAGTCCAGTATCAAAGCATGCACGAACTAGAAGGGGGAGAAAAAGCTGACGCCAGTCCAGCGACCCTAGATGTCGTTTCGGTTATGTATAATTCATCGGAGTGGATGGAGAAAAATTTTCTAAAGCAAGAGGATGAAAAGCGCCCATTAGTATTATGCGAGTATTGTCATTCCATGGGCAATGGGCCGGGGGACTTGGAGGACTATTGGAAAGTTATTTATTCGAGTGATAGATATAGCGGGGGATTTATTTGGGAATGGTGTGACCATGGGATCGAAATCGGGAAAGATAGCTATGGTAATGCCAAGTATGCGTATGGCGGAGATTTTAACGAAGCTCGCCATGATGGAAACTTCTGCATTGATGGCTTGATTTATCCGGATCGTACTCCCCATACCGGGTTATTAGAAGCGAAGAATGTTTATCGTCCGATTCGAATCAAGCCTGTTTATCCCGCGAAAGGTGTATTCGAGTTCATCAACACGTATGACTTTGCCTATTTGTCCGATAAACTTGAATGCACCGTTGAGGTTACTGACCTCGGAAGAGTGATCCTGCAAGAGAAATTGGATATTGAGGTTGGGGCTAAGTCCTCCAAGCTTATTACGATCCCGAGTCTTGAAGGTCTGACAGGTAAAAGTGTATATGCACGGTTTATCTTTACACAGAAGCACGATACTCCATGGTCTAACAAGGGCTATGAAATTGGTTTTGATCAATTATGCATTTGTAAAGAAGAGATCGTCATCGAGCCGTCGCCCCTATTAACTACTACTGTCGATTTTGCTGAAGACATGAGATATATTCATATATCGGGTGAGGGCTTTAAATATCGATTTAATAAATCCGTTGCACTATTTGATAGGTTGTGTTTTAATCATACGGATCTGATCGAGAAACCGATGGAATACAATGCATTTAGAGCCCCTACCGACAATGAATGGGTAAAATCGCAATGGGAGAAGTTTAGTTTTGGGAACCTTACGACAAAGGTTTACGATATTTCAGCTAAGAAATTAGATTCCTATATCCTACTTAGCTCAAAAATCGCACTTGGCGGTCATTCGTATCACAACACGTTCAACTTGAACACGGAAACCTTCATTTTCAATAATGGTGATATTAAAATGAACTATGCCGTTCAAGTTGCAGACAAGCGTCCATACTTGCCGCGATTTGGTGTGAGAATGTTTATGAGCAATCGATTTGACCAAGTAGAGTATTATGGATATGGCCCACATGAAAGTTACATTGATAAACATCAGGCTTCGTATAAGGGAGTATTCTCGCAACCGATTGCTGATATGCATGAGAATTATATTAAACCACAAGAGAATTCTTCCCATTGGGGTTGCGACTATGTGAATATCTCTTCCGATACCGCAATGGTTAAATTCGAGGCTGAGCTGCCTTTTTCATTTAATGCTTCGGAATATACACAGGAAGAGCTATCGACCAAAAAACATCATTACGAGCTAGAGAAGAGTCGCTATTCTGTTGTTTGCATTGATTATAAACAATCCGGCATCGGGTCAGCCAGCTGCGGGCCTTTCTTATTGGATCAATATCAATTCAATGAAAAGGATTTTAAATTTGAGTTTAGGATTAAACCAACATCGAAGAAGTTAACTTAATAAGAAGACGAGCGAATAAGTAAAACGAAAAAATAACGCCCCAGGGCTTTGGGGCTGTCACAGTGGAAACGCGTAAAACGGTATGTTGGCGATGATTATACAGGCACAAATTTATGCGCAGCTCCGCGGAGAGCGTAGAAGAGAACTTTATCGCCGATTTTTTAATATACGAATGGCCACTATTCAACTAAAGGGCAGGAGAGATCAACAAAGATACGAAGGCAGCCGACCAGTTATGATCGGTTGCCTTCATTCAGTTAATGGGCTGGTTAGGACAAGACGGTAAATATAGTTGGCAAGGCTCAACCAGCCATAGTCTGGCATCATTGTTACTCTTGATTGGGACATCAAGAATTACTTTCAATATGAGTCATCCCCCACTGAGCCATTGCCTGCATGACAGGGATAAATGTTCTACCGTAATCGCTTAGTGAGTATTCCACCTTCGGCGGGACTTCCGGAAAAACCTTTCTCACGATTAACTTATCGCTTTCCAATTCTCTGAGTTGTTCAGTTAACATTTTGCGAGTCACTTGCGAAATGGAACGTCGAGTTCATTAAAGCGTTTTGTACCATTAACTAGATTCCAAAGAATAAGGACTTTCCACTTCCCCCCGACTACCGAGAGAGTTGCCTCCACAGGACATCCACTCATATACAACACTCCATTAGTTACGAATTAGATACTACGTTACTTTAAAGTTCGTACTTACTTATTGGTTATTTAATTAGTATATTACATCTCGAAAGAAATAGTTTAATGGAGGACATCAAATGAGTAGAGAACAACGTAAGGCAGTGGATGCAATGCTACGGCTCCCACGACCGTCCAACCCACAAACCATCGAGGAGATGCGAGCAGGCTTCGCTGCCATGATGGCGACTTTTAGAGTACCTGAGGGTGTGCGGACCGCGCCGACGAACCTAGGTAATCGACCCGGAGTGCTCGTCGAACCCGAAGGGGCTTTCAATCCTGGAACGATCCTTTACTTTCATGGCGGCTCGTACGTACTGGGTTCTCCCCATACTGCTATGCCCCTCACCGCGAACCTCGTTAGAAGGACCAGTATCCGGTCCATCTCGCTCGACTATCGTCTTGCTCCGGAGCACCCGTTCCCTGCGGCGCTGGACGATGCGCTCGCTGCCTATCGCGCGCTACTGGACAATGGAGTCGAGGCCGCGTCTATCGCATTCGCAGGTGACTCTGCAGGTGGCGGTATCGCTGTCTCGGCTTGCCTCATGGCACGGGACGCTGGTCTACCGATGCCAGCATCAGTGGTGGCGTTCTCGCCAGGTCTGGATAAGACGCACTCTGGAGCGAGTATGAATAGCAAAGCCCGGATCGACCCGTATTTCACCCGTGAGAGTTTCAACTACACGGATGCGATGTACCTCGCTGGACAGGACCCGGATCATGAACTCTTGAGCCCCGCCAGGTTCGCAGATCTCACCGGATTTCCACCGCTTCTGCTCCAAGTCGGAACTAACGAGGTACTCCTTGACGACTCCACTCAGATGGCTGATCGTGCACGAGAAGCAGGCGTGGATGTGGTCCTCGATGTTACGGCCGACGTCCCGCATGTTTTCCAGGCGTTCGCCGGTATCCTCGATGAAGCCGATCACGCCCTTGATCGTGCTGCGCTTTTCATCAAGCAACATCTAAAATGACCAGGCGTCCGATAGCCGTCGGATCTCAACTAACGGTGACGTTAACGGGAAACGTTCAAAAAACAGCGTCAGGAAAGCTGATTACGCTAACGGGCACGATAGTTCAATGCATCTTGGAGCAGTTTGCCGGGGGGCAGCTGCTCCATTTTTTCGTTACGCTAACGGGCAGAATTCTCGAATAGAAATTTCTTACATAAACATTGTGAATGCTTTATAATGACAGTCAAACGAAACCACTTATTAGGAGGTTGCCATATTGGAAACTGCTCAACTTATCACTCATGATAATCGTAAGATTTATCCTCATGTTTACTCTGTGAAACCAGGACCAGTACAAATTTTGCGTGTTCCTAAGATGCAATATGTATCCCAAGAAATGAGAACAGCTTTCCATATGAACTGGGCGGGACGCCCAGAACCATTAGATGAACAGTGGATTGTATGGAAAGTAGTGAACCAGTTGAAGCAAATAACAAAGAACTCAATGGGATATAAGTTTAAGTTAATGCCCCCCGAGATCATTTGGCGTAGTAAAAGTGATGATGATAAATATAACGTTACTCATATGATGCAAGTTCCAGATTGTATGACTTCGGAAATTTACGAAGAGGCAAGAGCAAATGTCGAGAAGAATTTACGTGGACAAACAGTTCCTAAGACCAAGTTTGTAGTAGAAGAGTTCACTATATGTGCTCAAAAAACTTCATGTTGGACATTATCGTGATACACAGTCAACTCTACAAGAAATTGAAAATCATATTGAAGAGCAAGGGTACCGAATCAAAGGCAATCGAAGAGAAATTTATCTGACACCAGCTATGCAATGTCATCTACCTGAAACATGGAAAACGATTGTAAGGGTCGAAATCGAAAAAACTTGACTGAGCTAACGGAGAACGATAGCTCAATTATGATACGACGGCAGCCGACTTGATAACGATTGACTGTCGTCATTGGGCAAATAGAAAAGGCCATCCTTATGGGGGTGGCCAGTCTTTAAACTCATTCTATAATTATTAAGAAAAAATTCTAGCGACAGTAATAATATACTCAACATCATGTAATGGGAAGTTTTGAGTTACCGTTACTTCTTCACCGGATTTAACTTCGGAGATAGCAGGGTAATTTGGACGACTATAGGAATCTGTTGCAAAACCGCCAAAAACTTTACCATAAGACACAAGTGGATGAATATCTGCTTTACCGGCTGGAATGTCATTCCCTGACTTGTTTTTAGCTGTAATATTCAATTGAAAATTACCATTTTGGGATTTTTTTATTGTATAATTTTCAATTTGTAGAACATTGTCAATATTTTTTGGATAGAGATCGTTTCCCTTAAAATCCATGAGAGGCTTTCCTACAAGTATACTTTCATCGTCTAAAACAAGTACACGAAGCACACTATCCCAGTGATATTTTAGATTCGTGGTGTTTAAAAACAAACGTATAGGCAATGAGATTGATCCATCTTTAATTACAGGTTTTGTATCCATGGAAAAGGTTTTTCCATCCACTTCGGCTTTCTCAGAACCCACTACGAATTTAAAGGTATGGCCTTGCCATATAACTTGTGCAGTTTTGGTATTAGTTTGATAGGAGACACTTCCACCGAACAATTCATCAAACGTTCGAAGAGGAATTAGTAACCGATCATTTTGATCTACAAATGGAGCAGTGGGGTGAGCGTACAGAATATAGTACGGTCCAGCCTTTAGATATACAAGGGAGTAGGTTGGCAATGATGAGGTATTAGTAGGAGTAGCTGCGGATACGTTGTTGAGTTGACTAAAGCCAAAAAATGAAACTATACAAAGAAAAGCGGATATTAATCTTTTCATTCAATTAACGCCTCTCTTTCACCTATTCTTTGGGAGTTATCTTTATAACGCTAATATGCAAAGTATTGTTACAGTTCAGCATTACGAATATGCCGGGTATTATGCGGTTCTAACGGTACACGATGGTTCAATGCATCTTGGAGCAGTTTGCCGGCGGCAGCTGCTCCATTTTTTCGTTACGCTAACGGGCAGGTTAGCATAATAGAGCAGCTGTTTACCTACCGGGGAAAGCTCGGTATTCTGGAGGTATATCGTTGTCTAATAAGGGGCAGGCTGACACGGAGGGACAAGTTGCCGCTTCCTTATTTACGGGATTAAACGAAACGCTCATGGAACGTTTCAGACGTTATTACGGGCAGTATCGACTGAATTCCGGAACTGATGAGGGTTTTACTCTAGCCAAAGAAGCGCTGGTGTTCGCCATGTTGAATGATATTAGCAACTATGTCGAGGCGGATGATTTATTATCGATACGTCGAATGATGGGCGAATGGGATGTGATCCTATTTATGATTCAAGCCAGCAACGATTCACTTAAGGAGTATTTCGAGCAGTAACTCAAGCTGCACTCGTGAATTAAAGCATTACGGAGGAGGCCATCTGTATGACCCGCGAAAGTAGAAATGTGGAAACGGACGGAGATCCGGATACATTATATGAGGATTTGGAGGCGCATGAAGAAACGAGCTTCTTCTTGAATGAGAAGCAGTCGGACGTATCCGACACATTGACCGTAGAGCCTGCCGACATGCAGCGACCGAAGAAGGAATAGCAGGTATGGCCGGTAGATCGAACGATTCCGTCTCGTAATGAGACGGAACTTTTTGCGTTCAATCGAATCTTCCACCATGCTGTCGCCGACAAGAACATCTATACAAGTCGTATAAAATTCGCTTTTTTATTTATTGAATAGAATTTCTTTATCTGAGATAGTTGGAGTCAACAAAATTTCGTTTCGCTAACGGGCAGTAATCAAAAATATTATAATAATTAACACTGTCTTCATTATGGCATGAATCTGAACGTCTCTATTTCAGTTTTTTGGATGCCGCACGTATATCTGGGCACGTGAATATATTATGTATAGTTTTAATTATCCAATCCAGAAACGAGGGATACAGTGCCAACCGACAGCGCCATAGACGCCCTTAGTTCTCCTTCTTTGAATTTATCTTTTGACTTAAGTACAGCACCATTATTCCAGAAAAACGCTCAAAACTTCATTCTTCAGCAATTCGCTAAGCAGTTACCCGTAATGCAAAACCTAGGCTTACTCGACGTTTATCTGAGTAACGGCCATAGCGTAGAGCCCCATTGGCATCCTAATGCATCCGAAATTCAATACGTAGTACAAGGAGAAGTTGCCGTCTCCATTCTTAATCCATTTTCCCGGCAAATCCTTAGTTACCGCGTCAAGCCCCCCCAGACGGTGTATATCCCGATGGGCTGGTGGCATTGGCAAACCGCGACGATGGATAACACCCACTTTGTGTCTGCTTTCGATAATAATGCCACGCAGGTCGTATTCGGGTCTGACATCCTTAGAATGACACCTCCCGAGGTGTTCCAGATGATCTATGGCGTGAATGCGGCCCAGCTTGCTGATGTGCTCAAGCCTATCGACCAAACAGTAGTCATAGGTCCGCCTGCTTCAAGAGATATTGAATGGAGGATAGGCACGCAAGCATTCCTGAATCAGTCTTCGTAAACAAAAGGCCGAGATGCAACTTGTTACAGGGTTCCCGGCCCTGATCTTGCTTAAAGTTGAAGAATACAGCTTTCCTTGTAGATTAACTCGTTTTGAATAATGTTCATTAGTACCATATCTATGACAAGGGTTTGAACTAACGGGACACGATAGCTCAATCATTACACGACGGCAGCCGGCGTTAGGTCGATCGGCTGCCGTCGTTCTGCTAACGGGCAGATTAGCACAGTACTTTGTGGTAAAGTATGGGAAGAAGACCCGTTCAAGATATTTGGTGCTTCCTGAGGGCTTAAAAGCATCAGGTTGATTTATAAGAAAAAATAATGTATTAGGGGAGCGTGAAATTTATTGCAATTAAGTCTGTATCAGAAACAGATTAAGATTGTTATTATTTCGTTGTTGCTCCTGGCATTCGTCATAGCTCTCTTTTTTTATAGGAATGAATATACACAGCCGTTCGATTGACGTGTCGATCCAAGGAGTGAATTACCAACTTGGACCAGAGAACGGCAACAACGTTCAACCCGAAACAGTCAGAATTAAAGGTAATTGGTCTAGGAGCTTGAAAGGTTTACGGAAATTTACGGGTACAATCACATTTACACATGAAACGATTCCCGTTCCGAAAGAGAGTCAGGAGACAACTATTCATTTCGATAAGAACGGATACGGGTTGATCATGTACACCTATTTGGAAAAATCAGATCCCTTGAACGTTGAGCCTAGAATCTACACCTACGGTGCTTTATTCGCCGTCATTTTGTTTTAAAATAGTGGAGTTGATGGACAAAATGAAAAAGCATTATTAAGCTAACGGGACACTTTAGTTTAATGGAGACACAACGGCAGCCGGGAGACGATCGGCTGCCGTTCCATTGAAGTAACGGGCAGGATAGTTATAAAGTTGCAACATTCAGGTGGGGTTATCGTCTGATATAAAAAGGATAATCCTGTAAAGGGGTAATGTGTACATAATGGTTAAGAAAACAATGATTTTTCTTGTATTATGTAGTTTCATATTGCTAATTGGTTGTGGAAAAGAACAACTTAGCCAACAAGTAGAGGTAAAGAACATTGAAAGTAACTACTTGAATCTTCGTATCAGTAAACCTGAAGGTCAGAACTACATTGATTATAAGAAGATTGATGATATTAAAACGGTAAAAATGGTAACGGATATTTTAATAAATTTGCAGTGGGAAAAAGCAAAAGTATCAATGTCCCGACAACCAGATTATAAAATTGTTATACTCAATATCGCACCAAACAATTTTTATATACCAGTAACTTACTCAGTTTGGCGTTCTCCAAAGAAAGACTTATTAGAAGTGATCATAGAAGATAAGTCCAAGTATGCGAAAGTTACAAAGGAAGACTTTAAAAAGTTACTTTCAATTTTATAAACGCCTTGAGAACATACATCATTAAACTAACGGGACACGATAGTCAAATCATCTGCTCATAATGGATAACGGTGAGTTAAGGCGAAGGGTGGCGGTATTATTGAAATCGCTCCTTGATTGGTTAAACCGTAAGCGAATTATTCATTGCCCTATATGTAATCAAGAGCTTAACGTTTATGCATACGGTTCTAAAGAATCCTTGACATTATTGTGTGTACCGTGTAATGAATTTTATTTAAAGTCGAGTTCAACTTCTGTCATTGTTAAGTATGAAATACCTGAAGGTCTCATGAAACAATTTGAGATGGATCCGTACCACAAATATTATACTGGGCTCCCTGTAAGTGAAGCCTACGAACCCCGTTGGATTAAATATATCCGTAATCTGTTAAGCTAACGGGACACGTTATCGCAATAGACACGCTTAAAAGTTAGCCGATTTGGGTGCCGTTTTATAAAGTTTAGAAGTAAAATTAAAGAGGGACAACCATGCCTAAAGTGACAAGACGAACGTTTACGCCTAAAGAACTCATTAAGCTATTGTTTTATAAGAAGGTATGTCCTCAATGTGATGGACAATTGAAAAAAAAGTATTATGATGTGTCACTGGAGAAAGATAAGCTTAAAATAAGCGGTTTAACTTATCATGATGCTGATTTATATCAGAGAACGTATTATTTTCATTGTGGTGATTGCAATTTAGATGTCAAAATTAGTGATCTAAAAAAACGTCCTCTGAGGGTGGAAATGGAGCAATGAGAACATGGAGGACCATTCTAGGGTGATAAGCTATTAACCACTTGGTTGTTAAGCTAACGGGACACGATAGTTCAATGAGGGCTGCCAGTCAGGAGGCCATGCCCAACCCAAAACTTTTTCCAACGGTGTCTTATTTGCGAACTCTGATTTCAGCTCTATTATGTATCTACCGCGTAGTGGATGGAATGGTGTAGATGGCCTGATCTTTGCAGGACCTGCTATTGCCAGGGAACAAGCTCTAATTATTTCGAATGAACTCATGAAAAAATTCTTAAAAACAATCGATACTGGCGATGGTCCCTATGTCTTAAATTAACGGGACACGATAGTATTTTGGTTGACGTGTCAACCGCGATGTGCTACCTTTATCTACGGTTAATACGTCAACCATTAACCGTATTGCAAGGAACGCACATCGTTGCAAAAAAAGGAGAGTGTCTCGATGCAAGAGAAAGCAAAGGGAGATCGTCCCAGTAGCATGCCGTTCACGGAAGCAGCCGGTATTCCTGTCAACGATCCCACACCTGTCACGGCCTTCAGCCCCGTCGTGCTGCCGGTCCCGGGTCGGATTGTGGATCTGCAGATCAAGGTCTCCGCGCCCTCCACAGGGAGCGACCTGCCCGTCATTCTTCTGTCGCACGGCCACGGGCCTTCATACTTCGTCTCATCCCTACATGGCTACGGCCCCCTCGCGAACTTCTGGGCAGCTCACGGTTTCGTCGTGATCCAGCCCACTCACTTGGACTCGAAGATGCTGGGCCTGCGTGAATCGGACAACCCAGAGGCACCGTTGTATTGGCGGTCCCGAGCCGAGGACATGCGCTACATCCTCGATCACCTCGACCAGATCGAGGATGCTGTTCCAGGGCTCAGCGGGCGTCTAGACCGGAGCCGGATCGCCGCAGTAGGGCATTCAATGGGGGGGCATACGGTAGGCATGCTATGTGGTCAGGTGGCTACGGATCCGGTCCATGGTACGGAAGTGAATCTCGCCGACCCTCGGATCAAGGTGGGGGTACTGATGGCTGCGCCAGGCAAAGGAGGGGACCTCGCAGCGTTCGCAACCGGGCACTACCCGATCTTGGGGACAACGAGCTTCGCCACAATGACAACGCCAGCCCTCGTCATCGTGGGTGAGAACGACTGGAGTTCTGCGTTCTCCGATCGCAAGGATTGGCGCGCTGACGCATACTTCCAGAGCCCTGGCCCCAAATGCTTGTTGACGCTGTTCGGAGCGGAGCACGGGCTTGGTGGGATCTCCACATACGACGCGAAGGAAACGACCGATGAAAATCCCGAACGCGTGGCTACGCTGCGAGCGCTCGTCTGGTCCTATCTCCGCACAGCGCTCTACCCTGGAGACTCCGCCTGGACTGTAGCGTGTGCAGCGTTGATGGATACGCCTAATCCGCTGGGTATTGTGGAATCCAAATGAAGCTCTAAAAATTCCGAAGAGCCCAAAATACACAACTGCTTATCGGGCGAACATTCCTAAGGTGTTCGCTCTTTTATGTATTTGTTTCCGGCTCAAAACTTGCCATTTAATCTGTTCGTAGGGCGTACCCGGAAGCGGCCGGCTGTCATCGATCTCGCTCACCGCGTCTTCCATCAACTCTTGGACAATCGTCGCGTAGAGCTTGTCTTTGGAGGCACGGCTTATCCATGATTTCTGGAGCACGTCTACCGGGTAATCGAAGACTGACATCGAGCCGTGCCTGGTACGCCCGTCCTCCGCCCACGCTACTCCACGGTCAGCCCCCTGGTAACCGAACTAGTTCCGATTACCGCCGCGGCAGCTGCTTCTTTTCCATTGAAGTCAAGGGTCGGTTGGGATTGCGGAAAAATGGAAAACCGCGCCGCTGGAGACCCTGAAAAAATTTTTATCCTGTGCATTTGAATTATGCCAATCTTTGAAACTAGTAATACACTATATCATCCTCAGAAAAGGAGTGATATAGTTGGCAAACAGTGATGTACGTCTTGCTCTTTGGTCCGGCATCAATTTTTCCGGTCGCCGGATTCTCTTCAGACGTGGGGGAGTTGCGGTTCGTGATCTTGGCGCGTTTCGGTTTAACAACGTTCTCTCGAGTTTTCGTCTCAGAAATGTGGTCCAGAGCTCTGAAGTCACACTTGTATTGTTTTCGCGAATTAATTTTCAGGGATCTTTCCGTGTGTTCCGTGGCAGCCAAAGCGTAGCAAACTTGAGCAATTTCAACTTTAACAACGTCACGTCTTCGTTTATTTTGGTAGGACGCAACCTTACAAATTCCCAAATTTCCCAAATCCAAAACACTGGCAGACCGCCTCAAGACATCCTCGTAATAAGACAGTAATGCCGCAAGAGAGTGACCTGGCGGTATGTGCCGTTAAGCTGACGGGACACGATAGTTCAATCATGACACGACGGCAGCCGGATCGGCTGCCGTCGTTGCGCTAACGGGCAGATAAGTGCAATTGAATACCACCTTTTTCTTGGGGAATATTGATGCTGTAGGTAATAAAGAAGTTAAGGTGGAATTACATTTGAGATTTATTCTTGGCATGGTAGTAATTGCCACGGTGACATATATTCAAGGAATTGAATTCGAACCTAATCAGGCGGTAACTGCCTCTGCTGCAGAAGTTCAGCCATCACAGACTCAGGATGAGGAACTGTTAAGGCGCCTAGAAAAGTTAGAGCCTCCTATAGCAAGAGATATTCAGTCTCCATTTGTTCAACGTCCATTTCCGTCAAAGGTGAAATCAACAGTCGAAGTAATGCAAAGAGGCTATCAACTGCCGTTTAGAGTTCCCTTGAATGATCCACAGTGGCAAAGACCGTTATATAACGAGCAATGGCACAGTACTTACTCAGGGGGACGTTGGGCGTACATGCCTTTAAGATTGTTCTATGCGCAGCACAGGCTGTTTACAACTTCTTTGGTCGGGTTGTCAAACTTGTATGATTTCTTTCAAAACTTAGGTTTTAAAGATATTGACGTTGAGCAGAACGGTGCAACTCAAGAGAAACGGATAAACGAAGTAGTCGTCGTTGTAATGCAAGCCAGGATAGAACGTGTTGTGACACAAGGGAATCAAGTAGTCATCGTTGCCAGACCGCAGCGAACAGGTGTACAAGCGATAACAATTAATAAAACGAACATGAAGCTTGATAATCAAAATGAAGCCATTCTTTTTCAATTAGTTACTCCAGATGGAGATGAAATTGATTATTCAATTTACTAAATAATCGACAGATCGTTACGTAACGGGTGAGTGAGTGGTACGATAGGTCAATGACAGAAGGAGTAGATTGCAATGTAGCTGCTCCTTTGACGTATTACGCTAACGGGCTTTCAATTACGATATGCGGCAGCTGGTCTAACGATCAGCTGCCGTTTTCCACGGAAGTAAAGGGCAGTATAGTGCAATGAAGAAATTGGATTATTAAGGGTTTATTCCGAATTTCGTTAACTCTCGGCCGCGTCGATCCACTTGTAACCGTCTAGTTACCGTTTTGTTACAATCAAAACGGAGGCTGCTGATATAGTTAGCTTCAGACAAAACATGGCGATGAACGACCCGACCGTAACCGCACATATGCCCGCACTCTCAAACACGCCGTCAAAACCACCGCTGCCGCCCTGATGGGTACCGCGCTCCTCTTAAGCGCCGCCGCCCCGTGCGCATTCGCCGCGGACGTCAAAAGGACAGCCGTACCGATCGCTGTCGTTTCCTCCGTCCAGCCGGCCTCCGATGCCGCGCATATTACATATCGCAGCGTCCAGCAGTCGACGGATCAGCTCAAAACCGATCTGCAGGTACCGGTCATCACCGGCATGAAGGATTCCGCGTACCAAAATACACTGAACGCCAACCTGGCTGCCAGCGCCAAGGAGGCAGCCGATAAAATCGGGAAGCAAGCGAAGGACGATTACGCCTTGAACGACGGCTCCTTCCGGGGGCCATACGAAATTACGGTCCGAAGCGAGCTGTTCTCGGACGGCAGCGCGGCCGCAGGCGGCGTATTATCGTTCCGCGTCAACACGTATACCTACATAGGCGGCGCACACGGCAGCACAATCGCTACGAGCTACAACATCCGCAACGAAGAACATGCGTCCCCGATCAAGCTGAAGGACCTGTTCGGGTCGGACTACAAAACCGTCGTCAATCGTGCAGTTCTGGCTCAAATCGCCAAACGCCCGGATGGCTTCTTCCCGGGAACGTTCAAAACGATTGCCGATGATCAGGCTTTTTACATCCATAAAGGCGTTGCATACATCATCTTCCAGGAAGGTGAAATCGCGCCGTATTCCACCGGAATTCCCGAATTCGCGCTGGCTATTCCCGGCTTCGGGGCGGCCGTTCCCGCAGGCGCCGACAAGCCGTCTATTACGGCAAGCCGCCTTATGATTAACGGCAAGTATAGTAGCAATGCACATCCAGTGAACAATAATGGACGGGTTCTCGTTCCAATGCGGATAATCAGCGAAAAGCTTAATGCAACCGTACAATTCACAGCTATGAATCAGCCTATTATTATTAAACGCGGAAATGATACCGTACAATTTACGATTGGTAACACGCAAGCATATGTCAATGGAAGGTCTGTTCAACTTGATGTACCGGCTAAAGTTATCGATGGGCTCAGCTACGCTCCGATTAGCTTCGTTGCAAAAGGACTAGGTACGGACGTCCAATGGGAGGGCTTTGCTCGAGTAGTTGTTGTCGAGGAAAAACATGCTGCAAGCGAGAAAGCGTTCGATGTACAGTCGGCTCAGGCTATTGTACAAAAACAAGTAGGGAGCGGCGTGACTATTGAAGCGAACGGTGCTCAATTCATTCGTTTCTACAAATTCATGGCATCCAATGAGAATGTTACTTATGAATATCAGTATTTGGTTGATAAGTACACAGGTGAGTTATTCACCTACTACGCGGATGGAACTATGCATAGCTTGAGTAAGTAATAAACTCGAAGGTTATTCGGATAGTGCGCGAATTCCGTTGGTTAATGAGTCAACTACCATGAAAGAACGAATTGACTTTTATGCTTTGTGGTGTAGTATAAGAGATGTATGAAGGGCTAACGGGGAACGATTATTCAACGATAGAAGGAGCAGATTGCCGAGGCAGCTGCTCCTTTGTTTTATTCCTCCGCTATCGATTTGCCCATTCGGGCTCCTCCAAACGAATGAACTTTTGCGCGTTATCTGGAGAAATACAATCGAATCGTTATCGCACAACACATTTTGGAGTAGTTTGCCTTGGGCAGCTGCTCCATTTTTCATTACGCTAACGGGCAGGTCAAAGGAATAACCCAACTAAACCCGAATACAAATATTTAGTTAAATCACGGACGTGGCAATTTTTAATAAGCGAGGAGCGAAAATAAAATGAATTATATAAATCGACCAACAGAATCACCTGAAAATGTTACCCATAAAACATTTTATAGTGAACTGTTCGGTCATGAAATCGGTTATAATATCTATCTTCCGCCTGATTACGAAAAAAGCGGAAAAAAATACCCAGTCGCATACCATCTTCACGGGTGGACGGGCAACGAAACAAGCGACATATGGACATTGGAAAAGGTTTATTCAAACAAGAAGTCGATTACCGTTTTCCCAAATAATTCCCCCGTTATCGAAGATTTTGAGAATCTGCCCGTTGAATCTATGATTATTAACGAGTTGATACCGCATATCGACCGTGAATACAGGACGAACGCGACGCGTGAAAACAGATCCGTTTCTGGCTTTTCAATGGGTGGCGGAATGGCGTTTTATTATGCTGTTAAATATCCCGAACTGTTTGGTTCGGTGACTGCCTACGCAGGCACATACCACCATTATTATCACAAAGATTACCACGGTGTGGGGGAAGAGCCGGAAAAAGCCGCCGAGTTATATGAGAATATGATGAGAGAAGAGAGGTATGTAGAGGAGAATAATGTGTTATATGTGATAAGTCAAAACGCGGAAAAAATACGCGCTAAGTTACATATAAAAATTCATGTCGGAACGGCTGATGTATTGTTTTGCGATAATGAGATTTTACATTTATATTTAAATTCATTGAATATTCCGCACGAATATATCGTGTTTGAAGAAATCGGGCATGAGATGGTTAAAATATTGTAATAATCTGCTTATGTGGATATGAAACCCGTCATGGCAAACCCGCCATGCCACCCCATGCACTCCTGAATCCCAATGGCAGTAACCGCGCGATTCAGCTAACGGGACACGATAGTCCAATAAGTAGATGCTAGATGTTTATAAATTCCGGATATGGTTAGACTATAAACTAATTATCGATTGTGTTTAACTGATATTCATGACAAAAACTGTGTAAGTCGGACCGTCTGAAGGTGCTGACAAAGAATATACATTAGATCAACGGTAATTAAACCGCCAAGGCAGAGCCCCGGCGGTTTTTCTTATGTTCGAGTCCGGTATGTCCTTACCTATTGTCGGACGACAAGAACTTCTATCCCGTAAGCCCCAAAAACAGCAGTTCGAGTTATTAAACTAACGGGCAGTTCAACGTGGTCATTCAAAGGATTGAAATTTGAAATTATTAGGAGTATTGTGTGAATCAGGAGGGAATTGGATGGTGCCACCTGAAGTCAAAGTAATTTCTGTATTCCTTACAATATTTCTTGTGCTTTGGACAGGAGCTGCATTGTTCGCCACCATAAAACCCAAGACATTTTGGAATATAACTCAAGGGTGGAAGGCAACAAGAGAACCTTCACCTGCTTATTTTTTATTTTCCCGAATCGGAACTGCAATATGTGCATGCATTGGTCTTGTATTGTTAATCCAACCATATTTACATTGAAAGTCTAAGCTAACTGGAGACGATAATTCAATCATGACACGACGGCAGCCGGCCTCAGAACCATCGGCTGCCGTCGTTGCGCTAACGGGCTAGCTTTCCGCATTATTGACTTCTAATTAAAGGGGAGCATTCAAGTTGGCAGCCTGTTCCGCTAGTGAGTGTAATATAGTAAGTCATTCCATCCGATAGAATTCATTCAAGGTATGGGCGGTGACGACGTCGGCTCAAATTGGAACAAGAAATGGAAGGTCGCATCGATTCCTTCGCTGTCCTGTTTGATTCTAGGGCTGAAATTCATCGCAAATGGGTTGGATTTTTGCTTCCTCGGTCAAAATCGGATTTTCTTGGAACCAGGCTCTTACAAACTATTTGACCTTGCGAATGCCTATTTATAGTGAGAGACGAAATAAGCCACTAGCGAGGAGACCGAAGCAGGCAGCGTTCAATAGAAATGTAATACCTGCACCGATCAGTAATCCTTGTACGATACCGCTTTTTTTGTGAAAAACCAGGATAGCAGGAATCAGGTACACGAGTTGCGCAATGCTGATAAAGAAGAAGGCAAAAGGAAATAGAAAAAGCAATAAATGCAGAACGGCCAATAGCCCGATTCCGAGCCACACTTGTTTGGTGTGGCCGGGTGATTCGGCCTGCGGGGTGACTTCTGTATTCTTGTTCTCCTCATCATTCATTCCAGTCATCGACCCTACCTCCTGGGCGCATGTCATATTCATCTCGTAGCTTGGCTAACTTCTTCTCTTGGTCTCCACGATAGAACATGTTGTACGTGTCGAAGGGAATGATTCGTCCATCGGGATGTACGATGTGCACGCAGGACTTTTTGACAGAGCGTACATCAAAATTGTATGGATCTAGAAATTGCATAATGATGACACGAAACACATTGTCATAACTAATCTTGTCGGGCACAGCGACCATCGGCAAGCAGCAGAGCAGGCTTTTCAGCGAGAGCGCGGAAGAGGCTGGTGAATGAGCCGTCGAGAACAACTCGAATATGTTCGATTTTAGTGTTTGATCCTGCTCAAACACGATCGTGTTGCGGCCGCCCTCCAGCAATATTTGGGGATCAATTAATCCGGTAAGCGACAGCACCTCCTCGCCTAGCTTCAAGGCGTAACCCATCGCCAAACAATCAGGATGGCAAGGCACCGGGATAATATCCTCCGCGCGAAAAACACCGGATTGATTAATAATTCCCTGCCGCACCTCACTAAGTGTTAGACGATCCACTGCCGGATCGTACTCTTCCAATCGACCAGCTGCTTGGATTGGCTGGAAGGTCACGCCACGTACGGCAGGCTGCTTGAGGCCGAACTGGATAATGTCGCCGATTTCATGATCGTTCAACCCTTTTTTGAGCGTAACGACCAGCGTGGTCGAGACATTGAATTCGTTTAAATGCGTAAGCGCACGGCGGCGAACATCGCGCAAATCAACTCCGCGAAGTTCGAGCAGCGCCTCCTCCTGGAAGCTGTCGAACTGCAGATAAATTTCAAAGCCAGGCATATATTCGGCTAACCGTTTGGCAAAGCCGCGATCCTGAGCAATGCGGAGGCCGTTGGTGTTCACCATAATATGCTTGATCGGTTTGCTTTTGGCGAGGTCCAATATTTCGAAAAACTGCGGATGAATGGTGGGCTCTCCCCGGCTAATTTGCACAATGTCAGGTTCGCCTTCATTGCGGACAATGGCATCGAGCATGGCCTCGATTTGTTCCAGCGAGCGCCATGAGCCATTATGCGGTGAGGATTCTGCATAGCAAATCGGACATTGCAGATTACACCGTTCTGTTACCTCAACCAGCGTCAGACAACTATGCTGCTCATGATCCGGACAAAGACCACAATCATACGGACAGCCGTAACGGATGGGTGTGTTCCATTGCTGCGGCATTTCCGCGGGTTTCAGAAATTCTCGGCATCTCTTATAGTAGTCGGCATCGCTTGCGATGAGAACCTTCTCCCGGCCGTGCTGTCCGCAATACTTGAGTAAGAACACTTGATTGTCCTCGATGATGACTTTCGCTTCAACCTTGCGCAGACATTTTGAACAGATGCTGTTCGTAAGCTCGTAGAAAATGTAGGGTCTGTTTTTCGTTGTCATTGTTACAACTCCTTTCGATATAAGCGTTGCGGTTGGCTTAACCACTTGTAGATCAAAGCCAAGTAATAGATTAGGCCAGCGAGACATGCAAGCTGAATATTGTTAAGTCCGAAATAAGGATGAGGGGTCGGCTTTATAAAATCGACAGCGAAGCGAAACGTGAGATACCCCGTCATAAACAGTTGGAAAATAGCTCCGTCAGGAAATGTTGCTTTTTTTTTCCATCGATAGAGCAACCCGCAAAGAAGAAGTAAGAATGCGATCTCGTAAAGCTGTGTAGGGTGCCTGGGAGTGCCATCGCCAAAATCAATACCCGTTATCCAAGTTGTCGGTGTGCCGTAGGTATGGTCATCAAGCCCGGTCATAAAGCAACCGATACGGCCGATCGTCATGCCAATGATAATTGGAAGCGCCATATCGTCGCCAGTGGAACGGGTAACGCCGACGAACTTCTTGGTCCACTCCACGGCGATCAGCCCGCCTAACAATCCGCCGACTATCGTTTTGCCCTCCATTAAGTAGGTGTAGCTGTGCCAGTTCTCGATTGTCCTCAAGGGATCCTCAAGCCAATACAATACTTTAGAACCGATGGCAGCTCCAAGAATAGCACCGACGATGATCCACATACCTTGTACGATAGGAAGCTTGTCCTTGCTGCGAGTGTAAAGGTAAACGCGAAAGCCGATAAAATATGCGAGTGCTTCGAAAACCGCATGCGGGTGCAGCTTAATAAAACCAAGATCAACCCAAATTGGAAAAGTCATCACGGTCACTCGTTTCATTTTATTTGGATTTATTTGCTATAATCATTCGCTAGCGGTTGAAGATACTCCTCTATGAAGCAATGATGTCTCTAATTTGTGAATATAGAACTGTATGGTCTCGATTCGTCGGAGCCAAGAACATTGTGTCATGAATGAGGTGAAATTTATGTACGACTATAGCGGAGAAAGGAAGTAGTCCGATGAAGCACAAATACAAACTATTACATACGTATATTGACGGAGCAGGGAATGTTTATTTGGTTTCAACAGGGCTATCAAAAAATACAGTGAACAATCGACTTGGTCGACATTTTTGATTGCAACGATGATAAGCTTTGTAAGCATTGACAAGCAAGAGCTAACGGGACACGATAGCACAACAAATAATAGCCTGCCGGCGTCGGCGGCCTATGCTAACGAGCACGATAGTTCAATTATGACACGACGGCAGCCACACATGGTTGACAAAGGAGAACGAAACCATGAAAAGGTACATACTCTTCGATCATGATGGTGTCCTGGTTGATACTGAATTCTGGTATTACAAAGCGGGAGAACGCGCTCTCGCTGACATTGGATTTACCTTGGATAAGGATCAATATCTCCGCGACATGACCCAGTCATGGGGCACTTGGTCGCAAGCTAAGGCGGCAGGTATCGATGAACAGACAATAAGCAAACAGCGTGAAGTCCGCAACGTCTATTATCAGGACTATCTAAGAACAGAAGCCATAGAGATCGAAGGCGTAGTGGAAACGCTAGCCGAACTATCAAAGTACGTCCGCATGGCAATCGTGACGACTGCAAAACGTGTGGATTTTCAACTTATTCATGAGAATCGTCAGATTAGACAATTCATGGATTTCATCCTTGTTCGCGAAGACTACGAGTGCACCAAGCCGCATCCTGAACCATATTTGACCGGCTTAAAGCGCTTCGGAGCTACTAAAGAAGAGACCTTGGTTGTGGAGGATTCAAACAGAGGGTTGCAATCAGCCGTGGCGGCTGGTATCGACTGTGCCATAGTACATAACGACTTCACAAAAACACATGACTTCTCACAGGCCAGCTATCGAATCAAGACTCTGATTGAACTTAAGGACATTATCCTGAATGTAACCTGAAAGAGCATTCGCCAGCGTGGCCCATGCTCACTTGAAAAAGTGAAGAGCGCGGGCGTCGCGGGCTCAATGTGATCCCCGAGGAACATGGAGCTTGGCCGCTAGGCACCATGGCATGCCCCCGCCTTCTCAGATCAGTATAGAAACAGCACCATTTTAACACATAGTGGAAGTATCCTGCCCGTTAGCGCAACGACGGCAGCCGATTGTTATAAAGCCGGCTGCCGTCGTGTCATGATTGAGCTATCGTGTCCCGTTAGTTTAATAATTCCACCGGGGAAAAGATTAAGCTATCGGGACGCTATAGCAGTATAAACACCCAGTTGGGAAGTAGTGGCGCCTGATAGTGACCGGTAGCTTCCAAAACAATAGTTGGGGGGTACCCGCCTGATGCTCAAGTTCACATGACCAGAATCAGGGTCGGATCAGCCCTTGCGGCGGGAGCGGGCTAGAGCTATCCTACCGAGAATCATGCTAGTCAGCCCGAGCGCTAGGGCAAAGATGGCCCCGACTCGCCCGTCACCAGTGCCGGGACCACCGGGAAATATGATCACATGCACCCCAGCGTAAGCTATAACGATCAGTCCCATCACCATAGCCATGATGGCCCCACGTCGCCCGCTGCCGGTGCCGAAACGGCCGGCGGAGCGGGCCAGAGACAGCCCAGCGAGGGTCGCGCTGATCAGCCCCAACACCGCATCCACCAATGACCAGAGCCGCCCGGGGGTTAATCCGTATCCGACATTACCGCTGCTCGCTTCAGCAGAGGCAATAGTCGGAACAAGTAGAAGTGCACAAAGTAATACGAATGAAACTAGCTTCATTTTCATTTGTTAACTACCCCTTTTTTCATTAATAACGCCGAGTTCAAACAGCGCTCTTTCAGTCGAGATCATACACCGTTCGAAGTTCCTTCAACTTTCAAACATTACGTTTCTCTGGATCCCACCCCCCAGTAATTGTTCTTCTTGTTCTTGGTGCCAGTTTACTCTACAAATGTCGAGAACTTATGCAGATCCTCCTCTTTTTGCGTGGATTTATACAAGAACGTGCTATTTCACGGTATTATTTTCGGTAAGCGGTGTGCTTTTGCAATGGAAGCAGACTAAATTGGAAAGATGTGATTGGAATAGAACCGAAATTGTTGCTTGTGGAAGACGAACCGGGCATGCTTAAGGAGATGCACACCTATCTGCAACGTGAAGGGTTTCGGGTATTGACCGCCTGTACCGGCATGGAAGCACTTTCGATGGCCCGGTCTGAACGGCCTGATCTCGTTGTGCTTGATTGGATGCTCCCCGAGAAAAACGGCATCGACGTATGCCGCGAATTAAGGCAATTCTCGAACTGCGGTATTATTATGGTCACGGCCCGATCGGATGAATCGGATAAAATCGTCGGTCTGGAAATCGGCGCGGACGATTATTTGACGAAGCCGTTCAGCTTGCGGGAACTCGCTTCGCGCATCCGAGCTTTACTTCGCCGCTTGCGCGGACCTGAAGACAGGTCGGTGTTCTTGGAAAGAGATAACCTGATCATTTCCGAGGCTAGATGTCAGGTATTCAAAGACGGTCAGGAAATCCAATTGACACCAACCGAATTCAAAATATTGTTCACGCTGGCGGCTCGCCCCGGCATTGTCTTCAGCCGCTTGCAATTGTTAAAAGTGGCTTTGGAGGATGAGTACATGGGATACGAAAGAACGATGGATTCCCATATCCGGAATCTTCGCCGTAAGCTGGGAGATGATCCGGCCAATCCTCGTTATATTCAAACGGTATATGGTTTCGGTTACCGATTTGGTGAACAATCATGACGTTAACAGTACGTATGAAAATATTTGCCTGTATGGTACTGCTGGTGCTCATTGTAAGTATCACTTTCTCTCTAACAACGCAAGTTTACACAGGCAGCTTAATCGAGCAATTTCAAAGGGAACAAATCGACGCCAACTATTTGAGTGCCACGCCAGAGGGGCAACTTGAAATCTTTAAATCTTATTTCCTTGACAATATGCGGCTGAACGCACTGCTTAATGTCACGCACGGCGTGCGCTTGTTCTTTTTTGTTACGATCGGGTTGTTCTTCAGCTTTTGGATATCGGGGGTGCTTACCCTCCCGCTCAAAAAGCTAATCGCGGCCATAGAGCGAGTGGCGCAGGGCGACCTGAACGTCAAAGTACCTGTAGACACAAAAGACGAGTATGGGAAAGTCGCCAAAACGTTCAATGAAATGACGTTACGCCTGCGTGAGGCTGAAGAAGCCCGCAGACGATTGGTAGCCGATGTTGCTCACGAGATTCGGACTCCGCTGTCCATAATGCAGCTTAAACTTGAAAATTATCAGCAGGCCGGTCATCCTGTCCCGCCGGTAATGCTGCTTCGGATTCACGATGAGATAATCCGGCTCAGCCAGCTGGTGGACGATCTTCATGTATTGTCGCTCGCCGAAGCGGGCCGATTGTCTCTCGATCGCAAACCGATCGATATGACGGTACACCTAGAACGAATCGTGGACGACGTGAAATACGAAGCGGAAGAAAACGGATTGGACATGCGCCTTAGTACGATTTCGAGGCCAATTATCGTGATGGCCGATGCGAGACGAATCACGCAGGTTTTCTTTAATTTGCTGACCAATGCGATTCATTACACGCCGTATGGAGGGAAGATTACGGTTGAAGTCGAAGACCGGGTCTTAGATGGGAATGCGTGCTATGCATGTGTCTCGGTAATCGATACCGGCATTGGAATACCGGCAGAAAAGCTGCCCCATCTATTCGATCGTTTTTACCGAGTAGACGAAGCACGTTCGCGGTATACAGGCGGTACGGGACTCGGATTATCCATTGCCCATCATTTTGTAAAAGCCCACGGCGGTTTCATCCGCGTTGCGAGTCAACCTGATGAAGGGACTACATTTACCGTTTTTCTGCCTATTGCAAGAGATAGGTATTAAATTTGATAACACCGGCGTAAACGAGAGGCTGCCATCTCCTCGATTGAGTCGAACCCTTCGAAGGCTTTATCTCCACTATTTAGATTGGATAAATGAACCAAGGGAAAAGTCCCGTGTTTTAAATCTAGGTCCAGATAACTTTGACCGATCAGCTGCCGTCGTTGCGTTAACGGGCAGGATAGTTGAATGGTTTCGCGAATAACTAACGTCACTGTGTATAATTCCGCAGAAAAGACGTTATAAGAAATTCCCGCAAAGTCGATATGGTTTTCAATTAATTTGAGGTGATGATTTGAGTAAAAGCATAAATTTAAATGCCATAAAATCCACACTTATTCCTCTAAGCCTGATTTTATTTATTTGTTGGCATCTATTTGATACTACGAATGGCGAGAGAGTTACACTATTAGTTGCTGGGAGTCACAATATACTTATCCAAGATAAAGATAATCATAGTAGGGAAATATCAATAAGTATTGATCTTTCAAATCTATTGACCGAAAGAAATAAAATATATGACATTCAATATAAAAAGAGATTATTGCAGCGTCCCCGACTTATTTCAATTACCCCAGTCAACTAAAAATACATTGTTGGGAGCAAGGCATCGAAGGCGGCAACAACTAACGGGACAAGATCGTGCACTCAGATTTCACAAAGGCAGCCGTCCTCGGAATGATCGGCTGCCATCGTTGCGCTAATGGGCAGTTATGCATGATGGAATTGTGATAAAATGGAACCGACGATCATAAGTAGGGGTTGAATGAGTACTTTGACACCGCTAAAACAATCAAAGTGGAAATATCTGCTGCTGCTGCTTTCATCGGGTGTTACGACAATCGCCTTTCTCTGTTCTTACATCGCGATATTCGGTTTCGAATATCATCACCGTTTTAGGGAAGGGTACATAGGTCCAGGTACGATTTCGAAGTTTATTGGAGTCGTCATACTAGTCGGTTATCTCATTCTGACCTACGTAGTAACATGGGATTATAATCGGGACATTAATAGTTCCGTAGTGCGGATATTTAAGTCATTATTCAATGCCATTGTTATCCTTAGTACGGGGAGTTTATTGATTTTTCTGATGTTCTTTTTCATACCATAGGATTTATCCTCAATTAAGAAAATGAATTATTCAATGTAATGCTTGTCAAGATATGTGATAGTTGTGACGTTTAATTAAACCACAGATTACGTTACCGGATGAAGCAGCCTGTCGAGGCTGCTTTTTTAATTGATTCGCGCGGCAAATCGGAAAATAAATAACCGCCTGCCCGCATGATCGCGCTCAATTAGCGGAAGCAGCCCTTTTTTCTCATAATAACGAATGGTTGATTCTGGTATATGTAATTGAGCGGCTGCCGCGCCAATGGAATAATAGTTCATGTGGAGTCCTCCATATTTATTGTCGACGGGAATATCATACGATTTAAACCTTGGTTTAAGTCAAGCGGAATGACAAGAGTTCCCGATTGTCTGGGAGACGGCAAACAAGTTTCGGGCCGAAGACGGAGGCAGGAGAACGCGTCGAACAAATGGCAGCTTTTATCCATCGCAACGGAAAGTAGTCGTTCAAAATTTAAATCAATCCATTCCCTGATATGGTAATATAAGGTTGCGATTATGATCCCTATGGAAATCGTTACTGGGCATGCGAGGCCAGAGAGAGCCGGTAACTAGAAGGAGTCGTTGAGATGATAGAGCACCCTGTAATCAGTCACGTTCAAGTGCCGGTAACGGATTTGAACCGGGCCGTCGAATGGTACACCGACGTTTTTGGCTGGGAATCGGAAGGGAATTTCGGAGATTTTGCGTCCCTCAGGCTTGGGAATCGTGTCAACTTGTTTCTATGGAAGACGGAGGACGAAACGACCGCGAACTTTACCGTGGGCGGCGAGGAGTATCCTGTTTTAGGCGTAGAGGTGATCGATATTGAAGGACTAGCCGGAAAAGCCGAAGGATCCGGCACGGAAATCCTAGGCGGGATTGTAGCGGACGAGGACGGACGGCGGTTTCTGAAATTCCGGGACCCATTCGGGAACCTCATCGTGATTCACGAGGAACCGAATCCATCAACGGGCCAATCTACAATACGGCACGACAGAAAGGACGATTCCGATGACGGCGGGTGTTAGAATTTCCGAATGGGAGGGCTTGACCCGGCTGGACTTCACGTTCAAGGGCCGCGAGTGCATACTGATACAGCCCACGACGCGTTCATTCAAGTCCGACGGCGGCAAAATGGTCATGTACATGGAGTATTTCGGCGCCTTCCCCAACACCGCGATTTCGCTCGTCGAGCACGGCTACCACCTCTCCTACATCAAGAACGGCAACCGGTGGGGGACCGACGACGACCAGCATATGCGCCGGGACTTTGTGGATTTCCTGGCCGAGGCATACGGCCTGTCCCGCCGGTTCGTGACCATCGGGATGAGCGCCGGCGGCGTGGCCTCGGTGAATTTCGCCCACCTGTACCCTGACTACGTGTCGGTGCTGTACCTCGACGCGCCGGCCATGAATCTGCTGAGCGCCCCGCTCGGCTACAACAAGCCTGCTAGGAACGAAGAAACGGTCAAGGAAGTGCTGGACGCGCTCGGCCTGACCGCGTCGGAGATGCTGAGCTTCCGCGGCCATCCCATGGACAAGATGGGCACGCTTGCCGAGCACGACATCCCGGTGGTGCTGGTCTACGGCGACAGCGACACCAGCGTACCCTATGAGGAAAACGGCAAACTCTTGGCCGACTTCTACGAAAAACACGGCAAGCGGGACATCATCGCCGTGTTCGGCAAGGAAGGGGGCGGGCACCACCCGCACGGACTGCCGGATCCCAAGCCGATCGTGGATTTTATCTTGAACCGTGACAGGTGACCCCGGCCCATAACGAATGCATGCAACGACACCAGGCTGCCGGCAAGATCGGCAGCCTGGTGTCGTGGTCTCTGGTCTCGTTTTATAAGGCGCGGCCACTAAACTAACGAACCGGGAGACTTCGCCTCGCTCACTTCAACTGTCCGTCAACGTCTGCCGCCGAACCGTTTGATCGCTTCCTCGGTCACCGGCGCGAAGAGGTTCACCAGGTTGCCGTCGGGATCGCGAAACAGTACGGCGCGGTTCCCCCACGGCATCGTGGCGGGTTCCTTTACCCACTCGCCGACCAGCGGCTTCAAGCGCTCGTATTCGGCATCGACATCGTGGACGCGGAACTCGAGGATGACCGTGCGATTGTTGGCCGCCTCTGCGGAACCGGCGCCGAACAGCTGCACCGTCTGGGAGTGGCCGATCGCCAGGGTGCACGAGGGCAAGACGAGCTCGGCGAAGACGGGCGCGGGGCGTTCCGCCGTAACCCCCAAGACGTTCTCATAGAACGCGACGAGACGATCCACGTCGTCGGTAATGATGCGTACAGAAGCAAAATTCACGAGATACCATCCTTCCAATCGTACAGAATACAAGACCCGTTTCCTATTCGTTTGAGCCCGAATCCATCGCTTGGATCTTCTGCTCCCAAGGGAAACGTACTCCTATTATAAAAAACGCGACTGACAACGGTATGTCAGTCGAGTTTAAAATTTTTTTGTCGGAGAAACGATGGGCTGCCGCCTTTGTTCAACTAACAGGCAAGATAGTTTAGCTCGTACGGGGGGATGCGGATGCAGCTTCAATTGGACGATGCCGCGCTTAACGAAGCCTAAAAAAATGCGAGGGCGATTGCGGGACCCGCAGGGTACATCAACGCGACGGACAAGAAACGCGTCGCCTCATCCTTAACACGAAGGCAGCCGGTCGAATCGACCGGCTGCCTTTATTTCGGGATGCGCTCCGCGCCACTAAGCTTGTCCTTTATCGAAGTAATAACGCTGATAATTGCGGACGTGACCGTAGAAGTAACGCGAGACGCTGAGAATCCGCTTGGCGTTCAGATCCTTGCTGTACCAGAGCGACCGGATCACTTTTTTCTCCCGGTAGAGCCGATTAATCTCCGAGGACAGCGCGGGATCGGTGACGTAGCGGTTCAAGACCTTCTTCGGCACGTTCGTCCACATCGCGGTGGCTCGCCCGTAGACGCAGTCGGACTCTTTGCCATAGACGACTTGATCGATCAGCGCCTGGAGCATATTCAACCCCGCGGCCCGGACGAACAAGCTGCTTCGGCCGAGGCGAGGATTGATTTCGAACATCATGTACTTGCCCGTGCGGCTGTCGAACTTCATGTCGATGTTGGAAAAGCCCACATAGCCGATGTTCTCCAGGAAGGTCTTGATCTTCTCGTAGATGGCCATATCGGAACGGCTAATGATCGCGGCATAGTTGCCGAGCGTCTTCGGCGCGTACTCTTCGAGCACGGGCTGGCCGAGGCACATCATTTTCACGCGGCCGTTGTCGTCCGAATAGCTGTTGATCACGCGCATGGCGCTGTCGCCGCCGGGAATAAACTCCTGGATGATCAGCTTCCCTTTGTAGTCGGAGGCGTTTATATTGCGGACCATCGTTAAGTATTCCTCGCGGGTATTGAAGAAGAACACTTTCTTTTTGCCTTCGAAGTGGCAGTACAGGTACTCGTATGCATTGCTGTTCTCCGGTTTGACGACGATCGGAAATTGAAAATCCATGCGGTTCAGGGCGTCTTCCCGCTCGTTCGGTTCGCACACGACCGTCTTCGGATAGTCCAGCCCGAATTTCTCGCACAGCTCGTAGAACTTGTCCTTCGTATCCAGCGTTTGGAGCAGCGTGCCGGAGAGGAAGCGGTTGGCGATCAAGCCGTCGAACGCGTCATAGTGGCGGGACAGCATCCCCGCATAATAATCCGAACACGGAATGACGACCAGCTTCCGATTCGGGGCGGCGTGCTGCTTCAAGATGGCCGACAACGCGCCGGGGAAGACGTCTTCCTGGTCGAAACGATCGATCTGGACGAGATCGAACAAGTTGCTGTGCATGGTCGGAATCAACAGCCGCGTGCAGAGCAGGAGCGGTTTGATCCCGTACGTTTCATGGATCAGTCTGACGTTGCCGTAGGCGTTCTCGTCGCTGCCAAGGATAATCGGTAAAAAGTCGGTAGGCTTCATAAATTCTCCTCGTTCGCTCCCCGCCGGGGAAGCGACGTTTGCGTTTGTTAGGGTTGCTCTTTTGAGCGTTCCGCCATCTTCGTAATCGATTCGATGTCTTGCGGGGTTAACGGACCAAGAAAATGCTTGCGTATCGCCATTGACACGATGGGAAGGGCCTCGCGCAAGGCTGCTTGTCCGGCGGCGGTAATGACGACCTGGACGCCGCGGTCAAGGTCCATAGGCTTTCTCTCGACAAGCCCCCGTTTTTCCATTCTCGTCAAATGGTGAGATAATCGGCTTTTATCCCAGTCCATCGAGTGCGCCAGCTCCTGTTGACGAAGCTGACCGTCGCCAAATTGAACTAACCGGTCTAATACTCCGAAGTCGCCTTCGGATAATCCGGTATGTTCGGACATCTCTTTTACGACGCGACCGAAGATGCGTTTATAGGAGCCCTTCCACATATTCCACAATCGTAATTCATCTTCGCGGAGTTCGTTAGTATTCATGCCTGTATGATATCACTGTTGACATGTCAACAACAAGGTGTTAAAGTTGCATTCATGGTTGATGCGTCAACTAAAAATCGCATCACAGAGGAGCGGGTTTGCAATGGAATATACCAAACTTGGACGCAGCGGATTAGAGGTGTCCAGATTAAGCCTGGGAACCATGGGCTTCGGGGTGCCGGAACGCGGCAATACGCCATGGTCGCTGAATGAGGAGCAAAGCAGGCCGATCATCAAGAAGGCCATCGAATCGGGCATCAATTTTTTCAGCAGCGCCAATATGTACTCCGACGGGACCAGCGAAGAAATTCTCGGCAGAGCGTTAAAGGACTTTGGCCGCCGCGACGAATTCGTCATCAGTACGAAGGTATTCGTTCCGATGCGCAAAGGACCGAACGCCGCGGGGCTTGCCCGCAAAGCGATCATGACCGAGATCGATAACAGCCTCAGACGGCTTGGGACGGACTACGTCGATGTATACCAGATCCATCGTTGGGATCCGCATACGCCCATCGAAGAGACAATGGAGGCGCTTCATGATTTAGTCAAGACCGGCAAAGTCAGATACATCGGGGCTTCCTCCATGCTGGCATGGCAGTTTGCCAAAGCGCAGCATGCCGCGGAGCGCAAGGGTTGGACGCGATTTGTGTCCATGGAAAACCGGCTGAACTTGCTCTATCGGGAAGAAGAAAGAGAAATGCTTCCGCTTTGCAAAGACGAAGGCGTCGGCATCACGCCATACTTGCCTTTGGCCGCAGGCCGGTTAACGCGCGATTGGAACGAGCAGACCTCGCGATCCGAGAAGGATCAGGTCGCGAAGGGGCTGTTCGTCAAATCGGAAGAAGCGGATCGCAAAGTCGTGGAAAGATTGTCGGAAGTCGCGGCTAACCGAGGTCTTCCTCGCGCGCAGATCGCGCTTGCGTGGTTGCTGCAGAAGGACGGGGTTACGGCGCCGATTATCGGGGCGACCAAGCTCGGTCATATCGAAGATGCGGTGGCGGCATTGTCGGTGCGATTGACGCCGGATGAAATCATGCGTCTAGAGGAACTTTATATCCCTCATGCATGGGTGTAAGCAATACGCGAAATACCGTCGCCCGCACGCGCAGGATCGGAAATGATGCCGAGCGATCGTTGGCCAAGGATGAAAAGCTTTACGTTCGCTCATAATAGTCGGAGAGAGAATGATAACATCAATACTTGACCGTTTATTCTTAAATAAGGTATGATGCATATGGGAAAGGCAATCGGCATCTACCATTTCGGGAATGATTGTTCTCATAAAAAGTCGCGGGTTTCGCAGATATAGACACCAATCTCAGGATAATGTGCTTGGCTATGTTCATCTCAGATGGACATCTTTTTTTCTAAATAAAAGAATGGTCATTCCAAAATGACTAATCCGATCGCCAACAAGCCATGACTAACCCATAACGCTAAGAGGAGAGATCATCCATGAACATCGCGAACCAAATCGCGCTCGTTACCGGAGCGAACCGAGGCTTGGGCCTTCAGCTTGCACGCGAGCTCGTCGCCCGGGGGGCAAAAGTGTACGCGGGCGCGAGAAACCCGCAAGCCGTCGATATTCCGGGGGCCATTCCGCTGCAGCTCGATATCACGGATCCGAAGTCGGTCGCCGCGGCGGCGGAAACCGCGAAGGACGTAACGCTGCTCATCAATAACGCGGGCAGCTCGACCGGCGGTTCCCTGCTGGAAGACGATCTGTCCAAGATGCACGTGGAATTCGATACGCACGTGTTCGGCACGCTTGCGATGGTCCGCTCGTTTGCGCCGGTCATCGAACGCAACGGCGGCGGGGCGATTCTTAATATTCTGTCCGTTTTGTCCTGGTTTGCCACCGGGGGAGCGGGCGCGTATTCGGCCGCCAAAACGGCGGAGTGGGGCATGACGAACGTGCTGCGGCTTAATTTGGCACCGCGGAATGTTCGCGTCGCCGGTCTCCATGTCGGCTTCATGGACACCGATATGACCGCCGATATCCAAGCGCCCAAATCGAGTCCCGCCGACATCGCCAAAATCGCCGTGGACGGTCTGGAAGCGGACAGCTACGAAATCGTGGCCGACGAGGTCAGCCGCAGCGTGCTGAAGAACCTTTCCGGCGGCGTTGCGGCCGTGTATCCGAACCTGTTCGAGACCGCCTCGACCGTGAACTAACCGGTTCCGATCGCGCGGATTACGATGCGCCACTGACCCAGCGGCGGCAACGAAGAGACGTCCGACTATCCGGACGTCTCTTTTTGCGCGTAAATAGATTTCCAGCGGCAATCTCAAAAAAAGATAGCTCTTTAGTCTTGCATCTGATAGAATGCATAGGAAAATAGTTACAAGATATTAAGACATCATCCAACGGAGGTACAAAATTGAAAAAGAAAGTTGCGATTGCTTTTGCCGCGGTCGCGATCCTTATGTCTTCTTTTATGCTGGGCGTATACGCTTCGAACAACGCATCGCTTTGGATCGACGGAACGCAGACGAGCATCCCCGTTCAAATCGTAGACGGGAAGCCTTACATACCGCTTAGCGTCGCCAAGAACTACTTTCATGCCGAGACCGGATATAATCCGGCAACCGGGAAGATTACGTTAAATACCGGAAAGAAAAGCGCAAGCGCTTCGACTGCCGCCTCCCAACCGGCGACTGCCTCGAAACAAAAAATTGGCGCACCCAAAACGTTTAATTATCATGTCAATTCTGCCGATGGCGTAACGTTGACGTGGATGGCCGCGAATTTGACGGGAAAAACGATTAATTATTATACCGTCAACCTACGGACGCTCAACCCGGTCGGGGACCCTTCGTACGACGAGATTTCGGGCAACAATAAGTTCGCGGTCAAATATGTCGGTCCGGTCGCTCCGAACGATACGTTGATCGTGTACAAATTATTCACTTATCAGGGAGCGCTTCAATATATCGTCATCGATTCCATCGATTTGGTTTACAGCGACGGCAAGAAGGAACATGTCACGTACGCCTACAAGACAAGCAAAGATAACGGACTCGGTTAAAGGCGGAGACGCAAGGTATTCCGGCTTCCAATAGGAAGCGCGATAAAAGAACTCCCGCACAGCGGGAGTTCTTTTTATTATGCACCCTAGACGGTCGGCGAAGTTGAAGCGAGCCGCGCTAGCAAATAACGCTTTCGTTCCATATATACAACCAATAACGTGTCTATAGGAGTACGACTTCATACTCCCGCGCTCATTCGTAACTTCCTCCTCAAGCACCTTCCTCTAGCTCGCATGCGCACCGCGCTCCGCCGTTGGAATCATTTTCCACGCCACGCGAAGCGAACAAGCAGGAATTATGCCGAACCGCGACGAATCCCCTAAGGCGTGAACCAGGTCTAGGTGGAACACGTCGGCAATACGACGAACACCTTCAATAATTCGGCCGTCCTGATCATCTTGGACGACAGGACGAACGGCCCTGTCGATATCGATCGACTACGACTCCCCGTCCAACCGGGCGCCGAACGACGTCGTCGCGGAGATCCGCCTGAACGACAAGAACGGCGACGTGATCGGCACGGTCAAGCTGCCGAATACGGGCGGCGCATGGGATAATTACAACACCGCCACCGCGAAGCTGGATCAGCTCGTGACCGGCAAGCTGACGATCTGCGTCGTGTTCAAGGGTTCGACGACGAACGGCTTGCTGTACGTCGGCAATTTCGATAAAATGAACTTTACCAGAACAGCTTAATAGCAGGCCCACGAGGGCAGCCCCTAAGTCGGATCCGGCTTAGGGGCTTCTTTTCATGGTTCCGGCGAGGCGTTTTGGAAGTCTAGCGGCGAAGGGCTATAATGAAATGGCGACCGACGTCGCGACGCTTGGAAGGGAGGGAGCGGCCCATGCAGCCGATCAACGAAGCGGTCATCCAACAGCGGATCGACCGGTTGAAGGACCAGGAGTTATACCTACATTTAGAAATGACGACGGGGGCGTACGCCGCGCATCTGGACAGCACGAAGCATCCGGCGGCGACGTTCGTCACCAATGCCGTCGTCCGTTATACGCACGGGGCGATCTCCGGGGACGGCCCGTACCGGGTCGGCCTGAAGATGCCTCACGGCTGGGTCTATTCCGAGGGGCTGACGCATTACGACGAGACCGACGCGGAGCGGCTCATTCTGGCGGGCCACGACAGCCAAGGCAAGCTGGTCGTCGCCCTGCACTTGAGCCGGGAGCCGTTCTGATGGGGAAGGAGAGGAGCAACGAGATGGAACGCCGCATTCTGGTCGTGCTGCCGCATCCCGACGACGAAGCCTTCGGCTTCTCGGGGACGCTGGCGAAACATATCGAAGAAGGCACGCCGGTGACGTACGCCTGCCTGACGCTCGGGGAGATGGGCCGCAACATGGGCGTCCCGCCGTTCACGAACCGGGTCGGCCTGCCGCTCATCCGCAAGGCGGAGCTGGAGGAATCCTGCGCCGCGATCGGCATCACGGATCTGCGCCTGCTCGGCTTCCACGATAAAATGGTGGAGTTCGAAGAGGCGGCGCTGATCGACGGTCGCATCGCGGCGCTGTTGGACGAGGTCAAGCCGTCGCTCGTGTACACGTTTTATCCCGGCTACGCCGTGCATCCCGACCATGACGCCACCGGCGCCGCCGTCGTCCGGGCCGTCGCGAAGCTGCCCGAGGGCGGGCGTCCGAGGGTGCTCTGCAGCGCGTTCGCGCGCGACCACGAGCAGGAGATCGGCCGCGCCGACGTCGTAAACGACGTCCGCGGCACGCTGAAGCAGAAGGTAGCCGCCATTACGGCGCACCGCTCCCAGTTCCAGGCGGCGGAGCTGCTCGGCAAAAACGCGCTATCGGACAAGGAGCTGCAGCAGCGGTTCGGCACGGAACGGTTCTGGACGTACCGGTTCCGTTAAGCGCCGTTGTTGCCACGCAAGAAGGGTTCGCCTCGGTGTGAGGCGGATCCTTTTTTGCGTTGCGCCGTCGGGCCGGCCGGGAAATGCGCGCCCGGGCCGCTTTTGCAGCGGAATGCTGCATGTCCAACCTCCGGTTGTACACGC
>NZ_FORE01000021.1:63500-170445 GCF_900113915.1 Paenibacillus sp. UNC496MF
CGCAAACCAATCCGCTTTTGCAGCGGAATGCCGCATGCCCAACCTCCGGTTGTACACGCAATCCAATCCGCTTTTCTGGAAGGTTTTGGAGGGATGGCGGCGAATAGCGTTACTAGCCTGCGCTTTCGCCGCGCCGCGTCGCGAGCGCAGCCGCACCCATCCCACGCTCTTGAAGGAGGAACTGGCATGACCGCGAAAATCGCATTTATCGGCGCCGGCAGCTTGGTGTTTACGAAAAATTTGGTGCGCGACCTGCTGACCTTCCCCGCGTTTCAAGACAGCACGATTGCCCTGATGGACGTCAATCCGGACCGGCTCGCGTTCGCGCAGGCCGCGGTGGAGCGCATCATCGCCGCCGGCGGCTACGGCGACGTCGCCGTCGAGGCGACGACGGACCGCGAAGCGGCGCTCCGCGGCGCGGACGGCGTCGTGATCACGATTCTCGTCGGCGATCTGGACGTGTACCGGCACGACGTGGAGATTCCTAAGAAATACGGCGTCGACATCAACATCGGCGACACGCGCGGACCGGCGGGCATATTCCGCTTCCTGCGGACGCTGCCGGCGATGCTGGACATTTGCCGCGACGTCGAACGCATCTGCCCGAACGCGATCGTCCTGAACTACACCAACCCGATGGCCATGCTTTGCCGCGCGCTGCAGGGCGAGACGAAGGTGCAGGTGACGGGGCTGTGCCACAGCGTGCAAGGGACGGCGGCCATGCTGGCCGGCTGGATCGGCGCGCCGACGGAGGAAGTGACGTATACGTGCGCCGGCATCAACCACCAGGCGTTCTACCTCGACTTCAAGTGGAACGGACAGGATGCCTATCCGCTCATCCGGGACGCGGTGGCGAACCAACCCGCCGTCTACAACGAAGAGATCGTCCGCAACGAGATGTTCCTGCACCTGGACTACTACGTGACGGAGTCGAGCGGCCATAATTCGGAATACAACGCGTGGTTCCGCAAGCGGCCGGAGCTCATCGAGCAATACTGCCTCCACGGGACGGGCTGGAATCCGGGCGAGTACGGCCTCATCGTGAAGTACGGCGAGAAGATGAAGAACCAGTGGCAGCAGCAGATGGAGCAGTGGCGGGACGCGCCGATCGACCTCGCGCGCGGCGAGGAATACGCGGCGTATATTTTCAACGCGGCGTTCGGCGACGGCACGCTGTTCAAGTTCAACGGCAACGTGCGGAATTTCGGCTTGATCGACAACCTGCCGGAAGGGGCATGCGTCGAGGTGCCGGTGCTGGCGTCGCGCCGCGGCCTCGAGCCGATCCATGTCGGCAAGCTCCCCGACCATCTGGCGATTCTCGTGAACACGAGCGCGCGCTGCGAAGAGCTGGCGGTCGAAGGCGCGCTGACGGGCGACCGGCGGAAAATCTTCCAGGCGGTCGCGTTCGATCCGCTGACCTCCGCCGTCTGCAGCCTGGACGAGATTCGGCGCATGGTGGACGAGCTGTTCGAAGCGAACCGCGGCTGGCTGCCGCAGTTCGAAGGCTACGGGCGCCAAGAAGCGCAAGCGGCGGGGCCGCGTACGGGCGCCTAACGGCGGCCCGGGGAAGGAACGGCCATGGCAGACAACGGAACGGCCCCGGCTGCGGGCGATCATCCGCGAGGCGGCGCCCGAAGCGCAGGAGAAGATCAGCTACGGGATGCCGGCCTTCGAGCAGCACGGCATCCTGGTGTATTACGCGGCCAACAAGCAGCATATCGGCTTCTATCCGACCGCGAACGGCATCGCGGCGTTCAAGGACGAGCTGGCCGCGTACAAGAGCTCGAAGGGCGCCGTGCAGTTCCCGTTCGGCGAGCCGCTGCCCGCGGAGCTGATCCGCCGGATCGTCGCGCGCCGGACCGCGGAGAACGAAGCGAAGGCGGGCGCCAAGAAGGCGAAGAAGCGGTAACGCGCGCGGCGCGCCGATCATCGGCGAACGCAGGCGGACGGCGGCAGCGCGAGGAAGCCGGGGCGGCGATGCCCCGGCTTCTTCGCGTGCACACGGCTTCCCGTGCGCGGCATACGCATTTTCGGTGCTTTACGGACTCGGCGCCCGGCGCCATTCGTGCTACAATAAGCCTGATTTCTAAAAAAATAACCGGTAAAGGATCCTGTGCGATGATTAAAATCAACAAGCCGCAAGCGGAAGCCGAGCTCATGCGGTTCGTCGGGACGGAGGCGTACGTGCACAGCGAAGCGACGTCGTTCGTGTTCGTCCGCAACTTCAAGGTCAAGGTGACCCACGCCTACCTCGCGGGCGAGGCGCCGTCCTTCCGCGCCGCGCTCCGGTTCGACGGGCACGGCTGGCTGCGCATGGAAGCGCTCACGCATTTCGAAACCGACGAATACGGCCGCCTGCTGCTGGCCGGCTACGACGACAGGGGACGCATGCATACCGCGCTCCACCTTGGAAAGGAGCCGTTTCCGGAATGAACACGCATGCACAAGAGACGCGCAAGCTGCTGGCGGTATTCGCCCATCCCGACGACGAGACGTTCATCTGCGGCGGCACGCTCGCCAAGTACGCGAGCGAAGGCGTCGAGATTACGCTGGTCAGCGCGACGAAGGGCGATATGGGCCGCCGGATGGGCAATCCGCCGTATCTGAACCGGGAAACGATGGCATCCGCCCGCGAGCAGGAGCTGCGCGAAGCGTGCGACTGCCTCGGCATCGGCGAACTCATCTTCTTCGGCATCCGCGACAAGACGGTGGAGTTCGAGGACGAGGAATCGCTGACGGGGCGCATCGAGGCGCTGATCCGCGAGATCGGGCCGGACGTCGTGCTGACGTTCCACGAGCGGTACGGCGGCCATCCGGACCATTGCGCGATCGGCAAAGCGGCGACCGCCGCGTTTCGCCGCTCCGCAAGCAAGGGCGCGCTCTATTTCATTACGTTCGGCGACGCGATGGAGCATCCGAAGCGCTACGGCTATACCCGCAAGGACGTCATCAAGGTCGACGTCGGCGCCCATCTGGAGGCGAAGCTCGCCGCGTTCCGCGCGCACCGCTGCCAGACGGAGATCGACGAGTGGGTATGGCTGGCCGACGACGAGGCGCTGTCCCGGTTCGGCGATTACGAGTATTTCCTGAAAGGCGACCCGGACGCGCCGCAGCGGGCCGGCGACGATTTGTTCTAGCAGGCTATCGCGCGACGGGCGACGGTCTGCTTGAGCGTGCGGAGCATGGAGCCGCGAATGGAAGCGTCGTAGGAACGCGTATGCCGCAACCGGAATAGCCCGGGCAATGTTGCCCGGGCTATTCTTGCGCAATGGCCGTGTTATGTTCCGCGCGCCTTCCGCCCCTCGCGCCTTAACCGGGCATCGACTCGCCCAGCGCGGCGGCGGCGAGGCTCGAGACGACGGCGTTGTCCATCGGCGGGTTATGCAGGCCGGCGCGCACGTCGCGGTAATACCGCTCGAGCGGATGGCTGCGCGACAGGCTCGCGCCGCCGACGATGCGCATCGCGAGGTCGACGATCCGCAGCGCGTTGTTGGTCACGGCGTATTTCGCCAGGCCGAGCTCCGGCTTGAGCGACGTCCGGCCCTCCGGCTCGCGGTCCCAGCGGTCCGCCGCCTCGTAGAGCAGCGCGCGCGCCGAGCGTAGCGCGATCTCCATCTCGCCGATCTGCTGCTGCACCGGCGGCAGGGCGGCGATCGGCTTATCCATCGTGTTCGGGCGGTACGTGCGCGCGAAGTTCAGCGCGAAGTCCCGGGCGGCGAACGCGATCCCCATGTAGCAGGCCGGGATGTGCAGCATCCAGCCGGCTCCGTCGTCCGTGCCCTTGCCCGTCAGCCGGCCCTCCGGCGCGGCGTAGGCGCCGTCCAGCACCACGTCGTGGCTGCCGGTCGCGCGCATGCCGAGCGTATCCCATGTCTCCACGACCGTCACCCCGTCGCCCCTGCGGACGAGAAATTCGCCCGTGGCGTCTTCGTCCGGGATATGCGCGGTTACGACGAACCGGTCGAGAATCGGCGACAGCGTGCTGAACGTCTTGCGGCCGGTGATCCGCCAGCCGCCGCCCTCGGCGGGCACGGCGACCGTCTCCGGCCGTCCGCCGCGGCTCGGGCTGCCCGTCGCCGCTTCGCTCGCGAACGTGTTGATCATCGCGCCGTCCGCGACGATGTCCCGGCACAGCCCGGCGAAGGCCGCGTCCGGCCATTTGCGGGTCGTCCGCAGATGCAGCAGCTGGCCGACGTGCCAGCCGACGGCGAGCGCGGTCGAGCCGTCCCCGTACGCCAGCCGCTCCTGCAGCAGGACGAGCTCGTGCAGCGATGCTTCTTCCCCGCCGTATTCCTTCGGGACGGTAATGCGTAAGTACCCCGCTTCCCGCAGGTCCGCGAAGTTGTCGAACGGAAACGACCCTTCCCGGTCGTGACGCTCCGCCCGTTCCGCGAAGCGCGCGGCCAGCGCCTCGATTTTCCGGACCCGGGCTTCTTCCATCTCGTTGCGAATATAGCGATCGATATAACGGCTCATCCGTGTCTCACTCCTTTACATCTCGTATTATACCAAGCGGCGCGCGAAAGGGGAGGGCGAAACGGCGTTTTGTCCGATTTCTTCCGGCTCGGGCGCACTGGTTGCGCCGGCTAGGGCGCATTGGCGCGCCGGCCGCTTGGAGTCCCGGCGCGCCCGGTTACGGCCGCGCGCCGCGCAGCCGGCAAGCGGATTTCGCCCAAGGCCCGCTCATCGCGCCGGCGCCAAACGCCCCCCTCCCAGCCATGGAAGCGTTGACAACCCGGCCCGGCAGGCGGCAAACTGGCAGTAGACGCCATCCTACACGATTCTACACGAAGCGGAGATGCTCCACGATGCTCAGATGGACCCTACAAGCTTTGCGCGGAATCGCGCGCCCCTTCCAGCTCAGCCTCCGGTACAAGCTCATGCTGCTCATGGTGCTAATCGCCGTGCTGCCGCTCTCGCTCGTTACGCTGTTCGCGACGAACACGACGAAGAAGTCGCTCGCGAAGGAGGTCATCCGTTCGAACGAATCCCGGATGGAGTGGGCCTCGAAATATTTCGACGAGAAGTTCGACCAGCTGCAGGCGGTCTCCTACTCGCTCCTCCTCGACAATACGTTGTTCCCCAACGCCAACGGCGGCCCGGTCCAGAGCACGGGGTCGCCGTCGTTCGTGAACCAATACACGCTCGACCGGCTGAAGTCGCTGTACAGCGCCAATAACAAGAACATCGCCCAGATCGCCCTCTACCTGAAATCCCAAGGCCGGCTGTACGTCGTCGACAAGGACGCGGGCGTCTCGACCGACCAGCTGAAGACGCCGCAGGCGGATTGGGGCGCGATCGGGCGGACGCACGAAAGCCTGAACCTGCTCCTCAACAACGGCAAGAACACGTTCTCCATCGTGCGCAGCATGAACCGCTTCTCCGACCGCGGGGTGCTCGGCGGCGTCATGCTCGAGGTGCGGTGGAAAATGATGAACAGCGTGCTCGACATGGTCCATTCGGAGGCCAACAGCGAGGTGTTCGTGGCGGACGCGGACGGCAACGTCATGTACAATCCGTACGGCGAGCGGATCACGACCGGCAAGGAGACGGTGAAGGCGGCGCTCTCCGGCCCGGACGGTCCCGGCTACGCGGAATCGAAGCGCGGCTTCCTGTTCTACCAGCCGAGCGTCTCGGGCCAGGTCTGGATCGTGAAGTTCATCCCGATCGCGTACGTGACCGAGGGCGCGTCGTCGACGCTGAACTTCAGCCTGTTCACGGCGCTGGCGTTCGCGATCGTGGCGATCGCGGCGTCGGTGCTGATCGCGTACGTGACGACGCGGCCGATCATCCGGCTGACGAAGTCGATGAAGGCCGTCGAGATCCAAAATTTCGAGGTGGACATCCGCGAGCCGCGCAGCGACGAGATCGGGACGCTGGAGCGCCGGTTCAACTCCATGCTCGGCCGGATCAAGGAGCTCATCCAGACGGAGTACAAGGCGACGATCGAGAAGCGGACGGCCCAGGTGAAGGCGATGCAGGCGCAGATCAACCCGCATTTCCTGCATAATGCCCTGCAGGCGATCGGGGGCATCGCGCTGTCGCGGAACGTCCCGGAGATCAACGATCACGTCCAGGCGATCAGCGACCTGTTCCGCTACGCGATCCGGATGAAGTCCGACCTGGTCACGGTCGCCGACGAGCTCGAGCACGTCGAGAACTACCTGCACATCCAGAAGCTGCGGTTCCAGAGCATGATCGGCGTGCGGATCGAGGCGGACGAGGACTGCCACGGCTGCCGGATTCCGAAGTTCTCGCTCCAGCCGATCGTGGAGAACTGCTTCTTCCACGGCCTGGAGGGCAAAATGGACGCCTGGACGATCGCGATCCGGGTGGAGAAGGTGCTCGACGAGATCGAAATCGACATCGCCGACAACGGCGCGGGCATTCCCGACGCGCGCCTGGCGGAGATCCGCCGCCGGCTGAGCCAGCCGGCGGACGGCCCCGAGCACGGCGACGGCATGGGGATGAGCAACGTCAACGCGCGGATCAAGCTGCTGTTCGGCGAGGAATACGGCCTGTTCGTCTCGAGCGAGGCGGGCAAGGGCACGACGGTCAAGCTGCTTATACCCGCGATCGAGGAGGGGGAAACGGAATGAAGGCGGTCATCATCGACGACGAATTTTGGACGCGGGACAGCATCAAGCGGCTCGCGGATTGGACGCGCTTCGGCATCGAGCAGGTCGAGGAGGCGGAGGAGGGCCTGAGCGGCCTGCGGATCATCGACGAGATCCGCCCCGACATCGTCATCACGGACATGCGCATGCGCGGGATGGACGGCGCGGAGCTGCTGCGGAAGCTGACGGAGGACTATCCGTTCATCCGCAAGATCGTCATCAGCGGCTTCGACGACTTCGCGTACACGAAGCAGGCGATCCTCTCCAAGGTCGACGAATACATCCTGAAGCCGGTCCAGGCGGAGGAGTTGAACCGGGCGCTGGAGAAGGCGGCGTCGGAGCTGCGCATCGCCCGGGGGCTGCACGCCGCGCAGCCGCTCGGCAAGGACGTCATGAGCGTCGTCACGGCGTACAAGGAGCAGATCTCGCGGCAGTTCCAGGAGCTGCGGGCAGGCGCGGTCGGGGAGTCGTTCGCGTCGCTGGAGGCGCTGCTGCGGACGCAGGCGCAGGCGGCGCCGGGGCTGTATCATCTGCTCTACAAGCATTTCATGCTGCTGCTCGGCGAGCTCGCGGCCAAGGCCGGCGCCGACGACGCGTCCGCCCTGCCGGAGCAGGCGGCGTCGTTCTTCGTGACCGACTTCACGCCGCTCGAGCAATGGATCGGCATGCTGCGCGCCGCGTACGGGGCGGTGCTCGAGCAGACGATCCAGCTCCGCCGCAGCAAGCACCGCATCGACATCGAGGACATCCGGCGGTTCATCGACCGTTCGTTCGCCGAGCCGATCACGCTGGAATCGGTCGCGGGGCTCTACTTCGTCAGCAAGGAGCATCTGTCCCGGACGTTCCGGCAGGCGACGGGCTCGACGGTGATGGATTACATCATCGCGAAGCGGGTGGAGGAGGCGAACCGGCTGCTGCAGGCGTCCGCGTCGATCAAGAGCGCGGCGGAGGCCGTCGGCTACTCCGACCTGACGTATTTTCACCGCATCTTCAAGAAAATCACGGGCATGACGCCGGCCCAGGCGAGGCGGGAAGCGGCGGACGAGCGCTGAGCAGGCGCTGAACAATCGTTAAGCAAGCGCTAAGCAAGCGCCGCCGAATATCAATATCGTCCATAACAACGCGCAAATGCGGTCCAATGCCAAGCGCGACGCCTCCCCGTTATACTCGTTACGTAAGCGTTATCACAACCTAGGGAGGTCTTGTAATGAAGAAATCCATCTCGATCTTGGCAGCGGTTGCTTTGCTGGGATTGACGGCAGCTTGCTCTTCGGGGGGCGGCAATAACAACAACGGCGGCGACACCGGCAACGCGGGCGGCGACGGAGGCAACCAGGCGGCGAACAACCAGCCGGCCGATGCGGCGGGCGGCAACGAAGCGGCGGCCGCGCCGAAGAAGGTCGAGCTGAAGATCTTCCTCGGCGGCCTCGACCGCTTCCGCGAGCAGTTCGACGGGTACTTCGAGAAATTCGCGGAAAAAGAGAAAGCCGAGAAGAACATCGAAGTGACGTTCAACTCCGAATATCCGGGCGCGGACAACGCCCCGCAAATTCTCAAGACCCGCCTCGCCACGGGCGACGTGCCGGACGTCTTCAGCCTGCACGCCGGCAACGACATGCCGTCCTTCTACAAGGCCGGCTACCTGACCGACCTCTCCGGCCAGCCGCTCGCGGGCAAGCTGATCGACGGCATCAAGGACCTCGTCTCCATGGACGGCAAGGTCGTCGCGGTGCCGATGGAAAGCTTGTCGTGGGGCTACCTCTACAACAAGAAAATCTTCAACGACCTCGGCCTTACGCCGCCGACGACGCTCACCGAGATGAAAGCGGTCGTCCAGAAGCTGAAGGACAATAAAATCACGCCGTTCCTGCTCAGCTACAAGGAAAGCTGGATTCCGCAATTGTTCCTGCCGCTGACGGTCGGCGGGCTCGTGAACAGCAGCCACAAGGATTTCATGGACAAAATGAACAGCGACCAAGGCAGCTTCGCCGACATCAAGGAGATGTTCGACATCATCGATCTCGTCAACGCGAACGGCACGGACCGCGCGTTCGAGAAGGGCAACGACGACGGCGCGGCCGACTTCGCGAACGGCAAGGCGGCGATGTGGGTGCAGGGCACGTGGGACGCGGACGCCATCCTGAAGATGAACGACAAGATGGAATTCGGCGTCGCGCCGCTGCCGATCAACGACGACCCGGCTTCGCTCCGCATCAACGTCTCGGTGTCCACGGCGCTGTCCGTGCCGCCGAACAGCAAGAACAAGGACGTCGCGACCGACCTGCTGAACTTCATCCTCGACGACCAAGCGTCGAACGACCTGTACCAAAGCCTGAAGTTCAACCCGGTATCGAAGAACCATACGTTCAAGCCGTATCCTTGGGTGGAAGACGCCGCCGTATACGTGAACAAGGGCCAATCCTACCGCGATCCCGCGATTCCGTCCGCGGTCAAGGACGAGTCGGGCAAGGCGCTGCAATCCTACTACGACAAGAAGCTGTCCAAGGAAGACGTCATCAAGGACCTGGACAAAGCGTGGAAGGAAGCCAACGCGGCGAACAAGTAACCGACCGGACCCGGATCACAACGAGCGCACCCCGCTTTCGCCGCCCCGCGCCGGCGGAAGCGGGGCGCGTCTTCCCTAAGGAGTGAATGGAACCATGACGAGCCGACGCCGCAAGGCGACCGTGTCGCTCATTTTGTTCGTGCTGCCCGCCTTCGTGCTCTACCTGCTGTTTCTGGTCATCCCGATGCTTCAAGGCTCGTACTATAGTTTCACGGACTGGAACGGTCTGAACAAAACGTACGGCTTCGTCGGCATTCAAAATTTCGTCGAGGCGCTGCGGGACGACCGGTATTTCCGTACGGCGATCCTGTTTACCGCCAAATACGTCGTCTTCGCCGTGATCTTCACGAACGTGCTCGCCCTGCTGCTGGCCCTGCTGATCGAATCCCGCACGCGGGCGAAGGGGCTGTTCCGGACGATCTTCTTCATGCCGAACATGCTCAGCGTCATCATCAGCACGTTCATGTGGGTGTTCGTGTTCTCGAAGGTCATTCCGGCGCTGTCCGAGCACGCGCTGTTCGGTTTTCTGGATTTGTCGTGGCTCGGCGATCCCAAGATCTCGTTCTGGTCGATCCTGCTCGTCTCCGTCTGGGGCGGCGTCGGCACCCTGATGCTGATCTACATGTCGGCCATCCAGGGCATCCCGCAGCATCTGAAGGAAGCGGCGATCATCGACGGGGCGACGCCGTTCCACATGCTTCGCTACATCACGCTGCCGCTGATCGCGCACGCGCTGACGATTTGCATCTTCCTGACCCTGAACAGCTCGTTCAAGATCTACGACCTCGTCTACGCCTTGACCGGCGGCGGTCCCGGACGAGGCACGCAGGTCATTACGATGAATATCCTCGAGGAAGCGTACCAAGGCAATAACCGTTACGGGTATGCCAGCGCCAAGGCGATCATCCTGTTCTTGATCATCCTCGTCATTACCATGATTCAAGTGACGGTCATGAAGAAGCGCGAGGTGGAAGCATGAGCAAGCGCGTCTATTCCGCGTTGGGGTGGGTCGTGCTCGCCCTGCTGGCCGTTTACTTCCTGTTCCCGATCTACATGGCCATCGTCAATTCGTTCAAGACGGAGGGCGAGGTGTACAGCTCCGTTCTGGGCTGGCCGTCCGCCTTGAAATTCAATAATTACGCCGAAGCGTTCAAGAAAGCGAACATGCTGCACAGCGGCTGGAACACCGTCGTCGTCACGGTGACGGGCATCGTCGGCATCGTCGCCTGCAGCTCGCTCGCCGGCTACAAGCTGTCCCGCACGCGCGGCAAGCTCAGCAACGCCATCTTCATGCTCTTCGTCGCGTCGATGCTCATTCCGTTCCAGACGATCATGGTCACGCTGACCAAGATGGCCCGCGACCTCGGCCTGCAGGGCTCGCCGTTCGGACTCGGCGTCGTCTGCGCGGGACTCGGCGTCAACATGGCGATCTTCCTCTACCACGGCTTCGTGAAGGGCATCCCGCGGGAGCTCGACGAATCCGCGAGCATGGACGGGTGCGGCGAGTGGAGAGGGTTCTTCCTGATCATCTTCCCGCTGCTGCTGCCGATCACGTTCACCATCGTCGTGCTGAACCTGCTTTGGCTGTGGAACGACTTCCTGCTGCCGGTGCTGCTGCTGAACGACTTCCGCCAATACACGCTCGTCCTGACGATCAACATGTTCTTCGGCAAGTACAGCCGGGACTGGGCGCTCATTCTCGCTTCGCTGATCCTGGCCTCGATTCCGATCGTGCTGATCTTCGCGTTCTTCCAGCGCTGGGTCATCCAGGGGATCACGGACGGGGCGGTCAAGGGGTAACGGAACGCGGGCGCCGCGACGATCGGATTCCGGATTGCCAACGCTTCGGCCTTGTGCTAAGATAATGAAAATTCAGACAACGCGATGATGAGAAAGAAAGGCAAACGGTCCTTCCGTCCAGAGAGCGAGGGGAAAGCTGAAACCTTCGCCGGAAGCCCTTGTCCGATGTCGCCCTCGGAGCGGTCGCCCGACATCCCGGCCCCGGCGCTTGATGCCCGGAGGCGAGACGTAGGCGCGAACGGGCCGGCACCCGTTAACGTGCCGCAGGCAGGACGCGCCGGATCGCTTCGATCGCACGGCGGACGCTCCTTGCCTCATGAGGCCGGCATCGCGAGATGGCGGCAAACCAGGGTGGTACCGCGAAATCGAACCCCTTTCGTCCCTTGGCCAGACAGGATGTCTGCGCCTTCGGAGGAAAGGGGTTTTTGGTGTATACGGCGAACGCGATGAAGAGAAAAAAGCGCAGGACGTGCTTACGTCCAGAGAGCGGGGGGAACGCTGAAACCCTCGCCTTAAGTCCCTGCGCGATGTCCTCTCGGAGCGGCCGACCGAAACCCGCGACCGGCGCAGGCGCCGCTGTCGCGGGCGGTAGGCTCGGACGGACGGGCACACGTTACCGTGCCGCGGGCAGGCGCGCCGCAGAGGCGCTCCCTGCCTCGAGAGGCCGAAGCCGCGAGGTTTCGGCGAACCCGGGTGGTACCGCGAAACGATCGACCTCTTTCGCCCCTTGGCCAGACAGCCGACGTCTGCCGCGAGGGGAGGAAGGGGTTATTTTCGATTCGGGAGGAACCGGGCATGAAGCGAATGGAATGGATGGAACAGGCGGAATTGGGAACCCAGGACGAGCAGGCGGAACAAACGAGCATGGAAGCGATGGACGGGCAGGTACGGGCGCAGCGGCTGGGGCTGGATGGTCAGGCGGAACGGGCGGGACTGGCGGAGCAAGCGGGAAAAGGAACGACGGAGCGGGAAGGCCAAGCGGAACGGGCGGAACCGTCGGGGCAATCGGAACAGGCGGGAGAAACGGATGAGACGGAGCGGTGTTCCGCCGCGGCGAGCGGAGAGTATCCGCTAGAACCGGAGACGATCACCGGATCGGAAGCGCTGCTGCGCGGCCTGCTGGCCGAAGGCGTCGAGTGCGTATTCGGCTATCCGGGCGGAAGCGCGCTGAATATCTACGACGCGATGACGGACAATCCGGACTTTAAGCATCTGCTCGCGCGGCACGAGCAGGGCGCCGTGCATGCGGCGGACGGCTACGCGCGGTCGACGGGCAAGGTCGGCGTCTGCCTCGCGACCTCCGGACCGGGCGCGGCGAATCTCGTGACCGGCATCGCCACGGCGTACATGGATTCCGTGCCGCTCGTCGTCATCACCGCCAACGTGCCGACGGGCCTGATCGGCACGGACGCGTTCCAGGAGGCGGACATCGTCGGCATCACCATGCCGATCACGAAGCACAGCTATTTCGTGCGGGACGCGGTCGACCTGCCACGCATCGTCCGCGAAGCGTTTTACGTGGCGAACAGCGGCCGCAAAGGACCGGTCCTGATCGATATTCCGAAGGACGTGTCCAATCAGCGCTTCGCGTACCGGCCGGCCGAGGACGAGCCGCGGGTCCGGGGCTACGAGCCGGCGCCGGCCGTGGATCCCGGCGAAGTAGAGCGGCTGCTGGGCGCGATCGCGGCGGCGGAGCGGCCGGTCATCATCGCCGGCGGGGGCGTCGTCTACGCGGACGCGTCGGCCGAGCTGCTGGCGTTTGCCGAACAGACCCGGGTTCCGGTCGTCACCACGCTGCTCGGGCTCGGCGGCTTCGCGAGCAGCCACGAGCTGTGGCTCGGCATGCCCGGCCATCACGGCGAATACGCGGCGAACATGGCGATTCAGCGCGCCGACCTGCTGGTCGCGATCGGCGCGCGGTTCGACGACCGCGTGACGATGAAGCTGGACGGCTTCGCGCCGCTGGCGAAGACGATCGCCCATATCGACATCGACCCGGCGGAGGTAGGCAAGAACGTGCGGACGGACATCGTCTGCATCGGAGACGTCAAGGACGTGCTGCGGCTCGCGAACGAAGCGGCCAAGCCGGCCCGGTCGGAGGCCTGGCGCGCGGAGCTGCGGGCGAACAAGGCGGCGTACCCGCTGCGGTACCGCGATTCGGAGACCGAGCTGAAGCCGCAGTTCGTCATCGAGCTGATCCACGAAACGACGGGCGGCGACGCGATCGTGACGACGGACGTCGGCCAGCATCAGATGTGGACCGCGCATTACTACAAGTTCAACCGCCCGCGGTCGCTGATCACCTCCGGCGGCATGGGCACGATGGGCTTCGGCTTCCCGTCGGCCATCGGCGCCCAGCTCGGCAATCCCGGACGGCTCGTCGTCTCGATCAACGGCGACGGCGGCATGCAGATGTGCGCGCAGGAGATGGCGGTGTGCGCCATCCATCATATTCCGGTCAAGATCGTCGTCATCAATAACCAAGTGCTCGGCATGGTCAAGCAGCAGCAGGAGATCATGTACGAACGGCGTTACAGCCAGATCGACCTGGCGGGCAGCCCCGATTTCGTGAAGCTGGCCGAAGCGTACGGAATCAAAGGTCTGCGGGCGAGCACGAAGGCGGAAGCCCGGCAGGTCTGGCGGGAAGCGCTCGATACGCCCGCGCCCGTGCTCGTCGAGTTTAAGGTCCCGATGGACGAGAACGTCTATCCGATGGTCGTCGCCGGCACGACGCTGGACCGGATGATCCTGGGCGGGTTCGGCGAACATGAGGCATGAGTAGGGCAGAAGAACGCCAGGGTTGGCGCGGATTGTGTCCGGACGATGCCGGCGATTTGTGAATAGTCTGTAAATTAATCCAAAATAAATGGCTCCAGGCGAGTAGGCCTTGGAGCCATTTTTGTCGAATTTTCGCGAATTCCGGGATGCTTGGCCCGATTAAAACGGAGTTTCGCGCTCGTACCTTTACAATCTCTTAAGCGGTATGCGCAAAAGCGGTGGTTTATACTTTATACGCTGCATATTAGCTATTTTTCAACATATGTCGGATTACGATTAACGGGTCGGGTGGATGGGATTGCAGCAGAGGAGTGGATGGACTGAATTAGCGCGGAAATCGTTTTGATGGCATAGGGCAAAGGTCGTGCGGTCATCAATGGTATTACATATTTCTAGGGAGCGTGAAACACGGGAATGCAGTCATTTATACGAAAGAACCGGAAGTGGATCGGGCTGGCGCTGACGTTCGTCTTGCTGGCCGGCATGCTGCTTCCGCAGCCGCGGACGGCGCGCGCGGACGGAGCGCCGGAATTATTGGCGAAATGGGATAATTTCAGCGCGACGACCATGATGGCCACCGAAGGCAGTGCGGCTAATAAAGGCAATGCCGCGACAGCTTTTTCATCTGTAGGCGCTTCAGGAACCATAAGCTATCCTGGAGGAGCTACGACAGGTAAAGCGGTTTCCAACACGGGCTGGGCGGCGGGAACGTCATATTGGCTCGTGAGGCTGAGTACGGCTGGCTACGCCGGGATTACGCTTTCCTCGGCACAATACAGCTCGGGAACCGGTCCCAAATCCTTTACGTTGGAATACAGCAAGGATAATTCGAATTGGAATACGGTTGTTCAGAAATATGACGTCGGAACCAACTTTACTACGGGCGTGCTTTCTACTATTAGTCTGCCGTCCGGTGCGGACGATTCTTCCGATGTCTATTTAAGATGGCGGGTCGCTGATGATTCGACCTCTGTAGGCGGCGATGTAATCGGAACTGGTGGTACGAGCCGGATTTCGGACGTTTCTATCTACGGCACGCCGATCGGCACATCGACGCCGGCCAGCGCGACGGGCGTGACGCTGGACAAATCGGCGCTGACGCTGCCCACGGGCGGAACGGACAAGCTGACGGCTTCCGTCCAGCCGAGCAACGCGACGAACAAAGCCGTCACCTGGACGTCCAGCGACGCCGCGGTAGCGAGCGTCAATAACGGTACCGTGACGGCGGTAAGCGTCGGCACGGCGACGATCGCGGTCACGACGGCGGACGGCGGCTTCACGGCGACGGCCCAAGTGACGGTCGACGATACGCCGGTCGCCGTAACGGGCGTCGCGCTCGACAAGAGCAGCCTGTCGCTCGACGCCGGCCAGACGGGCCAGCTGACGGCGACGGTGCAGCCGACCAACGCGACGAATAAAGCGGTGCAATGGTCATCCGACAACGCCGCTGCCGCCACGGTCGACGGTACCGGCAAAGTCACGGCCGTCGCGGCCGGATCGGCCGTCATTACGGCAACGACGGCGGACGGGAATTTTACCGCTTCCGCTACGGTTACGGTATCGACGCCGGCGACATACACGGCGGGCGACGTCGTCATCAGCCAGCTGTACGCGAACGGCGGCAACGGCGGCGCGTTCTACAACACGAAATATTTCGAGTTGTACAACCGTACGAACGAAGACATCAACTTCAACAATAAGTGGGCGCTTGTCTATACGTCCGCGGGCAACGGCACCATCGGCAACGGCTATAAGCTGACCGGGACGATCAAAGCCCACGGCTACTACCTCGTCTCCGGAAGCACGAGCACGACGGGCGGTCCGCTGCCGATCGCGGCCGACCAATCGGCCGGCACGGCGCTCAGCCCGAGCGCGAGCGCGGGCGGCATCATCACGCTCGCCTACTCGACGACCGGTATGACGGATCAGGACGATCCGCGGGCGATCGACATCGTGGCGTTCGGCGACGGTTCGAACAAGAACTTTACGTTGAAAACCGACCATTGGGGCGCGCCGTTCTACAACGGCAGCATCAAGGGCGGCGCCATCGTGCGCAAGACGGATGCCGGCTCCGATCCGCGGCATGCGTTCGGCCTCGGCAACGGGTATTTCAACCGGGACACGGCGAACGACTTCGTCCTGAACGCGCCGGACGTGCAGACCGATCCGAAAGAAATCGTCATTCACAACTCGAAATCGATGACGACGCCGGACGCGTCGAAAATCACGCTCGTTAGCGCGGCGGGCAGCGCGGTCGTAACGGGCGCGGCAGGCTCCGTACCGGCATCCGCGTCCGTCCAAGCGTACGTCGTGACGGACGGCGCCGTAACGGCGGCCGGCCAGCCGGCGACGGCGGAAGCGGACGGCTCCTTCAGCTTGACGTACAGCGATGAACAAGGCAACGGAGTCGTCTACGTGACGTTCAAGGACGGCGGGCAGCCGGAGAGCTTCTACGCGCATGTCGACGCGGCGCCGGCGGCAACGTCGACGATCGGAAGCCTTGACGGCACGGACGCGATCGGCGTTCCGCTGAACGTCGGCTACGCCACGACGATCGAAGGCATCGTAACGTCCGCCAACCAGGCGGTCGGCACGGAGAACGCCAGCTACTACGTGCAGGATAGCACGGGCGGCATCCATGTCGTCAGCGCGCAGGCGCCGGCGGAGACGATTCAACCCGGCCATAAGGTGCTGCTCGAAGGCAAGGTCGCTTTCGCGGCAGGCTCCATGCAGTTCGTACCGACGACGGTCACGGACGAAGGGATGGACGCTCCGGTCGCCGCGGCTTCGGCAACGGTTGCCGACCTGAGCAGCTCCGCGAAGGCAGAGCCGCTGGAAGGCACCGTCGTTACCATTCGCGGCAAAGTGACGAACATTCCGGCGAACGGTCCGGATTACAACGTCACGATCGCCGACGATGCCGGCAACGTGGCTAACGTGAAGATCGCCGCAAACTCGGGCATTGACGTCAATGCGGCGGTTTCGCTGGGCGACACGTTCGGCTTCACGGGCATCGTGGAGCAGGCCAAGTGGGGTTCGCCGTACACAAGCGGCTACTACCTCGCGCCAAGAAACGCGGCGGATATTAAAGGCGACATGCAGTTCAGCCATACGCCGCTGGCCAAAGCGTACGTCGGACTGGACATTCCGTTCGCCGCGAAGGTCAAATACGCGGATTCCGTAACGCTTTACTATAAGAACGAAGGCGACGCGAGCTTCGCCTCGATTCCGATGGTCGCAACCGACAACCTGAATTACAACGCCAAAATTCCGAAAGAAAACGTGAACGCGGCGGAAGCGAAAATCCTGTACTACATTGAGGCGGAAACGTCCGGCCAACCGAAGCAAAATTCCGGTACCGCCGCGGAACCGCACGAAGTACCGGTCGTCGAGGATACGGACGGACCGGCGTACTCGAACGAGCAGCCGGCGCCTAGCGACCGGGTCGAGAGCTATCATCCGGCCGTGTCCGTGAACGTCGACGATCCGAACGGCGTCGATACGGCCACGCTCGCCATCTCGATCGACGGCAAGAACCTGACGTCCAAGGCCGAGCTTTCCGAGACGCAGATCAAGCTGACGCTGACGTCGGATGACGATCTGGCGGTCGGCACGCACACGGTTCAAGTCAGCGGCAAAGACAAGCTGGGCAATGCGTCCGCGCATTCCTGGACGTTCGAGGTGCTGGAGCGGTTCACCGGCGGCAACCACTACCGGGGTACGACGCACAACCATACGAACATTTCGCATGACGCGCAAGGCACGCCTGAAGACGCGCTGAAGGCAGCGCAGGCGCACGGCTACGATTACTTCGCGTTCTCCGATCACTCGCACGACATCGACGCGGAGCTGGTCGGGCAAGACACCGTCGACCATAACGGCATGCCGGAACGGACGGGCGGTTCGGATTGGCAATTGACCAAGGATTTGGCCGACCAATACACGAAGGACGGCAGCTTCGTCGTCTTCCCGGCGTTCGAGATGACCTCGACGACATGGGGCCACTCCAATGTCTTCGGCACGACGAACTTCATCGACCGCGTACAGAACGGCGGCAAGTACCAAAGCCTGCAAAACTACTACGCATGGACGCTGACCTACGATAACATCGTGGCGCAGTTCAACCATCCGGCGATGGGCGCCAACGCGTTCGACAATTTCATTCCGTACGACAAAAACGTGGACAAGCTGTTCACGATGCTCGAAGTCGGCAACGGCTCGGGCAACTACTCGTACGTGAACGCGGAGAACAAATTCTTCAGCGCGCTCGACCTGGGCTGGCATGTCGCGCCGACGTACGGCGAAGACAACCACGACGGCACGTGGGGTCAGACGAAAGAGCGCACGATCATCGTCGCGAAAGACCTTTCGCAGGAATCGCTGCTTGACGCGATGCGCAACATGCACGTGTATTTCAGCGAAGATCCGAACGCGCAGTTGGACGTCCTGGCCAACGGCTATTACATGGGCGCGACCGTCGACTCGAAGACGCTGAACTTCGACGTGACGGGCAGCGACCCGGTATCCGAGAGCGCCGGCGATCCGAAATACAGCTTCATCAAGACGCCTTCGAACGACAATGTCGCGAAGGTCGAGCTGGTCACCAACGGCGGCCGCGTCATCGACACGTACACGCCGTCCGGCGACAGCGCGTCGTTCAACTGGAAGCCGAGCGTGAACGTGGTCGGCGGCCAGCAGTGGTTCGTCATCCGCGTGACGCAGAAGGACGGCGACCGCACGTATTCCGCGCCGATCTGGTCGCCGCAGGATCCGCTGTCCGTGAAGGTCAACGATCTGTCCGTCGCGGAGGGCGCGGCCATCGCCGGCGTGCCGGCGACGCTGAAGGCGGGCTTGTCCAACCTCGGCACGATCAGCCTGACGAATTTGACGGCGCATTTCTACTACGACAGCATCGACGCGGCGCATCTGATCGGCGACGCGACGATCGAGTCGCTGGCATCGAACCAGAGCGCGACCGCCAGCGTCAGCTGGGCGAACCCGACCGCGGGCGACCATAAGCTGATCGTCGTCCTTGAGGCAGGCGACGGCAACGATTTGGGCGACAACCAATTCGAGCAAGCGCTCAGCGTCAAGGCGCCGCTCGGCATTAAAGTCATGATCGACGCGACGCACGGCAACGAGAATACGTCAACCGACACGGGCACGTACAAGGATAACCTGACGTCCCTGACGCTGACGCTGAAGCAGCAAGGGTACACGGTCATCGAGAATAAAACGGCTTTGACCGCCTCGCTTCTCGCCGACGTCGGCGTTCTCGTGGTCACGCACCCGAGCACGCAGTACACGCCGGCCGAAATCGATGTGCTGAAAACGTACGTCCAAGGCGGCGGCTCGCTCCTGATGAGCGAGAAGAGCAATTACAACGGCACGCCGCAAAACTTGAACAGCCTGCTCGCAGGCATCGGCTCGGGCATGCTCGTGAATAACGACGGCGTCTTCGACGAGACGAAGGAAGGCAACTTCTGGTCGACGCCGCTTACCTCGAACTTCTCGCTGCGCCTGCACAATTCGCCGGTCGATAGCGGGCTCACGGACTTCATTCCGCTGCTCGACTTCTACAGCGGTTCGAGCTTGGCCGCCAATGACGGCAGCGGCGGCAAGAAGGCGCTGGCCGACAGCGATACCGTGACGATTCTGGCGCGCGGCAACGAGACCACGTTCCAGGATAGTCCGCAGGTGAAGGCGGACACGTATCCGTACAACGTCTACACATCGAACGGCAAGAACGGTCCGGCGCTGACGGACGTCAAGGGCGGCTCGGTCATTCCGCTCGTGGCTTCCGAACAGATCGGCAAAGGGCGCATCGTGCTGTCGGGCATGAACATTTTCAACGATAAGCAGATGACGCAGAACGACGGTCCGACGAACAACATTCCGTTCTCCGTCAACGTCGTCAACTGGCTTACGAATCGCGAACCGAACGTCATGCCGATCAACGAAGCGCGCCAGCAGCCGGAAGGCACGAGCGTCGTGATCGAAGGGCAAGTGACGACGACGGCGTTCTATGATTCGGCTTACATGCAGGATGCGAGCGGCGGCGTCGTCGCGTTCGGCGAAGTGCCGGCAGGCTCGCTGAAGCTTGGCGATACGGTTCGCGTCTACGGCAAGATCAGCACCTTCGAGAACGACAAGGAGCTGGTGTTCGACCGGTTCGCCAACAGCATCGTCGTGCTGAAGTCGGGCACCCCGGTCGAGCCGAAGAAAGTCACGACGGCGGATTCCGTATCCGATTCGTACCAGGGCCAATTGGTCCAAGTGGAAGGCACCGTCAAAGAAATCAAGGATAGCAGCACGTACATCCTCAATGACGGCTCCGGCGACGTTACGGTCTTCGTGGACGGCTACATCGTCAATCAAAGCGGCGTGCAGGTGCCGACTATGAAGGTCGGCGACACGCTGAAAGCCGTCGGTTTGAGCGGCAAATATTCGCTGGGCAGCCGGATCCGCGTACGGGATAGCCGAGAGCTGTCGGTAACCCCGGGTGGCGGCGGCGACACGGGCGGCGGCTACATCCCTCCGGTCACGACGCCTCCGACGACGACCTATACGGTCACGGCCGGAAATCTGACGGATAACGGCAGCGGCGCCAAGTCGGTTACGCTTCCGGCAGGCACGCAGGAAGTCAAGCTGGGCGCGGATCTCGCGAACACGCTTAAAGGCGGCAGCCTCGCGCTGAACGCGGGCGACCTCGCGCTGACCGTTCCGGGCGATCTGCTCCAAGCGCTGATCGGCAAAGTGCCGGCGGACGCGCAAGGAAGCAGCACGATTTCGCTGCGGCTCATTCCGCTGACAAGCGAGGAAGCGGCGCAGGCGATCGCGAAGGGCGAAACGTCCTCCGGGGCGGACCTGAAGCCGGCGGGAGACATCTACGCGTTCCGTCTGACCGTTACGACGGCGGACGGCAAGACGACGGATCTCTCGACCTTCGACCAGCCGATTACGATTAAGCTGAAAGTCGGCGCAGGCGTCAACCCGGCTCTTGCAGGCGTGTATTACATCGCCGACGACGGCACGCTGGAATTCATCGGCGGCACGTACAAGGACGGCTACATGACGGCGCGAATCAGCCACTTCAGCCAATACGCGGTACTCGAATACGGCAAGTCGTTCAGCGACGTTCCGGTGACGTACTGGGCTGCGGACGTCATCCGCGAGCTGACGGCGCAGCACATCGTCAATGGCACGAGCGCGAACGCGTTCGAACCGAAGCGCGGCGTCACCCGCGCGGAATTCGTCGCGCAGCTCGTTCGCGCGCTGCATCTGACGGAGAAGGGACAAGCCTCCTTCGCGGACGTGAACGCGTCCGACTGGTTCGCGGACGACGTGTCCATCGCGGTTCAAGCCGGCATCGTACAAGGCAAGAGCAGCAGGGCGTTCGATCCGAACGCGTCGATCACGCGCGAGGAAACGGCCGTCATGCTGATGCGCGCTTACGCGCATGCGGGCGGCAGCACGCCGGCCGGCTCCGATGGCATGGCGTTCAAGGACCAAGCGAAGATCGCGCCTTGGGCGGTATCGTACGTGAACGCGGCGGCTTCGCTGCACCTCGTGCAAGGACGCGGCGCGGGCAGCTTCGATCCGAAGGGCATGACGACCCGCGCCGAAGCGGCTCAAATCGTGTACAACCTGCTTCACCGCTAAGGCATGAACGATAATCGCATCGACTGCTGAGATCCAACGACACGCAACAGGAGGATGCCGCTCGCGAGCGGCATCCCTGTTGTCTTTAATAAGGAGGAGAATGACGGAATGCACGCATTGCGCACCATGCGATTGCTGGCCGTGATATTGACGGCGGGAGCGCTAGCGTTCTTGACGGTCCCCTGGAAGGCGGAGGCTCACGCGTACAGCGCCGGCTACACGACGCTCGACCTGTCCCGCGCGACCACGGAAATGACGTATTCGCTCGACGAGCTGTCGGTCATCGAGCTGGTCGGCGGGGACGTCAACAAGAACGGCATGCTGGAACAGGAGGAGTTCGACGCCGTCAAGGATTCGCTCGTCGCGCTGCTGCAAACAAGCATCGCGATCAAGATCGGCGGCGTCTCGACGCCGTGGACGAAGGTCGTCAGCTGCGTGCTTGACCGGCAGGGCGACGCCACGAAGGCGATGCTGAAGGCTTCGTACCCGCCCGTCGGCTCGGGGCAGCCGATCGCCATGACGGACCGGCTGTACGAGCAAACCAAAACCTCGTCCACGTACGTGGACTTGCTGACCGTCGATTACGGCAAGCAGAAGAGCACCGCCGCGCTGTCGGGCGACAACCGCTTATGGGCGATGCAGATGACGGAAACCGAGTACGCGGATCTGCCGCAGGACGCAAGCGCGCTGTCGGCGGGGACCGATCAGCCGGCCAAGCCGGACGCGGACGGCCAAGCAAACGCGGCGACGCAGCCGGGCGAGGCTTCCGCGACGGACGCGGCGGCGGAATCGCCGACCTCGGGCTGGCTGTCGTTCTTCAATCTCGGCATTCATCATATTTTGGGCGGCTACGATCACCTCTTGTTCCTGTTCTCGCTGCTCATCGCGAGACAATCGTTCAAGCAGTACGCCTCGATGATTACGGCATTCACCGCCGCGCACAGCATCACGCTCACGCTGACCGTGCTCGGCATCATCGACGTGTCGCCGCGGATCGTCGAGCCGGCCATCGCGCTCAGCATCTGTTGCGTGGCCGTCGACAACATGGTCCGCGGCCAGGTCAGCTACCGCTGGGTGCTGACGTTCCTGTTCGGCCTAATCCATGGCATGGGCTTCGCGGACTTGCTGAAGGAGATGTCCTTGCCGAAGAGCGAGCTCGCCGTCGATCTGATCAGCTTCAACCTCGGCATCGAAGCCGTGCAGCTGTCGCTCGTCGCCCTGCTGCTCCCGCTGCTGTACCTGCTGCATAAATGGCAGCACGCCCGCCGTGCCGTCATGGCCGGTTCCGCGGCCGCGCTCGTGCTCGGCGCCGTCTGGCTCGCCGAACGCGTATTCGTCTAGGAGGAAGAATCGTCATGCAAACGACCGTAACGGCCGCCAAGCCGCGGAGGGGGAGCGGCAATGCCGTCATCGCCGCCTCCGTCGCGATCATCGTCGCGCTGTATCTGCTCTCGAAGCTGCCGCCCGGCGCCGTGTTCCAGAACCAAAAGCTGCAAATCATCAAAATGATGTTCATCAGCGTCATCATCGAGGCGCTGCCGTTCATCCTCGTCGGCGTCATCGTCTCGGCGCTGCTCGAGGTATTCGTGCCCGAGCGGACGATCCGCCGGCTCATTCCGCGGAATCCGCTGCTCGGCATCGTCGTGGCCAGCTTCATCGGCATCATGTTCCCGATCTGCGAATGCGGCATGGTGCCGGCGATTCGCAGGCTGATCGCGAAGGGCATGCCCTTGTACGCCGCGACGACGTTTCTGGTCGTGGGCCCGATCTTGAATCCGATCGTCTTCTGGTCCACGCTCACGGCGTTCCGCAACAAGCCGGAGCTCGTCTGGTCGCGGATGGGACTCGCGTTCCTGACGGCGGTCGCCATCGGCCTGATCGTGCACCGGTTCGTGAAGACCGACCAACTGAAGCCGGTGCCGGGCGGCAGGCACGATCGCGGACACGACCATGACCATGCGCACGACCACTCGCACGACCACGCCCGTCATCACGACCACGCCCATCTTCATGCGCACGTCCGTCATCATGACCATGCGCAAGAAGCGGCTCTTTCCCGCAGCCTGGCCGCCCGGAGCGTGAACAAGCTGACGGACGCCATGAGCCACGCGATCGGCGAGTTTTTTTCGATGGGCAAATACCTCATGATCGGCGCGCTGCTCGTGGGCGTGCTGCAGGCCTTCGTGACGCGGAGCAGCCTGGAAGCGCTCGGACACGGCCCGGCCGGCTCGAACCTCATCATGATGGGGCTGGGCTTCCTGCTGTCGCTCTGCTCGACGTCGGACGCGTTCGTCGCGCAGTCGTTCACGACGACCTTCGCTTCCGGCGCGCTCGTCGCGTTCATGGTGCTCGGCCCGATGCTGAACCTGAAAGGGCTGCTGATGATGACCGCGGTGTTCAAAACCCGGTTCGTGCTGCTCTACGCCGCGCTCGCCGCCGGATTCGTCTATGCCGGCACGTGGGCGCTCGGCCAATTCATATTGCCATGAGAGGAAGTCGTGCCATGAACGCGAGCCGAATCGCGCCGCTGCTGCATCATATCGTCCGACTGGCGATTCTGCTCGGGCTGACCGCGTATGTCGCCTATCTGTCGGCCACCGGGCAAATTCTGCTCTTCATCGCCCCGCAGCTCGTCAAATACGCCGATCTCGCCGCCGGCTGCATGGCGCTCTTCATGCTCGGCCAGCTGTACCTGCTGATCCGCTCCTTCCGGGCGCCCGCGGCAGCCTGCGACTGCGGCCACAGCCACGGTCACGACGACCATGGGCACAGCCACGAACCCGCAGGCGGTCCCGTGAAGAATGGACTGGTATACGGCTTGTTCGTTCTGCCGCTGCTGCTCGGACTGCTGCTGCCGAACGAAGCGTTCGCCGGGTCGCTCGCGCACAATAAGGGGATGAACCTCGGCGTCTTCTCCGGGGGCGGCATGCCCGCGGATCTGGCGCGGCTGGACGGGACCGAGGATCCCGACCTGAAGCAGCTGTTCCGCTCGGATACGTACGACCGGGATTACGCCAAGCTCGGCATGCTGCTGTACAAGCAGGATACGATCGCGATGAGCGACGAATGGTTCATCGAGAAGCTGCAGGCGATGAATACGTTCGCCGACAATTTCCAGGGGAAGAAGCTGCAAATCCGCGGGTTCGTGTACCGGGAGGAGGGGCTGGCGGCCAATCAGCTCATCATCGGGCGCATGGCCATGACGCACTGCATCGCGGATATTTCGCCGTACGGCATTATCGCCGAAGCGGACAACGCGGGGGGCTACGCCAACGATTCCTGGGTAACCCTGACCGGTACGCTGGCGACCGCGACCTTCCACGAGCAGAAGGTCGTCAAGCTGACGATCGAAAGCGCGGAGCCGGCGTCGGCGCCGGAAATTCCGTACGTGTACCCGGACTGGGACTTCGGCAAGAAATTGAAGTGAGTTCTTGCAGGTAATGCGAACCCTTGCATCGGAATCCAATAAGCGAAGTGAAAACGGAATGGAAACGGGAAACGGAAATCGGCCATTCCGGCGAGACATTCGAAACGAGACGGAGAGATGAATGCCATGCTGTTTAACGCGGGGAGCCTGCTGGTGGTCGGGCTGATCGAACTGTACTTCAACGTCCTCGGCTATCGCAAACGAACCGTAAGGCCGCGGCGCGCCGGACTGCGCGCGGCGCTCCTGTCCGCTGTCGCGGCGGGACTCGCCTTCGGCGCCATCCTGGCGCAGTCCTTCGACCTGCGGCTCGCCGCGCTATTGGGATTCGCGGCGCTGTTCGGCGCGGTCGCCGGCGCCACGAGCGGCGCGGCATATGGCCCGCCATCAGCCGTGAACGGCGGGCTCGCCGGCGTGCTTGCCGGCTTGGCCGGTACGGTGCTCGGCAGCTTGTTCTTCGGCTCCGGCACGGTCGTTCTCGTGACGGCGCTGCTGTTCGCCGGCTGCGCCTTCCTCATTCAGCGTGCGGCGGATCGGGCGCCTGCCGAGCGCGGCAGCGCAGCCGCCGGCAAGGCCCGCCACCGTGCCGCTGCCAGCCAGGCCGGCCGCCGGGCGAAGACCGGCGCAGCGGCCGCAGCGGCGGCCAAGCCTTCCTACCGCGGCAGCATCGTCCTCGGCGCCGGCGCCGTGGCGCTGTTCGCCGGCGCCCTGCTGCTGCAGGACCGGCTGCAGCTCGGCGGCATCGGCCAGCCGACGTCGCAGGTCGCCGCGATGGACGACGCGAACGACATGCAGGTCGCCACGATCGACGTCACCGGCGCCGGCTTCGCGCCGAAGGTGACCGAATTTCAGGCGAACGCCATGATCAAGGTCGTGTTCAACGTCAAGGCGAGCGCCGGCAGCGGGCTCAAGATCGTGTCCAAGGATTTGAACTTCAGCGCCGACGTGAAGCCGGGCCAAAACATCTTCCTGCTCAACAATCCGCAGCCCGGCGAATATGCGATCGAAGTCGACGGCAAAGGCAAGGCCGGCACGTTCACGGTCAAGCCGGCCGTCAAGCTGTAAGAGAAGCCTGCGCCTGACGGGATCCTGCGGCCGAGCGTTTCGGCTGGCGTCTTGGCAGGAACCGCTCGCTTGAAATCGGCGCCGCCAATAACGGCACGAAAAAGGAACACGTCATGAAATCGACGTGTTCCTTTTTTGCATGGCTTGAAGTTGGCCGGCTAGCCTGTACGTTGACGTGGCTCCGCAATTTTATATTAAGCGGTCCGTTCAAAGCTGCCGCTCACTTGAATGCCCCTCGGCCTCGGGCTTAACCGCTGCCGGGAGCTTCTCGTACTTCGGAATCATGCGGGACGACAGGAACGCGACGGCAGCACGAGGAGCACGATTCCGATGCACCCGCTCATGCCCTTCTACGGCGCGGGTTACGCGGAAGGTCTTGCGGGGTTGAAGGCGGACGGAGGAACGAGCATCGTGCCCGTGCTGGCTTATATGGCGGAAATCGGGGTCGCTTTAGCCATCATTGCCGCGCTCCTCTAGATGAAGCTCACGGAAAGCGATTATGCGGCGCTCCATCAAGATCCGCAATCGCAGGCGGATGGCAATCGCGCGGCATCCGGCGGTACGGAAAGCCCGGACGGAGCGGCGCATGCTTCGGGCTGGTTTTCGTTCTTTACCTTGGGCAGGGGTCATATTTTGGGCGGGTACGAACATCTCTTATTCCTGTTCTCGCTGCTGATCGCCAGGCAGACGTTCAAGCAGTACCCGAACATTTACGATCGCGCACATCGCTGGAAATGCTCGAGGCGGGCCGTGACGGCGGGCTCCGCGATCGCCCTGATCCTAGGCGCCTATTGGTGAATCGACCGCATCGTCGTCCTATAAGCGCGCATTCTTTTGCCGTTACGAACGAAGAGACGCCGGGGCGAGCCCGAGCGTCTCTTTAGGTTGGCGACAGGTTCCATCATAGACATGATCTATGGCTTCTGTAAAATCTATGCATTCGTTCGCAGAGGGGCTTTCGTAGTATAGTGGTACTAGCCTTCGGGCCAAGCCGGGGGCTCATACGGTTGTTGTCATTTTTCTCCTTCTCGATTATTAAAATAATGATAAGCTTTCGTAAGCAGCTCCGCCAGCTGACGGCTTTCGTCCTCGCCCAGATCGTCGATCAAGCCGCCGAGCGAGTCGCGGATGTACAGCTCGGCCGACTTGGCGACCTCCTTGCCTTTGGCCGTCAGCCCGATGCCGACGGAACGCCGGTCGTCCGGATCGACGGTGCGCTCGATCAGATCCTCCTCGATCAGCTTCTTGATCAGCTGCGTGACCGTCGGCGTCGTCACGAGCAGCCGTTTGCTGAGATCGGAGATGCGCGGCTTGGGATTGCCGTTGTTCTCATACTCCATGACGGAGAAGAGGATGCGGATGTCGCTGCGCGTCAGGCCGTTGACCGGCTTCTCCCGCCACTCGGCTTTGGCGAACAGGATGAAGGCGTCCCTCAGCCGCTGGATGATGTCTTGTCGGTTGTCGTTCATGGCGTGCATGCTCCTATCGAAATCGGTTTTGTGCGTGCCGGGCGGCGTCCCGCGGGACAAGACGAAGCGCGCGGGAGGCGGCTTCGCCGGCCTGCGAGAGGCTGCCGGAAGGGAAATGTTGTACTTGAAATAGACGACACGGGTCATTATTATAAAAGTTAAGTTGGTAAACTAATTATTTTTAAGTTTCGTATTTTGGCAGGATATGAGGTGGATCCGATGGTCAAGATTGGAGTCATGGGCACGGGCTACGTCGGGCTCGTACACGGCGCCGTGCTTGCCGGGCACGGCTTCCGGGCGACGTGCATGGACGTCGATGCCGGCAAGATCGGCCGGTTGTCGCGGGGGCAATCGCCGATCTACGAGCCGGGGCTCGACGAATTGCTCGCCGCCGGCCTTCGCGCGGGCACGCTGTCGTTCACGGCGAGCGCCAAGGACGTCATCCGCGGGAGCGACGTGCTCTTCATCGCGGTCGGCACGCCGGCCAAGGAGGACGGCAGCGCCAATCTTGACCACGTTCAGGATGTCGTGCAAGCGATCGGCCGTTACGCGAACGGCCCGAAGACGGTCGTCTGCAAGTCGACGATGCCCGTCGGCACGGCGCGTTCGATCGCGCGTTATCTCGACGGCGCGCTGAAGGCCCGGAACGCCCCGTACCGCATCGACGTCGCGTCGAATCCGGAGTTTCTCCGCCAGGGCAAGGCGGTCTCCGACTCCCTCGCGCCGTCAAGGGTCGTCGTCGGCACCGAGAGCGAGGACGCGAAGCGGATGCTGCAGACCGTCTACGCCGACCATCTGCGGCAGGACGTGCCGTTCCTATACACGAACTGGGAGACGGCCGAAATGGTCAAGTACGCGTCCAATTCGTTCCTCGCCGTCAAAATCTCGTTCGTGAACGAGCTGGCGCTGCTGGCCGAGAAGGTCGGCGCGAACATCGGGGACATCGCCGCGGGCATGGGGCTCGACGAACGGATCTCTCCGCACTTCCTGCAGGCCGGTCCCGGTTACGGCGGCAGCTGCTTCCCCAAGGACACGCAGGCGCTGCTCGACGCCGGCCGCCGGAACGGCGAAGAGGTGTTCGTCGTGAGCGCGGCCGCGGCGGCCAACGAGAAGCAGAAGCGGCGGATGGCGGACAAAATCGCCGAGGCGCTCGCGTTCGGCGGCTCGCTCAAGGGCAAGACCGTCGCCGTGCTGGGCTTGTCTTTCAAACCCGAGACCGATGATATCCGGTACGCGCCCAGCTATGATATCATTAACGGCTTGTTAAGCCGGGGCGCGGCCGTGAAGGCGTATTGCCCGCAGGGCATGAGGCAGGCGAAGCGGCAGTGGACCGAATGGGACGGCGCCGTCGCCTACTGCGAGAGCGCGGCGGAATGCGCGCAGCACGCGGACGCCCTCGTCCTGATGACGGAATGGCCGCAATTCCGCGACCTTGGTTGGGATCGGATCGCCAGAAGCATGCGCGGCGGCCATTTCTTCGACCTGCGCAACCAGTTCGCGGACGATCCGCGGATCCGGCGGCTGTTCCGTTACTATCCGGTCGGTTCGATCGAACCGGCGTACACCCTGGAGGAGGCGCAATGAGTACCTATTGCGTAACCGGGGGAGCGGGTTTCATCGGCTCCCATTTGTGCGAGCGGCTGTTGAAGGCGGGCCATCGCGTCGTCTGCGTCGACAATTTCAACGAAGCGTACGATTACAAAACCAAGATTAAGAATATCCTGAATAGTATCGGAATGGAACCGGATTTTCAATTTATCCACAAAGAAACCGATCTGCTTCGTCTGCAGCGGGCTGTCGCCGGGGACAGCTTCAAGCTCGCCGTCGCGGATATTCGCCATGCGGACGAGTTGGACGCCGCGTTCGCGGGCGAGCGGATCGACGCGGTCATCCACCTCGCGGCCATGGCCGGCGTGCGGCCGTCCATCGCGGACCCGCTGCTGTACGAGGACGTGAACGTCCGCGGCACTATCCAGCTGCTGGAGGCGATGCGACGGCACGGCGTGCGCAAATGGCTGTGCGCCTCGTCCTCCTCGGTCTACGGCAACAACGAGAAGGCGCCGTTCGCGGAGGACGACGCCGTCGACCGGAGCATCTCGCCGTACGCGGCAACGAAGAAAGCCTGCGAGGTGCTCGGCCATACGTACTATTATTTGCATGGCATCGATACGGTTATGCTCCGGTTCTTCACCGTGTACGGCGAGCGGCAGCGCCCGGATCTGGCCATTCATAAATTCGCGGCCATGCTCGACCGCGGCGAACCGCTGACGGTCTACGGCGACGGGTCGTCCAGACGCGACTACACGTACATCGGGGACATCGTCGACGGGATCATGGGCAGCCTGCGGTACGTCGAAGCGCGGGACGCCGTCTACGAAATCGTGAATTTGGGCACGAACCGGACGGTCTCGCTGCTTGAGCTGGTCCGGGGCGTGGAACGGGCGTTCGGCAAGAAGGCCGTCATCCGCTGGCTGCCGAATCAGCCGGGCGACGTCAGGCAGACGTACGCGGACGTGTCCAAGGCGGGCCGGCTGTTCGGCTACGCGCCGCGGACCGATTTTCACGACGGGTTATGCAGGTTCGTCACATGGTATAGGGGGAATAACTATGGTCAAGCTCTCGATCGTCGCGCCGATCTATAATGAAGAAGAAAATATTTTGCTGCTGCACGAGGCGATTACGAACGCGGTCCGGCAAAAAATAGAGAGCTACGAGATCGTGCTCGTCAACGACGGCAGCAGGGATCGGAGCGCGAGCATCCTTAACGAGCTCGCGGAGCGGGATCCGGCGGTGAAGGTCATCCATTTCGTCAAGAATTGCGGGCAGACGGCCGCGATCTATGCCGGGATGAAGGGCGCCTCCGGCGAGCTGATCGCGCTCATCGACGCGGATTTGCAGACGGACCCGCGGGATATTTTCAAGCTGATGCCGTACATCCCGAAGATGGATTTCGTGAACGGCAAGCGCGTCCGGCGGAAGGATTCGCTCGTGAAGAAGGTCTCGTCGCGGATCGGCAACGGGGTCCGGAACTGGCTGACCGGCGATACCATCTACGACACGGGCTGCCCGATGAAGCTCATGAAGCGCGAGGTGGCCGAGAGCTATTATTTGTACGAAGGGATGCACCGGTTCCTGCCGACGCTGGCGAAGATCAACGGCTTCCAGGTCATCGAGATCGCGGTGTCCCACCAGGAGCGGCAGCGCGGCGTATCCAAGTACGGCGTGCTCAACCGGGCGTTCGTCGGGCTGATGGACGCCATCGTCATCGGCTGGCTGCGCAAACGGGTCATCCGCTACCAGATTCGGGGACAATAGCATGTGGTGGCATTCCTTGTTAGGCGGCATGTCGGCCGGCGGCGTGGCTTGGATCGTCTTCGGCTTCGTCGGGCAGATCATGTTCACGATGCGCTTCATCACCCAATGGCTGGCCAGCGAGAAGGCGAAGCGGACCGTCGTGCCGCTGTCCTTCTGGATCTACAGCATTCTCGGCAGCGTCGTCCTGTCGATCTACGCGATCTACCGCAAGGACCCCGTCTTCATCCTCGGCCAGCTGCCGAGCGTCTTCATTTATTGCCGAAACATTATTTTGGAGCGGAGAAATAATGTGGCGAGCGCGGCGGAAGTGAAAACGATGGATTCCTAGATGAAGCATAACGATGCCGACAAGCGCGGCATCCTAACCCTAACGCAAGAAGCCCCCTTCATGAGAAGGAGGCTTCTTATCGTTTCGGTTCCCTATCCGGCTCACGCGGACGGCACGGGTTCGGCGTCCAGCAGCCGGAACAGCTTCGCGCCGACGTCCGCCGTTCGCGCGGCGAGCGCGACGGTGCGGCGCAGGCCGGGTTCCGCCAGAGGCACGGCCTGCAGGTTCATCTGCTTCGCCTCCGCCGCGAGCATTTCGGGCAGCACCGTGATGCCGGCGCCGACGGCGACGTTGAACAGAAATTCTTTATTCCCGTCGACCTCCAGCTCCACGTCGGGGCTGTACCCGTAGCTTTCCGCCAGCGTTTTGACCCGGTCATGGATCTCGCATTGCGGGCTCGCGAAGACGAATCGCTCTTTCCTCAGCTCCTCCAGCCGCAGCGACGTCCGTCCCCGGAACGGATGGTCTTCCGGCAGCACCGCGACATAGCCTTCGGTAAACAGCGTCTTGCTCCACATCCGGTCGCCCGCGAAAGCCGCATCCAGCAGGGCGGCGTCGAACGCGCCCTCCTGAAGCTCGTCCCGCAGCGCGGCCGACGTTTGCCGCACCTTGATCGTGACGGGATGGCCGGCGTCGCGGTAATCGCGCAGCCGTCCGGGATGAAGCCGCGTCACGACGCTCGGCAGACAGCCCAGCGTATACCCCGGCTCGGCCTTGAACCGGCGCATGCCCGCTTCGATGGTGTCCAGCGAGGCCACGACGGGCATGATCCGCTCCAAGAAATGCCGGCCGGCCTCCGTCAAATCGACCCCCGCCGCGCTGCGCCGGAACAGCTCGATGCCGTAGGTCGCTTCGAGCTGCCGGATTTGCTTGCTGATCGCCGGCTGGGTCAGGCTAAGCCTGTCCGCCGCCTTGGACAAGCTCTTCCATTTCGCCGCCTCGGTAAAGCTTCGAAACCATTCCACCTGCATCCGCAGTCCTCCTATAATGAACGGTTATACCCTCCCAACAGAGCGGAAGTTCCGTAACCGTCCAGATCGCGTTATCATCAAGTGCATCCATCCTAACACAGCCGCATCCGAACGGAGAAGCTGGAAGGGTTGGCAATCTTGCCAAAAATATCCGCGACGAAAAGGAGAATGTTCGATGTCCGAAGTATTGGATGTACTCGGCCCGCGCCTGCAGCATCTGACCGCGCTTTCCGATAATCAAGATTACTGCCTGATGAAAGGGGAACTCTTTCCCGGCGTATTCGTGCCCGTGCATAGCCATGAGGACCGCGAAACGTTCGTCGTGATTTCCGGGGAAATCGAAGCTTGGCTGGACGGCGCGTGGTCCGTCTACCGTGCCGGCGATACGCTGGATATCGCGCCGAACCGGAAGCACGCGTGGCGGAACGTCTCGAGCGAGCCGGTGACGCTGCTGATCGCCTCGACGATGAAGATGGGGCAATTCTTCAAAGAAATCGGGCGTCCGGCCGCTTCCGTGCCGCCGGGTCCGCCCGAGCCGGCAGCGGTGGGGAACTTCGTCCAAACGGCGATTTCGTACGGCTACTGGCTCGGCACGCCCAAGGAGAACGCCGCGATCGGCCTGATGATGGGCTAAGCGAATCCCGTTCCTGCAGCAACGAAATAGAGCCGGTTCAGCGCGCGCTGAACCGGCTCTTCCCTTTATAGAACGGGCACGGACCGGGCCAGGCGGAAGCCCAGGTCGTCGATGCGGAACGCCGGGTGGCTGCGCCGGCGGCAGGTCGCCCCGCAGCCTCGGGCTTCCTCGGCCCAGCTGCCGCCGCGAAAAATCCGATAGCTCCCGTAAATCTTCGGGTCGTAGACGTCCCAGCACCACTCCCACGCGTTTCCCAGCATATCGTACAACCCCCAGGCGTTCGGCGCCTTCCCGCCGACGTCGCGGATCGCGCCGCCCGCATTGCCCGCATGCCAGGCGATGTCGTCCAGCGCGCCGTAGCGGTAGCCCGTCGTGCCCGCCTTGCACGCGTGCTGCCATTCCGCTTCGGTCGGCAGCCGGTAACCGTCGGCGTCCCAATCGCAGAACACCGTCTCGCCGTCTTCCCCGATCGCGTACGCGGGCGCGTAGCCGGTTCGTTCCGAGAGCGCATTGCAAAAGGAGACGGCGTCGAGCCACGACGCGTTCACGGCCGGCTTGCGCCGCTCGCCGGCCGCCGGCTCCGGCAGATTCGCGACCGCGGCGTACAGCTCCGCGGTGACGGGATGCCGGCCGAGCGCAAACGGCCGCAAGGCCACGGTCCAGCGGCGGTTGACGCGGTCGTCGCGCAGATGGACGTCGCCGCCCGGAATGACGGCCATCGGATAGTCGGCGAGCGGGCCGCGCGCTTGAGACATGAGCGTCCCTCCTGTCAGGATTGAATTTTACATACTTTACCATAGCGGGGATGGACTCTTCAACACCCGCGATACCCGTTTTGCGCGACGGCGGATATCGCCCGCATGCTAGGAAGCCGCGGGAACTAGGCGGATGTGCCCGTTTTCGGCCGGCGGGCGCTTCCGGGACAGGAATCGGGCGTCCCTCCGGAGAAGAAACTATCGAATCCGGTCCGGAATCAAGAACCGAAAGGGGAATGGAACAGATGACGTTCGATTTGATGCATGATCCGTATCCGTCGCGGCGAACGGCGGTCGTGGCGCGAAAAGGAATGGTCGCGGCTTCGCAGCCGCTGGCCGCGCAGGCGGGGCTGCGCATGCTGCAGCAGGGCGGTAACGCCGTCGACGCGGCGATCGCCGCGGCGGCCTGCCTGACCGTCGTCGAGCCGACGGCCAACGGCATCGGCGGGGACGCTTTCGCCATCGTCTGGCAGGAGGGACGCCTGCACGGCTTGAACGCGAGCGGCCGCTCGCCGATGGCGCTGACGCCGGACGCGGCGCGGGAGCGCGGCGCCCGCGACAGCATGCCGGCCGACGGCTGGCTCCCGGTGACCGTGCCGGGCGCGCCGTCCGCCTGGGCGGCGCTGTCGGAGCGGTTCGGCCGGCTGCCGTTCGCGTCGCTGCTCGAGCCGGCCGCGGAGTATGCCCGCGAAGGCTACGCGGTCACGCCGGAGCTCGGCGCGACGTGGGCCCGGGCATTCCGGGCCTGGGAAGCGAAGGCCGGCGATCCGCTGTTCGCGGAATGGTTCCGCGTGTTCGCGCCGGAGGGACGGGCGCCGCGGCCGGGCGAAACCTGGCGTTCGCCGGGCCACGCGCGGACGCTGGAGGCGATCGCCGCGTCGAAGGGCGAGGCGTTCTACCGCGGCGAGCTGGCGGAAGCGATCGACCGGTTCGCCCGCGAGACCGGCGGCCTGCTCCGCTCGGCGGATTTGGCGGCGCATCGCCCGGAATGGACGGATCCGATCTCCGTCCGGTACCGCGGCTACGACGTATGGGAGATGCCGCCGAACGGCCAGGGGCTCGTCGCGCTGATGGCGCTGAACGTCCTGGACGGCATTCCGCTGGCGCACAGGGATACGCTCGAGACGGTTCACGCCCAGATCGAAGCGTTGAAGCTGGCCTTCGTCGACGGGCTGCGGCATATTACGGATCCGGCGATGATGAAGGCGAGCGTGGAGGAGCTGCTCTCCCCGGCTTACGCGGCGCAACGGCGGCAGCTGATCGGCGAACAAGCGCTGATGCCCGCGCCGGGCCGGCTGCCGAGCGGCGGGACCGTCTACTTGGCGGCGGCCGACGGCGAAGGGAACATGGTGTCGTTCATCCAGAGCAACTACCGGGGCTTCGGCTCGGGGCTGGTCGTGCCGGGGACGGGCATCGCGCTGCAAAACCGGGGAACGTCGTTCTCCCTGGATCCCGGCCACGCGAACGTCGCGGCGCCCGGCAAACGGCCGTTTCATACGATCATTCCGGGTTTTCTCACGAAGGACGGCGCGCCGGTCGGCCCGTTCGGCGTCATGGGCGGCTTCATGCAGCCGCAGGGCCATCTGCAGGTCGTCTCGAACCTGATCGACTTCGGCTTACACCCGCAGGCGGCGCTGGACGCCCCGCGCTGGCAATGGCTCGAAGACCGCAAGGTCGCCATCGAGACCGGCTTCCCCGAGCATCTGGCCCGGCAGCTGGAGCGGCGCGGCCACCGGATCCAGCTCGTGCTCGACCGCAAGGCGTTCGGCTGCGGCCAGGTCATCTGGCGCGACCCGAGCGGCGCGCTGATCGGCGGCACGGAGCCGCGGACGGACGGCTGCGTGGCGGCTTGGTAGCGGTTGAGGGCCGAGGCGGGGCAAGGGCAGGGCAATTACAGGTAAGTGAAGAGCAAATGCCGGGCAGGGGCAGATGCAGGTAAGTGAAGGTAAGGTAAGTGAAGTGCAATGTGGAGCAAGGGCAAGCAGGATCGGCGTGTGCGGTGCATGGTCGATCGCCCTCTACGGGTCCGTCGTGCTGCGCGACGTGCGCATTCCCGCAGGCGCGACCGTGAAGCTGCAAATCGACAAGACCGACGAGCTGGACAATTGGGACAGCTTGAAAATCGATTACGTGCTGCTGCTCGGCACGTAAGCCCCTCCGCCGCGGGCGAAAGCCGAAGCAAGCCGGATGGCGCGTCCGCCTGGACGCGTCCTTCCGGCTTGCGGCTTGTTTGGCCGCCGGTACGTTCTTCCGAACCGCCGCCTCGCGCCGTTGACTGACAAGGGTTGTCACTTCCCGCGGCTACAATGGAGGCAGAGCAGGGAAATCCGCGGAGGAGGGTTCGGCATGACGAGTCAGGAGATGCGCCGAAACGAAGACATCGGCTTTTTGTTCGTGAGCGGCGCGGGCTTGCGCGGGAGCATTTGGACGGAGGTGACGGACGGGCTGGAGGCGCCGGCGCTTGCGGCGGACTATCCGCTGCGCGACGGTCCCGCCGCGGAGCGGCTGCGGCTCGGACTGGCCGACTATGCGGCGCATGTGCGCAAGCAGGCGGAAGCGTGGCGCGTCCGGCGGATGGTCGTCGTCGCGCATTCGATCGGCGGCGTCGCGGCGCTGCCGGCGGCGGCGGCGCTGGCCGAGCGCGGAAGGCTGGCCGGCCTCGCGGCGGTCGGGGCGGCGATTCCGCGGGAAGGCGGTTCGTGGCTGTCGGCGCTGCCCATGCCGAAGCGGGCGGTCGCGTCCGCCTTGATGCGGCTCTTCGGCACGAAGCCGCCGGCGGCGGCGATCCGCGCCGGGCTGTGCGACGGCTTGGGCGAAGCGCAGACGGAAGCCGTCGCGAGCGGGTTCGTGCCGGAGGCGCGGCGCCTTTACACGGAGCCGTGCCGCGCGGCGGTGCCGCCGGTCCCGTCGGTCTATATCAAGCTGACGCGGGACAAGGAATTCGATCCGCGGCTGCAGGATCGCATGATCGCCAATCTGTCGCCGGGCCGCGTCGCCGCGCTGGAAGCCGGCCATCTGCCGATGCTGAGCGACCCGGAGGGGCTGCGCGCGATTTTGAATTCGTTTCGGGCAGAGTTGGCGGAAGCGGAGTTGTAATGCGCGCGGTCAGCCGCTAAGATGGGTAAGAACAAGCAGGGAGGCTTGGCTGGCAGGTATGGAGCGAACGCTTTCGTCAGTCGGCCTTCCTCTGTTTTCCATTTATTATTTTCGATCTACTTTACCTACCTGCTACCATCTGAACGAGTAACTACGCGGCGAAGGAGAGGAGGACCGTCATGGGAGAATTCGAAACGGTCGCGGCGACCCGCGAGCCCGTCACCGTCGCCCGCATCGCGCGCGACCTTGCGGCGCTCGGCGTGCGGGACGGCGACGTCCTGCTCGTGCATGCGTCGCTGTCCGGCATCGGCTGGGTGTGCGGCGGGCCGCAGGCCGTCGTGCAGGCGCTGCTGCAGGCGGTCGGCCCCGAAGGCACGATCGCCATGCCGGCGCAAACCGGCGACTGGAGCGACCCGGCCGAGTGGAGCAACCCGCCCGTGCCGCGGGCGTGGCTCGAGACGATTTACCGCGAGATGCCGGCTTTCGATCCGCTGACGACGCCGACCCGGGGCATGGGCCGGATCGCGGAGCTGTTCCGGACGTTCCCGGGAACGGTCCGGTCGGCGCATCCGCAGGTGTCGTTCTCCGCGAACGGCAAGCAGGCCGCGGCGATCGTCGCGGATCATCCGCTGACGCCGCAGTTCGGCGCGGATTCCCCGCTTGGCAAGCTCTACCGGCTGCCGGAAGCGAAGGTGCTGCTGCTCGGCGCCGGCTACCATGCCTGCACCGCCTTTCATTTGGCCGAAACGCGGCTGGACCGCATGCCGGCGAAGCGGATGGGGACGGCGATGACCGAAGCGGGCGCGAGGACATGGAAATGGTTCGACGACTTCGCCTACGATTCCGCGGACTTTACGCTCGTCGGCGCGGAGTTGGACGCGCGCGGCATGCCGGCGCGCGGGGCGGTCGGCAGCGCGGACTGCCGGCTGTTCGGGCTGAAGGCCGGCGTGGACGCGGCCGAAGCGTGGCTGCGGGAGAATCGGACCGGGCTGCAGGGATAATCGAAGAAGCGAAGAAGCGAATCCGGCTTCGCGGGTTCTGACGCTTGCTTCGTTGCCGGAAGCAGCCGCGCTTGCGAGCGCGTGAAGGTTAAGCTTGCGGCATTTTCCGTTTGTTGAAGCAAGAGCCCGCCGATATTCGGCGGGCTCTTTGCGCATTTGAGGCGGTCAGGGACTACGATCAGGGGTTATCCTTCTTCCGCGCTTCGTACAAGCTGTCGATCTTGGCGAGAACCAAGCTCGGATCGGCCGGATATCCGCCATAGAGCGGCAGGACTTGCGAGACGATGCGGTAAAGGCGCGTCGGCTGAGCGCTGTCGTGCTCGGTCAAAGGCGCCGTCTGGCGCAGCGCATCCGCCGGAGGCCGTTTCCAATCCATAAACCGGAAGTAAACGCCGTTCAGCCGCGCTGCGGTTTCCGACGCGCGAAGCCGCCGATAGTCCTGGATGTTGGCGTTGGCGTCCGTCGGGGCCTGCCTGCGTTGCGGCGGGCAATTCGAGGAAGACGCTCCGCTCCGCCGGTTCATTCCATCTGCCGTCCGCGTTCAGGTTCGCGACGGCCTGCGAAGCCGGGTCTGAATAAAATGCCGGCCACCGTTCGATTTGCCGCATCGGCCCGTCCGCGAACCGCCGAAGCCGGGCGAAATCCGGGTCGAGCAGCGCAGCGGCAAAGTTGCCGGTTCCTGTCGCGAGTTTTCTTATAAATGGCAAAAATTCGGTCCAAAAATCGTAAATTGGGACTTCCGCCGCTCCTCCGATTCCGTTAACATGAATGAATCAGATTAGAAATGAGGGACGGGTTTGCATCACGCGCACGGGACTTACGATATGATGCTGGTGTGGTTTTCTTATGTGGTGGCGGTCGTGGCCTCATACACCGTCTTGGACCTGGTCGGGCGGATCGGCACGGCGAAGGGCGCTTCCCGCTGGGGCTGGCTGCTGTTCGGCGCGGCGGCGATGGGGCTCGGCATCTGGTCGATGCATTTCGTCGGCATGCTGGCCTTCTCGCTCAGCGTCTCGGTCGCCTACGACCTGGACAAGGTCGTGCTGTCCGTGGCGGCGGCGATCGCCGCGTCCTTCGCCGGGCTGTTCGCGGTCGGCCGCAGCCGCCCCTCGGCGCGGCGGCTGCTCGCGGGCGGGCTGCTGCTCGCGACCGGGATTTCGGCCATGCATTATACGGGCATGGCGGCCATGCAGATCGGCATTGCCTACGATCCGCTGCTGTTCGCCTGCTCGATTCTGATCGCCGTCGCGGCTTCGCTCGCGGCGCTGTGGCTGGCGTTCTACCTGCGGCGGGGCGACGAGCGGGGCGGCGTCTGGAAGAAGCTCGGCGCCAGCCTGATCATGGGGGCGGCCGTCGCCGGGATGCATTACACGGGCATGCGCGCCGCGCGGTTCGAGACGGACGCCGCGCCGCACGCCGTCCGCGGGATCGTGCTGAACCATACGTTCCTGCCCTACGTCATCGCGGGCGGCACGCTGTTCACGCTGGGCCTGTCCCTGTTCGGCATCTACATTTCCAACCGGCTGTCCCGCCAGGATTCCGAGCTTCAGCAAAGCGAGAATTGGTACAAGTCGCTGTTCGACAATAACCAGGACGCGATCATCTCGATCGACACCTCGCGCCGCATCACGGGCTTCAACGCGGCAGCGACCGAGGTGACGGGGTTGTCCGGCGAGTGGCTGCGCAGCCGCGGCATCGACGACCTGCTTCCGCATATCGCCGAGGAGGAGCGGGAGCGGACGCGCGAGCATTTCCGGAGGTCGCTTGGGGGCGAGGCGCAGAGCTATCAGACGGCGTTCGTCCATCGCGACGGGAGACGCATCGAGCTGAGCGTCGTCCACGTGCCGGTCGTGCAGGACGAGGGCATCGTCGGCAGCTATATGATCGCCAAGGACGTGACGGAGGAGAAGGCGGCGAAGGAGAGAATCCAGTACCTGGCCTTCCACGACGAGCTGACGGGTCTCCCGAACCGCCGGATGCTGAACCGGTCGCTCGCGGAGCTGATCGAGGGCCGGCCCGATCGGTTCTCCGTCATGGTCATGGACATGGATCGCTTCAAGCTGATCAACGATTCGCTCGGCCACACGTACGGGGATCAATTTTTGCAGGAAGTGGGCAAGCGGATCGTGGCCTGCCTCGAAGACGAGCGGGTGACGCTGGCCCGGATGGGCGGCGACGAATTCACGCTGCTCTGCGACGGCCGGTACGGGAAGGACGAGGCGGAACGGTTCGCGAAGCGCATCATCGCGGCCGTCGGGGTGCCGTTTCGCCTGAAGGAGAACGACTTCTACGTGACGGCCAGCATCGGCATCGCCTTCTACCCGCAGGACGGGGAGGACGCGGTACAGCTGCTCAAGAACGCCGATACGGCGATGTACGAGGTCAAGAAGAACGGGAAGAACGGCTACCAATTCTATACCGGGGAGCTGAACGCGCAGCTGCAGCACAAAATCGAGCTGGAGGTCGAGCTGCGGCAGGCGATCGGGGGGGATCAGCTGTACCTGGATTACCAGCCGCAAATCCGGACGGGCGACGGCGGGATGATCGGCGTCGAGGCGCTCGTCCGCTGGCGCCATCCGTCCAGAGGCGTCGTGTCGCCGGGCGTGTTCATTCCGATCGCGGAAGAGACGGGCATGATCTACGAGCTCGGCACCTGGGTGCTGCGGGAGGCGTGCCGCCAGATGAAAACCTGGCACGACGCGGGAGGCCCGCTTATCACGGTGTCGGTGAATCTGTCGTCGCAGCAGTTCCACCAGCCGAATTTGACGCAATACATCAAGAACATTTTGGAGGAAACCGGTCTGGCGCCGCAGTACCTGGAGCTCGAGATCACGGAAAGCATGATGATGGACGCCTCGGTCTCGATCGGCATCCTGAACGAGCTGACCGATTACGGCATCCGGATCAGCCTCGACGACTTCGGCACGGGCTACAGCTCTCTGAGCTATCTGAAGCTGCTGCCGATTCACAAGCTGAAGATCGACCGCTCCTTCATCCGCGACATTACGGTGAACCGGAACGATAAGGCGATCGTGGCAACGATCATCTCGATGGCCCAGCATTTGAACATGGACGTCATCGCGGAGGGCATCGAGACGAAGGAGCAGCTGGATATCTTGACGGACAACGACTGCGAGAAAATCCAGGGGTACTATTACAGCCGCCCGCTGCCCCCGGCCGAGGTGGAGCGGACGTTCTTCGCGCCGATGCGCGGCGCGGCTCTGCGCGGCTGACGGCAGCTGCCGGACGTCGGAAGCTGACGGCTGGACTGACCGGCCGACACCGGCCGCGCTTCCCCGGAGTTGCTCCCGGCCGCCGTTTCGGGCACAATAGAAGGCATCGCGGCATCCTGCGCAGGACGGCAGGAGAAGGAGGCGCCCCATGGCATTCGGAGTCACGCGCGAGGAGCTGGCGCGCTGGAAGGCGGCGGTGTCGCGCGGCGAGATCGCCTATTTGACCCACTACTGGCTCGAGCCGCGTTTCAAAGGTATCAAGACCGTCACGAAGGTCGGCTGCGGCGACCTCGAGAAGCTGGCCGCCTGGTGCCGGCGCAACGGATTGGATCCGGCCTACATTCACCGCCGCGACCCGTTCCCGCACTTCGACCTGATCGGCGAGAAGCAGGTGGAGATCTTGAAGCGGGAAGGGCTGCGGGAGCAGCTGGAGCGGTTCAAGCTGGTGTGATCGCAGCCGCGCCGGCAGGCAGCCGCGGCCGGGCAAGCTTTGCGGACAGGCGTCGTTTTCGCCCCATCGGGCGGAAGCGGCGCCTTTTTAGGTTGGCCGGCGCCCTCCCCCGGTTGCTTCCTTCCCGTACGGAATGGGTTAATAAAGAAGCAGAGGCCTTGCGCCGCAGGCGCGGGCCGACTTCAATCGATGAGGTGATGACGCATGACAATCCGAGTAGCGATCATCGGCTGCGGCTCGATCGCGGAGCTCCGGCACGCGCCGGAGTACGCGGCGAACGGGCATGCGGAGATCGCCGCCTTCTTCGACCATAACCCGGAACGGGCGCAGCGGCTGGCCGATCGGTTCGGCGGCCGGGTCGCGCCGAGCATCGACGACGTCATGGCGGACGAGACGATCGACGCGGTCAGCGTATGCACGTCGAACGAGACGCACGAGGAAGTGACGGTCAAGGCGCTGCGCGCCGGCAAGCACGTGCTGTGCGAGAAGCCGATCGCGATCTCGGTCGCCGCCGCGCGGGCGATGATGAAGGCGGAAGAGGATTCGGACGGCATTCTGATGATCGGCCATAACCAGCGATTCTCCAAGGCGCACAGGATCGCGAAGCGGCTGATCGATTCGGGCGAGATCGGACGGGTGCTGACGTTCCAGACGACCTTCGGCCACAGCGGGCCGGAGCATTGGGCGTTCGTGAAGAGCATGGACACGTGGTTTTTCAGCAAGGAGCGGTCCGGGCTCGGCGCCGCGGGCGACCTCGGCATTCATAAGCTGGATCTGGTCCGCTACTTGCTGGACGACGAAATCGCGGACATCGCGGCGTTCAGCGGGGCGCTGCATAAGACCGATACGGAAGGCGAGCCGATCGCGGTGAACGACAACATGGTGTGCATCGTGCAGACGGAAGGGGGCGTGCTCGGCACCGTGGCTCTGAGTTGGACGTATTACGGCGAGGAAGACAACAGCACGGTGCTGTACGGCGAGAAGGGGATATTGAAGATTTTCGCCAACGAAACGTATCCCGTCCAGCTGAAGCGGAGCGACGGCACCTCCAAGGAATACGAAATCGACGGCATGCAGACGAACGACAACCAGACGGAGAGCGGCGTCATCGACGCGTTCATCGAGGCGATCCGGAAAGGGAAGAAGCCGCCGGTCAGCGCGCGGGACGGGCTTGTCTCGCTGAAGCTGATCCAAGCCGCCTTGAAGGCGGCCGAGGAACGGCGCTCCGTGCGCGTGAAATAGCAGGAGGAAAGGCCCGCGTATGGATGCGGGCCTTTTGGGGCGTTTGCGGGCGCGGATGCGGATTCCATTGTTGCTGCTGGAGATAGGCGGCGCACCGCGGGCCTGTCCGATCGGCAGGCGGGCCGCCCCCGGGTCGCCGAGCCGCGCGGCGAAGCGCATCTTCGCGCGCCGGCCTCTCTGCGCAACCGGAGACGTATCGCCCGTATCGCTCGCGGAGTCGGCCTGCATCCGGTCAGGTTTCGCAGCCGGCTAAACTGCCGGCAAAAAAAACGCCCGAACAGAAGGAAGCCGCGCTTCCCGCGTTCGGGCGTTTCGTTAGGGATTCGTTTCGGTTCGCATAGGGAGGTTTCGCTCGAAACTCGAAATAAGGTTGATTCCGCTCGGCGTCGGCCGATCAGGCTTTGTCGTACACGATGCCGGCCGAAGCGGCCGTATCGCGGTCGTACAGCGACTGCGGCAGACGCGCCGGCGTCACGACGAAGCGCGGATGCGCCGCGACGCACTCGCCCGGCGCGATGACCGTGACGTCGCCGTTCAGGCTGCCGATGACCGCGCCTTCTTCGATAACGGCGCCTTCGCCGACGATGACGCGGGATAGACGCGCGCCTTGGCCGATGCGGGCGCCGGGCATCAGGACGCTTTCGCGGATGTCCGCGTCTTCCTCGACGACGACATCGCCGAACACGACGCAGCGGTCCAGATCCCCCTTGATCGCGCTGCCGGGATGCACGTACGAGCTTTGCACGTCCGCGTTCGGGCACAAGTAGGACCGCTCGGGCCGGCTCCGCACGCTGGACAGGATCGGCCACGGCTTCGCGCCGGCGGCGCGGTCGAGCTCGCCGTCGATGAGGTCCATGTGCGCCTCCCACAGGCTTTCGACCGTGCCGACGTCGCGCCAGTAGCCTTCGAACGGATGCGCCAGCAGAGGCGTGCCGTTCTTCAGCAGCCGCGGAATGATGTCCTTGCCGAAGTCGCGGCTCGAAGCCGGGTCGGCCCGGTCCGCCAGCAGCGCTTCCCGCAGCGCCTCCCATTTGAAAATGTAAATGCCCATGGAGGCCAGATTGCTCTTCGGCTTCGCGGGCTTCTCGGCGAACTCCGCGATGCGGCGTTGCTCGTCCGCGATCATGATGCCGAACCGGCTCGCGTCACGCCACGGCACGCGCTTGACCGCGATCGTGGCCGCCGCGCCGCTCTCGATATGGTCTTGAAGCATGCGCCGGTAATCCATGCGGTAAATATGGTCGCCCGACAGGATCAGCACATGCTCCGGCGCTTTCCGGTCGAGGAAGTCGAGATTTTGGTAAATCGCGTCGGCCGTTCCCGCATATCCGTGCTCGCCGGCGCGATCGGAAGGCAGCAGCTCGATGTCCGCCGCGCGGCCGTTCGCATGCCAGGAGGTCCCGTCCCCGATATGCGCATGAAGCGAATCCGCCATATACTGCGTCAATACCCCGATCGTGCCGATGCCCGAGTTGATGCAGTTGCTCAGCGTGTAGTCGATGATGCGGCAGCTGCCGCCGAAAGGCACGGCCGGTTTCGCCATGGACTCCGTCAACGGAGCCAAGCGCCGCCCCTCTCCTCCTGCCAGCAGCATAGCGACACAACCATTCGAATTCATTTCGTTTCCTCCCCGAAGTCCGTTGTACTAGTTTTATACACGCGGCAAAATAGGATGAAACGCCCAAAAACTTTTCCTGCGCACGGGGAAAAATCGGCGCTTCAAGCGGTAAAACGGCGGGTATATACCCGCGCGTTCGCGGCTGACGCATGTCCGGGAACGTCGGTGGGGGAAGGCGCGCAGACGAGAGCCGGGGCGCCTCCTGTTCCGCGGTTTCAAGGAGGCGTCCGTATCGGCGCAAGGCGGCGGCGGGCGGCCGTTCCCTCGCGCGTTCGCGCCGTGACGCTGCGTTGCGGCGTTAGTCCTGCACCCAGTTAGAGTATATGAGCAAGGCCCTGTATTATAATCCCTTCGGCCTGCTTCAGAAGCGAAAAAGGTTTCGACAATGCCCGGCATCCCGCGGACTGGCCCTGTCCAAGCATTCGCGGCGGGCCCGGCTACCGATACAGCGGGAGGCGGTGTATCAGTATTTTGGACTTTGGGTCAGTTTCCGGAGATGCGGGACGGGACGTCTACGCGGCCAGGAGATCCGCTACTTTGCCGGCAGCGACACCGCGGGCCTGCCGCCCGCCGAGGGGCTACGCCGCATTGCCGGCTCGCCGCGCTGCATAATTAACCATCGGCACCATGCCCTCAGCCATGCCCGGTCTTGTCCGCCGTCCCCGCGCCTGTCCGTTCCAGCCCCGGCCACACGGCCGACGAATGAGCGTCGCTCTTGCGCCTATAACCCACCAGCGGCATGTCGTCCTCGATGGCGATACGGTCGTAATCGGAAACTAGGCGGTAACGGGTTGTCGCGCCCAACATGCCGCTCGTCCGGTTGGTCTCGTTAGCCCCGTACCGTACTTAAGCGGCCACCACAGCGGTTATTTCGGACTTTCCGGGCTTTTGGCTTGGTTCGGCCGGCGGCTGCGGGGAGCCAGGGGGCGTTCGCGGCAAATCGGGAGAATTGGACGCCCGAACGCGAAGTGTACCTGCCGCATTCGGGGGAAATCGTACGGTAAACGACCGAAATGTACCTACTTTTGGCAGCGATGTTCGTCTACAATCGGCTTTACGTAAGCGCTGTCATCCTTGTGGGTCGCATCGCCGCCCGACGCGCGCCGCCTCCGGTGGGAAGAGACGAACGCCGAAATTAAAGCGCTCTCAACCGGGCGGAGCCGCGCGTTCGGCCGCGGCGGCGGGCAACCGCATACGGAAAGGAGGCATTGACCGACGCGGAGCCGCGGACGGCCGTTACCGTCCCTGCGGAGACCCTGCATCCAGTCGTACCAGCGTTTGCACGATCTTATTCATAAGGGGATGCGTACATTGAATCTTTATGCAATGCGTCTGCGAAAACCGTGGATCGGTTTTCTGCTGGCGGCCGTCATCGTCGCGCAGTTCGGGTGGACCGGGCCGCGGGCGAACGTGGCGGAAGCCGCCGACAACGGCCTCGCGCAAAAGCCGTACATGGGCTGGAGCAGCTACAGCTTGCAGGTCTACGACGGACCGTCCGGCAATTGGACGTCCGAAGCGAAAATCAAGCAAATGTCCGACGCGATGCACGAGAAGCTGCAGTCGCACGGCTACAACTATATCAATATCGACGCCGGCTGGAACGGCAGCATGGACGAATACGGACGTCCCGTGCCGAGCACGACGCTTTATCCCGGCGGCTTTGAGAACCTCGCCAACTACGTGCACAATAACGGGCAGAAGATCGGGATCTACATGATTCCGGGCATATCGCCGACGGCCGTGGAAGAGAATTTGCCCATTTATAACGCGCCCGGCTGCACGATCGGCGATATCGCCGTCAAACCGTACACGACCGCGGATTACTGGAACCTCGGCTACAAGATCGATTTCAGCAATCCGTGCGCGCAGAAGTACGTCGATTCCGTCGCGGACGAAATCGCGTCGTGGGGCGTGGATTTCGTCAAGTTCGACAGCGTGACGCCGGGCTCCGGCCATAACGACACGTCGATCGATGCGCGCGACGATGTCAAAGCGTGGTCCGAGGCACTGAGCAGGCACCGCATTTGGTTCGAGATTTCGTGGGCGCTCGACCATAACTACGTGGATTTCTGGAAGAAATACGCGAACGGCTGGCGCGTCGATTGGGACGTGGAATCCTATAATCCGGCCGTCGGCATGACGCAGTGGAGCAACGTCGCCCGCCTCTTCCCCGACGCGGAGCTGTGGTGGCGCGACGCGGGCCCGGGCGGCTGGAACGATTTCGACTCGCTCGATATCGGCAACGGCGCCACGTCCGGCCTGACGAAGGACGAACGGCAAACGGCCATGACGCTGTGGGCCGCCTCGTCGGCGCAGCTGTACATAGGCGACGACATCGCGAACCTGGACGATTACGGCCTTTCGCTCCTGACCAACGACGAGGTCATCGCCGTCAACCAGGCCGGCCATCCGATTCATCCGGTGTCCACGGCTTCGGACCAGCAGGCATGGTACGCCAACAACGGCGACGGCACGTACACGGTCGCGCTGTTCAACCTCGGCAGCAAAGGCGCCAAGGTCGGCGTGAACTGGAGCGACATCGGCTTGAACGGTTCGGCGTCGATCCGCGATCTGTGGAGCCATCAGGAGCTGGGCAGCTCCGACGCGGGCATCCAGCCGGTCTACCTCGAGCCGCACGCTTCCCGGCTGTTCAAAGTGACGGCGCAAAGCGGTTCCTCGATCGTGAATGACGACGATACCGGCATGAAATACGAAGGCGCGTGGACGCGCAACGGCGGAAACGAGCTGGTGCGGGACGCGCAGGACTTGTCCGTCATCGTGACGGATCCCGTCGTGACCGCGGCTGACGGACCGGCCGGAACGGGCGACGGCGCGAACGGCAGCCCGGACGGCGGCGCGCCTGCGGCGACGGAAGCCGCGGCTTCCCATACGGTCATGATCAACGATAACGATCCGGCCATTCAGTACAAGAACCAGTGGGGCTACAGCAATAACCGGCCGTTCAACGACTACCAGGGCGACGTTCATTACGGCGAGCCGAATGGCGGCACGCAGCCGGAGATGTCGTACGAATTCAACGGCACGGGCATCGAAGTCTGGGCCGAGAAAAGCTCCAGCAGCGGCAAGCTGGACGTTTACGTCGACGGCGAGCTGAAAGACACCGTCGATACCCAGGACGCCGTCCAAGCGGGCCAGGCGCCGGTGTACACGTTGACCGGGTTGGCACAAGGACCGCATACCCTGCGCGTCGTCCGCAACGACGGCGGCGAGCATTACTTCCTGTTCGACGCGCTCAAGGCGACGGCGGACACGCTGCTCGGCGCGCCGTCGTCGGCTAGCTTCAACAAGGACGTTCCCGCGGACATCGCCGTTCCGCTGCCGTTCGGCGCCGGCTCCCTGAGCGGCATCAAGCAAGGCGGGACGGCGCTGCAAGCGGGAACCGATTATACGGCAAGCGGCAATACGGCGACGATCAAAGCGGCGTATCTCGCGCAGCAGCCTTCCGGCCAGCAGGCGCAGCTGACGTTCTCGTTCGCCGGCGGCGACGCGCAGAGCCTGTCCATCGCGGTGAGCGGCACGTCGATCAGCCCGACGGCGGCGCAGTTCGATAAACGGCCGACGGCGCAGCGCGACATCGACGTGACCCTCGCGCTTCCGGACGGCAACAGCCTGACGGCCGTCAAGAACGGCGCGGATACGCTGACCGCGGGCGAGGATTACGCGGTCGACGGCTCGACCGTGCGCATCCTGAAAGCGTACCTGGCCGCGCAGCCGGTCGGCGATACGAGCCTGACGTTCGAGTTCGCGCAGAGCACGCCGCGCACGCTCGTCGTCTCCGTCAGCAACTCGGCTTCCCCGGGCCGCTACGCGATGATCAACAACAACGACCCGTCGATCCGCTACACCGGGGGCTGGAGCGGCAGCGGCGGCCGCAACCTGGGCGATTACAAGGACGACGTGCAGTGGACCGAGGGCGAAGGCGCCTTCTTCACGTATACGTTCCAGGGCACGGGCATCGACTACATCACGGAAGTGGATCAGGGCCAAGGCGACGTCGAGATCTTCATCGACGGCGTGAGCCAAGGCACGGTCAGCACCTACGGCGCGGACGCGCATAACAAGCCTCAAGTCACGGTTTTCTCCGCGACGGGGCTGACCAACGGCTTCCACACGCTGAAGGCCGTCAAGAAGACGGGTAAATTCATGCTGCTCGACGCGCTGCGGGTCCAGCTGCCCGACTTGATCGACATTTCGTCGGCCGATTACGAGAAAGGCGCGGCGGACGGCGTCAGCGTCAACCTGATGTTCAGCGCGGACAGCCTGAGCGGCATCTGGAACGGCGCCGCGGAGCTGGCGGAAGGATCGGATTACACGATCGACGGCCGGAAGGTCACGATCGCGAAAGCGTACCTGGACGCGCAGCCGGCGGGCACGACGAAGCTGACGTTCCGCCTGAAAGGCGATTACGCGGACGATATCCATGCCGCGACCGAGGACGGCAGCGCCTACCAGTACGCCTTCCAAGGAACCGGCGTCGAGCTGCTGGCTCCGACGAGCCCGAAGCAGGGCGACATGGAGATCTCTATCGACGGCGAGCTGAAGGCGACGGTAAGCGCCCACTCGGCGGACCGGACCGCGCAGACGAGTCTCTTCCGTTCCGACGCTTTGGCGGACGGCGCGCATACGATCCGCGTCGTCAAGAAGTCGGGCGAGCTGATGCTGGCGGACGCGCTGAAATTCAACGTTTCCGCGGGCACCGTTTCTCCGCCGGTTGGCTCGGGCGGCGGCATTGTGGCCACGGTTCCGTCCGCGCCGCAGGTCGTGCGCGCGACGCAGCCGGACGGTAGCGTGAAGGATGAGCTGGCGCTGACGGGCGATAACGCCCGCGCCCTGATCCAGAAGGCGGCCGGTCAAAGCGCGGTCACGCTGTCCGTTCCGGACGCGACCGATGCCGCCGCGCTGGCCAGCGTCAAGCTGGCGGCGGACGCGGTCAAGCAGCTGGCCGAAAGCGGCCTCGATCTCGATATCGACGCGGCGAACGTCAAGCTGCATATTCCGAACGCGCTGCTGAAGCAAGCGGGCGGCAATCTGTATATTGACTTGACGCCGGTCAAATCGGCGGAGCAGGGCGCGCGAATCGAAGGCCGCGCCAAAGCATCCGCGGTCGTCGCGGTCGGGGCGAACGGCGGCGCGGCGGAGCTTGCCGGCCGTCCGGTCGACATCGCGACCAACCTGCCGCAAGGCGAGGTGATGCTCGTGCTGCCGCTGCAGGGCGCGGACGCGAACGGCGCGCCGGGCACGCTCGGCGTCTACATCGAGCACAGCGACGGCACGAAGGAGTTCAAGCCGGGCGAGGCGGCGTCCTTCGGCGGCAAACCGGGCGTCCGGTTCGCGACGACGAAGTTCAGCACGTTCGCGCCGCTGAAATTGACAGGCGCGGCAGGCGCCAAGCAGCCGTATATCCAAGGCTTCGACGGGCATCTGTTCAAACCGGGCAACACGCTCACGCGCGCCGAGCTGGCGACGATTCTGTCGCGCGTCGCGCCGAGTGCCGGCGGAACGGCCGGCAAGGCGTACCAGGACGTGAAGCCGGGCCATTGGGCGGCCGCGGCCATCGCGAAAGCGACGGCGGCCGGCCTGATGAGCGGCTACGCCGACGGCAGCTTCAAGCCGGACCAGCCGGTCAGCCGGGCGGAAATGGCGGCAATCGCCGTCCGTCTGTCGGGCAGCGCGGCCAAGCCGGGCCCGGGCTTCACGGACACGGCCGGCAGCTGGGCGGAGCAAGCGATCCGCACGGCGCAAGGCGCGGGCTTCCTGCAAGGCTACGAGGACGGCAGCTTCCGGCCGGACCGCACGCTGACGCGTGCCGAAGCGGTCGTCGTGCTCAACCGCGCGCTCGGCATTCAACCGCTGAACGCGGCGCGGTCCTCGTGGAGCGACGTGCCGAGCGGCTTCTGGGCCCTCGGCGACATCGAGGCGGCATCCGCGGGCAGCGGCGGCGGTGCGCAGGACGCGTAAACGCCGAAGCAGCAAGCCATAGTCATCGAAAAAGCCGGGACGCGATCATGCGTCCCGGCTTTTTTGCGAGCGGGCGGCTTTTCCGCCCGTTGTTGAGACGGGGTCGGGGCGAGGAAGAGGCGTGCCGCGGCCAAGAACGGTACCCAGTACGGTACATGCGGCCGAACGCGCGATTTTTCGCAGCAGAACGGCATCCGATACCGTACATGCGGCTGAGCTCGTGATTTTCGCTGCAAGTGATCAGTGAAAATAAAGTAATGGGGAACGCTGTCTTAACATGAAAGAATAAGTGTTCGCGGAAATTAAAAACCATCTTACGAAATTATAAGATGGTTTTTGTATTAAAATAAGGTTCAACAAATTTCCAAGTCCGCTCAAAATCGTCTTGCGTGTGCTCATCCCAAAAGTCGGCGAACATGGGGTGATGAAAACGCGAAAACAAGCCAATCAAACACCGTTTTTCTTGGCGGTCCGTCATACCGGAAACGGCCCCGAGGCTGTCAATCAGGTCGTTCATGTGTCTTTCAACGAGCTCGGGCTTCGTGCTTAAATACTCTGCATAGAGTTTGAACATGACAGGTTCAGCCTTGTAAGCGGCGTGTTTAGCGCTCGCGAGCGTCCAAAACCAGTCGTGAATCGTCTCGGATCGCGACTTTTTCGGGTCAACTTTGTACGGGAACAGGTCAGCCAGCATAGCATCAAGCCAGTTAAAAGCGAGCAATTCCCAGAGATCTGCTTTATTCTTGAAATGCTTGTACAGTGCGGGTTGAGAGATATTTACGGCTGCTGCGATATCCGTCAAACTCACGTTTCCGTAGCCTTTTTCCAACAGCAGTTCCTGCGCTTTTTCTAAAATTTTTTCCTTGGTATTCATGCTTTGATTTTATCACAAGTTATAATTGTTGACAAATATAACTCCTAAAGCTATGATAGTATCCATCAAGCAGTTATAAAATTTATTAATTATAACTTGATAAAGGGGAAATCAATGTATGAAAGCACTCATCACAGGTGCAAATAAAGGCATCGGCTTTGCTATCGCGGAAGCTCTCGGAAAATCAGGCGTTGGAATTTTGGTTGGCGCACGCAGCGAAAGCCATGGCCAAGAAGCGGTGAAAAAGCTGTCAGCACAAGGTATTACAGCAAGCTTTGTCAAAATTGATTTGAACAATTTTGACACGATTCACAACGCTGCAAAAGAAATCGATCAGCTTGATCTGCTTATCAATAATGCGGGAATTCCTGACAGTCACAAGGCTGATCGTCCCGACCTTGACACGAAGAAAACAGCGTTTGACTACACGACCGACGACCTCCGCGAGACACTGGAAGTCAATTTCCTCGGGACGCACGAGATGATTAGAAGTTTCCTGCCTAAACTCGCTGCAAACGGAAAAATCGTGAACATCACGATACCGATTCAGCCGACTAATTACTGGCATCCGCTCGCTTATCAGACCAGTAAGGCCGCACAAAATGTGATGGCGATGAATTACGCGCTTGAGTTCAAAAATACGGGCAGCAGCAAACAGATTTTTGGCATCATGCCTGGCGGTGTGGCAACGGATCTCAACGGACATACCGCTGGCGCGTTGGATGGCTACATCAAATCAGCTGAAGAAGCAGGCGAGTTCATCGCGAAACTCGCGCTTGACGCGGAAAACCACAACGGTCAAATGATTCAACATGACGGGAAAATCGTTACGGATTACGAAGTGCAATTACACGGATAACGGATTAACTACTGGCAAATTCTTAGGAATTTTCAGATCTGATATGATCCAAACCAAATGATAAACAATCGTTCCAACTCCAAAGAAAAAGCCGCCAATAATATTGACGGCTTTTTCTTTAGATTTCGCGGCCAAGAGCGGTACCCAGTACGGTACATTCGGTCGAATTCGCGATTTCGCGGCCAAGAACGGTACCCAGTACGGTACATGCTTTCGAATCCGCACGCAGGAAGGGTAACTCCGCTCACGCAACCGCCGCCCCGTCGTCCGCCGCCCCGACCCGCTACAGCTTCCGCACCAAAATCCGGTACCCGAACGGATCCAGCTCCACCCGCTGCATGCCGTCCTTGGCCGGCGCATGGTCCCCGGTGAGCGCGTCGTGCCAGTCGTTCGTCTCCATCGCGTGCTCCAGCACGGTCCGCTCGCCGGTCGGATTCATCCAGACCGTGAAATGCTCGTCCTCGCCCAGCCGTTCGTAGACGATGCGCGCGTCTCCCTCGTCCGCCTTCAGGAAGCGGAAACGACCGCTCCGCAGCGCCGGATGGGACTTGCGCAGCCCGATGAGCAGCTTGTAGAAGTCGTACAGCTCCCGGTCCTGCCGTTCTTCGTCCCAGATCATGCATGCCCGGCAGTCGGGATCGCCGCCGCCCTGCAGCCCGATCTCGTCGCCGTAGAAGATGCACGGCGTGCCGATGTACGTGAGCAGAAACACGACCGAGAGCTTCAGCTTCAGCTTGTTGCCGCCCGCGCGCGTCAGCACCCGCGGCGTGTCGTGGCTCGACAGCAGGTTGAAGATCACCTCGTTCGTCCCCTGCGAATAGCGCATGAGCAGGGTGTTCATGCCCTCCGCGAACGTCCGGCCGTCGACGCCTTCGCCGGTGAAGAACCCGAGCACCCGGTCCGCGAACGGATAGTTCATGACGGAATCGAACTGGTCGCCTTGCAGCCATGGACGCGAGTCGTTCCACACTTCGCCGACGATGTACGCGTCCGGCTTCGCCGTCTTGACGACCTGCCGGAAGGCGCGCCAGAAATGGTGGTCGACCTCGTTGGCCACGTCGAGCCGCCAGCCGTCGATGTCCGTTTCGCGAATCCAGTATTCGGCGACGTCGAGCAAGTATTTCTTCGTCTTCGGGTTCGCCGTGTTCAGCTTCGGCATCTGGCCGAAGAAGCCGAACGTATCGTACGTGGCGATGCCGTCCTTCACCTCCGCGGGGAAGCTCCGCACGTGGAACCAGTCCGCGTACTTCGAATGCTCGCCGTGCTTCAGCACGTCCTGGAAGGGCGGGAACTGCTCGCTCGTATGGTTGAAGACGGCGTCCAGCACGACCCGGATGCCGCGCTCGTGGCATGCATGGACGAGCTGCTTCAGCACCGCCTTGTCGCCGAAATGCTCGTCGATCTTCATGTAATCGACGGTATCGTATTTATGGTTGGAAGGGGATTGGAAGATCGGGGTCAGGTAGACGGCCGTCACGCCGAGGTCGGCCAAGTGGTCGAGATGGTCCAGAATCCCTTGGAGATCGCCGCCGAAATGCGTCTCGTTGGTCGGCTGGCCGCCCCATTCCGCTTTCCCCTCCGGGTCGATCGACGGGTCGCCGTCCGCGAACCGGTCGGGCATGATCTGATAGAACACCGCCGACTTCGCCCACTCCGGCGCCGTGAACAGGTCGATTTCGTGAATATACGGAAACTCGTAATACCCGTTCACCGGGAACGGCTGCTCTCCGCAGGTGCCGTCCTCCGACAGATAGACCGTCTCCTCGCCCTGCCGCATCCGGAAAATATACGAGAACCGCTTGTACTTCGGCTTGACCGCCGCCTCCCAATAGTCATAGAAGCGGTCGGACGCGATTTTCAGCATCGGCAGCTCCTCATTGATGCTCGCCCAGTCGTATTTGTCGCCCGCGATGACCGTCACCTCGTCCACGTCGTCGCGCTTCGTCTGCACCCGCAGATGGATCGTGTCCATGTCGTAGGCATACGCCCAATTGCTCCGCGGCGAGTGGTGGAAACATTCCTGAAACATGTGCGCCAACTCCTTTTGCTTGTCGAATATTCGAAATAGAGGGGAAGTAAGAGGTGACACCGGCGAAACCAGCGAAACCGGGCTTCGCCGGCATGGGCGCCTTTCCGCGTTCCTATACACGTATACACGGGCGGGAAACCGGGTGAATCGCCTGCTCCCGCGCAACGTCCCGAACGGTAGGCCGAACGTCCCGCGGCCGGGCGAATTCGTCCCGGTGCTTGTTTCAAGGCGGCCGCCCGGGGGTAAATCCAGACTAGCCTCACCTGGCAAATCCATTTGAAAAGCGGAGGGATTCACGATGCAACCGATGAAACCGAGCGTTCAAATCGTACCGACGGCCATGGATGCGCTGCATACCGTACAGGAGCTGAACCGGCGTGGATACAGGCAGGAAAACATTTACGTGCTGGCGCACGACAGCAGCCAAACGAAATCGTTGTCCGACGCGGCGGACGCGAACGAAATCGGCATGAAGGAAGAGGGCATGTTCACCGCGATGGCGAATGTGTTCAAATCGAGGGGCGACGAAATTCGCTCGAAGCTGACGTCGATCGGCTTGTCCGACATGGAAGCGGAACGCTACGAAGAGGAGCTTGATCGCGGTCGTGTACTCGTTATTACCAACATCCACTAAGCATCGAATCGCAAGGCAATCGACCAACGATCCGAATCGTTGCGGCGAGGTCGCCGTCCTCCGGGACGCGCGGCCTGTTCGCGCGTGGAGATAGCGGGCTGCCGGCACGAGCCGGAGCCGACATGACGACAAAGGGGAAATTCGGGTGGGTTATCGCGGATGAAGACAAAGACAAAATTAATGATCAGCTTTATCGTCATGATGCTGGTGCTGATGTTTATTTCGATCGTCTGCTTGAACAACGTGTCGATGCTGGGCGGCAAGCTGGACGAGGTGTACGGCAACCGGTACCAGAAGCTGATGCTGGCGTACGACCTGCGGGGCTCGATCAACAAGGTGGCGCGGGGCATCACGAACGTCCTGACCGTGCCGACGGCGGACAATCTGGCCAAGAACGACGCCCTGCTGACCGACGAGCCGAAGAACGCCTTGGGCTACTTCGGGCAGTTAAAGCAGCTGTCCGATGCCGAAGCGGAACAAGCGTCGCTTAGCGAACTCGAGCGCAGCCTGACCGCCTATCTTCAATATACGGACGAGGCGAAGCGGTTGATCGCGGCAGGACACGGCGCCGATGCGGTCGCCCTGCGGGAGAAGGAAGGCGTCGCCAGCCAGGAGAATACGGTCAACCTGATCGACGACTTGACCGCCTTTCACCGCCGGGCCGCCGACGACGCCGTCGCATCGGCTAGAGCCGCGAACGAGAACACGCGGGCGGTCATGGTGACGACGATGGTGGCCGGCATGCTGATCGGCATCGGCACGATGCTTTGGAACATCGCCGGCTTGACGCGAAGTCTGAACCGGCTGACGGCCATGATCGGCGCCTATGCCCGGGGCATCAGCGATCCCGCCCTGCGCCGCCGCGCGGAGACCGGAGATGAATTCGGCACCGTGGCCAAGGCGTTCTTCTCGCTCGCGGACGATTTGGAGCGCAAGACGGAGGCCGAGCAGCGCTACAACAAGCAGATGGAGGACGAGGCGTGGGTGAAGTCCAATCTCGCCGCGACGACCGTGGAGCTGCAGGGCGCCGTGGAGCTTCGCCAGCTGGCGACGGCGTTCATGGACCGGCTCGTGCCGCTCGTCGGCGCGGCATACGGCGGGCTGTACGTTCGCGACGGCTACGGCGAGGACAGCCGGTTCCGGCTGCAGGGCGCTTACGCGCCGCAGGACGAAGCCGCCTTCGAGCGGCAGTTCCGGATGGGCGAAGGACTCGTCGGGCAATGCGCCCGCGGCGGGCAGCCGCTCGAGCTGGCCGAGCTGCCGGCCGACTACGTCCGGGTCCGTTCCGGTTCGGGCGAGACGCAGCCGCGCTCGCTGCTGCTCCTGCCGGTCGGCTACCGGGACCGGCAGCTCGCCGTCATCGAGCTGGCGTCGCTGCAGCCGATCGCCGGCCGGCGGCGCGAGCTGCTGGCGGAGCTGGCGGAAGGACTCGGCAGCGTGCTCAATACGCTGTTCGGCCGGCTGCAGATCGAGGAGCTCCTGCGGGAGTCGCAAGCGCTGAGCGAAGAGCTGCAGGTGCAGTCGGAAGAGCTCGTGTCGCAGCAGGAAGAGCTGCGCCGCTCCAACGATCAGCTGGAGGAGCAGACCCGTTCGCTGAAGAGATCGGAGGAGCTGCTGCAGAGCCAGCAGGAGGAGCTGGAGCAGACGAACGAGCAGCTGCTGCAGAAGACGCATCTGCTGGAAGCCGAGATGCGCGAGACGGAGCGGAAGAACGAACAGATCGAACGGACGAAGACGGCGCTGGAGCGGCAGACCGTGCAGCTGGCGCTGTCGTCCAAGTACAAGTCCGAGTTTCTCGCGAACATGTCGCATGAGCTGCGGACGCCGCTGAACAGCCTGCTGATTCTTTCCCAGATGCTGGTGGATAATAAGGAAGGGAATTTGAACGGCAAGCAGATCGAGTTCGCCTCGACGATCCATTCGTCCGGCAGCGACCTGCTCAAGCTGATCGACGAGATTCTGGATTTGTCCAAGATCGGCGCGGGCAAAATGAGCCTCGTCACCGAACACGTGACGATCGCCGAGCTGGAGCAGACGATGCGGCGGAGCTTCGGCCCGCTGAGCCAGCAAAAAGGGCTCTCCTTCGACGTGAAGGTGGCGCCGGACGTCCCGGAGGGCTTGTATTCCGACGGCCACCGCATGAAGCAGGTGCTGAAGAACCTGCTGTCGAACGCGTTCAAATTCACGCATCGGGGCGAGGTCGTCCTGGCGATCCGCTGCGCGCGGCCGGACGAAACGCCGGTCCGGGCCGAACAGGGCCGGATGCTCGCCTTCGAGGTGCACGATACCGGCATCGGCATTCCCGCGGAGAAGCAGCAGCTGGTGTTCGAAGCGTTCCAGCAGGTCGACGGCACGACCAGCCGCATCTACGGCGGCACCGGCCTCGGCCTGGCCATCAGCCGCGACTTGGCGGGGCTGCTCGGCGGCACCATCGAGCTGGCCAGCGAAGAGGGACGCGGCAGCACGTTCACGCTGTACCTGCCGGAGTATTACGTGGCCGCGAGCGCGCCGGAAGCCGGCGAAGACGCCAAGCTCGGCGAGCAGGCCGTGGAAGCGGCGATGCTGGCCGAGCCGGGGCGGCACGCCATCGGCGCCGTCCTCGCGGAGGCGGCGCCGGGCTTCGCGCCGCCGCCGAACCGCGCGGATGCCGCGCGCGTGCCGGCCCCGTCGCCGATCGAGGACGACCGCGGCGCCATCGGCCCGGAGGACCGCACCGTGCTCATCATCGAGGACGACGGGCCGTTCGCCCGCGTGCTGCTCGACATCGCGCGGTCCCGCGGGTTCAAGGGCATCGTCGCCATGCAGGGCGACATCGGCCTCGACGACGCGCGGACGTTCAAGCCGGACGCGATCCTGCTCGATATCATGCTGCCGGTCATGGACGGCTGGTCCGTCCTGCATCATCTGAAGCACGACGCGGATACGCGCCATATTCCGGTGCACGTCGTCTCCGTCATGGAGGAAGTACGGCAGGGCTTATCCATGGGCGCGATCGCCTACCTGCGCAAGCCGGCGGACAAGGAGCGGCTCGACCGGCTGTTCCAGCAGATCGAATCGTTCCTCGACCGCGACCTGAAATACGTGCTCGTCGTGGAGGACGACGCCGCCCAGCGGACGGGCATCATCGAGCTGGTCGGCGACGAGGACGTCGTCGTAAAGGCGGTGTCGTCGGGCCGCGAGGCGATGCGCGAGCTCGAGGACCGGCACTACGACTGCATGGTGCTCGACCTCGGCCTGCCGGATATCTCCGGCTTCGAGCTGCTCGACCGCATTCGGAGCAGCGAGAAGCTGCGGGAGCTGCCGATCATCATCTATACCGGCCGGGATCTGGACAAGAAGGAAGAGATTCAGCTGAAGAAATACGCCGAGACGATCATTATCAAGGACGTCAAGTCGCCGGAGCGGCTGCTGGACGAGACGACCCTGTTCCTGCACCGCGTCGTGGCGGACCTGCCGGAGGCGAAGCGCAGCGTGCTGCGTAAACTGCACAGCGTGGAGACGATTTTCGAAGGAAAATCGATCCTGATCGTCGACGACGACATTCGCAACGTGTTCGCGCTCTCGAGCGCGCTGGAAGGCTACAAGATGGACATTCATTTCGCCGAGAACGGCCGCGAAGCGCTCGAGCTGCTGGAGCAGCACCCGGAAGTGCAGCTCGTGCTCATGGACATGATGATGCCGGAGATGGACGGCTACGAGACGATGCGGCATATCCGCGCGACGGCGGCGTTCGAGCGGCTGCCGATCATCGCGATCACGGCGAAAGCCATGAAGGAAGACCGGGACAAATGCATCGAGGCCGGAGCGTCCGATTACATCGCGAAGCCGGTCAACATCGACCAGCTGCTGTCCTTGATGAGGGTGTGGTTATATCAATAACGAAACGGTGAGAGACGACGACATGCTGCGAGAAGAAGATCCTAACAAAGCCGGCGAGCGGGAGCAGATCGAAATCGCGCTGCTGCTGGAAGGCCTGTTCCAGCTCTACGGCTACGATTTCCGCAATTACGCGTTCTCCTCCATCCGCCGGCGCATTTGGCACCGGGTGAACGCGGAGCGGCTGCCGACGATTACGGCGCTGACGGAGCGGGTGCTGCACGACCGGGCGGTCATGAACCGGCTGCTGACCGACCTGACGATCCACGTGACCGAGATGTTCCGCGACCCGGAGGCGTTCCGGGCGTTCCGGCAATCGGTCGTGCCGCTGCTGCGCACGTATCCGTTCATCCGGATCTGGCACGCGGGCTGCTCCACGGGCGAGGAAGTCTACTCCATGGCCATCCTGCTGAAGGAAGAGGGACTGTACGACAAGACGCGGATCTACGCGACGGACATGAACGAGCGCGTGCTCGAGACGGCGCGCGAGGGCGTGTTCCCGCTGGAGCGCATGCAGACGTTCACGCGCAATTACATCGAGGCGGGCGGCAAGGAATCGTTCAGCAACTACTATACGGCGAAGTACGACTCCGTGCTGTTCAAGAGCGAGCTGAAGAGCAATATCGTCTTCGCCCAGCATAATCTGGTAACGGACCGCTCGTTCAACGAGTTCAACGTGATCTTTTGCCGCAACGTCATGATCTATTTCAACAAGGAGCTGCAGAACCACGTGCACGCCCTGCTTTTCGAGAGCCTGAGCACCTTCGGCATCCTGGCGCTGGGCACCAAGGAATCGATCAACTTCACGCGGCATGCCGACGCGTACGAGGAGCTGGACGCGCACAGCCGCCTGTACCGCAAAATCAAATCGTAGGAGGGACGGCCGACGACGCTTCGGGCTTTCCGCGGATGCCGCGGGAGCGAGGGCTTGGGAGACCCGCCGAAGCCGTTGCCGTACCATGGCAAGGGGAAGGTGAAGACGCAATGATGATCGCTTACGATGGACCGGTCAACATCCTGCTGGTGGACGACCATCCGGATAATCTGCTGGCGCTGGAGGCGGTGCTGGGGGACCTGAACTGCAACCTGGTCAAATGCCTCTCCGGCGCGGAAGCCTTGCGCTGTCTGCTCAAGGACGAATTCGCGGTCATTTTGCTCGACGTGCAGATGCCGGAAATGGACGGTTTCGAGACGGCGCGGCTGATCAAGTCGCGGAAAAAGACGCAGGAGACGCCGATCATCTTCATCTCGGCGACGAGCAAGGATGCGGAGCACTTCTTCACCGGCTACGAGGCCGGCGCGATCGACTATATGCTGAAGCCGTTCGTGCCGCAGATCTTGCGCGCCAAGATCGAAGGCTTCGTGCGGCTCTACGTCGGCAGCAAGACGCTGCAGCTGCAGGCGGAGCTGCTCCAGCGGCAGACGGCCGAGCTGGAGCGGGGCAACCTCGAGCTGATGCAGACGACGTACCAGTTGACGAAGACGCAGGCGCTGACCCGCGCCATTCAGGAGACGAGCACGGACACGATGATGACCTTCGACGAGAACGGCGTCATCCTGACGGTCAACCCGGCGGTCGCCGCGATGTTCGGCTACCGCGAGGACGAAGTGCTCGGCCATCCCGTCACGATGCTCATCCCCTGCTTCGAAGGCGGCGCGTACCGGCTCGGCGGGATGGAAGGGGCGGCTGCGGCCGCAGCCGGGGAGGCGGGTTGCACGGCCGGCGGAGCATCGGACGAATCGGACGCGGCGGGCTTCGGCGCGCCGGCGGGCGAGCGGATGCAGCTGCACCCGGTGCGCAAGGACGGCAGCCGGTTCCCGGCGGAGATCCAGATCGGCATGGCGACCATCGACGAGGAGCGGATCTATGCCTGCACGGTCAGCGACATGACCGAACGGAGACGGTTCGAGCGCGAGCTGATGGCCGCCAAGGAGACGGCGGAGGTCGCGGCCCGCGCGAAGACGAATTTCCTCGCGATGGTGAGCCACGAGATCCGCACGCCGATGAACGGGGTGCTCGGCATGACCGGGCTGCTGCTCGACACGGAGCTCGACGAATCGCAGCGGGAATACGGCGAGATCATCCGCAAGAGCGGCGAAGCGCTCCTGTCGGTCATCAACGACATCCTCGATTACGCGAAGATCGAGTCCGGCAAGCTCGAGGTGGAGCAGCTGCCGTTCAAGCTGCCGCTGCTCATCGCCGAGACGTTCGACATCTTCACGGCCAAATCGATGCAGAGCCGCTTGTCGCTGTCGTACGAGGCGGACCCGGCGCTGCCGGAGCTGCTGGTGGGCGACGAGATCAAGCTGCGCCAGGTGCTCGTGAACCTGATCGGCAACGCCTTCAAATTCACGCCGGAAGGGAGCATCTCCGTCTCCTCGCGTCTGCTCGGCATGGCCGGACAGACGGCGCGGATCGAATTCGTCGTGACGGACACCGGCGTCGGCATTCCGGCGGATAAGCTGCCGCTGCTGTTCCAGCCGTTCTCGCAGGTCGACACGTCGCTCGCGCGGCAGTACGAAGGCACGGGCCTCGGCCTCGCCATCTGCAAGAACCTCGTCGAGCTGATGGGCGGCACCATCGGCGTGTCGTCCGTCGTGGGCGAGGGCACGACGTTCCGGTTCATCGTCCCGATGACGACGTGGCTGACGCCGCACGGAGAGGCCGCGGCCGACTCGACGGGCGGGGACCGGCCGGCGTCGCCCCCGCGCGGCAGCTTCGCCGCGGCGGAGGAGGATGCCGCCGCGTCGAGCCAGGCGCCGTCCGGCTTCGGGGAAGCCGGCCTCGCCGACGCGCGGGCGGACCTGCGCGGCGGCGCCGCCGCTGCCGTGCTCGTCGCCGACGACAACGAGATCAACCAGAAGCTGACGCTCACGCTCCTGCATAAGCTCGGCATCGCCGCCGACGTCGCGAGCAACGGGAGCGAGGCCGTCGAACGGGCCGGCCGGCGGGCGTACGACCTCATTCTGATGGATATGCGCATGCCCGTCATGGATGGGCTCGAAGCGACGCGGCGCGTGCTCGCTTCCGCGCCGGCCGGGCAGGCGCCGGTCGTGGTGGCGATGACGGCGAACGTGCTGCCGAGCGACCGGGAGCGCTGCCTGGAGGCGGGCATGGCGGATTTCCTGGCGAAGCCGATCCAGTTCGACGCCGTGAAGCGGGTGTTGAAGCGGTACGGCATCGAGCCGGAACGGAAGCAGACGTCGCGCTAGGCGCGGCTCCGGCCTTGCGGTCATTCGCGCGGTTTGCGCGACGAAGGCGCGGTTCGCGCTTCGCGGATACATAGCGTTCCGAAACCAAACAACCTCCGGTTTGCCGATCGCGGCCTGCCGGAGGTTGTTTGGTTTTGCCGTTCAGCCGGGAGTCCGCTGAAGCCCGCGCAGAAGCACGTCCGCCGATTTCACGCTCGCGGCGGCCAGGTCGTATGCGGCATCCGACAGGCACCACGTCATCGTCGCGCCCGTGATGAAGATGTACAGGTTGTTCACGATGTCGTCCCGCGACAGCTCTTCCCGGAACAGGGAGCTTGCGATGCCGTCGTCCACGATGCCGTGCAGCAGCTCGGGCTCCAGGCAATTCGCGAAGAACGAAGGCGCCTCCGGCGATTTGGCGGCCAGATAGACGACGAAGGTCAGCTTCGTGAGCTCTTCCCCGACGACGGCCGGAAAACCGAACGCGAGGGCGAGGTACGTCCTCAGCTTGTCGATCGGCGAAGCGTCCGGATGCGCTTGCGCGTAAGCCGCGAAGTGCTCGTCCATGTATTCGGACATATCGTCGCGGTACAGCTTGCGGACGATGTCCTCTTTCGACTTGTAGTGAATATAGAAGGCGCCCTTGGAGAGGCCGCACCGCTCGCAAATTTCGTCGACCGTCACGTGGTTGTAGCCCTTGGCCAAGATGAGCTCCTTCGCGACGGCGAAGATCCGCTTCTTGGTCGCCTTTCCCTTTTGCAGCCGTTTCGTTTCCGTGGTCTTCATCGTTCGTCCCCCCTGAACCCACTATACGGCATCCGTTTTCGGGAAGTCAAAGCAAGGGATGGGACAGGCAGCTTGCGAAGCGATCGGGGGAGCGAAGCGAACGGAGCGTGCTTGCGGCAGCGGAGGAATACCGGGTGAACGCTTCGCGTTCGCGGCTGCCGACGAATGGCTGTTGCCAACGCACGCCGCCGGATGCCAACGGCTGCCGCAAACGCACGCTGCCGCAAGCGAACGGCTGCCGCAAACAGGCGAAACCGGCCGACTCCCTTGCCGCGAGCAGCGGGGCCGGCCGGTTTCGTTCGCGAGCCGCGAGCCGGCTTCGGCGGAACCGCGGCCCCCGGGGACTTTGCACCGCTCTTGCGCTCGCGGCGCTTTTCTGGCACGGCGCCGGCGAGCGCCCGTCCGAGCGCGGGCTTTGCGCTCGCGACGCGATTCGCGCGAGGCGCCGGCGAGCGCAAGCCCGAGCGCGCGGCTAGCCGCGAAGCAGCGACTCCGCGCCGTCGATGTAGATCGGCGTGCCCGTGATATGGCTCGACGCGTCGGAGGCGAGGAACAGGACGAGGTCCCCGACCTGGGACGCCCGCCCGGGCGCGTTTTCGAGCGGCTGGTCGCCCTCGGGAAACTCGACCGGGATTTTGATCTCGTCCAACTCCGGCGTCGGATGCGTGTTTTGGCCGATGTGCGTCCGGATGGCGCCGGGGCAGATCGCGTTGACCCGGATGCCGTACTGGGCCAGCTCCAGCGCGGCCATTTGCATGAACGCCACTTGTCCCGCCTTCGACGTGCTGTAGGCGCTCATGCCGAAGTTGGAGAACACCCGGTTGCCGTTGATGGAGCTCGTGATGACGATGCTGCCGCCGTTTTGCTTCAGGAACGGCACGGCGTATTTGACCGTCAGGAAGGTGCCCTTGAGGTTGATGTCGAGCGTCGTGCTCCAGTCCTCCGGCGTCAACGTCTCGATCGGCGCCAGCGTCCCGTTGATGCCCGCGTTGGCGAAGACGGCGTCGAGCCGGTCCCAGCGGTTCGCCGCTTCCCGGATCGCGCTCTCGATATCCTCGGCCTGCGAGATGTCCGCCTCGATGGCGATCGCCTCGCCGCCGGCTTCCTCGATCCGCCGCTTGACGTCCGCGACGCGTTCCTCCTTCACGTCCACGAGCGCGATCCGCGCGCCCTCCTCCGCCAGCCGGAGCGCCGCCGCCCGGCCGATGCCGGAGCCCGCGCCCGTAATGACGGCCACTTTGCCGTCCATGAGTCCTTTACCGCTAGTTGTGGTCATACCGGGGTCAGTCCTCCCATTCGATTCGGTGGATGTTCGTCCGATGGTGATCGTCCGCATCCTCTCATACCCGTTTTTGCCTAAAAGCAACCAAATATACGCGTATCGCGCGAAGCGCCGGCCGTTGCCCTGCGGGCTTGGCCGGGTGACGCGCCTGATTAGATCGGCCGGCCTGCAGGGGGCGGGTGAAGCATCGCCTCGAGCTGTCGCGCCCTAAGGAAAAAGATTCCTGCATTTCCGCGCTTGCAGTCACTCGCAGTTCGCTGTCACGGAGTCGAAGGCATCATCGTTTGTCTATTGGCGGTGGGTGGCCGCCAAATTAAAGAAATGCCTGAATGGGGCGAAATAACGGAACGCGTGTCCGAGGGGGATAGCGGGTTGTCGCTGCGCCTGCCGCTGCATGAAAAAGCCCCCGACTCCGCGGCTGCGGTTTCGGAGGCTATTATGGTCGTCTTTCGGGGCCGGGTGCATGCCGCTAGGCTGCAGCCCGCCCGCCAACCCCCGCCTCAGCTCTTGATCGCGCCCATCATGATCCCCTTCACGAAGAAGCGTTGGATGAACGGATACACGAGCATGATCGGCACCGTCGACACCATCGTGACGGCCATCCGGATGCTCTCGCCGGACACCGGGATGCGCTTCGACGACTTGGCCAGCGCTTCCGCCTCGGACACCATGGCGCCCGTCTGGTACTGGTTCAGGATCTTGACCAGCACGGCCTGCAGCGTCTTCAGCTCCGGCTTGTACGTGTAGATGTACGAATCGTACCACGAGTTCCAGTGCCCGATGCCGATGAACAGCGCGATGGTCGCGAGCACCGGCACGCAGAGCGGCAGGACGACGCTCGCGAAGATCTGCAGGTCGTTCGCCCCGTCGATTTTGGCCGATTCCTCCAGCTCCGGCGGCAGCTGTTCGATGTACGTCCGCACGAGAATCATGAGGAAGACGCCGATCAGCCCCGGGAAGACGAACACCCAGAACGAATCGATCAGCTGCAGCGACTTGATGATCATGTACGTCGGGATGAGGCCGCCGCCGAAGTACATCGTGAAGATGAAGAAGAGCGTGAAGAACCGCCACGCGATCAGCTCGCGCTTGCTGAGCGCGTATGCCATCAAGGCGATGGCGAGCACGGACAGCGGCGTGCCGACGACGGTCCGCAGGACGGTGACCTTCACCGAGCCGATCAGCTCCGAATTGCGCAGGATCGACCGGTAGCTCTCGAGCGTGAACTCCCGCGGCCAGAGGTAGAGTCCGCCGCGCACGGCGTCGGTGGCGTCGTTCAGCGAGACGACGAGAATGTTCCAGAACGGATAGAAGGTGACGACGAAGACGAGGCACAGGAACGCGTACATCAGAACGTCGAACGATTTATCCGCCAGCGTGCTTTTTCCGGGCATGGTGCGCTCCCTCCTTAGAACAGCGATTGGTTGTTGATCTTCTTGGACGCGGAATTGACGATGACGATGATGATGAACGCGACGACGGAGTTGAACAGCCCGACGGCGCTCGCGTAGGAGAACATGGAATTTTGCAAGCCGTACCGGAACGAATAGGTCGAAAGCACGTCGGAATAATCCTGGTTCAGCCCGTTGCCGAGCAGGAAGTGCTGGTCGAAGCCCGCGTTCAGCACGCCGCCGAGCGAGAAGATGAGCAGGATGACGATCGTCGGCTTCAGATGCGGCAGCGTGACGTACACGATCTGCTTGAACCGCCCGGCGCCGTCGACCTTGGCGGCTTCGTACAGATCGAGGTTGATCGAGGAGATCGCGGCCAGATAAATGATCGAGTTGTAGCCCATCTCCTTCCACGTGTTGCCGATCGCGACGATCCACCAGAAATACTTGCCCTCCTGCAGGAACAGGATGCTGTCATGCGTCAGGTGCAGCCACTTCAGCACGTTGTTCACGATGCCGTCCGACGACAGCACGGTGACGATGATGTTCGCCGCGATGACCCAGGAGATGAAGTGCGGCAGGTACGAGACGGTCTGCACCGTCTTCTTGAAAACGGCGCCCTTGATCTCGTTCACCGCGATCGCGATCAGGATCGGCACGGGGAAAGACACGACCAGGGAGAGCAGCGTCGAAGCCAGCGTGTTGCGCATGATGATCAGGAAGTCGCCGTTGCTGAAGAAATAGTCGAACCACTTGAAGCCGACGAATTCGCCGTGGAACAGGTTGGTCCAGAAGCTGCCGAGCATCGGCTGATAGTTGATGAAGGCCATGTACAGCCCGGCCATCGGCAAATAGGCGAACAGCGCCGCCCAGATGAACGCGGGGAGCAGCATCAGCAGCAGGTAGCGCTGCTCCAGCAGCCGCTGCCGGAAGGGCCGTTTGGCCCGTTTTTCGTTGGCGCGAATCGTCGTAGCCGCCGTTTCCATGGAGCGCACCTCTTTCGGTCATATTGGCCAAATTATACGGGCCCGCGATTTCGGCCAGCAATACAACAATGTGAAGAATCGTGCGGGAAAACGTCTTACATGCCGCAATCGGTCTTTTTGGCCTTCTTCGCGGATCGGGCCAAGTAGTATAATTAGGGCTGCACTTCGAGGAAACGGGGGTTCGCGCATGCTGACGGTATTTCTGGTGGAAGACGAAGCCATCGAGCTGAATCTGATGATGAACCATATCGATTGGACGGCCATGGGCATCAAGGTCCTGGGCGGGGCGCGGAACGGCCGGAAGGCGTGGGAGCAGATCCGGGCGCTGCGGCCGGACGTCGTGCTGACCGACGTGCGCATGCCGTTCATGGACGGCCTGCAGCTGGCCGCGCTGATCCAGGAACATTGCGAGTGGATCAAGGTCGTGTTCCTGAGCGGGCACGACGAGTTCGCGTACGTGAAGTCCGCGCTGGAATCGGGCGCGGTCGGCTACCTGCTGAAGCCGATCGACCGGACCGAGCTGGCCGCGGTCATGGCCAAGGCGAAGGCCGAGGCCGAGAAGGCGAAGCTGCTCCGGCGCTCGCGGGACGTCCTGGCCGAGAGCCACATGGCGCGCCTGTTCGCGGATCGGGACGGTCCCGCGCGGGAGCATGCCTGGCGCGAGCTGATCGCGCTGGATCCCGGCTTTGCGGAGCGGACGTATGTAACCGCTTTAATCGCCGTCGACGGCTACGAGGCGCTGCTGGCGGCGGACCCCGAACGGGCCCGGGAGGTGCCCCGCACGGGGAGCCTGCTCCGCGAGCTGTTGGACGCCCGCCGGCCGGACGGAAGCGCGATCCGCTTAAGCGGGCACGAGTGGCTGGTCGCGCTGCCCGCCGAAGGCGGCGCGGGCGCGGCGGCGGACGCGGAGGCCGGCGGCTTCTGGGCGGAGGCGGCGGAGGCGGTCCGGGACGCGTTCGGCTGGACGGCGACCGTCGGGGTCGGCGGCGGGCCGGCGACGCTGCGCGAAGGCGGCGCGCTGCTGGCGCAAGCGCGGGAAGCGGCCGAGGAGCGCTTCTTCGACGGGCCCGGCCGCGTGACGCGGTTCGCGAGCCTGCCCGCGCGGCTCGAGCTCGGCCTCGGCGAAGGGGACGGCGACGCCCTGCCCGGCAAGCTCGATCTGGCGGACCGGGCGGGCACCGCCGAGGCGATCGGCCGTTTCTTCGAGCTGATGGTCCGCCTCCGCGCGACCAAGGCGCGCGTGCTGGCGGGCGCGCGGGCGCTGCTCGGCGCGATCGCCGCCGAACGGGCGAAGTACGGGGAACCCGTCGCCGCCGAGGCCGGCGAGCCCGCCGACTGGGCGCGGGCGGCGGAGCGCGCGGAGACGCTCGGGGAGCTCCGGGAGCTGCTGCTGGCGCTCGCCGGCGCCATCGGCGACGCGCTCGCGGGCCGGCAGCCGGACCGGCATTTGCAGCTCGTGCAGCAGGTCGCCGGGATCATCGAGGACGAGTACGGCGCGTCGCTCACGATCGACGACCTGGCGGGCCGGGTGTTCCTGTCCCCGAACTACCTGCGCGTGCTTTTCAAGGAGAAGAAGGGCTGCACCGTGCACGAATATTTGACGCGGATCCGGCTGAACAAGTCGCTCGAGCTGCTGAAGGACAAATCGCTCAAGATCCACGACGTCGCCCGGCGCGTCGGGTACGACAACACGTCCTACTTCTGTTCGTTCTTCTACAAAACGCAGGGAGTCACGCCCAATGCGTATCGCAAAAAGTTTCTATAGGCCGCTGCGGCCGTTCTACGCGAAGCTGGTCAACCGGCGGTACCGGAGCAAGCTGTTCCTCGTGTTCCTGCTCGTCACGATCGTCCCGGTGTCCTTCCTCGTCGCGTACGCGTACCACGCGATCAAGGACCAGCTCGTCCGCCAGGCCGTCGACAACGTCGGCGGCACGATGGCGCAGCTCGACAACAACATCGAGAACAAGCTCGACCTCTACGCGCAAATCTCCACGCTGATCTACCTGGACACGGAGCTGCGCAATTATTTGGTCAACCCGTACAAGAAGAACGACGTGTACGTGCTCGACGCGTTCGACTACATCAACAAGTCGCTGTACAAGATCATGGCGATGAATCCGAACCTGAAGGCGATCACGATCTATTCGGACAACGAATCGCTGAACTCGGACGGCTTCTTCATCAAGCACATGGAGGATCTGCCGCAGACGCTCCGCGACCGCTCGTTCCAGGCGGAGGGCCGGCTGACGAGCTTCTACCAGAACGATTCCGCCGACGGAAAAGTCATTTTGCTGGCGCGTTCGCTGAACTACCTGAGCCTGAACTATCCGTACGGCATCCTGACGATGGAGATTTCCGACTGGGAGCTCTATTCCCTGATCGAGAAGGAGAACAAGAACAAGACGATCTACGTGGCGGACGAGAACGGCGACGTCATCACGTCGAGCGTCCGGCAGCCGGCGTACCGGAACGTCGCGGAGCTTCTGCCCGGCGGCGCTCATGCGGACGCGCTGAACGCGGGGCGGCCGGTCTACGCGAAGATCGGCGGCGAGCCGTCCATTCTCGTGGAGAAGCGGCTCTCGAACGGCTGGCGGACGGTCGTCGTCCTCCCCTACGACGAGCTGATCGACCAGGCGTCCGATGCCTCGCGGAGAATGCTCCTGATCTCGCTCGCCTGCATCGCCGTCGCCGTCGTGCTGATCTACGGCACGAGCCAGCTCATGACGAAGCGCTTCGAGTCGCTGCTGCAGCAGATCCGCAAGGTGGAGCGCGGGCATTTCGACGTCGACCTGCGGCGGATGGGCACGGACGAAGTCGGGCAGCTCTCGTTCGCGCTGAAGAAGATGGCGGTCACGATCCAGGAGCTGATCAACGACGTGTACAAGAAGGAGATCGCCCAGAAGGAGGCGGAGATGGACAGCCTGCAGGCCCAAATCTCGCCGCATTTCCTGTACAACACCCTCGCGTCGATCTCCGCGCTCGCCGTCGCGGGCGACACGAGGCAGAGCCACCGGATGGCGGACGACCTGGCGCGCTTCTACCGCATCTCGCTCAGCAAGGGGAAGAAGAGCATCCCGATCGAGCAGGAGCTGCGCCTGACCGAGCATTATCTCGCGATCCAGAAGGTGCGGTTCGAGGGACTGTTCGACGTCCGGTTCGTCCTCGACGAGTCGCTGCTGCACTACACGACGCCGAAGCTGATCCTGCAGCCGTTCCTCGAGAACTGCATCAACCACGCCATGTGGGACGAGGAGAAGGGCATCGGCATCGTCATCAGGCTGACGGCGGACGGGGGCGATCTGGTGCTGGCGGTCATCGACGACGGCATGGGCATCCCGCGGGACGTGATGGAGCGCATGCGCGACAAGCCGGACCAGTCCGCGGGCTACGGCATCTACAACGTGCACAAGCGGATCCAGCTCGCCTTCGGGGAGCGCTACGGCGTGCGCGTCTACAGCCGGCTCGGCATCGGGACGTCGGTCCACATCCGCATGCCGATGACGCGGTGAAGCGGGGATGTAAGTCGTTTTCCGGCACGTTTGAATGCAAAGTGGTATGGAAACGCGGCGAAGCGCGTGTCTACAATAAATCTAGGCGTCAGCGGTTCGGTCCGCAACGGAACCGGCCGGTCCGGGCGGGAATATGAAATCGCTGCCATCGCAACATTCGCCAATTCGGCATAGGGGGACAAGAGAGGCATGTGGAAAAAAGGACAGTTTCGGTTCACGGTCGCCATGGTGCTGATGGCATCGATGCTCGCCGGCTGCGGCGGCAACGACAAGCCGGCCGCGAACGAAGGCGCGGACGGCGGGAACGCGCCGGCGGCCGGCAACGCGGCCGGCACGAACGGGGGGGACGGCGGGAACGCGCCGGCGGGCAATAAGCCGGTGACGTTCACCTTCTTCGACGCGAACGTCGGCGACTCGTTCGACAACCCGGTCGCGAAGGAGATCACGGCGAAGACGAACGTCATGCTCGAGATCCAGCAGCCGACGGGCAATCCGTCCGAGAAGCTGAACCTGATGCTCGCGAGCAACGATTTGCCGGACATCATGGACATCGGCCGCGGCGACATCCTCGAGAAATACATCGCGGCGGGCGCGCTCGTCCCGCTGAACGACCTGATCGACCAGTACGGCCCGCACATCAAGGAGATGTACGGCGACATGCTGAAGAAGACGCGCAGCGCGGACGGCAAGAACTACTACCTCGCCAACTGGTACGGCCTCGAGCAATATCCGGTGTTCGGCTTCCTGATGCGGATGGACGTCATGAAGGAGCTCGGCGTCGGCGACAAGACGAACAACGGCGAGCCGTTCTCGTCCGACGAATTCGTCGATCTGCTGAAGAAGTACAAGGAGAAGTACCCGACGACGAATGGCAAGCCGACGGTGCCGATCACGTTCAACGGCGAGAACATGGGCGCGATCACGGGCTCGTTCAAGGGCATGTTCGGCATCATGCCGTACTACCAGGACGGCGGCGAGCTGAAGACGGACGTGAAGGATCCGCGCTACCTCGACATGATCAAATTCATGAATTCGCTGTACACGCAAGGCTTGATCGATCCGGAATGGGCGACCAACAAGACGCAGCAGTACGAGCAGAAGCTGGCGAGCGGCAGCTATTTCGCCACGGCCGACGCCTTCTGGAACCTCGGCAAGCCGAACACGATTCTGAAGGACGGCGCCAAGGACCAGGCGAAGAAGGACGAAGCGCAGTTTTATCCGTACAAGGTGCTGGCGCCGGGCGTCGAGCCGTCGAAGGCGACGTACGGGCCGAAGAGCTCCCTCGGCTGGGACGGCATCGGCATCTCGAAGAGCAACAAGGATCCGGTGCGGGCCATCCAATTCCTCGACTTCCTCGCGAGCGAGGAAGGGCAGTACCTGATGATGTGGGGCATCGAAGGCAAGGACTGGGACATGAAGGACGGCAAGCACGTGCCGAGGCCGGAGACGCTGGAAGGGTTCGCGAAGGACTGGGACGGCTATTCCAAGCAGACCGGCATCCGCAAATGGACGTGGACGATCAAGAACGGCCCGGGCTCCGACGGCACGCCGTACGACTTGATCGGCCGCTATCAGACCGATCCGGTATCCGCGCTCGCGATCAAGAACCTGGCGGACACGTCGTTCGACACGGCGCCGTTCGACAATCTCGGCCCGAGCGGCGGCACGCCGGAGGCGATCATCCAGCAGAAGGTCAACGAGACGACGTCGAAGTACTTCCCGCGCATGGTCATGGCCGCGTCGGAGACGGAAGCCGTCGCCACGTACGACAAGATGATGAAGGAGCTCGAGACCGCGGGCGTCTCGAAGCTCGAGAAGATCTATACCGACAACTACAACAAACGGATGGAGCTGTGGAAATAAGCGGTCGCGCGTTGCCGCGATTCGCGGAAGACGGCCCGATTCGGGGAAAGGAGCGCCTGTCGGCGCTCCTTTTTACATGGCGTTACGGAACCGAGCCGGTAAAAGAGAGCCGGAAGCGAGCCGGATGAGGGGGTGAACCGGGGCCGGAAGAGAGCCCGGCAGGCGAAAGCCCGGCGTTACCTCTCCTTCCGGAATTGCAGCGGCGTCATCCCGAGCTCGCGCCGGAACAGCGCGGCGCTTCGGTCGGTACGCCGGCTCGTGCCGGGCCGCCGAACGGGATAACCCGTCCGAACCATGGGGTCCGCCTATGATGGCGGGCTTTTTTTTGCGTTCGGCGCCGCGATTATGCGGCGCGCCCATATTATTGGCCGTTCTTTTGCCGATATAAGGAGGGGATGACCATTCTGCCGAGCGCGGACATACAAGGGAGCTGGACAACGAGCATGACCCATGACAAAGAAGCTTATTTGCAAGCGATCGCCGGCATGATGGACACGATGCTGAGCGTGTTTCCGGAAGAAGCGACGCTGATTCTGATCGACGAGACGGGGGTGCGGGCTTACCGGTCCTCGGGCATCGACGTGGAGGTCCCGATCGGCACGCCCCGTTCGGCGCTGGCGGGGACGATATCGGAGAAAGCCTTCGAGCAAGGCCGCACGTTCCGCGAGGAGCGCGGGCCGGAGCGGTTCGGCGTGTCCTACGTCGGCACCGCGGTGCCGCTGCGGCTCGCGGGCGAGGTCGTCGGCGTGCTGACGTCCGCCGTGCTGAACCACAGGCTGGACGCGATCCGCGGTTCTTCGGAAAGCCTGGCGGCGTCCGTGCAGGAGATGGCGGCAACGTCGAACGGCATCGCGGCGGCGTTCGGGGCCATCAGCGGCGAGATGGGCGCGCTGGCGGACAAGTCGGAGGCGCTGAACCGCGACATCGACGGCATCCAGTCCATCATCGGCGTCGTGCAGGAGCTGGCGGACACGTCCAACCTGCTCGGGCTGAACGCGTCGATCGAAGCGGCGCACGCCGGCGAATACGGCAGAGGCTTCTCGGTCGTGGCCGGCGAGATCCGGCGGATGGCGGCCCAGAGCCGCGACGCCTCCCGGGACATCCGCGAGCAGCTCGGCGCGATGCAGGCGCGGCTGAAGGCGATCAGCGCGGACATCGACCGGATCAAGCGCGACATGGGTCATCACGCGGAGAGCGTGATGGAGCTCGACGAGGCGTTCGAGCACGTCGCCTCCACGGCGGGCGAGATGCTGGAGAAGTTCACGCGGCAGTAAGCGCGGCCGGAGGCGCAGTTCGTCTCTCGGCGCAGCTCCGAGCGCATGTATTCGCCCCGATCTCGTCGAGCTCGCGCCGTACGGATAGCGAACGCGCGAAGGCGTACGCGCCAATGCCGCGCCGCCGCGCGCGATCCGCATGATCGTTTGCGAGGCCGAACGCGGACCGACGCGCATAAAAGGCTGTTCCCGCCCGGGCGGGAACAGCCTTTTTCCGTTGGCGCATCCTGCGCGCCCGATTCGCGTTAATACAGGCGCTGCGTCGCTTCCAGCTCGAACGCGCGCAGCTCGTCGTCGCGCCCTTCGCGGATCTTGACGGCCCATTCGGGGTCGTTCAAGAGCGCGCGCCCCACGGCGACGAGATCGAATTCGCCGCGCGCGAGCCGCTCGAGCAGCCCTTCGATGCCGGCCGTGCCGGCGCCCTTGCGCTCCTTGAAGAAGCGGGTGAACTCCAGGTCGAGCCCGACGGAGCCGACGGTGACGGTCGGCTTGCCCGTCAGCTTCTTCGTCCAGCCGGCGAGGTTGAGGTCCGCGCCGTCGTCGAACGCGGGCTCCCAGAACCGGCGGGTCGAGCAGTGGAACAGGTCCGCGCCGGCGTCGACGAGCGGCTCCAGGAAGCGGGCCAGCTCATCCGGCGTCGCCGCGAGCTTCGCGTCGTACGCGCCGTCCTTCCACTGCGAGTACCGCAGCATGATCGGGAAGTCCGGGCCGACGGCGCGCCGGCACGCGGCGATGACCTCGGCGGCGAAGCGGGTCCGCTTCAGCATGTCGCCGCCGTACGCGTCCGTGCGGACGTTCGTGACGGCCCAGAAGAATTGGTCGATCAGGTAGCCGTGGGCGCCGTGCAGCTCGATGCCGTCGAAGCCGAGCCGCTTCGCGTCGCCGGCCGCCTGCGCGTACGCCGCGATCAGATCGGCGATTTCGCGCTCGGTCAGCGGCTCGCCGGCCCGTTCGCCGGCGAGGTTCAGCCCGGACGGGCCGACGGACGGCGCGTCCGGATGCGTGCCCGTGCCCGCCTTGCGCGCCATGCCGACATGCCAGAGCTGCGGCGCGATTTTGCCGCCGGCTTCGTGGACCGCCCGGACGACGCCGGCCCAGCCGTTCAAGGCCTCCTCGCCGTAGAAGTGCGGCCACTTCGTGCTGGCGCCCGCCGCGGGATGGTTGATCAGCGTGCCTTCCGTGACGATCAGGCCGACGCCGTTCTCCGCGCGCCGCCGGTAGTAGGCGGCCACGTCGTCGCCCGGGACGCCGCCGGGCGAGAAGCCGCGGGTCATCGGGGCCATGACGATCCGGTTGTCGAGCGACAGCTTCGGGGAGCGGAAAGGTTCGAACAGCGTTTTCGCCGTATCGGTGGTCATCGTGAATTCCTCCTTATGCATCATCGGATATCAAGGATTAGGGGCGATGGAATGCGGGCCGCGGGATTCCGTATTCGCGGAACTGGAAACGAAATCCATGGTTCCACTTTACTCCATAAAGCCCTCCATTTCAATTCGCATAGTCGGCATTGCGCGTCCGCAACGCGCGGCGCGTCCGGCAGCGTTCCCGCCGCCTGTCCGGCGTTCGCTTCCATCCGCCGCCAAGCCGGAAAAAGGAAGCTTTCCGGAGCAATTGGCGGGTTCGTCCGCAAACGAACGAATTGAGCGCGTTTTCATCGCGCGAATTCGCCGCAGCCCGCGTCATGGCGCGCGCGGCGGCTTTTTACAATTTTCCCGGCCGGGACTACGATTAGAAGCATCAATACCACAACTTAACCGAACGCTGAATCCCATCAAGGGAGCGGGGGAACCATCGAAGCCGCCTGTCGCCAGGACCGGCTTCACGGGGTGAATCGCGGGCAGGCTCAGCTTGCGCGCGTAGGGCATTCTCTGGCCCGAATCCGGCAGCTAACCTCGCAAGCGGACAAGAGAGACGACCAGGCCGAACGCGCGCGAAGCGTTGCTTTTCTTTGCGCTGCCCATGAAGCCGGGAGCAGAGACATCTCTTCTTCCGGCTTCTTTTTTATACCAATTTATAGGAGTGACGAACATGCAAGCGGTGCAAACGGAAGCCACGCACAGGCGGGAACGAATGGACAAGGTAACGATCGAACGGATCGAATGCTTCCGGTTCGACCGGGAGTCGGCAAGGCTGCTGCTGCCGGATTCCACGGTCAAGGATTGCTGCGGGATCCTGATGCTCGGCTCGGCGACGGGCGAGCTCGGGATCGGCGTCTTTCGCGAGTGCGCGCTCAAGGGAGATTTCATCCGCTGGGCGTGCGCGTTCCAAGGGTTCAAGCACCATACCGTCGGCGAAGGCTTGCTGGAGGCGAGCCTGAAGCACGACGTCTGGGGCGACGTCCGGTCGCTCGCGGCGGAGAACGCGCTGCGCGAACTGGCCGCGGGCCGCGCGGCCGAGCCGGACGAGCCGCTGTTCGTCAGCCTGCACGACCACGCGTACTGCTTCGAGCATGCGCAAGCATATGTAATTTTTTAGGAAACGAAAGAGGCGGCAGTCGTCATTTTTATGCTTTTTTTACGCCCGGCCCCGCACTCTTTACCCCGAATTTATGGGGAACGGCGTTAAGATGACGGTGTGCGAAAGAAGGGAGCAGGGATGAAGACGTGAACGAAAGGGAAGCAACCGCGCAGCAGACGGCCGGGCAGCAGACGGCGCCGGCGATCGTCGTGTCGGCCATGACCAAGGCCGGCGAGCAGTTCATGAAGCAGCTGCTCGTCAAGGGGCTGCCGTTTATGGCCGTCACGAACAGCGTCGCCGAACGGCAGCAGCTCGCCAAGCTCGGCGTCGGGTCGATCCTCTTGGTGAACACGATCGATCCGGACACGTGGGAGCGGCCGGAACGCCCCGTCGGGAAGGCGTTCCTGTTCGAGAGCAGCTTGTCGCTGTGCTGCAGGTATTTGCGCATGATCCGAAAGTGGACGGACCAGCCGGTGTACGTCGTCACGGGACGCACGCACGGGCGGCTGATCTACAAGGGGCTCGGCGCCGACCATATCCTGCATGTCCAGACGGGCGGCCTCGGCTCTCTGCTGGAGTAGCATAAAAAGGTTTACTTTGGAAGAAAGTATCAGTAGGCAAGGGAAAGGTAGCGGAGGAGGGTGTACGGATGGTTAACGATTTTACGATGGTGCTCTTGGCTGCGGTCGTCTTCGGACTCTTTTGGGGGTTCCGGGCATTTTGCGGACGCGCCTGAGCCGGCGGCGCCCGGGCGCGTAAGCGGACCGGAGGAAAAGCCGGGCGCGGGACGCGGCCCACACTACGCGAAGGAGGGTCAACCATGGTCGTAATGGGGATTATCGCCATTGCCCTGATCGTATATCTCGGTTTCGTCTTGGTGAAGCCGGAGAAGTTTTAAACCTTGGATCGCCGTTTCATTAATTGAGGAGGAAATATCGCTATGGCTATGGGATTCGTTCAAGTCGCCGTCACGCTGGTCATCATCATGCTCTTGGTGAAGCCGGTCGGCACTTATCTTGTCAAGGTCTTCTCGCAGGAGAGAACCGGGTTGGACCGTGTCTTCGGTCCGGTCGAGCGGCTGCTCTACCGAATCATGGGCGTGCGGGAAAACGAGTCGATGGGCTGGCGCTCCTATGTAGGCGCCGTGCTCCTCTCCAACTTCATCATGCTGCTGTTGATTTATCTGGTCCTGCGGCTGCAGAGCTATCTGCCCCTTAATCCCGACGGCATCGGCAACATGCCCGCCGGGCAAGCGTTCAATACGGCCGTGTCGTTCATGACCAATACCAACTGGCAGTCCTACAGCGGCGAGAACGGGTTGTCCTACTTATCGCAGATGATCGCGATTACGTTCCCGATGTTCACGTCGGCGGCCACCGGCTTCGCCATCGCGGTCGCCTTCATCCGCGGCTTGATCGGCCGCCAGGACAATCTCGGCAACTTCTACGTCGACATCATCCGCTCGATCACGCGGATATTCCTGCCGCTCGCTTTCCTCGTCGCGCTGTTCCTGGTGTTCCAGGGCGTGCCGCAGACGCTGCTGGGCGCGGTGCACGCCACCACGCTCGAAGGCGGCGACCAGACGATCACGCGCGGGCTCGTCGCCTCGCTGGAATCGATCAAGCATATCGGTACGAACGGCGGCGGCTGGTTCGGCACGAACGCGGCGCATCCGTTCGAGAATCCGACGGCGCTCGCGAACTTCATCCACATCATCTGCATGATGCTGCTGCCGACGGCGCTCGTCTACGGGTTCGGCCTGATGATCCGCAACAAGAAGCAGGGCTGGGCGGTATTCGGGGCGATGGGCTTTATTTTCCTCGTCATGCTGGTGACGGTATTCGTCTCGGAATATAAAGGCGTCGGCGCGCTGGACGCCATGGGCGTTCACGGCAACATGGAAGGCAAGGAAGTGCGCTTCGGCATCTCCGAATCGGCGCTCTTCACGACCGTCACGACGGCGGCGACGACGGGCAGCGTCAACAACATGCATGAATCGCTCACGCCGCTCGGCGGCTTCACGGCACTGGCCGAAATGATGCTGAACAACGTGTTCGGCGGCAAAGGCGTCGGGCTGCTCAACGGGTTATTGTATCTGATCCTGTCGGTCTTCATTTGCGGCCTGATGGTCGGCCGGACGCCGGAATTCCTCGGCAAGAAGATCGAGGGCAAGGAAGTCAAGCTGGCGTGCATCGCGCTGCTGATCCATCCGGTCATCATCCTCGTGCCGACGGCGATCGCGTTCCTCAGTCCGAACGCGCAGTCGTCGATCGCGAACGGCGGCATGCACGGCCTGACGGAAGTGCTCTACGCCTTCACGTCCGGCGCGGCCAATAACGGTTCCGCATTCGGCGGCCTGACCGCCAATACGGACTTCTACAACATCGGCATCGGCGTGGTCATGCTGATCGGCCGGTACATCTCGATCATCGCGATGCTCGCGATCGCCGGCTCGCTGGCCGTCAAGCGCGTGATTCCGGTCACGACCGGCACGCTGCGCACCAACACGGCGCTGTTCTCGGGCATTCTCGTCGTGATCATTCTCGTCATCGGCGCGCTCACGTTCTTCCCGGCGGTCGCTCTCGGACCGGTCGCGGAGCATCTGGCCATGCCGAAGTAATTCGGCTGCGCCGCCGTACCGCAAGCACTCGCTTTCCGTTATGCAATTAAGGGAGGATCTATATGGCTGCAAGCAAAAAAACGTTATCGAAGGACCTCGTCCTTCCTGCGGTCGGGGACGCGTTCAAGAAGCTGAATCCCGCCGTCATGATCAAGAACCCGGTCATGTTCATCGTGGAGGTCGGCACGCTCATCACGCTGCTGCTGTCCATCCAGCCGGATCTGTTCGGATCGTCCGGCGCGGGCCGGGGCTATAATCTCGCGGTGTTCTTCATCCTGCTCTTCACCGTGCTGTTCGCCAACTTCGCCGAAGCGCTGGCGGAAGGCCGGGGCAAGGCGCAGGCGGATACGCTGCGCAAGACTAAGTCTGACACGATGGCAAAGCTGATCGGGAAGGACGGCTCGCTGAAGCAGGTCTCCTCGACGCAGCTGCGCAAGGGCGACATCGTCCGCGTCGACGCCGGGGAGATCATTCCGACCGACGGCGAGATCATCGAAGGGCTCGCTTCCGTCGACGAATCGGCGATCACGGGCGAATCCGCGCCGGTCATCAAGGAAGCCGGCGGCGACTTCTCGTCCGTCACGGGCGGCACGCGGGTCGCGTCCGACTACATCGTTGTGAAGGTCATGACGGATCCGGGCGAATCGTTCCTCGACCGGATGATCTCCCTCGTCGAAGGCGCCAAGCGCCAGAAGACGCCGAACGAAATCGCGCTGACGACGCTGCTCGCCGTCCTGACGATGATCTTCCTGGTCGTCATCCTGACGATGGTGCCGATGGCGGATTACTTGAACGTCAAGCTGGACATCGCCACGCTGATCGCGCTGCTCGTCTGCTTGATCCCGACGACGATCGGCGGGCTGCTGTCCGCGATCGGCATCGCCGGCATGGACCGCGTCACGCAGTTCAACGTGCTCGCGATGTCCGGCAAAGCCGTCGAGGCGGCCGGCGACATCGATACGCTCATTCTGGACAAAACCGGCACGATCACGTACGGCAACCGGATGGCGTCCGAATTCCTGCCCGTGAAGGGCACGACCGCCAAGGAAATGACGCTGGCCTCGCTGAAGGCGTCCGTCAAGGACGAGACGCCGGAAGGCCGGTCCATCGTCGAGCTGGCGACGAAGCTCGGCGAGTCGTTCGCCGAGACCGAATACGGCCGAGCCGAACCGATCGAGTTCACCGCCGAGACCCGGATGTCGGGCCTCGACCTGCCGGACGGCACGAAGATCCGCAAGGGCGCCGTGGACGCGATCAAGCGGTATATCGCGGCGCAGGGCGGCACTATTCCCGGCGACCTGGAAGAAATTTCGAACCGCATCGCGAAGGCGGGCGGCACGCCGCTCGCGGTCGCGATCGGCGACCGGATCTACGGCGTCATCTACTTGAAGGACACCGTCAAGCCGGGCCTCAAGGAGCGGTTCGCGGAGCTGCGCGCCATGGGCATCAAGACGATCATGGCCACGGGCGACAATCCGCTGACGGCCGCGACGATCGCGCTGGAAGCCGGCGTCGACGACTTCATCGCGGAAGCGAAGCCGGAGGACAAGATCGCCGTCATCAAGCGGGAGCAGCAGGAAGGCAAGCTCGTCGCGATGACGGGCGACGGCACGAACGACGCCCCGGCGCTGGCGCAGGCCGACGTCGGCCTGGCGATGAACTCCGGCACGATGGCCGCGAAGGAAGCCGCCAACATGATCGATCTCGATTCCGACCCGACGAAGCTGCTGTCCGTCGTGTCCATCGGCAAGCAGCTGCTCATTACCCGCGGCGCGCTGACGACGTTCTCGATCTCCAACGACATCGCGAAGTACTTCGCGATCATTCCGGCGATGTTCATCATCGCGATGCCGCAGCTGCAATCGCTCAACATCATGGACCTGGCGTCGCCGAAATCCGCGATCCTGTCCGCGCTGATCTTCAACGCGATCATCATTCCGCTGCTCATTCCGATCGCGATGAGGGGCGTCAAGTACCGCGCCATGAGCGCCGACCGGCTGCTGACGCGCAACGTGCTGCTGTACGGCATCGGCGGCGTGATCGTGCCGTTCATCGGGATCAAGATCATCGACCTGATCCTGCACGGCTTGCATTTGGCCTAAACTTGGTAGAAGAGGAGTCTTCACATGAGAACGATTTTTACCGCTTTGCGCGTGTCGATAGTGATGATGCTGGTTTGCGGCTTGATTTATCCGCTCGTGACGACCGGGTTCGCCCAGGTGCTGTTCCCGAAGCAAGCGGACGGCAGTCTGATGGAGGCGGCGGACGGAACCGTCACCGGTTCGGAGATCATCGCGCAGGGCTTCGAATCGCCGAAGCTGTTCCACCCGCGGGTATCGGTCGCGAAGTTCGATCCGACCGCGACGGTCGGCTCCAACCGCGCCGTGGCGACGGAGGATTACGTGGCGGAGATCGGCAAGAACGTCGACGCCGTGAAGGCCGAGAATCCCGGCATGACGGACGTGCCGGCCGATCTGGTCACCTCCTCCGGCTCGGGCTTCGACCCGGATTTGTCGCCGGAAGCGGCGAAGGCGCAGGTATCGCGCATCAGCAAGGCGACCGGCCTGAGCGCCGACGAGCTGAACAAGCTGATCGACGATACGACGAAGAGCCGGCAGCTGGGGATTTTCGGCGAGCCCCGGGTGAACGTCAACGCGCTCAACGAAGCGCTGCTGCAACGCATCAAGCTGTAACGGACGCGGCCGCCCCCGGCAACGGGGGGCGGCTTTGTCTGCGTTAAGGACGACCGGTTACGGAGGGGGAGACAGCCGTGGGAGGCTTTAGGCGCAAGACGCCGGAGGAAATATTGCAGTCGATCTCCAAGCTGCACCGGGGCACGCTGAAAATTTACATCGGTCCCGTCAGCGGCTCGGGCAAGACGTACCACATGCTGCGGGAAGGCCAGACGCTGCTGCAGCAGGGCGTCGACGTCGTCATCTGCGCCGTGTCGACGCTGCAGCGGAAGGAGACGGTGGAGCAGCTCGGGGAGCTGGAACGGGTGCCGAGCATTCACTGGTACCGCGAACAGTTGGAATGCAAGGACTTGAACCTCGACGCGCTGCTGGAGCGCAATCCCGAGGTCGTTCTCGTGGACGGCCTGGCGCATCGCAACCGGGAGGGCGCGCGGTTCCGCACGCGGCTCGAGGACATCAAGTTCCTGCTCGGCCACGGCATCAGCGTCATCACGACGGTCAACGTCTACGAGCTCGAAGGGTATACGGAGCTGGCCCAGAAGCTTACGGGCATCGAGGTGAAGCATACGGTGCCCGCGGACACGCTGGAGCTGGCGGACGAGGTCCGGCTCATCGACGTCACGCCGGAGACGATCCTGAACCGGCTGGCGGAGGGCCATTTGAACGGGAGCACGGATCTGCCGCTGTTCAAGCGGGGCAATCTGGGCGTGCTGCGCGAGCTGGCGCTGCGGCTCGTCGCCGAGGACGTCGGCGATTCGCTGCGGGAGTACCGGGAGGAGTTGGGCCTCGACGGTCCGGCCGGCACGGGAGAGCGGATTCTGGTATCGGCCCAGTACCATTGGAACGGGTCGATCTACGTCCGCCGCGGGCAGCAGATCGCGAAGCGGCTGAACGGGGATCTGCTGGTCGTGACGTTCCGCAACATGAAGCGCGCGCTGTCCAAGGAGGCGGCCGTCTTCCGGCGGAGCATCATCAAGCTGGCGGAGAAGGTCGACGGCGAATTCGAGGAGCTGCCGTTCCGCTCGCGCCGGCAGATTCCGAAGACGATCGTCGATTACGCCGCCGCGCACGGCGTGACTCGCATCGTCATGGGGCATACGAAGCATACCCGCTGGCAGGAGCTGCTGCAGGGCTCGGTCGTCAACCAAATCCTGAAGCGCGCCACCGGCATCGACGTCTTCCTCGTGGCGGACCGGTCGGAGCGGGAAGGCGAGCGCGTGCTGCCTGCCAACATCGCTCCGGCCGCGCCTCCGCAGCCGTACCGGCGGCTGAGCGAGCAGGAGGTGACGGAGCGGATCGGCGAGATCAAGCGCGGCCGGTTCAAGGTGTACATCGGGGCGGCGCCCGGCGTCGGCAAGACGTATACGATGCTGCGCGAAGGCAACGACCTGCTGCGCAAGGGCATCGACGTGCGGATCGGCCTCTTGGAGACGCACGGCCGCCGGGACACGATCGAGCAGGTCGGAACGCTGCCGTCGGTCGCGCGGGAGCGGATTCTGTACCAGGGCGTCGAGCTGGAGGAGATGGATACGAAGGCGATCATCGCCGCGAGCCCGGAGGTCGTGCTCGTCGACGAGCTGGCGCACACGAACGTGCCGGGCAGCCGAAACAAAAAGCGGTACGAGGACGTCTTGGAAATACTGGACGCCGGCATCTCGGTCATCACGACCGTGAACGTGCAGCATCTGGAGAGCCTGAACGACGCGGTGGAGCAGATCACGGGCATCCGCGTCCGCGAAACGGTGCCGGACAGTATTCTGCAGCTGGCGAATGAAGTACAATTGATAGACGTGGCGCCCGAAGCGCTCCGGAACCGGATGCGCGAGGGCAAAATTTACGCGATGGCCAAGGTCGACCAGGCGCTCTCGAATTTCTTCAAGACGGGCAACCTCATCGCGCTGCGCGAGCTGGCCCTGCGCGAGATCGCCGACGACGTCGACGAGCGGCTGGAATCGCTGGAGCGGAAGAGCTCGCTGCGGGGCCCGTGGCGCCGGCGCGAGGCGATCTTCGTCTGCGTCAACAACACGCCCTACGCCAAGCGGCTCGTCCGCCGCGGCTTCCGGACCGCTTACCGGCTCAAGGCGCCGTGGTGCGTCAACTACGTGCAGGTCGGCTCCTCGCTCGGCGAGCAGGAGCGGCGCCAGCTGGAGACGCTGGAGCTGCTGACCGTCAAGCTCGGGGGCACGTTCGTCGTGCACCGCGCGGAGTCGCGCAAGGCGATCGCGAGCGTGCTGTCGGCGAAGGCGGACGAAGCGGAGGCGACGCAGCTGATCATCGGGCAGTCGAAGCTGCCGTGGTGGAGCGCCCTCCGGTACGGCTCGGTCGTGAAGAAGCTGATCGCCTTGTCCCGGTACCGGGATATCTTGGTCGTCGCGGATTACGGGGTGAAAGAAGGTGAGGAGCGTCGCAGCCGCTGACCGCCCGGTAAGGCCGCCTTACCGGCCTTATGCTTGGACCATGCTCGGCATCGCCGCGCTGACCGCCGCGCTTCACGTCGTCGGTTCGGCGTTCGATGCCGTCAACATCGCCCTTATCTATTTATTTCCGGTGCTCTTCAGCGCCGTCTATTGGGGCCTCGCCCCCGCCGTTTTCGCCGCGGCGGCGGGCATGCTCGCGTTCGATTATTTTTTCGTGCCGCCGTTTCTCAGTTTTACGGTGCAGGACTTGCGGTACTTGCTTTCCTTCGCCGTCTATATCGCGGTGGCGGCGCTGACCGCGACGCTCGCGAGCCGGCTGAAGCAGCAGGCGAAGCACGCCAAGGACCGGGAAGCGCTGACGGCGGCGCTCTATTCGCTGAGCCGTCAGATGACGGCGATCGGCGATCTCCGGGCGCTGCTGGAAAATATCGCGTCCCAGGTGTCCGCGACGCTGGAGGCGCCGATCGCGATCTACCTGCCGGGCGGCGCTGGCGAGCTGGAGCGGGCGGCGTGGTCGCCCGGCGAGCACGGCTTCGGCGAAGGCGAGCCGCCCATGGCCATCGCCGACTGGGCGTTCAAGCACGGCGAGCCGGCGGGCAAAGGGACGGGGACGCTGGGCGCCTTCCCGGGCTTGTTCGTCCCGCTCCGGACGGAGGAGCGGACGTACGGCGTCCTGGCCGTGCGCGCCGAGGAGGCGCCGCATGCCGACAGCCGCCGGCTGCTCGAGGCGTACGGCGGCTTGGCCGCGACCGCGATCGCCCGCGTGAAGCTGAGCGAGGAAGCGAAGCTCGCGCATCTGACGGCGGAGTCGGAGCGGATCCGGACGGCGCTGCTCGACTCCGTGTCGCACGAGCTGCGCACGCCGCTCGCCACGATCATCGGCTCGGCGACGGCGCTGATGGAGAGCGACGACGTGTTCTCGTCCGCGGACCGGCTGGAGCTGCTCGGCACCGTCCGCGACGGGGCGCTGCGGATGAACCGCCTCGTGACCAACCTGCTCGGCATGGTGAAGCTCGAGAGCGGCATGCTGGCGCTGCGCCGCGACTGGTGCGACGCCGCGGACATCGTCGGCGTCGCGCTGGCGCAGGTGAAGGGCTTCAAGCAGAACCGGCGCCTGATCGCGAAGCTGCCGGAGCCGGCGATTTATTTTCCGGGCGACGAGGTGCTGCTGGAGCAGGTGCTGGTCAACGTCGTCAGCAACGCGATCAAGTATTCGCCCGACGGCAGCGAAATCGTGATTGCGGCGCGCCAGACGGGACCGTGGGTCCGCATCTCGGTGGCGGACCAGGGGATCGGCATCGCGGAGGCCGACCGCGAACGGATTTTCGAGAAGTTTTACCGCGGGGCGAACGGCGGCGGGACGACCGGCACGGGACTCGGGCTCGCCATTTGCAAGGGCATCGTGGAAGCCCACGGCGGCACGATCACGGCGTCGCCCCGGGCGGAGAAGGGGACGGTCGTCACGATCGCGCTGCCGGCGGGCGAGCCGCCTCCCGAGGATCGGACGCGCAAGGAGGAGGAAGCTTGACATGACAACGACCGGCGGCGCGCGGATTCTCGTCGTGGACGACGAGCCGCAGATCATCAAGCTGTTGAAGGTGACGCTGAAGGCGCATCATTTCGAGGTGCTGGAGGCGGCGACGGGCGAGGACGGCATCTACCAGGCGAGCATCGGCCGCCCGGATCTGATCGTGCTCGACCTGGGGCTGCCGGACGTGCCGGGCATGACGGTGCTGCGCCGCATCCGCGAATGGTCGCGGGCGCCCGTCATCGTGCTGACGGCGAAGGACCGCGAGGCCGACAAGATCGAAGCGCTCGACAGCGGCGCGGACGATTACGTCACGAAGCCGTTCGGCATGGGCGAGCTGGTGGCCCGCATCCGCGTGGCTCTGCGCCACGCGGGCAACGCCCAGCAGGAGCCGGTGCTCCGCTTCGGCCGGCTCGTCGTCGATCTCGCGCAGCGGCTCGTGGAGCTGGACGGCAGCCGGGTGAAGCTGACGCCGACCGAGTACGAGCTGCTGAAGGTGCTGGCGTCCAACGCGGGCAAAGTCGTCACCCAGCGCCATCTGCTGCAGCAGGTGTGGGGCGGCCACCACCACGAATCCGACAGCCATTACCTGCGCGTGTACATCGGCCATCTGCGCAAAAAACTGGAGGAGGACCCGACGCGGCCGACGTTCATCGAGACGGAACCGGGCATCGGGTACCGCTTCCTGCTGCGGGATTCGGAGGAATGAACGGCGGGAGCCGCCGCGCCGCAGGCGGACGGACGCCGGCGGCAAGCGGACGTCGACGGCAACGGACGCGCGGCTCCCGCTCCCGGGAGCGGCGCGTCCGACGATCTCGGCGGGGACGACGAACCCGGCGCGCACGCATCGCGCATGCAGCGTGAACGCAAACGCAGCGCAAACGCAACGAAGGCAGCCTGAGCCAAGGCTGCCTTCGTTGCGTTTGCGTTCCGCGGAGCCGCGCGGCGGCTAATTCACGTACCGGCGAAACCGTTTCGTCCGTTTCACCATTTTGCACTGCGACATATAGCGGCGCATGCTTTTCTTCTGCGTATGGCCCTTGCTGCTCTTGCCGCGGACGCAGACGTAATGCTTCTTGGACAGGGAGTAGATCCGAATGTTGCGGCGATGGCAGCGCCCGAGCCAGCCGGCGTCGGTGCCCGACTTCTTGAACTCGGGAAACTTCACCCGCTTCCAGACCGAACGGCGGAAGACGAGCGTCCCGCCCTTCAGGCTGCGCGTATAGCTCCATTCGCCGCCGGGACGGTACAGCATCAGCGCCCGTTTCGCTTTGAAGTAGACGTAGGACGTATGCTTGCCGACGATGCCGGCTTTGCCGCCTTTAATTGCGCGGGCGGCTTCCCGGAGGAACTTCGGGCCGTAATAGTCGTCGTCGTCGAACTTGGCGACGAGCCCTTTGCTCGCGCGCTTGACGGCGTAGTTCAGGCATTTCCCGAGCTTGTATTTCTGGGAAAGCCGGTACACCCGGATTTCGTTCTTCTTATAGCGCTTCGCCCGTTTCCGGTAAAGCTTGATGTTCAGCTTGTCGTTGTTCAGGACGATGATCATTCGCTTGTCTTTCCATCGCTGCCGTCTGTAGTTCGCGAACACGTTATCGATGCACTTCCGGCGGATCGTGCAGGTGACTACGGTTATCATGGGTCGTCATCTCCGTTTGGCGTATATGAAAGCATCGCTTCGCTTCCTTAGGCGTTCCTTGTAGGATATGAGCGGACATCGGCGCAAGGCACGGCGCATGCACTACTTTCTTCGCGCGGGCGGCGGCGCCTCGCCTTCATAGATTGGGTCGTACTGCGACCCGTTCGCCGAATCGTCACGGGCTGGAAGAAGAAAAGGCATGGACGATTCCCGTCCCGATCGGCTAATCTAGGGAAAGCGGGAGGTGGGGGAGCAGATGTACAACGCAATCATCGTCGACGACGAAGCCGTCGTCCGCGTCGGCCTGAAGAACACGATCGACTGGCGGGAGCACGGCTTCGCGCTGACCGGCGACTACGCCAACGGGCGCGACGCTTGGGAGGCGATCGAGCAGCGCAAGCCCGACCTCGTCATCTCCGACATCAGCATGCCGTTCATGGACGGCCTGGAGCTGGCGGGCCTGATCGCCGCCAATTATCCGTATATCAAAGTGATCATTCTGACCGGCTTCGACGAATTCGAATACGCCCAACAGGCGCTGCGCCTGAAGGTATCGGACTTCGTGCTTAAGCCGATCACCGCCCGCGAGATCCGGGGGCTGCTGGACAAGGTCCGCGCCGAGATGGACGAAGAGCGGGAACGCCGGGAGGACCTGAGCCGGCTGCAGAGCCAGCTGAAGCAAAGCCTGCCGATTTTAAGAGAGCGCTTTTTGGAGCGGCTCGTCGCCGTCGGCCTCGGCAAGGCGGAGATCGCGGACCGCTTCGCGTACTTCGGCCTGGCGCCGCTCGCCGCCGGGTCCGTCGCCGTCGTGGCGGACATCGACGACTTCGGCGACCGCGAGCTGCCGTCGTACGAGCACGACGCGGAATTTTTGCGGTTCGCCGCGTTCGATATTTTCGAGGAAGTCGCCGAGCGGGAGGGCGCGATCGCCTTCCGCACGCGCGAGGAGCGGATGGTCGCGATTCTCGCCGGCGAAGGGGACGGCAGCGACCTTTACGAAACCGCTTTCCGGTACGCCGAGGAGGTCCGCTACCACATCGAGAAGTTCCTCAGCTTCACGGCGACGTTCGGCGTCGGTCGCGTCGTGCCGTCCGCCGAGCTGCTGCCGGCCTCCTACAAGGGCGCGCTGTCCGCGCTCGACTACCGGTTCCTGCACGGCAAGAACCGCGTGCTCGGCATCCTCGACCTGGAGGGCCGGCCGGAGGGCGAGCCGCTCGCGAACGCCGCGTGGGACCGCAAGCTCGTCTCGACCGTCAAGACCGGCTCCGTCCGCGAGGCGCAGACGCTGATCGAGGACGGCATCGCGGAGCTGAAGCGCTCGCGCGTGCCGATCGAGACGTGCTTCCTGCAGATGCAGAAGGTGGTGCTGGCGCTCATGAACGCGATCCAGGAGGTCGTGGCGCACGACCGCGAAGCGTCGATCGACAGCCAGATGATGCTGATGGAAGTGTACGCGTTCAAGACGCTCGACGAGATCGAGGCGTGGCTCAAGCAGGTCGTCGGCGCCGTCATGACGGAGATCGCGGAGAACCGGAACCATTTCACGAACGCGCAGATGCACCGGGCGGTCGAATACATCGAGACGAATTACGCCGACGACAAAATGTCGCTGCAGGACCTGTGCCGCCACGTGCACATGAGCACCAGCTACTTCAGCCTCGTGTTCAAGCAGCATACGGGCGAGACGTTCGTCGAGTATTTGACCGGCGTCCGCATCGCCAAGGCGAAGGAGCTGCTGCAGGCGACGGGCCTGAAGTTTTACGAGATCGCGGCGCGGGTCGGCTACGGCGACCCGAATTATTTCAGCATCCTGTTCAAGAAACGGGCCGGCATGACGCCGAAGGAGTACCGGGAACGGCTCGCGAAGGAGAGCGGTGCTTAAGATGGCGAAGGAACGCGCGCTGCGCCTGCCGATTTTTCCGCTCAAGAGCATCCAGTCGAGCATCTCGTTCGCGTTCTCGTGCGTGATTCTCGCGGCGATCGTCGCGATCAGCCTGATCAGCTACCGGTTGTCCGTGCACGCGGTCGAGAAGAACTCGCAGGGCTACATCGAGGAAATCATCAAGCAGGTGAACACGAACATCCAGTCCTACGTCGACAACATGGAGAACATCTCCCTGCTCGCGATGACGAGCAAGGACGTCAAATATTACATCTCGGACAACAGCTTCATCAGCGCGGAGGAGCGGCGGCCGTACGAGAAGCGGATCTCCGATTTGTTTCAAGCGATCCTCTACACGCGCAAGGACATCGCGAACATCATGGTGTTCGGCTACAACGGCCGGTTCGTCTCCGACCGCCGGATCACGGACCTGAATCCGAACGCCGGCATCGCGGAGCAGGCATGGTACAAGGACGCGAAGGCGGCCGGCGGCAAGTCGGTCATCTCGGCGCCGCATATCCAGAATATCATCCAAAACGAATACCGCTGGGTCGTCTCGCTCAGCCGCGAGCTGAAGAGCACGGACGGCATCACGGCGGAGGGCGTGTTTCTCGTCGACCTGAACCTCAGCGTCATCAACGACCTGGCGAGCGACATCAACCTCGGCAAGCGCGGCTACGTCTTCATCGTGGACCAGAAGGGCAACCTCGTCTATCATCCGCAGCAGCAGCTCATCAACAGCAACCTGCGGACGGAGCTGATCTCCCGCGTCACCGGGTCGCCGAGCGGCACGTCCTTCATCGCCGACGACGCCGAGGGCAAGCGGATCTATTCGATCCGGGACACGAACTTCGGCTGGAAAATCGTCGGGGTCGCCTACACGGACGACCTGATCGCGAGCAAAGGCGCGCTGCGCAACTCGATTCTGCTGTACGCGCTGTTCGGGCTCGGCGTCTCGCTGCTCATCTCGTTCTGGCTGTCTTACCGGCTGTCGCGGCCGATCCGCAATCTGCAGGCCGACATGAAGCTCGTCGAGCGCGGCAACTTCGGCATTCAGACCGAGATCCGGCAGATGAACGAGATCGGGCAGCTCGGCCGGACGTTCAACATGATGGTCGGACGCATCAAGACGCTCATGGACGAGATCATCCAGAACCAGGAGAGCAAGCGCAAGAGCGAGCTGCAGCTGCTGCAGGCGCAGATCAACCCGCATTTTCTGTACAACACGCTCGATTCCATCGTCTGGATGGCGGAGCAGAAGCAGCACGAGGAGGTCGTCTTGATGACGTCCGCGCTCGCGAAGCTGTTCCGCGCGAGCATCACGAAGGACCAGGAGATCGTTCCGATCCGCGTGGAAGCGGAGCACATCGCGAACTACCTGCTCATTCAGAAGATGCGCTACGACAGCCAGCTCGACTACGAGATCGACATCGCGGACGACATCCTGCGCCACAAGACGCTCAAGCTGCTGCTGCAGCCGTTCGTCGAGAACGCCATTTATCACGGCATCCGGGGCAGCGCGGACAAAGGATGGATCGCGATTCGCGGCTCGCGGCAGGGCGACAATGTCGTGTTCGAGGTCGAGGACAACGGGCAGGGCATGACCCCGGAGCAGCTGCAGCGGCTGTTCCTGCCGGACGACGGCGAGAGCCGCAAAGGCATCGGCATCCGCAACGTCAACGAACGGATCAAGCTGTATTTCGGCCGCGAGTACGGCGTCCAGATCCGCAGCGAGCTCGAGGCCGGCACCTGCGTGACGATCACGATTCCCACACTCTAAGCCAAAGGAAGAACGCCCCATGCGCAAGCCACGCCTCACGCTATTGCTCGTACTCGCGCTGCTGACGCTCGCCGTCTACGCGGCCTTCTTCGCCAAGCTGCTGCCGGCGCCCGACCATGGCGACAAGACGGTCACCGTCGTGCTGAAGTCGCTGAACGTCCGCTCGGACTACTGGCAGACGATGATCGCGGGCGCCCAGGCGGCGGCGAAGGAGCTCGGCGCCAAGCTGGACGTCCAGGGTCCGCTGCAGGAATCGGACGCGGACGGGCAAATTCGGGCGCTGCGCGACGCGATCGGACGGAAGCCGGACGCGATCGCGGTGGCGCCCGACGACGACCCGCGGATGCCGGCCTTGCTGGACGACGTCCGCAAAGCGGGCATCCGCCTCGTCGTGATGGATACGCCGCTGACGCTGGCCGATCCGCCGGTCTTCGTCGCGAACGACCACCTGCAGGCGGGCCGGCTCGCGGGAGACGCGGCCGCCCGCGCGGCGAACGGCGCCCCGGCGGTCGCGGTCTTCAGCGATGCGCCGCGGTCGTCCGTATCGGTCAAGCGGATCGAGGGCATTCGGCAGTCGGCGCAGGAGCACGGCGGCCGCGTCGCGGGCTTGTATTACAGCGGCGACTCGGAGCAGCTGGCGTACGAATTCACCGTCGCGCTGCTGCGTTCGAACCCGAAGGTGAACGTCTTCGTCGCGCTGAACGAGAGCGCCACGCTCGGCGTCGCCAAGGCGATCAAGGAAGCGAAGAAAACGGACGTCTACAAGCTGATCGGCTTCGAAAGCTCGATCTACGAGATACAGTTGCTCGAGGAGGGCACCGTGAACGCGCTGCTCGTCCAGAAGCCGTTCAACGTCGGCTACTTGGGCGTCAAGACGGCCGCGGGCCTCATCGACGGCCGCAAGGCGGACAAGACGACCTTGATCGGCTCGACCGTCGTGACCAAGGCGAACATGAACGATCCCGTCATCCAGCGGCTCATGTTCCCGCTCGCCGTCATTCAATAAGCATGCCACACGCGCACAAGGGGGCCACCACATGAGAGAACCGGGTTGGACGAGGCGGCCGATCGCCGCGGCCGCGGCGCTGCTCGCGCTGTCCGCGCTGCTCGCGGCGTGCGGCGGCGAGGACGGCGGCCGGACGGCGCCTCCTCCGGAGAAGCGGTCATTGATCCGGTTCGTCGCCTCGGAATACAGCACGGAGACGAAGCCGATCCTGGAGAAGCTGGTGAAGGAGTTCGAGCTGAAGAATCCGCTGATCGACATCGAACTGCAGGTCGCCAACTGGGATATCCTGGACGGCATCTACACGACGATGATCAGCCAGAACCAGCCGCCGGATCTGCTGAACACGAACGTGTACGCCCATTTCGCCAAGGACGGGCTGCTGAACGACTTCAACGACATCCTCTCGCCGGAGCTGCGGAACAAGCTGTACCCGAACCTGATGAGCATGGACCAGATCGAGGGCCATCAGTACGCGATCCCGTACGTCGCGACGCTGCGGAGCCTGTATTACAACCAGGGGATTTTCGACCGGGCCGGCATCCAGGCGCCGCCGCGCACCTGGTCCGAGCTGAAGGCCGACGCGGAGCGGATCAAGCGGGCGGGCGGGGCGTACGGCTTCGGCGTCGACCTGACCGACAACGAGACGCAGGCGTACTTGTCGTACTTCTTCTTCGGCGCGGGCGGCGGATGGATCCAGAGCGGCAAATGGACGATCGATTCCCCGGAGAACGTGGAGGGGCTGACGTTCCTGAAGCAGCTGTACGACGCGGGGCTGACCGACCCCGAGCCGACGGTCACGACCCGGGACGAAAAGCAGCGCATCCTCGGCGACGGCAAGCTCGGGATGATGATCAGCGGCAATTATTTCTCGTCCGTCGTGCCGAAGGAATACCCGAATCTGCGGTGGGGCTCTGGGCCGATTCCGGTCAAGGACGGCAGCGCCCCGATCTCGTTCGGCGTGCACGACGTGCTCGTCTCCTTCAAGACGGACCATACCGACAAGGAGGCGCTGTCCAAGTTTCTGGACTTCCTCTACGACGATCCGTCCTACCTCGAAATGATCCGGCGCGAAGGCTTCCTGCCGGCCAACTCCCAGGTCGGCGCGAAGCTCGCCGCGGAGGACGACGCGATGAAAGCGAACCTGCTCGCGCTCACCCGGGCGAAATTCTATCCCGTGCAGGAGCCGGCCTGGCAGGCCGTCATGGACTACGCGCGCAAGCTGGGCGACGCCGTCCTGTACGACGGCCTCGCGCCGAAGGCGGCGCTGGACGAGCTGCAGCATTTCGCCGAGACCCGCAGCAAGCAGCAGGCCGCCGCGGCCGCCGCGCTGCGGCGGCAGCCGTAGCCGCAGGCTTGACCGGCTGCGCACGAAACCGGCCAAGCTTGCGGGCCGGTTTTTTTGCGCGCCGCTCGGCGAGGCGCGCAGGCGGCGGCCGGCCGGGTCTGGCCGCCCGGCCTTGGCCGGCTGGCCGAGGGTGGCGGCCAGTGCCGCCGCGTCGAAAGACCGGCCCGCGAATATGAGGGCCGTTTTTTTGCGCGCTGCTCGGCGAGGCGCAGGCCTCGGCCGGCCGAGTCTGGCCGGCCGGTCTTGGCCGGCTAGCCGGGGGTGGCGGCTAGTGCCGCCGCGTCGAAAGACCGGCCCGCGAATACGGTTGGCCGCGAGAACCGGAAGGTGCTTCCGCAAGAACGATACATGGTGGAAATCAGACGCTTTTTAAAAGTAAGAGGTGTACTAGGTACGGTACATAAAGGACATCCGGCGCTTTTGAGCGGAAGAGCGGTACGTAGTACAGTACATAGCGGGAAATCGGTGATTTTGAGCGCAAGAGCGGTACGTAGTACGGTACATAGTGGAAAATCGGCGGTTTTAAACGAAAGAACGGTACCAGGTACGGTACATGGTGGAGATCCGGCGCTTTTGGACGCAAGAGCGGTACGTAGTACAGTACATGACGGAACTTCGGCGGTTTTGAGCGAAAGAACGGTACCAGGTACGGTAGATGGTGGAGATCCGACGCTTTTGAGTTTAAGAGCGGTACGTAGTACGGTACATCGAGAGAATTCGCCGGTCAGGAGAGCAGGCACGGAATCAGATACGGTACATGGTGGCATTTGGCATCTTCTTTCAATACTTCCCACTTCTAAACCGCACCCCAGCGAACCTCTCGCATCTTGGGGGCCAAGCTTTCGCTCCTTCCGCCGCGATCATTGCGCTTCCGTCTAGCCCCTCGCGCTTCCGGCTCAGCCCCCCGCACCTCCGCACTCCGGCTAGCCCCCGCACCTCCGCGCTTCCGGCTCAGCCCCTCGCACCTCCGCACTCCGGCTAGCCCCGCACTTCCGCACCTCGGCTAGCCCTCGCACCCTCGGCTCAGCCCCCCGGCCCTTCAGCACCCCCCTCTCCTCCAAACCAGCTTTTTTACAAGAAGAAAATAATAAAGAATTCACGGAAGATATTCGATTCAGCGAAACGCCCCCGCCCACTATGATGAATACAAGCGCTGCAGCGAGGCTGCACGAGGGATCGGACGCACCGGCCCCGGCGCTCCAACCACACCTAGTAGGAGGGTACGCTTCATGATGAACAAGAAAACATACGCCGCGATGGGCGCGGCCGTTTTGCTCGCCTCGCTGTCGCTCGCGGGCTGCGGCTCGAACAACAACGGCGGCGGGAACGATGCCGCGTCGACGAACAACGGGACGGCGACGAACGGCGGCACGACGAACGGCGGATCCACGAACGCCGGCGCGACGAACGGGGATGCCGCGAACGCGGGCGGCACGAACGCCGGCACGACGGATACGCCCAAGCTGACCGGCGATTTCGAAATCCAGTACTTCGTCGGCGGCTACGGCGACAAGTGGTGGACCAAAGTCATCGACGATTTCCAAAAAGCGAACCCCGACCTGCACGTGAAAGCGCTCGGCGGCCCGAAAATCAACGAACAAAACAAACCGCGCTGGATCGGCGGCAACCCGCCGGATTTCGTCTACATCGACGGCCCGGAGCTGAACGACCGCCAGATGGTCGAAGACGGCCAGCTCGAAGACTTGACCGACTGGATCAAGGATGCGAAGAACGTCGACGGGGACAAGATCCTCGATATGCTGGCGCAGCAGCCGCAGCAGTACGACGGCAAGATCTACAACATCCCGCTCGTCCTGAATTCGTGGGGCATTTTCTGGAACAAGGCGCTCTTCAAGGAGAAGGGCTGGCAGGAGCCGCAGGACTTCCAGCAGTTCCTCGACGTGAGCGACAAGATCAAAGCGGCCGGCGTCACGCCCTTCATCCATACCGGCAAATACCCGTACTACATCAACGGCGCCTTCCTGTACCCGGCGATCGTCTCCGCGAACAACGGCGACTACACCGTCCTGCAGGACATGGCGGCGAACAAGCTCGAAGCGTTCGGGAGCGACGCGGTCAAGACGGCGCTCGGCAAGATCGTGACGCTGCGCGACAAAGGCTTCATCGACAAAGCGTCGATTCAAATCAACCACACCGACTCGCAAATGCTGTTCCTGCAAAACAAGGACGCGTTCATCCCGAACGGCCTGTGGCTGCCGAACGAGATGTCCAAGGACATTCCGCAAGGCTTCGACTTCGGCTTCATCCCGTCGATCACGCAGGACGCGGGCCAGAAGATCGTCGCCAACACGTCGACGGCCACCGTCGCGGTCGCGAAGAACGCGAAGAACAAGGACGCGGCCAAAGCGTTCCTGCAGTTCGTCTTCTCCAAGGCGCAGGCGTCCCAATGGGCCGAGCTGAGCGGCGCGCCGTCCAACATCAAGGGCGACATCAGCGCGTCGAACGCGCCGAACTTCGTCAAGGACGCGGCCAAGTACCTGACGGATCCGAACACCGTCGTCATTCCGACGATCACGTTCAACGCGGACGTCGACAAGGCGATGCAGGACGCGACCGACGCCCTGACGATCGGCAAGATCGATCCGGACGGCTGGATCAAGCGCGTGACCGACGTCGTCAAAAAAGTCGCGAAATAAGCAGGCGCGCCTTAAGCCTCATCGGCGGCTTCACAGGAGACAAAAGCGAAGGATGGCCGGACCGCACCCGGTCATCCTTTCGCGAATTTACAGGAAGGGCGGTCGCGTCATGGAAGCAGGCAGCGCCAAGTGGCAGAGAAACCTATTCATCGCTACGTTCATCATCCCGACGTTCGTGTTCTTCGGCGTCTTCACGATTTATCCCGTCGTCAAAGGCCTCTATTATTCGATGTTCGACTGGTCCGGCATGTCGCAGACGAAGGATTTCATCGGGCTCGGCAATTTCAGGGACATGTTCAAGGATCCCATCGTCTGGCGGGCGATCGGCAACGATTATTTCCTCGTCGTCGGCAAAATCGTCGGCATCATGGTGCTCGCGACCTTCTTCGCGGTCGCGCTGACCCGGTTCAAATTCAAGATGGCCGGCTTCTTCCGGTCGATCTTCTTCATTCCGAACGTCATTTCCGTCGTCGTCATCGGCGTGCTGTGGAATTTCATATACAATCCGCAAATCGGTTTTCTGAACGCGTTCCTCTCCCTGTTCACCGACGAGAAGGTGACGATCACGTGGCTCGGCTTCACGAACCACACGATCTGGATGCTGCTGCCGCCGGCCGTCTGGGCGGGCATCGGCTTCTACATGATCCTGCTCATCGCCGCGATCCAGAACATCCCGGCCTCCTACTACGAAGCGGCCGACCTCGAAGGCGCGTCGCAGTGGAAGCAGTTCAAGGACATCACCGTGCCGCTCATCTGGGAGCAGATGAAGGTATCCGTCATCAACATCATGATGACGACCCTGAACGGCTCCTTCGTCATCGTCTGGATCATGACCGAGGGCGGGCCGGACAACAGCACGCAGGTCATGGGCTCGTATTTGTACCAAATGGCGTTCCGCCAATACCATTTCGGCTTCGGCGCCGCGATCGGCGTCCTGATTCTGGTGCTCTCGCTTATAACGACAGTGGTGCTGCAGCGGCTGCTTCGTCATGAGACGGTCGAGCTGAGCTAAGGGGGACTTCACCATGAACAACGGCATCCGCAACCCGATCCTGCGCTACGGCGCCTACGCCGTCCTGATCGTCTGGAGCGTTTCCGTGCTCTATCCGCTGCTGTGGACGCTGCTCGACGCGCTCAAGAACAACGACCAGTTCTTCCGCCACCTGCCGTGGGCGCTGCCCGACGCGCCGCTCTTGTGGTCGAACTTCTCGTACGTGTGGAACAAATACAATTTTGACGCGTACTTCCTGAATTCCATCGTCGTCACGGCCGGCTCGACGCTGCTCGGCCTGCTGCTCGCGGCGACGACCGCGTACGTGCTTGCGCGTTACAAGTTCCGCGGCAGCGGCGCGCTTTACCTGCTCTACATCGCCTCAATGATGGTGCCGTTCATTTTGGCGCTCATCCCGCTGTTCTTCCTGATGAATTCGTTCCATCTCATCAATACGAAGATCGGCCTCATCCTCGTCTACACGTCCAGCGTGCTGGCGTTCGGCATCTTCGTGCTCGTCGGCTTCTTCAAATCGCTGCCGAAGGAGCTCGAGGAAGCGTCGATCATGGACGGCGCGTCGTACTTCGGCACGTTCTTCCGCGTCATGCTGCCGCTGTCCCAGCCGGGCCTCATCACGGTGGCGATCGTCAACGTGCTGAACATTTGGAACGAATACATCGTCGGCACGATTCTCGTCAACGACCCGAAGCAGTACACGCTCCCCGTGGAGATCGGCGTCATGCAGGCGGAGATGCAGTACCGCACCGAATGGGGACCGCTGTTCGCCGCCCTGTTCTTCACGATCGTGCCCGTGCTGCTCGTCTACATCGTCTTCCAGCGCAAAATCGCCAGCGGCATCACGGCCGGCGCGGTCAAGTGAGCCCGCGATCCCGTACCGATTAACGAAAACCGCCGCTTCCCCGGCAGACTGCCGTCCCGCCTGCTTCGCGGATCGTTCTTGAAGGGATCGAGCGGGCCGCACTTGCGGCCGGCGGCGCTTCCCCCTACAATGGACGGTAACGAAGAAGAAGCAGAAAGGGGCGTGCCGCACGATGAATCATCAGATCGCGATCGACCTGTACGGGGATTGGGTGGAGACGGTCAAGCAGGTGTTCCGGGGTTCCGGGCAGCCGCTGCCCGAGGACTTGACGGCCGACCAAGTCGCGCTGGCGTATTTCCTGCAGACGGCGGTTTCGCAGGAGGAGGCGATGCGGCAGCGGGATGCCAACGAGCTGCGCCTGAACGAGCTGCAGCGGAAGCTGCTGGACCACTTCGAGGCGGCCGTGCTGCCTGACATCCGCAGCCGAACGGGCTACGAAGGCGATGTCTTCGAATTCCGCTGGGTCTTCGGCCAGGGCGGGGAGCATATCGTCGAGGAACGTTCGGCGTACCGGATCCCGCTCGGCTAGCGGAACCTGCGCCGATGCGGCGAGGGCATGCCCGGCGGCCGGTTCGCGGCCTTGCCGCGGTCGACGCGGTCGCCGCGCCCCGCGGCGGATGGCGTCCCGGCGGACGGATAGCCGTTCGCGGCCGCCAACGATCAGAGCCCGTTTCGGCTCCCGCCACCGGGAGACCGGAGCGGGCTCTTTGCTTTTGGGGGCGCATCGCGGCAGCCGCCGACTGTGACTGCGGCCGACCGCACCGGCCGGCGGAATTGACTTTCGCGGCGATTAACGGTAGCGTGGTAAGGAATGAAACGAAGACGACGGAAGCCTCGCGCCCGCGCCGGTTCGCGCGGGTAGACGAAGAACGTCGGTCGACCAAGGGAGTTTGATGAACGTGGAACATACGGAATCCATGACGGACGCGGCGCCAAGCCTGGACGAGCTGAAGAAAGCCGCCGGCCGCATGTCGAATTGGCGGGAGCGGGCGAAGGCGGCGGAGGCGCTCGGCGAGCTGGGCGGCCAGCCCGCGGTGGACGTGCTCGAGCGTCTGGCGAAGAACGACCCCGTCTACCGGGTGCGGCAGGCCGCGTACCGCGCGCTGACGGCGCTCGGCGTGGAAGCGGCGGCGCCGGAACGCCGGAAGGGCGAGCCGATCAAGGGCACGGGCAAGATTTTGCTCCGGATCAAGAAGAGCCTGCCCGCGGGCCACGATTACGCGGCGTTCAAGGAGAAGCTGAAGAACATGCGCTCCGACGTGTACGATACGTACGAAGGAGACAAGGACGACGAGTTCGACGCATGGCTCGAACGGACGTGGGCGTCCTTGTCCGGCAGGTAGCCGGCCATGGCCAAGGGCAAGGGCGGCACGGGCCGCGGCACGGACAAGAAAGGCTGGAACCGCTGGCAGGCGGGCGAGCGGCGCGTGAAGAGCGCGCCGAAGCCGTACAAGAGCAAGGGCACGAAGAAGCCCGAGGACGCGGGGAGTTCCGTCGCGTCCGGCGCCGGAAGCGCCAAGGGCTCCGGCCCGGGCACTGCCAAATAACGAGCGGGCACGTATAATTTTCCTCGTTCCGCGAACGCTGATGAAGGAGGCGTTCGCGCCGAACGGGGATTTTTTTGCGTGGCCTATTGACTTTATTTTTAATTATGTCAAAATGACAATATAAAAAACGGAGCAGGTGATTCCGCGATGCACGAGACCCTTGACGAGGCGGCGTCCTATTCCGCCGGGCGTTACCGCACGCCGGACGGGGCGCCGGCCGACATCGTCATCTTCACGATCACGTCGACCGAACGCAACACCGCGAAGAAATCGCTGCCCCTTCGGCGGCTGGAGGTACTGCTGATCCAGCGCAAAGGCTGGCCGTTTCAAGGACATTGGGCGCTGCCGGGCGGCTTCTCCAAGGACACCGAAACGATGCTCGAGAGCGCTTTGCGGGAGCTGCGGGAGGAGACGGGCGTCGCCGACGTGCACATCGAATATTTCGGCGTCTACAGCGAGCCGGGCCGCGACCCCCGCGGCTGGATGATCTCGCACGCGTTCTTCGCGCTCGTGCACGAGCATGCGCTCGCCGGACGGCGGGCGGCGGACGACGCCGCGGACGTGCGGCTCTTCCCGGTTCAGGAGGCGCTGGCGGCGGACCTCGCGTTCGACCACCGGCGCATTCTCGAAGACGCGCTGGAGCAGATCCGGACCAAGATGCTGACGACGACGATCGCGCGTTCGTTTCTGCCGGAGGAATTCACGATCGGCGAGCTGTACCAGGTGATCGAAGCGGTCGTGCCGGACTTCGAAGAGAAGAATTTCATCCGCAAGATCACGTCGACGCAGAGCCGCAAGGGGATCATCGAGGAGGTCCGCGACAGCAAGGGCGAGCTGAAGCAGTCCAACCGCCATTCCCAGCGGGCGGCGCAGCTGTACCGGTTCACGGATTACGTTCCGCAGCTGTCGATTTACGGCTAGTCCGGCCGTTCCGCTCCCGCGGGGCGGGCGGCTTCGACTCGATTTCCCACTTTATGAGGAAAGGCGGACTTCGCCATGAAAGCACTCATCGTAATCGACTATACGGTCGATTTTATCGTCGGCAAGCTGCCCTGCGGCCAGCCGGGCATCGACATCGAGGACCGGATGGCGGCATTGACGCGCCGATTCGCGGAGGCGGGCGATTTCGTCGTCATGGCGGTCGACCTTCACCGCGAAGCGGACGTCCTGCATCCGGAGCATAAGCTTTTCCCCCCGCACAACATTGCGGGCACGAGCGGCCGCGAGCTGTACGGGAAGCTGAAGGACGCGTACGAGGCGAACCGGGACCGCGTCTACTGGATGGATAAGACCCGTTACAGCGCCTTCGCGGGCACCGACCTGGAGCTGCAGCTTCGCATGCGGGGCATTGCGGAACTCCATCTCATCGGCGTCTGCACCGATATTTGCGTGCTGCACACGGCGGTGGACGCGTACAACCGGGGCTACCGCATCGCCGTCCACGCCGACGCGGTCGCGACCTTCAATCCGCAGGGACACGACTGGGCGCTGGGCCACTTCCGGCACGCGCTGGGCGCGGAGCTCCTGCGGGGCGGGAAGCCGATCGCGACCTAGATTCGACATAGAGGGGAACGAACGCAGATGACGAACGAGCATTTGACGCTGCATACCGATAAATACCAGATCAACATGATGTACGCCCATTGGGTGCAAGGGACGCACGACGAGCAGGCCGTGTTCGAGGTGTTCTTCCGCAAGCTGCCCTTCGGCAACGGGTACGCGGTGTTCGCGGGCCTCGAGCGGGTCGTCGGCTATATCCGGAACATCCGGTTCGGCGACGAGGAGATCGCGTTCCTGCGGACGCAGGAGGAAGGGTACGCGGAGGCGTTCCTGGACGCCTTGCGCGCCTTTCGGTTCACGGGCCGGCTGGACGCCGTGCCGGAAGGGACGATCGTGTTTCCGAACGAGCCGCTGCTGCGCGTGACGGCGCGGATTTTCGAGGCCCAGCTGATCGAGACGGCGATTCTCAATTTCGTGAACTACCAGACGCTGATCGCGACGAAAGCTTCGCGCATCAAGCAGGTCGCCGGCGAAGACGGCTTGCTGGAATTCGGCACGCGCCGCGCGCAGGAAGCCGACGCGGCCGTCTGGGGCGCGCGGGCGGCGTACATCGCGGGCTTTCACGCGACGTCGAATTTGCGGGCGGGCATGCTGTTCGGCATCCCGACCAAAGGCACGCACGCGCACGCCTGGGTGCAGGGCCACGACAGCGAGGAAGAGGCGTTTCGCCAATACGCGGAAGTGCTGCCGGACCAGGTGACGCTGCTCGTCGATACGTACGATACGCTGCGCAGCGGCGTGCCGAACGCGATCCGCGTCGGGAAGCTGCTGGAGAAGCAGGGCAAGCGGATGAACGGCATTCGGCTCGACAGCGGAGACCTGGCGTACTTGTCGCAGGAAGCCCGGCGGATGCTGGACGAAGCGGGGCTCCCGTACGTCGGCATCGTCGCCTCGAACGATTTGGACGAAGATTTGATTTTCAGCCTGAAGGCGCAGGGGGCCAAAATCGACGTCTGGGGCGTCGGCACGCAGCTGATCACCTCGGCGGGCCAGCCGTCGCTCGGCGGCGTCTACAAGCTGGCGGCGCGGGAGAAGGACGGCGAGTTCGTGCCGGTCATCAAAATTTCCGGCAACCCCGAGAAGGTCACCACCCCCGGGCGCAAGGACGTGTACCGGATCGTCAACCGCGAGACGGGCATCGCCGAAGGCGACTACGTGACCCTGGTCGAGGAAGGCCCGATGCTTACCGAGGAACCGCTGCGGCTGTTCGATCCCGTGCATCACTACATTCAGAAGGTCATCCAGCGCTATGACGCCGTGCCGCTGCTGGCGGAGATTTTCGCGGACGGCGAGCTCGTCTACGAGCTGCCGTCGCTCGACGACATCCGCCGCTATCACCGCGAGCAGCTGAAGCTCTTCTGGCCGCAGGTGCTGCGCAAGATGAACCCGGCGGAGTACCGCGTCAACCTGAGCGAGACGGCGTGGGAGCTGAAGATGGCGCTGATCGAGAAATACCGGACGTAAGGCGCGCCGCGTCGCGTATCGGCGGCCGAGTTGGGATGCAAGGCTTCTTCCCTTCGGGGAGGAAGCCTTTTTGCGTCGCAATGCGGGGGCTGATCGGACTCGCGGTCGTCAGGGGCGGCGCGCACGCCTGTCATTGCAACGGTTTGCATCGCGGGCGCCATGCCGTCTCGGCCAACCGGCCAGCAACGCTTGAGGGTTTTCGCGTTATCGCGCAGATCTCCGGTCGCCGCACGGCCGAACTCCGCTTTTCGCTCTAATGCGCCTTCGGGCGGCATATATATCAGCGTAAAGGAGCGTGAGCACAGGTGAACGACAAGGTCCGAAGCTACTATCGGCTGAAAAAGAAACAAAAGGAGCTCGAGCAGGAGCTGGCCGGCCTGCGGGAGGAAATCTTGGCGCACTGCGCGGAGAACGGGACGACGACGCTCGAAGTCGGCAGCTATGCGGTCAAGGTCGTGCCGCACCGGAGGAAGGAGTACGACGAGACGAAGCTGTTCGAGGCGCTCCCCGATTTGGAGCTGTGGCGTCTGCTTTCGAGCCCGGACACCGCCAAGATCGCGCAGCTCGTGAAGCTCGGCGTCCTGTCGGAAGAGCGGCTCAAGGATACGTACACGGTCAAGGACGTGGCCTATTTGCAGGTCGAACGGAAGTAGCGGAGGCCGTGAAGACCGGGACTTTCGCCTGCCGTTCGGAACGGCTTGACCGGACTAAACGGAAATCTTCGACATTTTTCGATAAAGCTGGAGGACTTGCCGTCCCGTTCGTCGAATGAGTGTGGACTTGGCGTTTCATTGCTTTGCGCGGCGGAAGCCAAGCCTTAGACAAGAACGGGGAGGCAAGTCATGAGAAAGGCATCATTCAGCAAAAAAATGGTCAGTCTCACGCTGGCCGGATCGCTTTCGCTCTCGCTGCTCGGCACGGCGAACGGCGCGACGGGCGGCGCGGGCCCGGCCGCCGATATCGGCGGACACTGGGCGGAGCAGGAGATCCGGCAATGGATCGCGCAAGGCCTGATCGGCGGGTACGAGGACGGCAATTTCCGGCCGGACAAGGCCGTCACGCGGGCGGAATTCGTGGCGCTCGTCAACCGGGCGTTCGGTTTCGCGCGGACCGGCGGCGCGGCGTTCGGCGATTTGAAAGCGGGCGACTGGAGCTACGCGGATTTTCGGAAGGCGGCTGCGGCCGGCTATATCGCGGGCTTCGGGGACGGAACGGTCCATCCGAACGCGCCGGTCACGCGCCAGGAGATCGCGGTCATCGCCCAGCGGCTGCTCGGCTTGACGCCTTCGGCGGATAGCGCCCGAGCCTTCGCGGACGCGGCATCGATTCCGTCGTGGAGCAAGGGCGCCGTCGGCGCGGTCGAGGATGCCGGCATCATGCGCGGTTACGAGGATCATGCGTTCCGCCCGGCGAATAACGCGACCCGCGCGGAAGCCGTCGTCATTTTGAGCCAGGCTCTGAAGGTCAAGGCCGCGCCGATTGCATTCGACAAAGCAGGGACGTACGGTCCGGAGACGGGCACGCAGACGATCAAGGGCGACGTCGTGATCGCCGCGCCGGGCGTCACGCTGCGGAACACGGTCATCGAAGGCAGCCTGACGTTCGCCGCGGGCATCGGCGAGGGCGACGCCGCGCTGCGGCATGTCACGGTGAAGGGCACGACGCTCGTGCAGGGCGGCGGCGCGCACAGCATTCACTTCGAGGATTCCGTGCTGCTCACGCTCGTGGTGGACAAGGCGGCGGGGCTCGTCCGGATCGTCGCGGAAGGCACGACGACCGTTGCATCGGCCGTCATGCAGAGCGGCGCGACGCTCGAGGAATCGGGTCTGACGGGGGAAGGCTTCACCGACGTCCAGCTTAGCCGCCTGCTGCCGAAGGGCACGACGGTCACGCTGCTCGGGTCGTTCGACGACGTCGACGTTTCCGGCATCCAGGTCCGCATCGACATTCCGAGCGGGAGCGTGGAGCAGATCACGGTCACGGACGAGGCGACGGGCAACGACATCGCGCTCGGCAGCGGCGCGAAGATCGTGGACCTGGTGCTGAACGCGGCGGTCAAGGTCACGGGCGGCGGCACGATCGAAACCGCCACGATGAGCAAGGAAGCGCAGCAGTCGAGCAGCTTCGAGAAGCAGCCGAACAAGCTGCTGGACGAAACCGGCGCGGTCATCCATCCAACGCCGCCGCCCCCGTCCGGCCCGAGCCAGGAGCAGATCGACCGCGCGGCGGCCGACCGGGTGACGGCGCTGATCGCGGCGCTTCCGGCGACAGCGGATCTGACGCTGGCCAGCGACGAAGCCGGCGTGAAGGCGGCCGATACGGCGTTCGCCGCGTTATCGGCATCGCAGAAGGCGCTCGTGAAGACGGCCGACCGGACGAAGCTGAACGACGCGGTCGCGCGGATCGCCGAGCTGAAGGCGGATAAAGCCGCGGCGGACGCGGTCGTCGCGTTGATCGACGCGCTGCCTGACGCCGCGGCGATTCAACTCGAGGACGAGCCGGCGGTAACGGCCGCCAAGACCGCCTTCGACGCGTTGACCGCGGCGCAGCAGGCGCTCGTGGCGAACGCGGACGAGCTGACCGCGGCGCTGGCGCGGATCGACGCGCGCAAGGCGGACGCCGACGCGGTCGCGGCATTGATCGCGGCGCTTCCGGAGCCGGCCGCGGCGACGCTCGCCGACCGCGACGCGGTGGCGGACGCGAACGCGAAGTTCGCCGCCTTGTCCGCCGCCCAGCAGGCGCGGGTCGCGAACAAGGACAAGCTGGCGCAAGCCGTCGCGAAGATCGACGCGCTGATCGCGGCGGCCAACGACGTCGTGGCGCTGATCGGCGCGCTGCCGGCAGCCTCGGCGGTCACGCTGGACGACCAGCCGGCCGTAACCGCAGCGAAGTCCGCCTACGACGCGCTGTCGCCCTCCCAGCAGGCGCTGGTGACGAACCACGCCAAGCTAGAGGACGCGCTAGTTAAGATCGACGCGCTGATCGCGGCGGCCAACGACGTCGTCGCGCTGATTAACGCACTGCCATCGGCCGCGGCGATCACGCTCGACGACCAAGCAGCCGTGGACGCGGCGAACACCGCCTACGACTCGCTGTCGACTTCCCAGCAAGCGCTGGTGACGAACCACGCCAAGCTGACGGACGCGCTGGCGAAGATCGACGCGCTGATCGCGGCGGCCAACGACGTCGTGGCGCTGATCGGCGCGCTGCCGGACACGGCCCAGCTCAAGCTGTCCGATAAGCCGGCCGTCGTCGCGGCAAATACGGCCTTCCTAGCGCTGTCGGTCTCGCAGCAGGCGCTGGTGACGAACCACGCCAAGCTGACGGACGCGCTGGCGCGAATTGCCGCGCTGGAGGATCTCCAAGCAGCCGACGCCGTCACCGCGCTCATCGCGGCGCTCCCGGCCGTCGCGCAGTTGAAGCTGTCCGACGAGACGGCTGTCAATGCGGCCGCCGACGCGTTCAACGCCCTGACGGCGACCCGGCAAGCGCTGGTCACGAATCGCGCCGCGCTGACGGCCGCCGCCGCCCGAATCGCCGAGCTTAAAGCCGATAAGGCGGCGGCTGACGCCGTCGTTGCGCAGATCGCGGCGCTTCCGGCGATCGCCCAGCTGACGCGATCCGACGAAGCGGCGGTCAACGCCGCTAACGACGCCTATGCGGCCTTGACGAGCGCGCAGCAGGCGTTGGTATCGAACTACGGCCAATTGACCGACGCGGTCGCCCGGATCGGGCAATTGAAGGCGGAGCACGAAGCCGACCTGCAGGCCGCGGCCGCCGTGATAGCGCTCATCGACGCATTGCCGGCGCCGGAAGCCATCGCGCTCGCAGACAAAACCGCCGTCGCGTCGGCGCGCGCGGCATATGACGGGTTGCCGTCCGCGCGGCAAGCCCTCGTGACGAACGAAGCCAAGCTGAACGCGGCGGAAGCCCGGATCGCCGAGCTTTGGTTTATCGGCAGCAAAGCCGTGACGTCGTTTGACTTCAGTACGTCGTACGCGACGCAAGCAAGAGGCGAGAGCTTTCAAATCGCGGATACGAATTACGGCGCCCATCCGGTCCATTTTACGATCAGCGACGGCAACGTCACGATTCCGGTGGACTTGACCTGGAACATCCCGCTGAACGGCTTCACGACCGGACAAGCGGTGGGCTCGGCGGTCGACAGCTTCATTCAACAGTACTGCAACGATCATCACATCGATCTGGGACAGCGTACGCTGGCGGCGATGGGCTTCGGGGATACGTTCTTCGTCACGACCTTCGCGACCGGCTCGCAGGCGTCCGTTACGCTTGGCGGCGGGTATACCGCGCTGTTCGGGTCGAATCATTTCGCCGGCACGGACGAGGATGCGAACAAGAACCGAACGTTAACGGTCGGCGACGGCACCCATGTGGCGACGATTCTGCTGGAGTGGGCTTACGCGGACATGGATGATTTCGTATCCGACCTTAACTGGCAGCTGCAAAACGCCAACGTTGCCGTTCAAGCGGTAAAGCTCGATGCCGCGCATTTCAAGCTTTCCCCAACCACGGCGAATGGGTCGCTTACGATCGACGGGGCGGACAAGGCGCAATTTTTTGACCAGTTCCAATTAAGCTAGATCCAGCATATCGTGCAACTCGTTGTCCCGAAGGCGCCGGGCCTGACCCGGCGTCTTTTGTTTTCAGCGAATCTTCGGCGAGTTCGACATCAGGCGTCAAAACCTCCCGTTTACACATTATGGAAGCTCATTCATACTGATTTTGAGCAGTCAAGCCATTAAGAGGAGGAGCGAAACGCATGTCCAAGCGCATTCTCATCGTCACCGGAGACGCCGCGGAGGTACTTGAAGTCTACTATCCTTATTTTCGCGTGCTGGAGGAAGGGTACGAGGCCGTTCTGGCGGCGCCGGCCAAAAAGGTCCTTCATACCGTGGTGCACGATTTCGTCGAAGGCTGGGAAACGTATACGGAGAAACCCGCCCATCTGCTGCCGGCCCACATCGCGTTCGCGGACGTCGATCCCGCCCTGTACGACGGCTTGGTGATTCCCGGCGGCCGGGCACCCGAATACATTCGGGGCAACGAGGATCTTCCCCGCATTCTGAGCCACTTCCTGGAAGCGGATAAGCCGGTCGGGGCCATCTGCCACGGCGTGCAGGTTTTTGCGGCGTTGAGCGACACGAGTTACTTCCGCGGCCGGACGATGACGGCCTACAATGCGTGCCGGCTGGATGTCGAACGGCTTGGCGCGAGCTACGCCAAAGAGACGCTTCACGTCGACGGCAAGCTTGTTTCCGGTCACGCATGGCCGGATTTGCCGGGTTTTATGCGCGAATTTCTAAAACTGCTCGCGTAGGCTTGGCTAAAGAAATGAACGCTAAACGGCTGCCTCCGGCAGCTGTTTTTTTATATTTCGCGAATTTAGTTGGAGAAACGCAGCTTGCGTTCGGCATTTTTCGAATAAGTGCTTGCAGTTATCAATCAAACTATGGTATATTCTAATTCCGGCCGGGACGAACGAGAAACGGCGCGGTGATCGAAACCGCAACAAGCCCGAAATTAAGGCTTGCCAAACGGTTTCGAGATATGCTATATTCTAATTCCGGTCATGAACCGGACGATGAATGTAACAACTTTGTTCCTTGAAAACTGAACAATGAGCGACCTGTCAAAAGGTTTGAACAAGCAAGTCAGCGATGAGCTAACAAGCCATCTTGAAACTGATTGGTTTCGGCCGATCGCTTTTATGGAGAGTTTGATCCTGGCTCAGGACGAACGCTGGCGGCGTGCCTAATACATGCAAGTCGAGCGGACTTTCCCTTCGGGGAAGGTTAGCGGCGGACGGGTGAGTAACACGTAGGCAACCTGCCTGCAAGACCGGGATAACATTCGGAAACGAATGCTAATACCGGATACGCAGTTTCCTCGCATGGGG
>NZ_FORE01000031.1:0-7803 GCF_900113915.1 Paenibacillus sp. UNC496MF
AGGAATATCCGTTCGAGATGCTGGTCGAGCATCTGGACGTGTCGCGGGATTTGAGCCGCAATCCGCTATTCGACACGATGTTCGTGCTGCAGAATATGGAGATGCAGCGCTTGGAACTGCCGGGACTGCGTATCTCGCCGTATGAAACCGACAATCGGATCGCGAAATTCGACCTGACGCTGGCAGCGTCGGAAGGCGAAACGGAACTGAACTTCAGCATGGAGTACAGCACGGCGTTGTTTAAGGCGGAGACGATTCGGCGGATGATCGGTCACTTCCGTCAACTGATGGAAGCGGTCGTTCGTGATCCCGGGGTGGAGATCAAGGAGCTGGAACTGCTGACGGCGGAAGAGAAACGGCAGCTCCTCGTCGACTTCAACGGGACGGAAGCGGCGTACCCGCAGGACAAGACGATCCATGAGCTGTTCGAGGCGCAGGTGGAGCAGACGCCGGATAACATCGCGGTGGTCTTTGAAGAACAGACGCTCACGTACCGGGAGCTGAATGCGCGGGCGAACCAGCTGGCGCGGGTATTGCGAGACAAAGGTGTCCAGCCGGACAGCTTGGTCGGCATGATGGTAGAGCGTTCGCCGGAGATGATCGTCGGGATGCTCGCGATCTTAAAAGCAGGTGGCGCGTACGTGCCGATTGACCCCTCTTATCCCGAAGAACGTATTCAATACATGCTGAAAGATAGCGGTGTCTCAGTGTTGCTTTCGGGTAAGGATCACGTAATTTCCAACTATATGGGAGAAGTCATACCTGCAAACGAATGGAACACCGGGGGAGGACTTTCGGGAAATTTACCGGTTATAGGAAGTCCGGACCGGCTGATTTATATGATCTATACCTCCGGCTCAACGGGAAATCCGAAAGGGGCAATGATTCGCACGGATGCTTTTACCAATCTGGTGCAATGGTATGCCGATAAGTTTGCAGTTGATGAGGACGACCGTAATTTGCTGGTTGCCCCAATCGGGTTTGATTTGTGCCAGAAAAACTTATTCGCGACCTTGATTAAAGGCGGAAGGCTTGTTCTCTTCCCTTCAACAATCGATTATGAGTGGATGGCGGATGTAATCGACAAGCAGCAAATCACGATGATCAATTGCGCGCCGAGTGCTTTTTATCCCTTGTTGGGAGATCGTTCGGAGGTCCGTTATAAAAAATTAATAACCCTTCAAAAAGTATTTCTTGGTGGGGAACCGATTCAAACGCAATTTTTAGTCGATTGGGTAACATCCGAACACTATCGGTCGGAAATCATCAATACGTATGGGCCGACGGAATGTACGGATGTCGTGTCCAACTACCGGGTTACAACAGAAGAGATTCGAAATGGAGCTAAGCTTCCAATAGGTACGCCTATAAATAATGTGTCCTTATATATAGTAGGGGAACACAGCGGTCAGTTGCAGCCGATCGGTGTGGCTGGGGAACTCTATGTCGGCGGAATCGGAGTTGGTCTCGGCTATTGGAACCGTCCGGAACTGACGGCAGTGAAGTTTCTACCCAACCCCTATGTGCCGGGAGAGCGGATGTACAAAACGGGTGACCTGGCAAGATGGCTGCCAGACGGCAACATCGAATACTTGGGCCGAATCGACCAGCAAGTGAAAATCCGGGGCTACCGAATCGAGCTTGGCGAGATCGAAGCGCAGCTGCTGCAAACGGGGCTTGCGCAGGAAGCGGTCGTCATCGCACGCGAAAACGAGTTGTGCGCGTATGTGGTCGCGGAGAACGAACTGACGGTTGCGCAGCTGCGCGGAGCATTAGCGCAGACGCTGCCAAGCTACATGATCCCGGCGCATTTCGTGCAGCTGGAGAAGCTGCCGCTGACGCCGAACGGGAAGATCGACCGCAAAGCGCTGCCGGCGCCGGATGGCCGGTTATCGACGGGTGTCGCCTACGTCGCGCCGCGCACCGAAACCGAGCGGCGGCTGGCCGCGATTTGGCAGGAAATTCTTCACGCCGAGCAAGTGGGCGTGCACGACAACTTCTTTGATCTTGGCGGCCATTCGCTGCGCGCGACGGCACTCGTCTCTCGTATCCATCGCCAGTTCGAGGTGGAAGTCAGTCTGCGGGAGGTGTTCCAGCAGCCGACGCTGGAGGCGCTGGCGGCCGTGATCGCATCGAAGGAAACAAGCGCGTTCGCCGCGATTCAGCCGGCAGCGGCGCGGCCGTATTACCCGTTATCGTCGGCGCAAAAGCGGATGTACGTGCTGAGCCAGCTCGAAGGTGCGGAGCAAAGCTATAACATGCCGGTCGTGATGAGAATCGAAGGCGAGTTGGACCGCGAGCGTCTGGAGCATGCGCTAAACCGGCTGATCGAGCGGCATGAGTCGCTGCGGACTTCGTTTGAGCTGGTCGAAGGCGAAGCGATGCAGCTCATTCACCCGTCCGTGCCTTTTGCCATTAGCGAAAAAAGGGCGACGGAAGCCGAAGCGGATGCGCTCGTGGCCGCCTTTATCCGTCCGTTCGATTTGAGCCAGGCACCGCTATTGCGGGTCGCGTTGATCGAGCTGGGCGAAGAGCGTCACATGCTGCTGCTGGACATGCCGCATATCGTTTCCGACGGCGTGTCGATGGAGATTCTGGTGAATGAGTTCACAAAGTTATTCGCCGGTGAAAAGCTGCCAGAGCTGCGGATTCAGTACAAGGATTACGCGGTATGGCAGCAAGAAGGCGCGCAAAGCGAAGCGATGCAGCGGGAAGAGGCGTACTGGCTGAAGACGTTCGCGGGAGAGCTGCCGGTCCTGCAGCTGCCGGCGGATTATCCAAGGCCAGCAGCAAGAAGCTTCGAAGGCAACCGGATCGAATTTACGCTGGATAAGGCGCTGACCGAAGGTATTCACCGATTGGCGGAAGAGACGGGGACGACTCTGTACATGGCGCTGCTTGCGGGATTCAACGTGCTGCTGTTCAAATATTCGGGACAGGAGGATATCGTCGTCGGATCGCCGATCGCGGGCCGGCCGCATGCCGATCTGGAAAGAATTATGGGAATGTTCGTGAATACGCTGGCACTGCGCAACTACCCGACGGGAGAGAAGAGGTTTGCAGATTTCCTTCGTGAGGTAAAGGAGCAGGCGCTGAGGGCGTACGAGCATCAGAACTATCCGTTTGAGGCCCTGGTGGAGAAACTGGACGTAGCCCGGGACATGAGCCGCAATCCGCTGTTCGATACGATGTTCGTGCTGCAAAACACGGACCGGCAGGCGATCAAGATGCAGGGCTTGCGAGTGGAGTCCTATGAGCCGCCCCATCGAATTGCGAAGTTCGATCTGATGCTGGCAGCAATGGAAGGCGAAAAAGTGATCCACTGCAGCTTCGAGTACAGCACGGCACTGTTCAAGGAAGAAACGGTTCAGCGGATGATCGGGCATTTGGAACAGATCCTTCGGACGGCGGCGAGCGAGCCGAACGGAAGGATCGACGACATGCCGTTGCTGACGGAGGAGGAAAAGCGGCAAATCCTGCATGACTTCAACCAAACGCAATCTGAGTACCCGCGCGATAAGACGATCCATCAACTGTTCGAAGAGCAGGTGGAGAAAACGCCGGACAACGTTTCAGTCGTGTTTGAGGACAAGCGACTGACGTACCGTGAGCTGAATGTGCGTGCGAATCAACTGGCGCGCGTGCTGCGAAGCAAAGGTGTACAGGCGGACAGCCTTGTTGGGATTATGACGGAGCGTTCGCTGGAAATGGTCATCGCAATTCTGGCGATCTTGAAAGCAGGCGGTGCGTATGTGCCGATCGATCCGACGTTTCCGGAAGCACGCATCCGCCATATTCTGGAGGATTGCGGAACGAGCTTGCTGTTGTCGCAACGCAGATGGAAAGCAAGCATTACCTTTGCGGGAGAGATCGTCGATCTGGATGACCGTCGGAGCTGGAGCGGCGAGGACACGGCCAATGTTGAAGCGGCAGTAAGCCCGCATACGCTTGCGTACATGATGTACACTTCCGGTTCGACGGGCAAGCCAAAAGGAGTCATGGTTGAGCATAGGACGGTCGTCAACACGCTGAAGGCAATGCAGGAGAAGTATCCGTTAGAGGCGGAAGGAAAATATTTGCTGAAAACAAGGTTTACCTTCGACGTCTCCGTTGCGGAGTTGTTTGGCTGGTATGACCAGGGTGGAGCGCTCGTGATCCTGCCGGCAGAACAGGAGAAAGAGCCCAGATGCATTATGGAGGCGATCCGGCGTTACGGCGTTACGCATCTCAACTTTGTACCGTCCATGCTTCGAATGTTTGTCCAAGAGCTGCAGGAGCCCGGCATCCCTCGGCTCGAAACGCTGAAGTATGTGTTTGCCGCCGGAGAAGCTCTTCCGGCCGACCTGGTACAAGAGTTTTACCGGCGCCTTCCAGAGTCGCGATTGGTGAATGTGTATGGACCGACGGAGACGTTTTATACCACGGAAATCGCATTGGAGCCGGATTTTGCAGAGATGGACGTGCCGATTGGCAAGCCGCTGTACAATGTGCAGACTTACATTCTAAGCGATAGTGGAGTTGCGCAACCGATCGGCATACCGGGAGAAATGTATGTCGGAGGCGACAGTGTGGCCAGGGGGTACTTCAACCGACCGGATCTGACGGCGGAGAAGTTCGTGCCGAACCCGTTCGCGCCAGGCGAGCGGATGTACAGGACCGGTGACCTGGCGAGATGGATGCCGGACGGGAACATCCAGTACTTGGGCCGGATCGACCATCAGGTGAAAATCCGGGGTTACCGGATCGAGCTCGGGGAGATCGAAGCGCAGCTCATGCTGCTGGAGCCAATACGAGAAGCGATCGTCATCTCACGGGAAAACGAGCAGGGACAAAACGAGCTGTGCGCGTACGTGGCGGCGGAAGAGGAGCTGACGGTGGCGCAGCTGCGTGGAACGCTATCGGCTGCATTGCCAAGCTACATGGTCCCGGCGCACTTCGTTCAGTTGGACAAATTGCCGTTGACGCCAAACGGAAAGATCGACCGGAAGGCGCTGCCGGCACCGGACGGCAAGCTGTCGACGGGCATCGCCTACATGGCGCCGCGCAGCGAAACGGAGCGGCAGCTTGCGAGGATTTGGCAAGAGCTGCTGGGCGCCGCGCAAATCGGCGTAAACGACAACTTCTTTGATTTGGGGGGACACTCGCTCCGGGCGATCACGCTCGTTTCCCGCGTCCACCGGAAATTCGAGGTGGAGATAAGCTTGCGCGACGTATTCCGGCATCCGACGCTGGAAGAGCTGGCGGCGGTTATCGCTGCGCAGGCGAAAAGCGCGTACACCGCGATTGAGCTCGCAGCGGAGCGGCCGTACTATCCGTTATCGTCCGCGCAAAAACGGATGTATGTGCTCAGCCAAATGGAAGGCGCGGGCATGAGCTACAACATGCCGGCTATGCTGCGCTTGGAAGGAAAGCTGGATCGCGAGCGGTTGTCGGCAGCCATGAACGGACTGATCGCGCGGCATGAATCGCTGCGAACTTCATTTGTGATGTGCGAAGGCGAAGTGGCGCAAATCATTCATCCGCACGTGTCCTTCGCCGTCAGCGAGAAGCGGTGTACCGAAGCCGAGGCGAAGAGGCAAGCAGAGGCGTTTATCCGTCCGTTTGATTTGACGCGGGCGCCGCTGCTCCGGGTAGAAGCGCTCGAGCTTGGGGAAGAGAAGCATTTGCTGCTGCTGGACATGCCGCATATCATTTCCGACGGCGTATCGATGAGCGTATTGGTGGAAGAGTTCATGAAGCTGTATGCCGGAGAATCGCTGCCGGATTTGCGGATCCAGTACAAGGATTACGCGGTGTGGGAGCAGGAGTCTCAAATCGGCAGCGAAGCGATGAAGGAACACGAGGCGTACTGGCTGTCGCGGTTTGAAGGCGAGCTGCCGGTGCTGCAGCTGCCGACGGATTACCCAAGACCTGCGGTACAGGATTTCGCAGGCGACCTAGTGTCGTTTACGCTGGATCCTGCGCTGACATCAGGGCTAAAACTCCTGGCGGAAGAGCGCGGCACGACGCTGTATATGGTGTTGCTGGCGGCATACAAGACGCTGCTGTTTCAGTATACGGGACATGAAGACCTCATCGTGGGCACGCCGATCGCCGGCCGAAGCCATGCGGATCTGGAGAAGGTCGTGGGGATGTTCGTGAACACGCTGGCACTTCGCAGTTACCCCTCTGAGGGTAAGACGTTTACCTCTTTTCTGGAAGAAGTGAAGCAGCATACGCTGGAAGCATTTGAGCATCAGGCATATCCGTTCGAGGTACTGGTGGAGCGGCTTGATGTGAGGCGGGATACGAGTCGCAATCCGCTGTTCGACACGATGTTCGTCTTGCAGAATACGGAGATGAAGAACTTAGAACTTTCCGGCCTGCGCATCTCACGGTATGAGACCGATAATCGGATCGCGAAGTTCGATTTATTGATGGCGCTCCTTGAAGAAAACAATCGTATCAACATGCAACTAGAGTATCGCTTGAAGATTTTTAAACGCGCAACGATCGAGCATATGGGAAATGAATTCATTACCTTGCTGCAGCGGATCGTGAAGCATCCTGACATGCTTCTTCTTGAATCGGAGATGCAGCAACAATCTTCAATGACAAGTGAAATGAAGGACCTTGAAAGCTGGCCGTTTTAATTGTAGTTACGATGAGTCGGGACGAGTAGCATGCTTACCCAACTTGTGAAAGTCCCGACTGCTCGGACTGCTTTAAAATAGAAGGGAGAAAGAGCATAGTTATGTTGTTTAAACACGATAGCCGCAGCTTAAAGCAACGAAAATATTGGCACAATAAAATTCCCGGGCATATCGATAGAACGACCCTATCACCGGATTTTTACAAGGCTGATGCGTATCAAAAGCAAACGTTGCTTATTGAACTGGATCCGGAATTAACGGCAAAAATGAAGGAAGCATGTAAAAATTCGGATTATTTTCTTTATCTGTTTTTTATAACAACGCTCAAAACGTGCCTCTATGCATACTCAGGCAACGTAAATTCTATCGTCGGCACCCTGAGTTTGAAAAATGAACATCCTATCGCCCCCAATCTTCTGGCGCTTTATGACGTCATTCAAGAGGACATGACATTCAGAGAACTTCTGAATCAAATCAGACAGACCGCCAAGGAAGCGAATGAAAATGGGGAGTATCCATTTGAGAAGATCATACAAGATTTACAAATAGATTCCCGAACCAATGGTCATCCTTTATTCGATATCATGATGGTTTCTTCCAATATTCAACCAACGGAAAGACTCGAATCCATTGAAAACGATGTAACGATTTATATAGATTCTAATGATTCTGATGCATTGACTTTGCTGTTTCAATTTAACGGTGCCCTTTACGAACAAAACACGATTGCGAGATTTGGAAAACATATCGAGCAGATCTTAAATCAGGTTGTAAAACATGAGTTGAATATCCCGATCTCTCAAGTTAGTTTAGTGTCCGAAGAAGAGCGGGAACAACTCATCTATGACTTCAACCGGACGGAAGCGGAATACCCGCGCGACAAAACGATCCATGAGCTGTTCGAGGCGCAGGCGGAGCAGACGCCGGACAACGTGGCGGTCGTGTTCGGGGAAGCGCGGCTCACGTACCGCGAGCTGAACGCGCGGGCGAATCAGCTGGCGCGGGTGCTGCGTGAGAACGGCGTGAAGCCTGACGAGCTTGTCGGCCTGATGGCGGAGCGTTCGCCGGAGCTGATCGTGGGGATCCTGGCGATCTTGAAAGCGGGCGGCGCGTACGTCCCGATCGATCCCTCGTATCCGGAAGAGCGGATTCGCTACCTGATCGAGGACTC
>NZ_FORE01000001.1:0-615 GCF_900113915.1 Paenibacillus sp. UNC496MF
GCCAGCTTCGGTGGAGGCATCGTTGGGATACCACCCTGATCGTATCGGAGTTCTAACCTGGTACCGTGATCCGGTACAGGGACCGTGTCAGGTGGGCAGTTTGACTGGGGCGGTCGCCTCCTAAAATGTAACGGAGGCGCCCAAAGGTTCCCTCAGAATGGTTGGAAATCATTCGCAGCGTGCAAAGGCATAAGGGAGCTTGACTGCGAGACCTACAAGTCGAGCAGGGACGAAAGTCGGGCTTAGTGATCCGGTGGTACCGCATGGAAGGGCCATCGCTCAACGGATAAAAGCTACCCTGGGGATAACAGGCTTATCTCCCCCAAGAGTCCACATCGACGGGGAGGTTTGGCACCTCGATGTCGGCTCATCGCATCCTGGGGCTGAAGTAGGTCCCAAGGGTTGGGCTGTTCGCCCATTAAAGCGGTACGCGAGCTGGGTTCAGAACGTCGTGAGACAGTTCGGTCCCTATCTGTCGTGGGCGCAGGAAATTTGAGAGGAGCTGTCCTTAGTACGAGAGGACCGGGATGGACGCACCGCTGGTGTACCAGTTGTTCCGCCAGGAGCACCGCTGGGTAGCCAAGTGCGGACGGGATAAGCGCTGAAAGCATCTAA
>NZ_FORE01000023.1:0-79281 GCF_900113915.1 Paenibacillus sp. UNC496MF
TGTTCAAACCTTTTGACAGGTCGCTCATTGTTCAGTTTTCAAGGAACAAATGTTTCTCGCTCGTTCGCCCATGTCTCAGCGGCGACTTGATTAATATATCATAGACATACATAATCATGCAACCCTTTTTTCAAACTTTTTTAATTGGTTAACAGCTCATCGGGAAACAAAAAGAACGCAGGGTGCGCCCCTGCGTTCCGTCGTTCTTATTATTCGCCCGCGCGCTCCCGCATGAGCGGGAACAGCAGCACGTCCCGGATCGACGGCGCGTCGGTCAGCAGCATGACCAGCCGGTCGATGCCGATGCCGAGACCGCCGGTCGGCGGCATCCCGTATTCCAGGGCGCGGATGAAATCTTCGTCCATCTCGTGCGCTTCGTCGTTGCCTTGTTCCTTCTCCAACAGCTGCGCTTCGAAACGCTGGCGCTGGTCGATCGGATCGTTCAGCTCCGTGAACGCATTCGCATGCTCCCGCGCCACGATGAACAGCTCGAACCGGTCGGTGAACCGAGGGTCCGCGTCGTTCTTCTTCGCCAGCGGCGAAATGGCGACCGGATGACCCGTGACGAACGTCGGCTGAATGAGCGTGTGTTCCACGAACTCCTCGAAGAAGGCATTGAGAATATGGCCGAACGTCCAGTGCGGCTCTACTTTGACATGATGGGCTTTGGCATGCGCATGCGCTTCTTCATCGGTCATCGGCTGGCTGAAATCGATGCCTTTCGCTTCCTTGACCAGATCCACCATGGAGACGCGGCGCCACGGCGGCGACAAGTCGACCTCCTGGCCTTGGTACATGATCTTGGTCGTGCCCAGCACTTCCTGCGCGATATGCGCGATCAGCGACTCCGTAAGCGCCATGATATCCTTGTAGTCGGCATAAGCTTCATACAGCTCGATCATCGTGAATTCCGGATTGTGGCGCGTCGAAATGCCTTCGTTCCGGTACACGCGGCCGATCTCGTATACTTTCTCCATGCCGCCGACGATGAGGCGCTTCAAGTGCAGTTCGATCGCGATCCGCATGTACAGCTGCATGTCGAGCGCGTTATGGTGCGTGATGAACGGGCGAGCGGCCGCGCCGCCGGCGATCGCGTGAAGCGTCGGCGTCTCGACTTCCAGATAACCGAGCGAATCCAAATACCGGCGCATCGACTGGATGATGCGGGAACGGGAAATAAACGTTTGCTGCACTTCGGGATTCGTAATCAGATCCACGTAACGCTGGCGGTACCGCAGCTCGACGTCCTTCAAGCCATGAAACTTGTCCGGCAGCGGAAGCAGCGATTTGGACAGCACTTCGATTTCTTTTGCCTTGACGGACGTCTCGCCCGTGTTCGTCTTGAACACGGTGCCGCGAACGCCGATGATGTCGCCGATGTCGAGCATGTCGAACGCTTGGTATTGCGACTCCGACACGGAGTCCTTGCGGACGTAGATTTGGATTTTGCCGCTCAAGTCCTGAATATGCGCAAAGCTGGCTTTGCCCATGGCGCGCTTCTGCATGATCCGTCCCGCGATCGCCACGTCGGCGCCTTGCGCTTCAAGCTCGTCCTTGCCCACTTCGTCATAGGCCGCCAGAATTTGCCGGGCCTGATGGGACCGCTCGAACTTCCCGCCGAACGGGTCGATTCCGAGGTTCCGCAGGTCGTCGAGCTTCTCTCTTCTGATTCGCAGCAGTTCGCTTAACTCTTGTTCATTCGTACCGTTTCCTTGCTCCAACGCGATTCATCTCCTTCTGATTCCGCCCGCCGGCCGGTTTTTCGCCGCCGCGACGGGTTACGCCTAATCCTTACTCTACAGCAAAAATGGTCCTCTATGTTGAAAAAAGCTTCCACAAGGAAGCTTTTTCGAAAGGCATGCCTGTTTATTTCTTTATATCGACGATTTTATATTGAATAATGCCGGCAGGCACGCTGACTTCCACGATGGTTCCTTTGGTTTTGCCGAGAATCGCTTTGCCGACCGGACTTTCGTTCGAAATTTTATTGTGAAGCGGATCGGATTCCGCCGTGCCGACGATCGTATATTCCATCGTGTCGCCGAACTCCAGATCTTCTACCGTGACGATCGAGCCGATGCTCACCGTATCGATATCGATTTCATCGTTATTGATAATACGGGCGTTGCGCAGCATTTTCTCCAGGGTAATGATTCGCCCTTCGATAAAAGCCTGTTCGTTCTTCGCGTCTTCGTATTCCGAGTTCTCGCTGATGTCGCCGTACCCGATCGCCACTTTGATCCGTTCCGCCACTTCCCGCCGTTTGACGGATTTCAGGTTTTCAAGTTCGTCCTCAAGCTTGGTTAGACCGTCTTGTGTAAGAATAATCTCTTTATCGCTCATGGTACCATTTCTCCTGTCGTGTGGCATTTATTCATACGGAGTATGAATTCACTGTTACTTACTATATTACGCTCCATGCCCGTGATGACACCGCGCGGAAATCGGTCGACGTTCCAAAACCCTTGGCGACGGTTTGTTATTGGAAGATTATATTTCATGTTCAACTATATGTCAACGAAAGGGAAATCGAAATGTAATCGCTTAACTTGGCGAAGCGCAAAGGCGCCGCGGGGGCTCCTTTGCGCTCTGTTCAGTGGTAGGCGACCGCGTCTCGGTTCGATGCGACCGAAGCCACGGGAGCTTCGCTCTTCTCGCCCAAGGCTTCGACAAAATCGCCCAAAATCCGTACCATTTTATCGCGGGAGGTCTCTTCCATGATGACGTCCTTCACGCGCGCCGCTCCCGGAATGCCCTTCAGGTACCAGGCCAGGTGCTTGCGCATCTCGCGAACCGCCGTCGATTCGCCCTTCAGGTTCACGAGGCGGTCCATGTGCAGGATCGCGACGTCCATCTTCTCCCGCGGCGTCGGATCGCCGAGCAGCTCGCCCGTCGTCAAATAATGCACGGTCCGGTACAGCATCCATGGGTTGCCGAGGGCTCCGCGGCCGATCATGACGCCGTCGCAGCCGGTATGGTCGAGGATCTTCTGCGCGTCTTCGGGCGTGAACACGTCGCCGTTGCCAATGACCGGAATGGAGACCGCCTGCTTAACATCCCTTATAATATCCCAATTCGCGGTACCGGTATACAATTGCTCCCGCGTGCGGCCGTGGACGCTGACCGCCTGGCCTCCCGCGCGCTCGACGGCTCGGGCGTTCTCGACCGCGTAGACGTGCTCGCTGTCCCAGCCGATGCGCATTTTGACGGTAACGGGTTTCTCGACGGCATCGACGACGGCCGATACCATCTCGTAGATCTTGTTCGGGTCGAGCAGCCAGCGGGCGCCCGCGTCGCATTTGGTCACTTTCGGCACGGGGCAGCCCATGTTGATGTCGATGATATCCGCGTTCGTCTGCTTGTCGACGATTTTCGCCGCTTCCACCAGCGATTCGCGATCGCCGCCGAAGATCTGCAGGCTGAGCGGCTTCTCGCGCTCGTCGACGAACAGCATTTCCATCGTGCGCTTGTTGCCGTGCAAAATCGCCTTGTCGCTGACCATTTCGGCGCAGACGAGGCCGGTGCCGAACTCTTTGGCGATCAGTCGAAAAGCCGGGTTGCACACACCTGCCATCGGCGCCAGCACGACATTGTTTTTCATCTCGATGTTTCCGATTTTGAGCATGGACATCCAGTCTCCCTTCTGACTCGCAGAGGTAATATAGCGGGAATGCAAAAACCAGTATTCTTATGAAGCCTTCGTTACGATTGCGATTCGGTGGTCAAATCGGCGTAGCTGACGCCGAGCGCCTCCGAAATCCGTTCCAGCAGCTTGGGGTCCGGCTTGCGCGTTCCCCGCTCCAACGAGCCGAGCACGGCGACGGAAACGTCCAGCTTCGCGGCCAGCTCCTGCTGCGTGTATCCTTTCAGTTTTCGGAATGCGCGGACGCGCCCTGCCAAGTGATCGTTTTCCATAGCGCGATTCCTTCCCCTCTGTCCTGTAAGGCCCGCTGCGCGATATCCGCTGCCCGGCCGCGCAGCGGATGCCCGCTCTCCAGCACGTCGGCAAGCGGCACGAGCACGAAGGCCCGCTCCATCATCCGCGGATGGGGCAGCGTCAGCTCTTCGTCGTCCAGCGCCGTCTCTTCGTACAGCAGCAAATCCAGGTCGATCGTGCGCGGCCCCCAGCGGATGTCCCGCGTCCGTCCGAGCTGCTTCTCCATGCCGAGCATGGCGCGCAGCAGCTCATGCGGCCCGAGCGTCGTGCCCAGGGCGGCGGCCATATTCAGAAATGCCGGCTGGTCGGTGTAGCCGACCGGTTCGGTCTCGTATACGGCCGAAACCCGGAGCACCTCGATGCCCGGATGCCCGCCCAGCAAGTTCAGCGCGTCGCGAAGCAGACGAACCCGGTCTCCGACATTGGAGCCGAGCGCGATATAAGCCGTATGAAACGCATGACTCCGCGGGCTTGGCCGCAAGTCATCTCCCGGCGGGTTGTTGTCTTCCATGGTCATCCCGCTTTCTGCAAAGTTCCACCGTCACGCCGTCGAAATAAATCTCGAACGGCGGATGCGGCTTCGTTACCGCAACCGTCACTTCATTTACACTAGTATAAGCGTCGAGCACGGCCGATGCAATGTGACCGGCTAAAGCTTCGATCAGTTTGAACGGCGGGCCTTCGACGATCGTCTTCACGAACGCGTGGACCTCGGCGTAATTGATGGTCGCCTCCAAGTCGTCGGTCGCCGCCGCCTCCGACAGGTCGAGCCGCAAGGTCAAATCGACGAAAAACTGCTGCCCCAGCTTGTTCTCCTCCGGGAACACGCCGTGGTACCCGAAAAAGCGCATTCCCCGGAGCGTCATCGTATCCATAGCCATCCTCCGATTCCCCTTTCCTTCGTTGGGCTTGCATGTACGCGGCGATCTTGCCGCCGGTTCTTCGCCGCTAACGCGGGTAGACGATCGCGTCGGTCATCGCCGCCGCTTCGCGGTTGGCGCGCACGTCGTGGATGCGGACGATCTGGCAGCCCTGGGCGATGCCGAGCACCGTCGTGGCCGCCGTGCCGTAGGCGACTTCGTCCGTCGCGAGACCAAGCGTCTCGCGAATGAACTTCTTGCGGGACGTGCCGAGCAGAACGGGATACCCTTCCGCGGTCAGCCGGTGCAGCTCGTTCATGAGCGCCAGGTTGTCGTCGTGCGTCTTGGCGAAGCCGATCCCGGGATCAAGCCAAACGTCGGCATCCGATACGCCGGCCGCCCGCGCGAGCGCGATGCTGCCGCGCAAGTCCGAGATGACGTCCGCCGCCAAATCGCGGTAGTCCCGGTCGTGCCGATTGTGACTGATGATGACCGGGCAGCGGCAGGCCGCCGCGACCGCCGCCATTCGGGGATCGCCCTTCAGCCCCCAGATATCGTTGATGATGTGCGCGCCCGCTTCGAGCGCCTGCTTGGCCGTCTCGGCCTTGTACGTGTCGATGGACAGCGGCATCTCCGGCAGCGCCTCCCGGATGGCCCGAATGATCGGCACCACGCGGCGGAGCTCTTCCTCGAGCGGAACCGCCGCGAAGCCGGGCCGCGTCGACTCTCCGCCGATGTCGAGGATGTCCGCGCCTTCCTCCGCCAGCTGCCGCGCGTGGGCGACCGCCGCTTCGACGGTATTGTAGCGTCCCCCGTCGGAGAAGGAATCCGGCGTCGCGTTCAGGATGCCCATGATCAGCGTGCGTTTGCCGAGCTCCAGGTTCACGCCGCCCGGAAACGAGTACGTCCGCCGGAACGGCCATTCCGGATGCAGCGGATAAGGTTTCGTCATTGCTTCGTATCCTCCCGATAGAGCGCCAGCAGGCGGCTCGCGATCGGCCCCGCTTGTCCGCCGCCCATCGCGCGTGTCCGGCCTTCGCGGTCCCGAAGCGTCGTAACCGGCACCAGCTCCTGCACGGAATTGGTCACCCATGCCTCGTCGGCGCTAACCAGCTCGTCCCAGCCGTACAAGCCTTCCTCGACCGCGATGCCTTCGCGGGCGGCGAGCTCGATGACCCGCCGCCTCGTCACGCCGGGCAAGATGCCCGTCTCGATCGCCGGCGTATGAATGCGGCCCTCGCGCGCAAAGAACAAATTGCTCGCGATGCCTTCGGCCAACCGCCCCTCGCGCGTCAGCATGAGGCCTTCCGCGCCGGGCGACGCCCCTATTGCCGTTAATTCCCGCTTGGCGACGATATTATTCATGTAATGCAGCGATTTCAGCCGAACTTTCCCTTCCGGCGTGTTGCGCGGCGTGGCCAGCAGCGCCAGCTCGCGTCCATGCTTATATACCTCCGGGGAAGCCGAAGGAAGCGGTTTGACCAGCAGCAGCGCGTTCGGCGCTTCGTAATCGCCGGCCGGCAGCCCGAGCACGCCTTCTCCGGCGCTCACCGTCAATCTCACGTACGCCTCGCCCAGCCCGTTGGCCGCCAGGAGCTCCCGCAGCCAGCTCCGCACGCCTCCGGCATCCGGCTCGTACCGAATGCCGAGCGACCGGCAGCCCTCGGCCAGACGGGCCAAGTGCCGCTCCAACAAATACGGCCGTCCCCCGTACGTGCGGAAGGTTTCGAACAGGCCCATCCCATACAAAAAACCGTGATCGTAGACCGAGATCACGGCTTCCTCCTGGCGCTTGATGCCGCCATTCCATCCGACGTTCATCGCGCCGCGCCCGCGCGCATGCCGAGAAAATTGCGCAGCAGCGTGAGCCCGTGCTCGGTAATGATCGATTCCGGGTGGAACTGCACGCCTTCAATCGGGTATTCCTTATGGCGAAGGCCCATGATCTCCCCTTCTTCCGTCTCGGCGCTGATCTCGAGGCAATCCGGCAGCGTCTCGCGCTTGACGATCAGCGAGTGGTACCGGGTCGCCGTGTACGGCGAAGGAATCCCGGCAAAGACGGTCCGGCCGTCATGGAAGATCGGCGACGTTTTGCCGTGCATCAGCTTATCCGCGCGCACGACGTCGCCGCCGAACGCTTGTCCGATCGCCTGATGGCCGAGGCAGACGCCGAAAATCGGGACCTCGCCCTTGAACCGGTCGATGAGCGCGAGACTGATGCCCGCCTCGTCGGGGCTGCACGGCCCCGGCGAAATGAGAATGTGGTCCGGCTTGAGCGCGGCGATGCCGTCCAGGTCGATCTCGTCATTGCGCTTCACGACGATGTCCTCGCCTAGCTCGCCTAAATATTGCACCAAGTTGTACGTAAACGAATCATAGTTATCGATGACCAATATCATGCGCGTTTCCCCCTTCGGATGCGTGGTTCCGGCCGCCGTCGCTCGATGCTCCGATCGGCGCCGCTCGCCGCTCGCTGTATTGAATCGCTTTCCACAGCGCTTTCGCCTTGTTCATGGACTCGAAATGCTCGCGTTCCGGCAAGGAATCGATGACGATGCCGGCGCCGGCTTGCACATGGACGACATCGTCCTTCACGACCATCGTACGTATAATAATATTAAATTCCATATCCCCGTTGTAGTCAATCCATCCCATGGAGCCGGTGTACGGCCCGCGCCGCGTCGGTTCCAGCTCCTCGATGATCTCCATCGTGCGAATCTTCGGCGCTCCGGTAATCGTGCCGCCCGGGAACGTCGCGGCGATGACGTCGTACGCGTCCTTGCCTTCCGCGAGCATGCCTTCCACCTGGGAGACCAAATGCATGACGTGGCTGTAGTACTCGATGACCATCAGCTCCTCGACCTTGACGGAGCCGTAGGCGGAAATGCGGCCAAGGTCGTTGCGTTCCAGATCGACGAGCATGATATGCTCGGCCCGTTCCTTCTCCGTGCCCAGCAGCTCCTCCGCCATCCGCCGGTCTTCTTCCGCGGTTCGCCCGCGGCGCCGCGTTCCCGCGATCGGCCGGGTCGCCAGCTTCCCGTCCGCCAGCTCCACGAGCAGCTCCGGCGAGGCGGAGACAAGCTGAAAGTCGGGCGCGCCCAGGTAGCCCATATACGGCGACGGATTGACGAGGCGCAGCCATTCGTACAGCTCGCGGGGATCGCCCCGGAACGCCCGGTCCTGCCGCCGGGACAGATTCACCTGGAACACGTCGCCGGCCGCGATATACGCTTGAATGCGCGCGACGGCCGCTTCATACGCCTCCTTGCCGAAAGGCGACGCGATGCCGTCCGCCGACTCCGCCTCGACGATCGCGGCCTCGTCCGCCATGAAGCGCAGCCGCTCATCTCGGAGCTTCTCCGCTTGGACCGCCGCCCGCCCTTCGGCGAATGACGTCCACCGCGCCATCATCCGTTCCGCCCGGGCGCAAGCCTGCGCGTACAGCGCCTCCAGCTCCGCCGGCGCGGCGTCGGCAGGCAGCTCGGTATGAACCGCGGCATATAGGCGCATCGCCGCATGATCGAGAATCCACAGCTCGTCCATCCGCATGAACAAATAGTCCGGCAGCCCGAGATCGTCCTCGGCCAGCTCCGGGATTCGCTCGATGGTCCGGATGACGTCGTAGCTCCAGTAGCCCGCGCAGCCGCCCGTCCACTTCGGGGCGCCCGGCACGCGGGGCGCCCGCCGCCCGCCCATCCAGCTGCGGACCGCTTCCAGCGGCTTTTCCTCGTATACGGTGACCTTCCCGGTCGAGGCGTCCACCGCTTCGCCGCGCACTAAGTCGCCGCGGATGACGGAAGCCGGTGCCAAGCCCAAATACGTGTACCGGCCGGTCTTGCCGCTCTCCAGCACGAACGCATGCGGCGCGCCCTCCCGCCAGGCGGCCTCCCATGAAGCCGGCCGGCCGGCCTCCGCTCCGCCCAGGGGGCGCCGCACCACGAGCGGCAGCGACGTATAGCCCTGCGCCTGCCAGGTCAGCCAATCGTTCAAGGCAGTCCGTTCCACGTCCAAAGCCCTCCGCTTCTTTGCCGTTCATCGTCTCACGAGCCTCAGGCTCTCGGTTGGAAGCTAGTATACCGAAATTGAACCGAAAAGGGAAGGGCGACGCTTGTGTCAAAGCGAGGTGCGGCGGCGCCGTGCGCCGTGGTGCGGTGTCACGGGGGCGCGGAGTTGGCGAGTCACGGAGAGTACGGAGTCTAAGCGGCACAGAAACGCGCCGGTTCTCGGCAGGACGGGCCGGCATGCCTAACCGGATGCAAAAAGAGGACCCCTTCGCCAGGGTCCTCTCCTCGTATGGTTGGCCGAGCGGCCGGAATTAGTTCTCGAAGTTGAACAGAGGCGTGGACAGGTAACGCTCGCCGTTGGACGGAACGACCGCCACGACGCGCTTGCCTTTGCCGAGCTCCTTCGCCACTTTCAACGCCGCGAAGATGGCTGCGCCGGAGGAAATGCCGCACAGGATGCCTTCTTCCTTCGCCGCGCGACGCGCCGTTTCGAACGCTTCGTCGTTCTCGATCGTGATGACTTGGTCGTAGATTTCGCGGTTCAGAATCTCAGGGATGAAGTTCGCGCCGATCCCTTGGATCTTGTGGCCGCCCGGGCTACCGCCGGAGAGCAGCGGAGACGCCGCCGGTTCGACCGCCACGACTTTGATGCCCGGAAAATGCTGCTTCAGCACTTCGCCGGCGCCGGAGATCGTGCCGCCCGTGCCGATGCCCGCCACGAACGCGTCCAGCTTGCCGTCCAGCGAGTTGATCGCTTCGACGATTTCCGGACCGGTCGTTTCGCGGTGGATTTTCACGTTCGCTTGGTTCTTGAATTGCTCCGGAATAAAGTAGGAGGGATTCTCGGCCCGCAGCTCTTCCGCGCGGCGGACGGCGCCGTTCATGCCCTCGGCCCCCGGCGTCAGCACGAGCTCCGCGCCGTAAGCGCGAAGCAGGTTGCGGCGCTCGATGCTCATCGTTTCCGGCATGACGAGAATCGCCTTGTAGCCCTTCGCCGCGGCGACCATGGCCAGCCCGATCCCGGTGTTGCCGCTCGTCGCTTCCACGATCGTGTCGCCCGGCTTGATGCGTCCTTCTTGCTCGGCCGCTTCGATCATGCTGATGGCGATCCGGTCCTTCACGCTCGCGCCCGGATTCTGGTATTCCAACTTGACGTAGATTTCGGCGCTGTCTTCGGGCACCAGACGATTCAAGCGGACAAGCGGCGTATCCCCGATCAATTCCGTAACGCTCTGTACAATCCTAGCCATGCAAGTTGCTCCTCCTTATTCCGACTAAATCAGTAGGTTTTACTTACATCTTATCAATCGGTGCCAGCTCTTGTCAATAGCGAGTTTCGTCGAATAGGCGCCTTGTCCCGGTGCCTATGGCAGGACCGCCGCATGGTATTTGGCGAGCAAGCCGTCCTCGATCGCCTGCTGGCCGTTCAGCTTGGCCATCGCGATTTCTATGCGCGCTTGATCGCGGCTCTTCCGCGGGTCCATCTGCGCGTCCGTCTGCTTCTCCGTGAGGCGCACGACGGCGTAGCCCTCCCGGACCTTAACCGGACCCGTCGTTTCCCCGACGCTCAGTTCTTTCGCCTCGGCAAGCATAGCCGGATCGGCGAGCGGATCGTCCGCGTCGATGTAGCCGAGGTCGCCGCCGTCCTGCGCCGTGTCGGCGTCGACGGAGTAGGTTTTAGCCATCAGCTCGAAATCTTCGCCGTCCTCCAGCCGCTGAATCACGCCATCGGCGTCCTTCTCCGTCTTGGACAAAATCCACGCGATCCGAAGCTGCGTGTGCGGCGCGAACTCCTGCGGATTGTCCGCGATGTACGCCTCGACCTCGTCGTCGCCGACGTCCGCGGTCCGCACCGCGATCTTCTCCAGCAGCAGCCGGTATCTCGCGTCCTCCCGGATCTCGTCCGGCGAGAGGCCGAGCTGCTCTTTCATCGCGTCGTAATACGCCTCCGGACCGTCGTACCCCGTCATCATCCTCGCCAGCTCGTCGTCCACTTCCCCGTCCGTCACGTTCAGCCCGTATGCCTTCGCTTCCAAACGGGTGGCCGCTTGGACCATGAGCGTCCGCAATACGGCGTCGCCGTATTGGGTGCGCAAGCGGCCGTTCAGTTCCTTCTCCGTAATCTGCTCGTCGCCGACCCTGGCTACGACCGGATCGGGCTCGATCGCGGGCGCGTCCTTGTGTCCTTGCGCACCGCCGGGCGGCACCTGCGGCTCGCTCTTCGGCGGAAGCAGCACGCGATAGACGACGAGCAGCGCCATCACTATCAAACATAAGGCTTGCAGCAGCACGATTACCTGCAGCACCCGGTCCTTCTTCATGATCGCTCGGCCTCCGATTTATTGCATCGGTTTCGGCTTCGCCTGTTCGAGCAGCATCTCCAGCTGCGGGCGGTCAAACACATACTTCTCGTTGCAGAAATGGCACTCGACTTCAGCTTGTCCGTTTTCTTCAATAATCTGTCTGAGTTCATGCTCGCCCAGGCTGATCAGCGTGCGCTCGACGCGCTCCTTGGAGCATTGGCATTTGAACGCGACGCCCAATTCGTCCATCAGCTGCACGTCTTTGCCTACAACCCAGCGCAGCAATCCCTCCGGCGTCTCGCCCTGTTCCATCAAAGCGGAAATCGCCGGCAAGCCGGCCAGCGCCGCCTCCAGCTTCGCGACTTCGTCCTCCGGCATGCCCGGCAGCACCTGCACGATGAAGCCGCCTGCCGAAATGACGCCGCCGTACTCGTCGACCAGCACGCTCAGCCCGACGACGGACGGCGTCTGTTCGGACGTCGCGAAATAATACGTGAAATCCTCCGCGAGCTCGCCCGACACGATCGGCGTGCTGCCGCGGTACGGCTCCTTCAGCCCGAGATCCTTGATGATGTGGATGTAGCCCGAGCGTCCGACCGCCCCGGCCACGTCCAGCTTGCCGAGCGCGTTGCTCGGCAGCAGGACTTGCCCGTTGTCGACGTAGCCGCGGACTTCGCCGTTCGCGTTGGCGTCCACCACGATTTGCCCGACCGGACCGTCGCCCTTGACCTGAATCGTCAGCTTCTCGCTGCCTTTCAACATCGCTCCCATCATGGCGCCCGCCGTCGCGGTCCGGCCGAGAGCCGCCGTCGCCGTCGGCAGCGTCCGGTGCCGGCTGCGCAGCTCCTCGACGAGCTCCGTCGTCCGCACGGCGAACACGCGCAGCTGGCCGTTCCAGGCGGTGCCCCGCACGAGATAATCGTGCTTCTTGTTCGTTTCTTCTGCCATGATGCGATGGCCTCCTTCGGTGATGCAAATATGTCGAATTCCTGCTGTCGGTGTTGCAGCGGATAAGGGTTAGTCTCGTATCAATCCTGATTCCGTTCGTAAATCATGCGCAAGCCTTCCAAGGTCAGGAGCGGATCGACTTCCTCGATCGTTTCCGACTCCGCCGCGATCAAATCGGCCAACCCGCCCGTGGCGATCACGCGCGGGTTGACGCCGAATTCCTTGCGAATCCGGTTCACGATGCCGTCGACCTGCCCGGCGTAACCGAAAATAATGCCCGCCTGCATGGACGTGACGGGGTTGCGCCCGATGACGCTCTTCGGCCGCATCAGCTCGATGCGCGGGAGCTTCGCGGCGCGCTGGTACAGCGCTTCCGTCGAAATGCCGATGCCCGGCACGATGGCGCCGCCCAAGTAGTTGCTGTCGGCGTCGATGTAGTCGAAGGTCGTCGCCGTGCCGAAATCGACGACGATAAGCGGCGTCCCGTACTTCTCGATGCCCGCCACGGAATTGACGATCCGGTCCGCGCCGACCTCGCGCGGATTCTCGTACCGGATGTTCAGCCCCGTCTTGATGCCCGGGCCGACGACCAGGGGCGGCTTGCGCAGGTATTTCTGGCTCAACTGCTCCAGCGTCCGCATCAGCGGCGGCACGACGGAGGATATGATGACGCCTTGAATCTGGTCCAGCTTCACGTTCGCGATCTGGAACAGGTTGTGGATCATGATGCCGTATTCGTCCACGGTCGCCGAGCGGTTCGTGCTGAGACGCCAGTGGTACAGCAGCTTCCGGCCTTCGTAGATGCCGAGCACGATGTTCGTGTTGCCTACGTCCACGACGACGATCATGCGGAAGCGCCTCCCTTCTTGCCGTGCAGGTCGAGGCTGATGTCGAGCGACTGGAACGAATACGTCAGGCCGCCCACCGAGATGACGTCCACGCCGCATTCCGCGATCGCGCGCACCGTGTCCAACCGGACGTTGCCCGACGCTTCGACGATGACGTGCGGCGCGCGCGCCTTGATGACGCGCACCGCCTCGCGCATGCCGTCCTGCGGCATGTTGTCGAGCATGATGATGTCTGCCCCGCACGCGAGCGCTTCTTCCACCTGCGCGAGCGACTCCGTCTCCACCTCGATCTTCATCGTGTGGGGAATCGCCGCGCGCGCGGCCTTCACCGCGCCGGCGATGCCGCCGGACCCCTTGATATGATTATCCTTGATCATGACGGCATCGTACAAGCCGAAACGGTGATTATGGCCGCCGCCGATCCGGACCGCGTATTTCTCGAGCGTCCGGTGGCCAGGCGTCGTCTTGCGCGTATCCACGAGACGAGCCGCCAATCCCTCGAGCGCGTCCACGAACGCCCGCGTCTTCGTCGCGATGCCGGACATCCGCTGCATCAGGTTCAGCGCCAGCCGCTCGCCGGTCAGAATGCTGTGCGTGCTGCCTTCGACCTCCGCGATGACGTCGCCCTTCGCGACGGCTTCGCCGTCCGCGGCGAGCGGCCGGAACGCGAGCGCCGTGTCCACGACCTCGAACACCAGCCGCGCGACCGGAATGCCGGCAAGCACGCCGGACTCCTTCACGTGGATGATCGCCTTCGATTGGCTTCCCGCGGGAATCGTCGCCCAGCTCGTAATGTCGCCCGTGCCGATATCTTCGGCCAGCCACGCGCGGATCTGCGCGCGCACCGCGTCCGGGCTAATGCCGCCGGCCGATGCCAACGTTGCTTCAAACATATTCGATTCGCTCCTCCGTTAAGCCGTGCTCGCGATGAAGCACGACGTGCTTGCGCCATATCTCGTCGTCGCGGTCCGGGAAATCCTCGCGGCTGTGCGCGCCCCGGCTTTCTTCCCGGGTCAGCGCGGCTTCCGTCGTCAGCAGCGCGCACGTGAGCAGGTTGGCGAACTCGTATTCCTCGCGCTTCGCAATGACGGAGCGAAAAATCGAGCTCAACCGCCCCAATTCCTCGAGCCCCTTGCGTAGCCCGTTCGCGTTGCGCTTCAGGCCCGCGTAGCGCACCATGAGTTTTTGCAGCTTCAACCGCTTCTCGACGACGGCCTGGATCGGGGCTTCGGTACGCGACAGCGATTCCATGCGCACGCGCGGCTCTTCGTTCATGGGAGCCAACAAATGGATGCGCTCGACGATCCGACGGCCGAACACGATCGCTTCGGACAGCGAGTTGCTGGCAAGCCGATTCGCGCCGTGCACGCCCGTCGACGAGCATTCGCCGCAAGCGAATAGACGGGAGATGCTCGTTTCGCCGTTCAAGTCGGTCGAGACGCCGCCCATCATATAATGCGCCGCCGGCGCCACCGGAATCCAGTCCGTGGTTAAATCGAGGCCATAGGTTAAACAGTATTGGTAGATATTCGGGAAACGATGCTTGACCATCTCCGAGGATTCGTGCGTCACGTCCAGGAACACGAACGTTGATTTCGTCTCCTCCATCTCGCTGACGATCGCGCGGGCGACCACGTCGCGGGGCGCAAGCTCCAGCTGCTCGTGGTACTTCGCCATGAAGCGCTCGCCGCGAATGTTGCGCAGGTAGGCGCCTTCGCCGCGGACGGCCTCCGAAATCAGAAAGCGCGGCGCGCCCGGATAGCAGAGCGACGTCGGATGGAATTGGACGAACTCCATGTCCCGAACTTCCGCGCCCGCCCGATAAGCCATGGCGATGCCGTCGCCCGTCGCCACCTCCGGATTCGTCGTATACCGGTACAGCTGCCCGGTGCCGCCGGAGCACAGAACCGTCGCCTTGCCGCGAACGATCAGACGCTGTCCGTCCGGCTTCTGGACGAGCGCGCCCACGCACACGTTGTCGTCGGTGACGAGGTCAATGACAAAATGATCGTCCCACACTTCGATGCGGGGGTTGGCCACCGCTTTCTCCGAAAGTGCACGAACGATCTCATAGCCCGTGGCGTCGCCGTTGGCATGCAAGATGCGCCGCTGGCTGTGCGCGCCTTCTTTGGTCAAGGCGAATTCGCCGTTCTCCACATCAAACTTCGTGCCCATGCCCACCAAATCCTGCACGCCCTTGGTGCCTTCATGCACGAGCACGTCGACCGCTTCCTCGGAGCACAGCCCGGCCCCGGCGAACAAAGTGTCCTGAAGATGATACTCCGGCTTGTCGTCTTCCGAAATGACGGCGGCGATGCCGCCCTGCGCGTAGCGCGTGTTGCTGTCGAGCAGCGACTTCTTCGTGATCATGAGCACGTCGTAGCGCTCGCTGGCCTTGATGGCGGTAAAGAGGCCGGCAATGCCGGCCCCGATCACGATGACGTCTTTATGCAATACCGGCAGCTCTTCGAGCTGCTCGTCTACGAGATAACGTGGAATCATATCGATGCTTTCCCTTCTCTTCGGAAAGTGGGGAGCGGCGTTGCTACTGCGTTACTTCACTTGCAGCATGCGTTCGAGCGACAACCGCGCTTTCGCGGCAACGTCTTCCGGCACGTAGATTTGCGGTTGCATCGTTTCCAGGCTCTTCACGAGCTTCTTCAGGTTGTTGACCTTCATGTTCGGGCAGACCAGGTACTTCGTCGCGAAGTGGAACGTCTTGTCCGGGCTGTCGAGGCGAAGCTGGTAGCCGGTGCCGTCCTCCGTGCCGACAATGAATTCCTGGCAATCGGATTCCTTGCAGTGCTTGATGATGGCGGTCGTGCTGCCGACGAAATCGCCCAGCGCGACGACTTCCGGACGGCATTCGGGATGCACGACGAACTGCGCGTTCGGGTGTTTCGCTTTCATTTCCTCGACGTCTTTCACGGTCAGCATGTCGTGCGTGTTGCAGTAGCCTTCCCAGATGATCATCTTCTTGTCGGTCTTCTGCTGTACGTAATGGCCGAGGTTCTTGTCCGGCACCCAAATGATCTCGTCCGCATCGACCGAATTGACCACGCGCACGGCGTTCGCCGACGTACAGCAAATGTCGGTCTCCGCTTTAATTTCAGCCGAGGAATTGATGTACGTCACGACCTTCGCGTTCGGATGCTGCGCCTTCAGCTTGCGCAAGCCGTCGACGTTGACCATGTCGGCCATCGGGCAGCCGGCGCGCTCGTCGGGAATGATGACCGTTTTGTTCGGCGCCAAAATTTTAGCGCTTTCGCCCATGAAGTGAACGCCGCAAAATACGATGACGTCGGCATCGGTCTCTGCCGCCTTCTGGGCAAGCAGGAAGGAATCGCCGCGGAAATCGGCGACCTCCTGAATTTCGTCGCGCTGGTAATAATGGGCAAGAATAATGGCGTTTCGTTCCTTCTTCAGCTGCATCAGCCGTTCCCGCAGTTCGCGATTTTGCTCCGCTTTGCGCTCGAGCGCTAGTGCTTCCATGGCGTTTCCCCTCTTTTCCCTGACTTTGTGAACAGATGCACAAACTCTGCCAAAATAAACGGGCGAACCTGCCCCATGCCTGTTTGTGCCGCTTTATATCGAGAGCGCGAATCTGAACAAGAACGGCCCTCAAGCCGGCTCTCGCCAAACCCATGACTCGCAGTCGGCAATATCAGTAATTAACATTAAATTTACACACGTTCCGGTATGCTGTCAACACACAAAAGCGGGCATTTTCCCCATTGTCGGACGGTAGGCGCGCCGGAACGGGACCCGCGTCCCGCAGGCTTGGTTCTGCTTGGAATCCGGCCGGACGGCGGCATTCGCGCACAAAAAAAACCGCCCTTTGCAGACAGGTCTGCAAAGGGCGGTCGGACGCCGATTAAATACTGGTTACGATTGTTGCGGGCCGCTTCCGTTCCCGTTCCCGTCGTCGTTGCCGCTGTCCGGATCGACCGGAGGCGTGACGATATCGCCGGCTTCTTTGGATTGGATGCGTACTTTCACGCCGCCGATCGTGTCGACGATCGGGTCGCCTTTCGGCTCCTCGGTCGTAACCGGGCCGCCGGTGTCTCCCGCGATCGAACCGCTCTCGATCAGGCGTTTGATCTGCTCGAGCTCCAGCGTTTCTTCGCTGAGCAAGGTTTGCGCGATCAAATGCACTTCCTTGCTCTTCTCGGTGAGCAGCTGCTTTGCTCGGGCGTAGCACGCTTGGATGATCGATTGCATCTCTTGGTCGATCTCGTACGCAATCGCATCGGAGTAGTTCTGCTCGTGTCCGATGTCGCGACCCAGGAACACCTGGCCCTGCGAGCTGCCGAACTGCATCGGGCCGAGCTTGTCGCTCATGCCGTATTCCATGATCATGGAACGGACGATGCCGGTCGCTTGCTTGAAGTCGCTGTAGGCGCCGGTGCCGATCTCGCCGATGAAGATCTCTTCGGCGACGCGGCCGCCGAGCAAGCCGGTGACTTTATCGAGCAATTCCTGCTTGGTCGTCAGCATGCGGTCGCCGTCTTTCGGAAGCATGATGACGTAGCCGCCTGCGCGTCCGCGCGGGATGATGGTGACTTTATGCACTTGGTCGGCGTGCTCCAGGAAGTAACCGACGATCGTATGGCCCGCTTCGTGATAGGCGACGATCCGTTTCTCCCGGTCGCTGATGATCCGGCTGCGTTTCTCCGTGCCCACGATGACGCGGTCGATGGCTTCGTCGACCTCGATCATGCCGATGTCTTTCTTGTTGCGGCGGGCTGCCAGGAGCGCCGCTTCGTTAAGCAGGTTCTCCAGATCCGCGCCCGTAAAGCCGGTCGTGCGCTTGGCGATGACGTCGAGCTTCACGTCGCGGGTCAGCGGCTTGTTGCGCGCGTGGACTTTCAGGACCGCTTCGCGGCCTTTGACGTCCGGACGGTCGACCGTGATTTGGCGGTCGAAACGGCCTGGACGCAGCAATGCCGGGTCGAGAATGTCCGGACGGTTCGTCGCCGCGACGATGATGATGCCTTCGTTCGCGCCGAAGCCGTCCATTTCGACGAGGAGCTGGTTGAGCGTTTGCTCGCGCTCGTCGTGTCCGCCGCCGAGGCCGGCGCCGCGCTGGCGGCCGACGGCGTCGATCTCGTCGATGAAGATGATGCATGGCGCGTTCTTCTTCGCGTTCTCGAACAGGTCGCGGACGCGGGATGCGCCGACGCCGACGAACATTTCCACGAAGTCGGAACCGGAGATGCTGAAGAACGGCACGCCCGCTTCGCCCGCGACGGCGCGCGCGAGGAGCGTTTTACCGGTACCCGGAGGTCCGACGAGGAGCACCCCTTTCGGGATGCGCGCGCCGACGGCCGCGAACTTGCGGGGATCCTTCAGGAACTCGACCACTTCGACGAGCTCCTGCTTCTCTTCGTCTGCGCCCGCCACGTCCTCGAACGTGACGCGTTTCTTCTCTTCGTTATATAGCCGGGCGCGGCTCTTGCCGAAATTCATGACTTTGCCGCCGCCGCCCTGGGCTTGGTTAATGAGGAAGAAGAACAGGATGAAAATAATCACGAACGGGATGATCGACGTCAGGAAGGTCAGCCAGATGCTTTGGCCTTCCATCGGCTTGCTCTTCATCTCGAACCCGTTCTTGACTTGGGCGTCGTACACTTCCTTCACGACGAATTCCTCGACGTTGGAGTGGGTGTAGAACTGGTTGGAGTCAGCGCCCTCCGGCTTCTTCTTGTACTCCCCCGTAATCAAGTACGAATACCCGTCGAATTGGTACTGCAGTTCAGCGATGTTGTTGCTTTGCAATTCCTGCCTGAACTGGTCGTAGCGAATCTCCGTGCTGGAGTCGTTTTGGCTGCTGATAAATTGGAAGATCCCGACGGTCACCAAAAAAATAATCAAATAAAAGCCAGTGTTGCGGATGATCCGATTCATCCCCTACCTCCTCTCAAGACGCAAAAACTAAGTGGACCCTGCACGAGAAGCCCCCGGCGGGCGGGAGCCGTCTGACAAGGCGGATTGCATCCTTGTGTGGTTCTGTTACTTTTCGTAAACCTCTGGCTTCAAGATGCCGATGATCGGCAGGTTGCGGTACTGCTCCGCGTAATCGAGCCCGTATCCGACGACGAACGCGTCCGGCAGCACGAACCCTTTATAGTCCGCTTCCAGCTCCACCTTGCGGCCCGCCGGCTTGTCGAACAGCGTCACCAGCGTGATGGATTTGGCGTTGCGGCGCTCAAGCACGTCGATGAGGTAGCTGAGCGTCAGCCCGCTGTCGATGATGTCTTCGACAATGAGGACGTCGCGGCCCTGCACCGAAGCGTCAAGGTCCTTGATGATCCTGACGACGCCGCTCGTCTTGGTCGATTGACCGTAGCTGGACACCGCCATAAAGTCGATCTCGAGCGGAATGGTAATGGTTTTGACCAAATCCGCCATAAAAATAAACGCGCCCTTGAGCACGCAGATGACAAGGGGATTGCGTCCTTCGAACTCGCGGCTGATGGTTTCGCCAAGCTCCTGTACCTTCTGCTGAATTTGGTCTGCGTCGTAAAGCACTTCTTGAATGTCGTTCAGCAACACGGGCCCTCCTAATGTTTCTTGCCTATACTATGAATGGTTCCGCGCATCTTATTCGGACAATTCGTCAATCGGTAAAATCCGACGCAAATCGCGCTTTCATGCGCAGGACGCGCGTCGTCGTAGCCGCGACCAACGCCGAAGCCGATCTGCGGATGCCCGGAATCCATAGCACCAGTCCATTGGCGTCCACGACGATCGGGAGCACTTCGCGGCGCGAGGGAGCCACGCGATCGTCAACGAACATATCTTGTACTTTTTTGGTGCCGTTTAAACCAAGCACCGCCATACGGTCGCCGGGCCGCCGGTTTCGTACCGTGAGCGGGTAGCGGATCGCGTCCGCGTCGAACAGCGCTTCCCGCCGGTTTCCCGGCCGGCGCGCGCCTGCCGCAGCCGTCTCCTCGAACGACAAAATCGCTTCCGCTTCGGGCAGGCTGAGGGACGTCGTCCCTTCCGCCACAGCGTAAGCGTATCCGCCCGGAGCGACGGGTTCCCGTCCCACATCCGAGGCGCGGATGAAGCGCAAATTGTCGTACTCGCGCACGAACCGGATGCCGCCGCCTGCATCGTAGCTCCACGTCGTGGCCGCGCCCTCGGAGGCCGCAAGCCGTATCGTTTCAACGCTTTCGAACGAAGAGGGTTCCGTTTCCAAGCCAATATAACTCAATATTAGTTTAATCAATCTCCTTTGTAAAGCGACGTGCAAACCGAGCAGCGCTTTGCGGTTCAATTGGCATCCTTCGCGGTGAGGCAGGACCAGGCGATCGTAAACCGCCTTCGTTTCGAGCGCCAGCCAATCGTCCTCGGCCGAAGCCAGCTCCGCCAATCGCACCAGCGACTGCGGCAGCTGCGGGTTGTACGCCGACAGATACGGCAGGATATCGAGCCGGACGGCATTGCGGAAATAGTGCCGCTGCCCGTTGCTGCTGTCATAGCTGTACGGGATGGCCCACGATTCACAGTAGCGCAGGATGTCTGCCTTGTATTTACGCAAAAGCGGCCGAATAAGTTCCACGTTTTTTTCGAAACGCGAAACGGGAATGCCGGCGAGCCCCGAGAGCCCGGTTCCGCGCAAAATCCGCATGAGTACCGTCTCCGCCTGGTCGTCGGCGTGGTGGGCGAGCGCGATGCGCGACGCCCCGTATGTATGGGCGACGCCGAGCAGGAATTCGTACCGCTTCCCGCGGGACGCCGCTTGGCCGTTCATGCCCGTTGCTTCAATATAAGCAGGCATGTCGATATAGGCAGATTCGCACGGAACGCCGAGCGACGCGGCGAACCGGCGGACCGACTCCGCCTCCTTCGCGGACTCCTCGCCGCGAAAGCCATGGTCGACGTGGGCCGCCACGAGCGTCAGGGACTCCGGCCCGGACAGCCGGTGCAGCGCGTGCAGCAGCGCCATGGAATCCGGTCCCCCGGAGACGGCGACGACCACCGCGTCGCCCGGCGCCCAAAGCCTTTCCGCCTTGGCATACTCCGACAGCTCCTTCAGCCATTCTTCCACGCCGCGTCCCCCTTCCTTGCCGATCTGCTAGATTCTCTAATGTCCGATGGACGCGACGACTACAAGCCCGAACGAAGCAGCCAATAAACCGTCGTGGCGAGGAGCGCCGCCGACAGCGCGAAGAGCCCCTTCATCCAGCGCGGCGCCGGGGCCGCGGCGCGGCTCCGCGTCCGCCGGGGCCCGTGCATCCACTGCTGCCAGGCGGAGGCCGCCTCGCGCGCGCTGCGGAATTCGCCGTAAAACACCTTGCGCAGCCATCCGCTCAGCGGCTTCAACTGCGGGCTCGACGCCGCGAGCCGGGCGAGCTCCTCCTGCGTCCGGTTCTGCGGCAGCAGCCCCGCGGACAGCTGCGACAGCCGGCGCCCCTCGTGCAGCTGCACGCAAAGCACGGCGAACGAGAACAGGTCGTAGCCCGCATCCGCCGTGCGCGATCCCGCGTTCCAATAGCCGCGGTCGTAGATCTCGGTAAATTGCCGCACGCCTTTGCCGAACGCCGTGGCGCCGCCGTAATCGACCAGCTCGGGCCGCCCGTAGTCCTCGACGATGACGTTCTCGAGCTTCAAATCGCCGAATGCCCAGCCGGCCTCGTGCAGCTCGGCCAGCTTGCCGAGCAGATGGAAGCCGACGACCGGGAGCCATTCTTTGCCCTGCCGCTCCAGGTAATCCCCGAGCGTCAAGCCCTTGATGTAGCGCATGACGTAGAATGGATAGTCCTTCCCGTCGGCGGCCTGGAAGTCGTCCACGTCGAAGAGGAAGGCGCCGGCCTTGGTCCCCTGCCTGCGCTTCTGCCCCGCGATCGCCTGCAGCACGTTCACCTCGGACTGCAGGTCGACGGCGTCGGCGCCGATCTTGAGCGCGTACAGCTGCCGGTGCCGCTCGACGAGAAACACTTTGCCGTTCGCGCCTTCGCCGAGCGGCCGCTCGACCCGGTACGTCCCCTGCTTCCACTTGCCCCGGATCGGCGTGCCGCGCGGGAGGCTCCATTCAAACGACGTAGTCACTCATCATCCCGTCCGTTTCATCATTCTTCCTATTACCATAATCGGCTTTCTGGTAAAAATCAATGACATGCAGGATCGCCGGCCCCGTCGGCGTCGTGCCGCGCATCTGCAGCCGCGGGAAAATCGCGTTCACGCCGCCGATGTCCGTCGTCCAATCCAGGTCCATCCTGCAGTCCTCGCCATAGGCCGAGCCCGGAAAATGGAACACCGACAGCTCGCTGCCGCCCTGGCGCGAACGCAGGCTGAGCGCCAGGTCGCGGATCGCTTCCTCGACCGCGTGCAGCTTCGGCTTCATGCTCGCGCTGGCGTCGATCAGCAGCGCCACCTGCAGGCGGCTCGTCTCGCTCAGCTCGTCGATGACGCGCACGACTTCGCCGCGCTTCTCCGGCGGGAGCTCCTCGATGGACGACGTGCCGAGCACCTGCTTCAGCTCGCGGTGCACGGCGTGCTGGATCGTCTGGACGACCGTCTTGCGCGTCAGCATCTGCACCGTCTGGGACAGCTGGCGCGTATGGGAAAGCCGGCTGAGTCCGCCGCCGGCCCGGGCGATCTCTTCGATCTCCGTCGTGCCGAATTCGACGAGCTCGCCTTGGTCGACGATGCCGACGACGTTGACCGTGATGCCGACGGCATGCGCCTGCGCGGCCGCTACGACCGGACTGACGCCGACATTGGAGCATCCGTCCGTCACTAACAGAATCTGCCTCATTGTACATTCCCCCAAATGCTCGTGATTAAAACGCCGGTCCGATAGAGCCGGCTAGTACTCGTTCTATCAGCATTGCCAGAAATAGAAGAGACTAACCCCCGGAGCGGCAAAGCCCGAAGAAGCCTGCCGCAGGCCCGGCAGGCTTCGCGCGCTTTCTATTTAAATGAGGAAACGCATAGAGGGAACGTGACAACAAAGGCGAAATTCAGGGCGCTTGACGGGCGGCCCTCTCTCTTCATCGCCTCCGCGGCATCACTGGTCTCGCAGGATGGCCGGCGCGCGCGCCGGCAGCTGGTCGGCAGGCGTTCGCTTCCGGTGCCGGGCGACGAACATTCGCTTCTTCCGGCCCGGGCCGGAAGCGCGTTTGAACGGCTGCAGGCCCCCCGCCTGCTTTCGCGCGGCCCGCGCGTCCGGCGGCTTCGCCTCCGGCGCGTCCGCCGGCGGGCGCCCGGCCGCGATCGGCGCCGGCGGGCGCTCCCGGCCGGCCGCTGAAGGGCCGCGCGCGTTCGCCGCCAGCGCGAGCCGCGGCTTGTCCGCCGCCGCGATGCGCAGCGTCGGCGCCTCCGCGTCCGCCGGCGCGCGCAGCCGCGTCACGCCCCGCTGCGGCCGGTCCGCCGCCGCCCGCTGCCGCGCCTCTGCCCGCTGCCGCGCCTCCGCCTCGCGCCGGCGCTCTTCCGCGACCGCCGCGCGCTGCTGCTCGTCCCTTAAGCGTATCCGCTCCGCTTCCGCCGCTTGCAACGGAACGAGCATCATGAGCGGCTGGCCGCCCAGCTTGCGCCGCCGCTCCGCGAGCAGCCGCTGGCGCAAGCTGCTCCGCGTCGCCCGGATCCCGCGGCCCTCCGCCGCTTTGCTTTCGCCGGGCCTCGTCTTGGCTTGCTCCTCCGCCGTCACGCCGCTCCGCTTGCCTTCGCCCTCCGCCGCCATGCCGCTTCTATTCAAGAATGCTTCGCGCATCCATGTCGTCATCTTCTTCATCGCCATTTCAGCTCACCGTCCTTGGACGCTCGACCTTGGTCATGCCAGGCCAGCGGAATGTCGCCCACTCGGGCTGATGCTTGTCCACTCTCGCGACGACGACCGTCATGTCGTCGACAATGTCTCCCTTGTGGTACCGTACGACCGTATCGAGAAGCGCGTCGGCGATCTCCTGCGGGTGGTTCGTCTTAATCTCCTGGATCACCCGCTTCATCCACATTTCCTTGTTCACGGCATGCCCCGGGGCGTCGTAGATGCCGTCCGTCATCATGATGAGCGTATCCCCCGGCTGCAGCTGCACGCGAATCAAATCTATGTCAATGTCCTGCAAAATCCCTACCGGCAAATTGTTGGCCGAGATCGGAATCACTTCGTTCCCGCGCTTGATGAAGCTGGGCGTTGATCCGATTTTCATAAACGTCGTCTTGGCCGAATACATGTCGATCAACGCCACGTCGACCGTCGCAAATATCTCGTCCGAGGACCGAAGCAGCAAGACCGAATTCACGGACTTGATCGCCAGCTTCTCGTCCATGCCGGACTGCAGCAGCTGCTGCAAAATCGTGAGCGCCGTGCTGCTCTCCTGCTTCGCGCGCTCCCCGTTGCCCATGCCGTCGCTGATCGCCACGGCGAACTTGCCGTTGCCCAGCTCGACCGTGCTGAAGCTGTCTCCCGACAGCAAATCCCCGCCTTTCGCGAGGCCGGCCACGCCGGTCTCCACCTCGAACGCCTTCGCCGTGCCGAACGTCACCAGCGCGGCGCCGCCCTCCTTCTCCGGCAGCTTCTCCGACATGACGGCGATCGGCTCGCCGATGATGTCGGACAGCAGCGGCGCGATGATTTTGCGGCACTCGTCGTAGCCTTGCCCGAAGGTGTGGTACACCTCGATCTCGACGTTCCCCTCCTCCAAATTGATGACTTCGATGCCCTGTATCGATAAACCGAGCCCTTCCAGCGCTTCTCGGATCTGTTCTTCCTGCAAATGGAGCTGCTGCCCCTCCCGTTGAATTTCCCTCGCCAGGTCCTCCATGACCTGCGAGACGCCGGACAGCTGCTCCGCCACGAGCAGGCGCGATTCGCTCAGCTGCTTCCGCCATTTGAGATCATGCTGATAAAGTTCATACTGCTGCTGCATCACCGACAGCACCTGCTGCGGCTTGACGCAGTGCACGCTCCACTCCTTCGGCACCTCCTTCGGCCCGAGCCGTCGTCCTTCCTCCACCGACGTCATCATGTTCGTCATCATCCGGTACGTGTCATAAAATTTCCCCTCCCAACAAAGATCTTTGCGGTGGCACGAGCTGCATGTCCGTTCCGCGGCCGCGTTCATGAAGTGGCCGACGGTTTCTTCCCGCCTGTCCGGCTTGTCCGGCTCGTCCGCCGCGCCTCCGAACTGGCCGAAGCTGCGGGACAGCTGGCGGAACACCTCGGAGAATTGCGCAACCCGCTGCGCCGTCACGTCCCGTACGCGCTTCGCGTATTCATGCTGGGATTTGACGTGTTCGTGTGTGCCGGGCACATATTTGGAAATGATGCGAGTAATCGATTTGGGCGTGGCCATCAGCAAGGCGGCCGCGATGACGGACTCCCACGTGGACGCCATGACGTCCGACTGGTTGCCGATGTAGATGGCGAGAATGGACGAGCCCAGGAGCATCCCGAAGGCGACGGCCATCTTGCCCCCTTCGCGAAGCAGCCCGGCCAGCAAGCCGGCGAAGGCGAGCAGGCTCATCTGCACGATCGCGTTGGCGTCGGCGAGACTCAGGATGAGCCCGGCCACGACGCCGACGGACGCGCCGAGCGGGGCACCGCCGACCAAGGCGAAGAGCAGCAGCATGTAGCGCGACATGATGTGTTCCAAGGATAAGCCTTCCACGGTCCAACCGACGGCTCCCGTCATGATGGAGGCCAACATGATCATGAGGCAGATGATTTCTTCGTTCTTGAGCGCCGACGTCTTCTTCGTGAACGTCAGCACCGGAATAGCCTGGACGAACACGAGCGTCAGGACGAAGCCGAGCGAGGCTTCCACCCCGACCATCATCAGCTCGTACCAGCCGAGCGTGCTCTCGATGACGACGCCGAACAGCCGCACGAGCAAGGTCGCGACGAACACGAGCAGCGGCGCGTAGGAGAGCTCCGCCCTCTCGTACGCCTCCAGCCCGCGGAGCAGCAGGTACATGACCGCCAGCTCCATCGCGATCCACATCGGGTCCGGGGCGACGGCGAACCAGCTGCCGGCGACGATCGCCGCCGCGACCGGCAGGGACAGGTCCCTCCGCAGGAAGTAAATGACCGTGAAGTATGCGACCGCGAACGGGGTGAGCGATTCCAGGATGACGGCTCGTCCGAGCAAGAAGCCGACGGCCATGAGGATGAACGTCCACTTGCGCGAAGTAAGCATGCCTGCGAGCCGAAGGACGCCGGTGCGGGCCAATCCTTTATGGAGAGCCGATTGGATGAAGCTGGTCTTGCGCACGCCGGGGAACATGACGACCTTGGGTTTGACTGCCATGGAGAGAAGCACCACCCTTTTCCAAAATAGTGTATCGCCATTATAGAATCGGCCAAACGAGAAAGTTTGTCAGATAGCGTTGTCAACGCCGAAGTTTTTTCCGACATTTCCGCCTGCCGTGGGCGGCGGCTTTGTCGCCGCGGCGCAACCCTGCGTCTCTGCTGGGATTGGACCGTGGGCGGGACGCTTCGGGGACCCTTCGGAATGGCCCGGCGCGGGCGTCGCGTTTACGATTTCAACAAATTGCGTGGCCGGTTTCCGCGCGACCGGCGTCCATTCGCCGTCCGAACCTGTCGGGATTCCGTGAGAAGGCGGGAAAACTTTTTTGCGTGGGCGGGTATATTTATGTAGCGGCCTGCATATCCGCGTCCTTAAGGGGGAAGAAAACGCAAAAAAGGCAGTGCCCGGAGGGCGCTGCCTAAAAATGCTATGGGATTAAACGCGCTTGGCCCCGCGGCCGCCGCGTTTGGATTCCGTGTTCTTCTTCAGGGAGGACATGCGTTCTTCGCTGTCTTTCAGGAAGCGCGACATTTTATCCTCGAAAGAAGGCTTGCCGTAAGAGGGCTTGCCGCCGCCGGCTTTGTTGAACGGACGTCCGCCGCCTCCGCCGCCACCTGGGCGATTGAAGCCGCCTCCTCCGCCTCCGCCACCTGGACGATTGAAGCCTCCGCCTCCGCCGCCTCCGCCTGGTCGATTGAAGCCGCCTGGGCGATCTCCGGTGCGCTCACGCTGAGGAGGTACGGAACCTTCTGGCCGGTCGATTGCTTGTTTGATGGAAAGTCCGATTTTCCCGTCTTTGTCAACGTTAATGACCTTCACCGTCACGATGTCTTCCAGCTTCAGATGGTCCTTAACGTCCTTGACGTAGTTATCGGCAATCTCTGAGATGTGAACTAGCCCTGTGACACCTCCCGACAAATCGACGAATGCCCCGAAATGCGTAATGCCTGTCACCTTGCCTTCTAACTTGGCGCCCACTTCAATTGCCATAGGTAAAAATGTTCCTCCCTAACCGTTATAAGAAGCATCCGCTTCGAGATCCGCAGCCGAAACCCGCGGGTAAATAATGAGGTAAGCCGAAAAATGCGGTTACTTAAGCTGATTATACCCGAACGGTGGGTGCAAGGCAACAGACGGAAGCCCGTTTTGCCGCCCGGTTACGGCTTCGGGACGACGTCGATCTGTTTCTCGCCCTTCTTGACCATGCCGAATTCCTGCGTGGCTTTGAGCCCGATATATTCCGGATCGTTGAGCCGCTTGAGCTCGAGCTTGAGGTCCTCGGTCTGCTTGGTCGCCTCGTCGATCTTCTGCTTCGCGGCGGCCAGCTTATCCTCGGCCTGCCCCTGACGGCCCATCTGCGTAATGCCCGTATAAAGCGCCCAGCCCATGAAAAGCACGACGAAAAATAGCCATAGCTTCAATCTGCGTTTCGTTCCGGCGCGATTCGGGGCCGAATTGGAGCTTGCCGTTGCCATTCATGGACCTCCCGACGTTAGTGGAATCAGTCATCGTTCTTCTTCGTATCCTTGCGGTTCTTCCAGCGCTGCCAGAGCCCTTGCGCGGCGCTCTTGCCCTGCCGGAACCTCTCCGGGATCCGCCACGTCGCGATAAGGGGATTTACCCGGTTCCCCCACCAGCGAAACAACGGCTTCCAGACCGGTTTGGTCATCCAAGCACTCAGAAGCCAGAACGGACGACCCAATTGTACCACAATTTTAAAGAGGAACATAGTAAGCGCCAGGAAAAACGCCAGCAGCAGCTTGGCCAGCCGGAACAGCAGCACGAGCGGCTTGACGATGAGCAATTGGAAACACCTGACCGCGAAGCGCGTCACGGCGCGTACGGTCTCGATCAGCAGCTTCACCAGCCGGACGGTGAGTTTGCTGAACAGCCAATGGTAGCAGCCGATGCCGAGCAGCAGCCCCAGGAACACGTAGAACCGGACTTCCCCGTGATTGCTCGACGACAGCACCTGAAATACCGTGAGCGTGGCGGCGATCCAGTAAAGCAGGTCGAAGACCGGCACCCAGATGCGGCTGATCCGCAGCTCGTCCGACACGACGCGGTAACCATCGAAAACGATGCCCATCCCGATCCCAGAGAGCAGCATCGTCATCATGGTCCACCATTGCACGCTGAGGCTGACGCTCACTTGAAGATCTTCCCGAACAGGCCCTTGGACTTCGCGGCCGTATTGCCGTCCAGGTACGTAAGCGAATGGACAAGCCCTTCGATGGCGACGAGTCCCTGCTCTAGGCTCAAATGCTTCATATGCAGATTTTGGCCGCGAATCGCCAGGAAGCCGAGCTCGGTCTCCAACAGAAATTCTTCCACGTCGAAGCTTTCCACGTTCATGACGCCGGTAATCTCAAGGATCTTGCGGTTAAGCATTTTGATTTCCTGGCGCTTCTGCGTCTTGCCGCCCTGCTCTATCATTGCCCCGTCCCCCTCCTACGAGCGTACTGGTAACTGAGACTAGCCTATGAGAGGGAGAACGGCTTTAGAACCGGTCCGCCGGGGACGTTGTGGCGCGCGAGGGGACAATGGTACGATGGGAGCGAAGCGGCTTCGCGGCTTACCAGGGAAGCAAAACGACGATACTCGCGCCGGACGAGCGGCATGCCGGGCGCATCAAGGAGCGGATGAACGATGACGAAATTGATCGTGGCGGACGATTACAAGGCCATGAGCGAGGAAGCGGCGAATTGGCTGGCGGCGATCGTGGCGGACCGGCCCGGCGCGGCGATGGTGCTGGCCATGGGCAATACCCCGATGGGCATGTACGAGGCGCTGGCGGCGAGGCGGGCCGCCGGGGACGTCGATTTCTCCGCCGTCCGCGCGTTCCAGCTGGACGGCTATCTCGGCCTCGCGAACGACGACCCGCGTTCGCTCGAGGGCTGGCTGCGCCGGTCCGTGGCGGAGCCGTGGAAGCTGCGCGAGGAACAGCTCGTGCTGCTGGACGAGAACACGGACGATCCGGCGGCGACCGCGCGCGAATACGACCGCCGGGTACGCGAGGCCGGCGGCTTCGACGCGGCGGTGCTCGGCCTCGGGCCGAACGGGCATCTCGGCTTCAACGAGCCGCCCTCCCGCCCCGACTCGCCGACGCGCGCCGTCGCGCTGACGGAGAAGAGCTTGCAAAGCAACGCCGCGTACTGGGGCGGCCTCGACCGCGTGCCCCGCGAAAGCATCACGGCGGGGATGGACGTGCTGCTCGGCGCGCGGAAGGTGCTGCTGCTGGCGTCCGGCGCGGGCAAGCGCGAGATCCTGAAGCGGACGCTGGAGGGCGCCGTCGACGAAGGCGTGCCGTCGAGCTTCCTGCAGACGCACGCGGACGTCACGATCATCGCGGACCGGGCGGCCTGGCCGGAAGGCGGGTAGGAGAGGCCGCGGCGAAGGTACGCGGAAGCATGGAGGACCGCGCGGGTCGCGCGGGCGGCCGCGGCGCGTCGTGCCTGTGCCTTCGGGCAGCCGCAGCAATAAAAGAAGACGGCCGCGCCGGATCGGGATCCGGGCGGCCGTCTTCTTTTATTGCTGCCAGTCGAGCTTCTCTTCGGGCTGGCGCGATTCTTCCTTCAACAAAGTATACATGCCGCTCGCCTCGTCCTTCTTGGTCGTTTCCGCGATCCGCTCGACGCGGACGGTCACGATCTTCTGGCCGTATTGGATCTTGAGCTCGTCGCCGGCTTTGACGTCGCTGCTCGCTTTGGCTTCGCGGCCGTTGATCCAGACGCGCCCTTGGTCGGACACGTCCTTCGCGACGGTGCGCCGCTTGATCAGACGGGATACTTTGAGGAATTTGTCCAGACGCATGCTTACTTGATGGCGTCTTTCAGTTTGTTGCCGGCTTTGAACGCTGGGACTTTCGATTCCGCGATCGTGATCGGGCTGCCGGTTTGCGGGTTGCGGCCCGTGCGGCCGGAGCGCTTGCGCGTCTCGAACGTGCCGAAGCCGATCAGCTGCACTTTATCTCCGCCTGCCAGCGCGTCCGTGACTTCGCCGAGAAAGCCGTTCAGTACCGATTCCACGTCGCGCTTCGTCAAGCCGCTCTTCGCTGCAATGTTGTTGATCAAATCCGTTTTGTTCATCGTAAAATCCTCCTAATAATTCAATTATGGTTGTAGGCGGATTAGCCGCCGATAGCCTCATTTCCTCAAATCGTACTATTCTGCCCGTTAGCAAAAAAATCCTGCCTGACCCGAAAAATATTTTGTGTTTTATGAGGAAATTAGCCGAAATTTGACGAATCCGCCTTGAAGATTACGGAAGCTTTTTCGCTTCCTCCCAATAACGGTCCATCTCTAGTAAATCAGTTTGGTCAAAGGATCGCCCGCTTATACGAAGCTGCTCCTCAATATATGAAAATCGTTTCTTGAATTTGCGGTTGGTCCGCGAGAGTGCTTCCTCCGGGTCGGCGCCGATGAACCGCGCGGCATTGACCGTCGCGAACAGCAGGTCCCCGAGTTCGCCGGCCTGCTCCTCCTTGTCCTTGGACGCGATCGCTTCCCGCAGCTCGCCGAGCTCCTCCTGGATCTTGTCCAGCACCGGGCCGATCTCGTCCCAATCGAAGCCGACCTTGGCCGCTTTCTTCTGAAGCTTATAAGCTTTCATCAGCGCGGGCAGCTCCGGCGGAATGCCGTCCAGCTGCGAGGCGGCGGCGGGGTCGATGCCCTTGCGGCGCTTCTCCTCGGCCTTCATCTGCTCCCAGTTCTTCAGCGCCTCCTGCGCGTCGCCCGCGGACGAATCGCCGAATACGTGCGGGTGGCGGAACAGCAGCTTCTCGTTCAGCGTCTGGATGACGTCGTAAACCGTGAACGTTCCCGTCTCCTCCTCCATCTGGCTGTGGAGCATGACCTGGAGGATGACGTCGCCGAATTCCTCGCGCATGCCGTCGGGATCGTCGTTGTCGAGCGCCTCGATCGCCTCGTAGGTTTCTTCGATGAAGTTTTTGCGAATGGACTGGTGCGTCTGCTCCTTGTCCCACGGGCAGCCTTCGGCGCTGCGGAGAATGCCGACGATTTCGTGCAGCCGCTCGAAGGAGCGGTTGCGCAGACGATCGTCCTCCGAGCGCGGCAGCCAGATCAGCGAAAGGTTGCCGAAGCCCGGCGTCCGGTCCAGCTCGTACAGCGGCACGCTGACGATTCGCTCCTCGCCGGCGACGCCCAGCGCGTGGCCGATCGTCACGGGATAATCGTCCGGCAGCGTCTCCATGAGCGTCAGCTTCACGTCGGATGCCGTAAATTCGTCATAGACTTGGCCGATGACGGTGTGCAGCTCCGGACGGATCAGGGACGGCTTCAGTTCGGCGGCGTCGAGCAGCTGGAAGCCTTCGATCGGATCGAAGCCGAGCCGCGTGAACGCCTGGTCGAGGAAGCTCTCGCCGCCGAGCACGGCCAGCGCGACGCCCGCTTCCGGGCAGCGCTCGCGCAGCAGCTGCACCGTGCGCTCGGCGACCATGGGGTGGCCGGGCACCGCGTAAAGCAGCGATCCCTTCTCGAGGGAGAGCCGAATGAGCTCGCTCGCGATCGCGTCGTAGACGTCCGGGAACGAATCCAGCCGTTCGTACAGCGAATCGAAGGATTCGTAAGCCAGCCCGTGCTCGCGGAACAGCCCCATCATCGGGTGCTTCTCCGTCCGGACATAGCGGCTAGGCGCCTCTTGTAGCCGGCGCCAGACGCCGAGCGTCAGCTGGTCGGCGTCGCCGGAGCCGAGTCCGACGACGGTAATGGTCGGTTGCATCGTTTCGATTTCCTCCTGGTCGGGGCAAAATGATCTCGCGTAAATCGCGCTATGGCTAAGTGTATCACTTTGGCGGGAACGATCCAAATTCCCGACAAGTCCGCCGCGGCGGCGCGGGCGGGCGGCGAAGGCCGCAAGCGCGGCGCGCCTGAAAAGACCGCCCCTGACAGGGGCGGTCTTGATCGTCAAGCGGGCGAATCGGAGCTGACTACGGCTTGGCCAGAAACTCGGTTGTAAACGCTTTGGTCACGTCCTGCTTCGCCTTCAGGCCGCCGATCGTCATCAGCTGCTCCTGCAGCTCGTTCCACCGGTCGACGGTCATCGTGCCGATGCCGTTCGCCTTCGCCTCGTCCGTCAGGATGAATTCCTTTTGGTGCTCCGCCTCGTAATCCATCGCGTCCAGCGTCGCCTCCTGGTTATACGTCTTGATGAACGGATTGACGGTCTTGTAGTTCTCGAGGTAGTAGCTCCAGCCCTTCTGGCTCGCCCCGACGACGGCTTTCACGACGTCCGGATGCTTCGCGAGGTAATCCTCGGTCGTGAACAGCACGTCGGCGTAGTTGGCATACCCGGAATCGGCGATCTTCAGCAGCGACACGTCGACGCCCTGCTGGCCGAGCGCGTACGGCTCGTTCGTGATGTAACCCTGATTGAGCGATTTCTTATCCTTGATGAAATTGACGAGCTGGCCCGTGTACGCCATCGGCTTCGCGTTCGTCAGATTGAACTTGTGCTTGATGTATTCCCAATAGAGCGTCCCCGGCGTGACGTAGACCGTCCGGTCGCCGATGTCGGCGAAGCCGTCGATCTTGTCGTCGGCATGGTGGATCAGCACCTGCGGAGAATATTGGAATCCGGCCAGCACGCCGACGACCGGAATGCCCTGCTGCCGCGCGAGCAGGATGTCGTCGGCATAGGAAATGCCGAAGTCCGCCTTACCCGAGGCGACCAGCGTCATCGCCGATATTTGCGGTCCGCCGGGCGTGATCGTCATGTTGATGCCCGCCTCCTGATAATAATTTTGCTGCAGCGCGGCAAAATAACCGCCGTCCTCGCCCTTCGCGTACCACCCCTCGATGAGGGTGACGTTCGCCGGTACCCCGGACGCCGGCTTGCCGGCCGCGGCCGGCTCGTTCGCTACCCCTGCCGCCGTCGAATCCGCGTTCGTTGTCGTAGCCGAATCCGCCACGGCGCTGCTTTGCGTATTGCCTTGCCCTTCGCCCGAGTTCGCGGTCGCGTCGGCGCCGGTATTTCCGTTTCCGTTCGACCCGCAGCCCGCGACCAGCACCGCGCTCAGTACCATTGCCATCCAAACGCCTTTCGCTCGTTTTGCCATGGTTCCCCTCCCATGCCGGTCTCGGCCGGCGATATGCGACGCTCTCTGTATGTATCGTCGATCCGTTACGATCGTACCGCCGGGCGGAAGAACGTGTAAAGTTTCTTCACGTAGAATTGGCGAAATAACGAATGGAAACGGTGTCCTTTGGGCGAAATGACGAGCGGGAACGGGGAAAAGCCGAACGTTCGCTTTTCACGAGTTGACGCGGCATTGACGTGTCCGCAGGAAAGAGCAAACGAAAAAAGCCCGTTCGCCGCTTACGAAGCGGAAACGGGCCGGAACGATGGCGTGCAAAGCATGAGCGTCGCGGCCGGCGTGGTTGGCCGGCGGCGCGCTAGCCTTCGTCGCGCAGCAGACGCAGGCGGATCAACCGGGCGGCGATCGCCTCGCCGCCCGGCAGCGCGCGCAGCTCGCGCGCGGTCACGCCGCCGAAGCGCAGCGCGGCGGCGGCGAAGAGCGCGCCGCCGAAGGCGGTGCAGCCGAGCGCGAGCGCGGCCGCCGCCGCCCTCGGCGGCAGCACGAGGCCGAGCAGCGGGGCGCCGCCGCGCTCGGCCAGGACAAGCGCCGCGGCCATGACCGCGAGCGCGAGGACCACGCCCGCGGCCCGGCGCGCGGGCACGGCCGCGCCGGTGGCGCGGCGGACGGCGGCCGAGCCCAGCAGGGCCGCCGCGGTGAGCGCCGCGATGCCGGAGCAGGCGGCGCCGGCCGTGCCGTAGGCCGGCACCAGGGCGGCGTTGAACGCCGCCTTGAGCGCGGCCGCGGTCAGCATGAGCAGCGCGGGCGTCCGCGCCGCGCCCAGCCCTTGCAGCACGGCGGCGGCCAGCGCGCTCACGGTGCCGGCGAGCGCCGTGCACCCGACCAGCGCGAATGTCCGCGAGCCGTCCGCGTCCGCATAGAGCATGACGTTCATGGGCTCGGCCAGCAGCGCGAGCCCTACGGCCGCGGCGGCGCCGACGCTCCAGGCGGCGCGCAGCACGAGCGCCGCCTGCCGCCGGATCCCGTCCGCGTCGCCGCTCGTGCGGGCGCCCGCCAGCGCGGGCACGAACGCCCCGCCCATCGCGCCGGCGACCATCACGACCAGCTGCACGAGCGGCTGCCCGCGGCTGTACAGCCCGAACAGCGACATCGCCTCGGGCTGGGCGAGGCCGTCGCCCTGCAGCAGCCGCGGCACGGTGAACGCGTCCACGACGTTCAGCACCGGCAGCGCGAGGGCGCCCAGCGTCACGGGCACCGCCAGCAGCGCGAGCCGCTTCATCAGCGCGGGCAGGCTCGCCCCGGCGGCACCCGAATCGCCGCCCGCCGCGGCGGCCGCCGAACGGCGCCGCTCCCGCGCGTCCGCCCATGACGTCGCCTCGCCCGGAAGCCCTGGTTCGGCGGACGGCCGCGCGCCCAGAATCCGAACATTCGTCCCCGGGCTTACGGCCTCGCTCCCGCCATCGCGGCTCCGTCCCTGGCCGCGCGCCTGCTTCGGCGCCCGCTCATTCCCGCGGTCCGCCGGGCGCTCCTTCATCGCGTCGTCCCCGATACTCGCCGCGGCCGCGGCCCGCTTCTTCTCCCACGCCCAGTATCCGACGATCGCCGCGAGCCCGGCCGTGCCGCCGATCGCGGAGCCCGCGGTCGCGCCTGCCGCTAGCCGGGCGTCGGGCCAGCCGAGCTGCCAGCCGGCGATCAGCAGCGCCAGCATGCCGGCGACGCGCACCGCCTGCTCGGCCAGCTGCGAAGCCGCCGACGGCAGCATATGGCCGCGGCCCTGGTAATAGCCGCGGAACGCCGCCATGACCGGGGCCACCCAGAACGCGAGCGACGAGGCGCGGACCGCCTGCGCGGCGGCGTCGTCGCCGAGCCAGTCCGCGATCTGGCGCGCGCCCGTCCACAGCAGCAGGAAGCCGGCGACGCCGCACGCCGCCAGCAGCCGGACGCTCGCCGACAGCACGCGCGCCGAGCCGTTCCGGTCTCCGGCGGCTTCGCGCTCGGCGACCAGCAGCGAAATCGCCACGGGAAAGCCCGCCGTCACCATGACGAGCAGCAATTGGTACAAAGGATAGACCGCGTTATAAATGCCGAAAACGCGGTCGCCCGCGATGTTTTGCATCGGAATCTTCTGCAGCGTGCCGAGCGCCTTGCTCACCAGCATCGCGCCGCCCATCAGGGCGGCGCCCCTCATGTATCGCGGCCCCGTTCCGCCGCTTCCGCCGCGCCGCGCCGCGGCCTCGCCCCGCGACGATGCCCGTCCATCCCCGTGCCGCCCGTCTTGCCCGCCCGGAACGCGAACGTCCGGTTCCGCGCTCCCGGCGCCTTCCGCCAAGTTCCCCGCTTGCTTTTGCTTCACGCTTCCGCACCTGCCTGTCTCTTCTCCTGCCCCCATTATACCCTAACGGCCGGCAGAGATGAGACGCGGACGCAAAAAAGCCCTCCCGAAGGCTGGCCTTCAAGAGAGCTTGTCGTCGTCACTGTTCCATTTGTTTGGCGAGGAAGCCGGCCGCGGTTTCCGCCATTTTCGTTTCCATCTGCGACATCTTCGTCCCTTCTTCCTTGCTCAGCAGCACGACCGTTCCGATCGGATCGCCGCCCGCGACGATCGGCGCCGCGACGAACGAGCTGAACGTTTCGCCGACGTCCTTCACGACCTCGAACGAGCCGCCGTTCGATTCCACGACCGTCTTCCGGCTGTCCATGCAGCCCTCCAGCATCGAGCCGATCGGTTTCTCCAGGTACTCCTTCTTCGGCGCGCCGGCCACGGCGATGATGTTGTCGCGGTCCGTGATCAGCGTGATATGATTCGTGCTTTCGGAGAGGGATTCCGCGTATTCCTTGGCAAAATCGCCGAGCTCGCCGATCGGGGAGTACTTCTTCAAAATAACCTCGCCGTCGCGGTCGACGAAGATTTCCAGCGGGTCGCCTTCGCGGATACGCAGCGTACGGCGGATTTCCTTAGGGATGACGACCCGGCCGAGGTCGTCGATGCGACGGACAATTCCAGTTGCTTTCATGTTCTAGTTGCCCCACTTTCCTTGGAAGGTTTTGAATTCGACTGGACGATGGTGATGCCGGCAGAGCTTTATTATTCAAGAGGAGAGAATCCTTGAAAGAGGTGTTTAGCGAACTGACCATAGTATTCATCCCCTCCCATTTTCTTATGCATTGGGCAAAACGCGCCGCGGCCGTCCGCGCGCGGTCCCGGGAGCCCTCGGCGCGTGGCGCGCGACGAACAAAAAAAACCGCCGCTCACAGCCGAGCGGCGGGATGACGGAAGAACATCAGCGTCACGATGAAACCGAGTACGGTCAACATTCGCCCTCTCGGGCCGGCAGCCTTGCCAATACGTTCCATGGTCGATCGCTCCCCGTTTGGTCGTTTCGAAAAATCGGATTCGTCAATGCTTCAGCAGCGCGCCCAGCTCCCGCTTGAGCGCCAGAAATCCCGGCAGCTCCCGAACCTCCGGCGTCCGCCGGACGGGCAGCGCCACGTCGAACGTCTTCAGGATCCGCCCCGGATGGGCGCCCATGACGACGATCCGCCGGGACAGGAAGACCGCTTCCTCGATGTCGTGCGTGATGAAGAGCACGGTCGTTTTCTCCTTCTCCCACACCTCGAGCAGCAGCTCCTGCATCTCCAGCTTCGTCTGCGCGTCGAGCGCGCCGAACGGTTCGTCCATGAGCAGCACCTTCGGACGGTTGGCGAGCGCCCGGGCGATGGCCACCCGCTGCTTCATGCCGCCGGAGAGCTGCTTCGGATAGGCGTTCGCGAACGACTCCAGCCTGATCACCTTCAAATAATGGCTGCTGATCGCCCGGCGTTCCAGCGTGGAGACGCCCTTCAGCTTCGGCCCGTATTCGATGTTCTCGCGCACGGTCAGCCACGGAAACAGCGTATAGCCCTGAAACACCATGCCCCGCTCCGCGCCCGGGCCGACGACCTCCTCCCCGTCCAGCAGCACGCTGCCGTCCGTCGGCTCGTCGAGTCCGGCGACGATGCGCAGCAGCGTCGACTTGCCGCAGCCCGAAGGCCCGACGATCGTCACGAACGCGTTCGCGCCGACCGTCAGATCGATGGGGGCCAGCGCTTCGAATCGGCTCTTTTTCGTTTCGTACACCTTCGTCAGGCCCGTAACGGCGATTTCGCCCGCTTGTTTCGCGCCTGCGTCCCTGCCCCGGTCCGTGCCGGCCGCCGTCCTTGCCGGACCGGCCGCGGACGCTTTCTCCTCGACCGCTTCGCGCTTCGCTGCAGCTTCCACCCGCGTTCCCTCCCCGTAAGTCTCCCTGTCGGGAGCTGCTATCCGTTTCTTCTGGTTCGGCCGCCGCGCTTAGGCCCAAGGAAACAATCTGCGGTTCAGGAACGCGAAGATCCGGTCGCTGATCAGTCCGAGCAAGCCGATGACGATGATGCCGACGAAAATTTGATCCGTGTTCAGGAAGCGCTGCGCCTTCATGATGGCGTACCCGAGACCGCTGTTGACCGCCACGAGTTCCGCCACGACGAGGTACGTCCACGCCCAGCCGAGGATCAGGCGCAGCGTGTTCATCAGCTGCGGCTGAATGGCCGGAATGAGCACCGTTTCGATCGCCTTCCACCGCCCGGCGCCGAGCGTGAACGACGCCTGCAGCAGGTCGTGCGACACGCGGCGCGTGTTGTCGGCGACCATCAGCACGAGCTGGAAGAAGCAGCCGAGGAAGATCAGCAGGATCTTCGCCCATTCCCCGATGCCCGCCCATACCATGATGAGCGGAATGAACGCGACGGCCGGCATGTAGCGGATGAATTCCATCGGCGGCTCCACGAACGCTTCCCCGAGCTTGAACGTGCCGGCGAGGATGCCGAGCGGAATGCCGACGGCGCAGGCGAGCGCGAACCCCGCGGAGACGCGGAAGACGCTGATGCCGATGTGGTGCCAGTAGTCGCTCGTGCCGAGCAGCGATGCCATCTCCCGCAGCACGAGGTCCGGCGCGGGCAGGAAGACGGGATTGACCGCCTTCCCGTAGCTGAGCGCGGACCAGAGCGCGAGCAGCAGCAGGAACGACAGGCCGGCGGCGAAGGCGAACGGCCTTCCGCCGATGTCCTTGAAGATTTGGAACAGGGGCGCCTTCCGGCGTCTCTTCGCGGTCATTCTCCTCACTCCTTGGCGGCTTTCTCGACGAATCTCGCGTCGAACAAAGCGTCGAAATCCTTAATGTCGCCGACCATGTCGAGCTTCTTCAAGAAGTCGGCCGTCGTCTTGGCGGTGAAGCTAAGCGAGGTATAGTCGCTGTCCCGCTTGCCGAACGCCTTCACGTTGTCGTCGGCTCCGAACAGCTTGATGCCCGAGAGGCCCTGCTTGAAGTCCGCCGGCGTCGTCTCCGCCTTCTCCGCCATCAGCTTGATGGCTTCGTCCTGATGGGACTTGAAGTAGTTGAGCGCCTCGAACCAGGCGTCGACGATCCTCTGGATGTCGTCCGGCCGGTCTTTCACGACGTTGTCGCGGAAGACGAGCAGGTCCGGAATGAGCCCCGGCGTGTCTTTGGAGGAGAACAGCACCTTGCCCTTGCCTTCCTTGACCGCGGTCGTCTTGAACGGCTCCCACAGCACGGAGGCGTCGGTCTTGCCGGAGATGAACGCCGGGCCGGCGTCGTTGACCGTCATGTTCACATAGTTGACGTCCTTCTCGCCCATCCCGTTCTGGGCGAGCGCCGTCAGCAGCAGCAGGTGGTCCACCGTGCCGAGCTCCGTCGCGACCGTCTTGCCCTTCAGCTCTTGGATCGACCCGATGTTGGTCTTGCTCACGATGGCGTCGCCGCCGAAGGAATTGTCGTTGACGAGGACGGCCTTCAGCCCGATGCCCTTCGAGGCCGGCGCGAGCGTGTCGCTGAGCGTCTGGCTGTTCGCGTCCACCTTGCCCGTCGCGAGCGCCTGCAAGGAGTCGCTGTAGACGGGAAACCATTTCAATTCGACGTTCACGCCGTGCTTCTCGAAGAAGCCCTTCTCGTCGACCAAGTACCAGAAAAACCAGCCCGGCCACGGGCTGAGCGCGATCGTGATCGGTTCGCCCGATGCCCCCGAGGACGTTTCCTTGGCCCCTCCGCAGCCGGCCAGCGCCGTCAGCAGGACGGCCAGCGCCAGCATCCCGGCCATTCGCTGCCTTGCTTTCCCCATCTTCATATGTCCCCACTCCCCTTCTCTCGCTCGGGCTCCCGGCGGACCGGATGCCTCCCGCGTATAAAAAGAAAAAGCCCAAGGAGAGATCTCCCAGGCTTTTGTCCTTCCGTGTTATATGGGTCCGCCGGGCCGCGCCTTGCGGGACGGAGCGCCATACGCCGCCTCTTGGACCAGACTGACCGCGAACGGTCACGGAACCCTAGACAGCCTATCGTTCCCAAGGGATGTCGCATGCCGGGAACCGATTTGAAGTTGTGAGGTAACCTTACATTTATCTGTATTGTAAAAGCCGGACTCTGCATGTGTCAATACTTATGTGAGGTTTTATTACATAAATCCGGTTCGCCGTTCCGCGGATCACACCGTCAAGTAGTGCCGGATCACCTCGTCGTTCACGTCCTCGAGGCCGCCCTCCCAGGCGACCGCGCCTTTCTCGAGGATGTAGAAGTAGTCGCCGACGCTCTTCACGAACTCGAGGCTTTGCTCCGCAAGCAAAATCGCGGTCTTCCCGTCCGCCTTGATGGACCGGATGACGTCGCGGATATCTTCGACGATGGACGGCTGGATGCCTTCGCACGGCTCGTCGAGCAGCAGCAGGTCCGGCTCCGCCGCCAGCGCCCGGGCGAACGCGAGCTGCTGCTGCTGCCCGCCGCTCAAGTCGCCGCCCCGGCGTTCGTACATCGCCGGCAGCGCCGGGAATTTCGCGATCGCCGATTCCGGAATCGCCCGCCTCTTCGCCGCCGACGCCTCCATGCCGAGGAACACGTTCTCGAACACGGTCAGCTGCGGAAATACCTCGCGGCCCTGCGGCACGTAGCCGATCCCCTGCTTCGCGCGCTGTCCCGGCGGGCGCTTGGTGAGGTCCGTCCCTTTATAGGAGACCGAGCCTTTGCGCGCCTTCAGGACGCCCATGATGCTCTTCATCAGCGTCGTCTTGCCGACGCCGTTGCGCCCGAGCAGGCAGACCACCTGCCCCGGTCTCACCTGCAGCGTGACCCCGCGCAGGATCACGCTTTCCCCATACCCCGCTTCAAGCTGTTGAACGGCCAGCATCGGCATCCCGCCTTTTCCCCAGATACACTTCCGCGACCCGCTCGTCACGCTGCACCTCGTCCATCGCGCCTTCCGTCAGCAGCCTGCCCTCGTGCATCACGGTCACCTTGCTCGCGAACTTGCGCACGAACTCCATGTCGTGCTCCACCACGATGACGGAGCGCGTTTTGCGGATCTCTCGCAGCAGCTCGCCGGTCTTCGCCGTCTCGTCGTCGGTCATGCCCGCCACGGGCTCGTCGAGCAGCAGAATCTCCGGCTCCTGGAGCAGCATCATGCCGATCTCGAGCCACTGCTTCTCGCCGTGCGACAGTCCGCCGGCGCGCAGCCGCGCCTTGTCCGCGAGGCCGATCATCTCCAGCTGCGCCGCGATGCGATCGCGTTCTTCCGGGCGCAGCTTCGCGCGCATGGCGGCGAAGACGCCGCGGTTCCGCTTCATCGCGAGCTCCGCATTCTCGCAGACCGTGAGCGACGCGAAGATCGACGGCGTCTGGAATTTGCGCCCGATGCCGAGCTCCGCGATCCGATGCTCCCTCATGCGGGTGATGTCGATCGCGGCCGAGGCGCCGAAGAGCACCTTCCCGGAAGCCGGCTTCGTCTTGCCGCAGATGACGTCGAGCAGCGTCGTTTTCCCGGCGCCGTTCGGCCCGATCAAGAACCGCAGCTCCCCGCGCGCGAGCGCCAGATTCATCCCCCGCACCGCCTTGAAGCCGTCGAATTCGACGGTTACGTCCTCACACCGCAGGATAACGGACTCCGTCGGCTCCTTCATCGGCCGCCCTCCTCCTTCCGAAGCCTTTGGCCAGCAGGCCGAACGCCCCCGCCGCGCCCTTCGGCAGGAACACGACGACCGCGACGAACAGCGCGCCCATGAGCATCATCCACATGTCCGGATACGATTCGCTGAATGCGCTCTTGGCGTAATTGAGCAGCACCGCGCCGAGCACGGCCCCGATCAGCGTGCCGCGGCCCCCGATGGCGACCCACAGCACCATCTCGATCGACGGCACGATGCCCATCATCGACGGCGAGACGATGCCGACGTGCAGCACGAACAGCATGCCCGCGAGCCCGGCCAGCCCGGCCGAGAAGGCGAACGCGGCCGTTTGGTAGACCGCCGGATCGTAGCCGAGAAACCGAACGCGGTTCTCGGCGTCCCGAATCGCCCGCAGCACTTTGCCGAAACGGCTCTTGACGAGGAACCGGCACAGCAGGAACGCCCCGATCAAGACCGCCACGGTCGCGACGTACAGCGCCCGCTTCGTCTCCGGCGCCCCGAGCGAATGGCCGAGCAGCTTGCCGTAGCCGGTGAGGCCGTTGGTGCCGCCCGTGTACGCTTGTTGGCCGACGAACAGCGTCGTCGCGATGATGACGAGCGCCTGGGTCAGGATCGTGAAGTAGACCCCGCGGATCCGGTTGCGGAACGTGAAGTAGCCGAGGAACAACGCGAGCAGCGCCGGCAGCAGGATGCCCGCCGCGAGCGCGAAGCCGAGCGATTCGAACGGTTTCCAGAACCACGGCAGCTTCGTCAGCCCGCTCCAGTCCATGAAATCCGGCAGCCGCCCGCCGCTCGCCTCGAGCTTCAGGTACATCGCCATCGCGTAGCCGCCGAGCCCGAAGAACACGCCGTGGCCCAGGCTGAGGATGCCGGTATAGCCCCAGATCAGGTCGAGCCCCAGCGCCACGATGGCGTAGGCCAGAAACTTCGCGAGCAGGTTGAGGCGAAAATCGCTCAATGCGAGCGGCGCGCAGAACAGCGCCGCCGCGGCCGCCGCGTATGCGGCCAGCAGCCAAAGCCGCCGCGCCGGCAGGTTGCGAATAGGCATGACGTTCTCCACCTTTCACGGGCGCCTTCGCCCGGGACGTATCAATTGTCGAGCGAGCGGGAGCGCAGCGCGACGAAGCCGCTCGGCCGCCATTGCAGAAACGCGACGATGCCCAGAAACACGATCACCTTCCCGAGCGAAGCCGTCGTCCAGTATTCGAACAGCGTATTGGATAAGCCGATGCCGAGCGCCCCGAGCACGGTGCCGGCCAGCTTGCCGACGCCGCCGAGCACGACGACCATGAACGCGTCGACAATGTAATACGTGCCGATCGACGGCCCGATCGGCCCGATCAGCGTGAGCGCGCAGCCCGCGACGCCCGCGATGCCGGAGCCGATCGCGAACGTGGCCGCGTCGACCCGGCGCGTCGATATGCCGAGGCAGGCGGCCATCTCGCGGTTCTGCATGACGGCCCGCATGCGGCGGCCGGCCGGGCTCCGGTAGATGTACAGGTACATCGCGAGCAGGCAGACGATGACGAGCCCGAGGATGAAGAGCCGTTTGTACGGAAGCACGACGTCGGCCCCGAGATGAAGCCCTCCGTCCAGCCAGGCCGGGCTCTTCACGCCGACGTTCGGCGCGCCGAAGACGCTGCGCGCGAGCTGCTGGAGCATCAGGCCGACGCCCCAGGTGGCGAGCAGGCTGTCGAGCGGCCGCCCGTACAGGAAGCGGATGAGACCTGTCTCGAGCGCGAGGCCGAAGACGAAGGCCGCCAGGAAGCTGGCCGGAATGGCGAGCGCGAAATACCAACCGAACGCCGAGGCCGGCAAATAATCGGCGAACAGGTTCTGCACGACGTACGCCGTGTACGCCCCGATCATGATCAGCTCGCCGTGCGCCATGTTGATGACCTTCATCAGCCCGAAGGTGACGGACAGCCCGAGCGCGATGAGCAGCAGGATCGAGCTGACGCTGATGCCGTTGAACAGTTGAAGAATCGTGACGTCCATGCTTTCCCTCCTCATGGAGAACGGATGGAACGGCGCGCGGCCGGCCGTAGGGCATGCGAGGCGAGCCGGCCGCGCCGCCCCGTCAGCCGCCCGTGCTCAAGCTCTTCGCCCAGTCGTAGCCTTTCAGGTACGGATCCGGCTTGACCGGCGACCCCGAGTTCCACACTTCCTTGAACTGGCCATCCGTCTGCACTTCGCCGATCCGCACCGTTTTGTACAGGTGCTGCGTCTCGCCGTCGATCTTGACCTTGCCCTCCGGCGCGTCCCACTCCAGGTCCTTGGCCGCTTCCTTCACTTTGCCGACGTCCGTGGAGCCGGCCTTCTCGACCGCGGCCGCCCACAGGTACACCGCATCGTAGCCCGCTTCGATCGGATCCGCCGTGACGCGGTCCCCGCCGTACTTCTTCTTGTAATTCTCGACGAACGTTTTGTTCGCCGGCGTATCCGTCGTCTCGTAGTAATTCCACGCGGCGAACGTGCCGGCCAGGACGTCGGCGCCGATGCCGCGGATTTCTTCCTCCGCCACGGAAACCGACAGCGTCGTCAAGTCGGCCGAGGCAATCCCCGCGTCCTTCAGCTGCTTGAAGAACGCCACGTTGCTGTCGCCGTTCAGCGTGTTGAACACGACGTCCGGCTTCGCTTCCTTGATTTTGGCGATGACCGTCGCGTAATCGGTATGGCCGAGCGGCGTGTACGCTTCGCCGGCCAGCTCGCCGCCTTCGACTTTCAGCTGCTCTTTGATGATCTTGTTCGCCGTACGCGGGAAGACGTAGTCGGAGCCGAGCAGGAAGAACTTCTTGCCTTTGTTCTCGAGCAGCCACGACACCGCCGGCACGATCTGCTGGTTCGTCGTGGCTCCCGTGTACATGATGTTGGGCGACTGCTCGAGCCCCTCATACTGGACGGGGTACCAGAGCAGGCCGTTCAGTTCTTCGAAGACCGGCAGCATCGCCTTCCGGCTCGAGGAGGTCCAACCGCCGAAGACGGTCGCCACTTTATCCTCGGAGAGGAGTTTTCGCGCTTTCTCCGCAAACGTCGGCCAGTCGGAGGCGCCGTCCTCGACGACCGGCACGAGCTTCTTGCCCATGACCCCGCCTTTTGCGTTGATCTCGTCGATCGCCATCATTTCCGAGTCTTTGACCGACACTTCGCTGATCGCCATCGTACCGCTAAGAGAATGAAGAATGCCGACCTTGATTTCTCCGCTGCCGCCGTCGTCCGTTTTGGCGCCGTCCGCGTTTGCCGCCGTCGTCGCCGCGTTCTCGTTCTTGCCGCAGCCCGCCAGCGCGAGCGTCAGCGCAAGCAATACGAATGCACCGCTTCTCCAAAGCTTTCCGTTCATTCTCCCACTCCCCATCCGCTTCTCTTCTCTAATCCGAACGTTTGACTGGATATCATTCCCATCGTTCGTGGGATCATTATAAAAGCGCCTTTGCCTTCGTGTCAATAAAGTTTACATAAATGGTATAAATTTCACGTCAATCGATTTCGCCTACCGTGTTTCGCCTATTTTCGAGCCTTCCCCGCGTAGAAACCTTGTGAAAACCTTACATATCGGGAAGAAGGCAAGGAAGATATCTAACATTAATATTACATAAATAGGTCGTTTCGGGTACTTCTACGAACAAAAACACCCGCTCTCAGATGAGGAGAGCGGGTGATTCGTGCCGTTATCGTAGCTTGTAAGAGGGCTTAGCGTCCGTTCGGGTCTTGTTTTCCCGTCCAACTGCCGTCGCCCGCAATCGCATTCACCGTGGTGCCCGGAACGATCGTCAGCGTCGCGCCTGCGCTTACCGTCAACGTCTTCCCGGCGTCAAAGGCGATGGCATGTCCGCCGGCCAGCGTCACGTTATGACCGATCGTGAGGTTATCGGCATTCGCGATATCGTTGGCCAGCCACACCGTGCCGCCGTTACCCGCAAATTCGACGTTGCTCCATTGAGCGGCGTTCGAGACGAGGTAGAAGCGATAATCGATGCCGTTCGTCCAGTTGCTGCGAATGTAGCCGTTCGTGCAATCCACGTAGCTGTTGCCCGTCGCCAGGGCTTGTTCGACGTCCGGTGCCATCGTGAGGGCTTGCGAAACCGTGCCCGGTAGGTCGAAACGGGCCAGATCCAGGCCTTCCGCGATTTGGAGCGCGGTCGACGACCAGTCCGCCGTGTTCGCGCCGTAGCCCGTGAACGCATTGCCGCTGATCGCGTAGTTCGCCGGCGCATCGCCGACCGGCCAGATCGTCACGCCGTTGCCGACGCCGCCGTTAACCGCAAGCGCGTCCGGATTCGGCAGTTCGAACTGATTGTGCGTAATCGTGACTTGCTTCGCGATGACGTCGATTGCCGCTTTCAACGGGCCGCTGCCGCCGCCGCGCGTATACATCGTCAAGCCGTCGACCGTGACGCCGTCGGACTTGATGACGAAGGAGCCGTAGATCTTGGCTTCCGCGTTCGGCAGTTCCTTGATCGTCACCGGTCTCGCAATCTCGTAAGCCGTGTAGGCGTCCGAGCCGCCCAGCGTGCCGCTTACCATAATCGAGGCGATGGTCGGATCGGCCAGCGCCGCGGTCAGTTCCTGCGGCGTCGTCACGGATGCCGCGACCGTGACCGTGCTCGTCGCCTTGATGGACGCATCGGCGGCGGAAGTCGCCGTAATAACGGCCGTGCCGCCCGCTACCGGGGTCACGACGCCGTTCTCGACGGTTGCGACCGCCGGGTTGCTCGAGTTCCAGAGGATCGTCTTGTTCGTCGCGTTCGCCGGCGCGAACGTTGCCGTCAGCGTTCCGGCCGCGCCGCCCGCCGTCAGCTCCATGGCCGACTGATCGAGCGTGATGCCGCTCGCGGCGGTCGACTTCGACACGGTGTACGTCTTGTTGTGCTTATCGGTGATCGTAATGACCGCTTGCGAAGGCGCGGCAAAGTCGTACGCCGTGCTCGTCCACCATTCGTTGCTTCCCGCTTCGGCGCGCTCGACGAAGGCCGCGCTCAGTTGTCCGTCCAGACCGCCGTATTCCTGGTCGTCCGCTTTCAGCTGCAGCAGCTGCGCGCCCGTTGCCGTCCGGCTCGCAAGCTCTTGGCCTTGGTCGTCCCGAAGCGCGACGTTGATGCTCGCGATCTGCGCGTAGTTCAGCCTGTCCAAGTCGATTTGGAAACCGACGTTATACGCGTTCTGGTCCGCCCAGAACCCGAAATCCTGCGCTTGCACGAACGTCTCCGGATCCTGTACCGGAACCGGCTCGGCGACCGGATTGACCGTACCGTTGCTGACGATATACACGTTGTTGCTCTTGTCCGTAATCGTCACGACCGCTTTCGAAGGCGCGGTGAAATCGTAGGCCGTGCTGGTCCACCATTCGTTGCTTGCCGGCGCGGCACGCTCGAAGAACGCGGCGCTCAGCTCGCCGTCCAGGCCCGCCCCGTACAGCGCGTCGTCCGCTTTCAGCTGCTCGATCTGCGCGCCGGTCGCGACGCGGTTCGCCAGCTCGTTGCCCGCCGCGTCCTGCAGGGCGACCTTGATGCTCGCGATATTATCGTAGCTCAGCTTGCTCAGGTTGAGCTTGAAGCCGACGTTATAGGCGTCTTGATCGCTCCAGTAGCCGAAATCCTGCGTCGTGAGATAATCCGTCGGGTTGGCTACGACGTTCGGACCGCTTGGAGCCGGCGGAATATAGCCGCCGCCCGCCGGCGCCGACGGCAGAATGACCTCGTCCTTCTTCAGGCCCTCCAGTTGGCCCGGCGCCTTCGCGAACGAAGAGCCCTGCGCGCCGTCCTTCGCCGTCACGCTCGCGATCGTGCCGTCGCCGAGCATCTTGGTCACGGCTTCCAGCACCAGCTGCACGACGCGCGCTTCTTGGCTGATCTCGATCTCGTTATTGTTTGCGCCCGGCGCGGTGGCCAGATGCTCGATCGAGCCTTCCGACAGCTTCACGCTGATTTGCGTCGAATAGACGTTGACGTCCTCGAATTGACCGACCAGATTCACCGTCGCGTCCGCCGGGAGCTCCTTGGCCAGCTCCACGTCCGTGAAGCCGTTCCCGGTCAATCCGGACTCCTCGAGCTTCGCGGAGGATTGCACGACGACGCTGCCCGTCTGCGTCGTGCCTTCGGCCACGATCCGGACGGAACCGTCCGCCTTGTTGACCACGATCTTGACCAGCACGGAGTCGACGAAATGCACCGAGTTCGCGCCGCCGCCGCGGACATAGGTCGTCCCGGATACCTTCACGTTCTTGATCGTCGCGTCGCCCGCGCCGATGCCTTCGGCCAGGATGAGGTCGCCGTGAACGACCGCGTTTTGCAGCGTGACGCCGGCCGCGCCGATGACGACGTCGCCCTCGATGACTTGCGGCGCCGACGGATCGGTCGAGCCGTATACGCCCGCTTGATTATACGTCACGGCAGCCGCCGACGCCTTCGCGTCGAGCGCCGCTTGGATGAGCACGACCGCTTCCGCCCGCGTCATGCCGCGCTTCGGCGCAAGCAGGCCGCCCGGCAGGCCGTTCAGGATGTGGCGGTCGACCAGCGCCGCCAGGCTGTCCTTGCTCCAAGCGGCCGCGTCGTCCTTGTCCTTGAAGGACGCAAGCGCTTCCGCTTGCGCCGGCGAGAGCTTGAGCACGCGCGCGATCATGACCGCCGCTTCCTGACGGGTGACGGCGTCGTTCGGATGGACGGTATGATCGGGGGAGCCGATCAAGTAGCCGGCTTTCACGGCCTTGGCGATATCGCCGTAAGCCCAGCTCGACGCGTTCAAGTCCTTGAAATCGATGGACGCTTCCTCGGTGAACGCGAACAGCCGGTTGATCATGGCCGCGAACTGCGCCCGCGTCACCGATTCGTTCGGACGGACGGTGCCGTCGTCGAAGCCCTTCAGGTTGCCGCTTGCGATCCATTGCTCCAATTGCTTCTGCGCCCAATGCCCGTCCACATCCTTGAACGATTGATCGGCGAATGCGGAAGCCGGGCTCATGGCGAGCGTCAGCCCGAGCAGGCCAACTGTTGTGCGACGTAATTTCTTAGACATAAGATCCTCCCATAACGTGAATTTACGCATAGGCATTAATGCCCATGGACTGTATAATTTGGTAGTTCCAAAGCAACACGATTATACAAAATTCACCGTTACAGGAACGTTACACCCGTTTTGTTAATCCAACTTCCGACAAACTACTATCGTCTCGCTTGCAGCATATGGTCCGCAAGTCTCAGCGTCTGCTCGAACAAGCTCTCGTCCTCCGGCTGGTACAGGCTGGCTTTTTGAAGGAAGTACAGGCTGCCCGCCAGATTGCCGCGCGCCTCCTCCAGCCTGGCCGCCTCCGCCGCCAGCGCGATCAATTGCGCTTCAAGGCCGCTCCGGACATCGGCGATCCAGTCGTCGAACAAGCCGGGAAGGAGCGTCTCGGGCACATTCAACACCGCGTCCCGGCAGCGCTTCAGCTTGGCACCGGGCTCTTCTTCCCGCTGCACGGCCTGAACCGCCTGCATGAGCTGCAGCAGGTCCGATTCGACCGGCCCGATCAGCCGGATATGGTCCTTATCCACCGCGAGCATGCCGGAAGCCTCCTGCCGAGCGGATCCGGACGGCTCCAGCAGCTTCTTCAAATGATTCAAGTACACTTTCAGATTCGCCAGCGCCCGCTTCAGCGGTTTGTCCGGAAACAAGGCATCGCAAATCTGCTCGCGCGTCGCGGCGCGGTTCAGCACCAAGAACAGCAGCAGGCTTTTGGCATACCGCTGGTTCCAGCCCTCATGCCGTTCCTCCCCGTCGATCCGAATCCGAAAGCCGCCCAAAAAATCGGCCCGAATCCGCGCGCCGCCGTCGCTCCCCGATTCATGGCTCCGGCGCTCGCGGCGTTCGGGCCGCGCCGCGAACGGGCCTTCGTCTCCGGCGGGGGCCGTGAAATTCGCCGTCATGAAGTCCGCCATCAGCTTCGCGGCCGCCTCCGGCTGATCCAGAAATACCGCGTTCGCCGCGCCCGGAACGACGACCACGCGCGAATCGCGCAGAAAGCGGAGGGTCAGCGCGTACGAAGCGGCGTTCAGCTCGTCGAATTCGCCGACCAGCGTGAGAACCGGATGGCGAATGGACCGGTAATCGTAGTCGGTCGGCGCGTCCAGATATAACGCCAGCATTTCGAGATACCGATCCGGATCCATCGCGGCGAACGCCTGCTCGACCCGTCGGAACGTCCGGCCGCCCGCCGGCTGCGCGGTGAGCTGCTCCGCGAGATAACGAGCCAGCCCCCGAATCGACTGCCGCTCCAGGAGGGTCTTGCGCGTGCGCACCATTTCGCCGATGACCTCGCGCGGCAGGAGGACGACCGGCGCCATGAGCATCAGGCGCCGTACCTGCCCCGGATCGGCCGCGCTGTATTTGATCGCCAGGTTGGCTCCGAATCCGTACCCGGCCAGATGGAACGTCTCCAAGCCCAGACGGTCGGCGATTCGGCGAACGTCCCAGACGAAGGCATGCCAGCTCGGACGGCCGTTGTCCCCCTCCGACTGCCCATGCCCGCGCAAATCGATCATCACGATGCGGTACGATGCGGGGAAGAGAGGCAGCAGCGTCTCCCAGCACCCCATGTCCCAGCCCAGCCCATGCAGCAGGACGAGCGTTTCTCCCGTGCCCGGCGCTTCGCCGCCCGTATCCCGAATATGAATGCCGTTGATCCTGAATTCTCGCATCCTGCTCACTCCCGGCCATGCAAAATATGGCTAACTTTACCACAGAAGCCGGTCGCAAGATAGTGGAATCCAAGGAAAACCCGATTTTTTCATCCGAATTTAAACAAGAAGAACCGAGCCGTCCGATCGGTAATCGGAGGCTCGGTTCTTGGAATCGTCCTGTGCTAGAGGAACGCGATGCACACCGGCTTGGTCGTCGCGATCGATTCGCCGGTCGGCTGCAGCCGCCCGGTCCCGGGCTCGATGCGGAACGCCGCGATGTTGTCGCTGTCCTGGTTCGCCACGAGCATCAACCGGCCGTCCGGCGCGATCCCGAAGTTGCGCGGCGTCCGGCCGCCGCACGGCACGATCTCGATCGGCTCGAGCCGTCCGTCTCCGCCGATGCGGAACGCCGCGATGCTGTCGTGCCCGCGGTTCGAGGCGTACAGATAGCGTCCGTCCTCCGTCACGTGGAGGTCGGCGCAGGTGCTGGCGCCTTCGTACGCCGCCGGCAAGGTCGGCACGGTCTGCATCGGCGCGAGCACGGCGTCTTCGCCGGCGTACCGGTACGCGCATACCGTGTTGTCCAGCTCGTTGACGACGTACAGCACGTCTCCCGCGGGATGGAACGCCATATGGCGCGGACCGGCGCCGGGCGCCGTCTTCGTCGCGCCGTGGCGGATCAGCTTGCCCGCTTCGTAATCGATCCGGTAATGGACGATCTCGTCCGTGCCCAGATCGGCGACGAGCGCGTAGCGGTTGGCGGGATCGAAGACCGTCGAATGCGGATGCGGCCCTTCCTGGCGGTCGTCCCGCGGCCCGCGCCCTTCGTGGGCGACGTTGTCCGTCAGCGTCAGCGCGCCGTCCGCCCCGATGGCATAGGCGCTCACCGTGCCGCCGGTGTAATTGGTCGCGACGAGCAGCCGTTCCCCGGCGTCCAGCGCGAGATGGCACGGCGAGCCGCCGAGCGTGGACGCGTCGTTGATCGGCGTCAGCGCGCCGCTGCCGGCCTCGATGGCATATGCGTAGACGCTGCCCGGCTCGGCCCCCGTCTCGCTGACGACGTACAGCCGGGTGCCCGCCGCGTTGCATCGCACGAACGACGGATGATGAATGCCCGCCAAGCCGGACCGCCGTTCCAGACGGCCGTCTTCCGCGCGCAGCCCCCACGCCGCCACGCCTTCTTGCTCCCGCTTCGCGTACGATCCCGTATACAAGCGCAACTCCTGTCCCATGATTCCGCGCCTCCCCATAATCGCATAAGTAGAATGAAAAACAGGCCCGGCCTTCATCCGGGCCGGGCCTGTCGTTCAAGAAAAGCCGCGCTTACTCCCCGATTGCCGCCGCAAGCTTACTTGCCGTCGGTCTTGGTATCGTTCGTGGCCGCATCGTCTTTCTTCTCCGTATTCGTGGTGCCGTTCTTGCTCGTGTCCGTGTTCGTCGCGCCGTTCTTGCTCGTATCCGTGTTCGTGCCGGCGCCCGAGTTGGTGCCGGGATTCGTGCCCGCGCCGGAACCGTCGGCCGGCGTCTCCGTTTTCGGCAGGTCGATCTTCGTGACGAGCTTCGGCAGATCCGTCGTCATGAACGCGTTCAGCTTGGCGGACGCCGCCTCCTGCTTGATCGACTCCTTATCCGCGTCGGTCAGCTTGTCGAACGTCGTCGCCGTGCGCTTCTCGACCTTCATGACGTGATAGCCGAACTGCGATTTGACCGGATCGCCGATCTTGCCGATTTCCTGCTTGTTCGCCGCGTCCTTGAACTCCTGCACCCAGCCCTTGGCCTGTTGGTCCGCGTACAGGCCGCCGTTGTCCTTGGAGCCGGTATCGTCGGAATACTGCTTCGCGAGCGCCGCCCAGTCGCCGCCGGCATCCAGCTTGCCTTTGACTTCCTTGGCGATCTTGAGCGATTCTTCGTCCGTGCGCTTCTCGGCGCCCGTGTTCGGGTCCGCGGTCGCGATCAGGATATGGCGGACGCTGATAACGTTGTAGTCCGCCTTCGTATCGTCGAACTGCTTCTTCACTTCCGCGTCCGTCGTTTTGCTTTCTTCGTCCTTCATGATGCTGGTGATCATCGTATAGTAATAGCGGATGTCCGCTTCCTTCAGGCCGGCGTCGTCCACTTTCTTCTTGAGCGTCTCGTCGGAATCGATCTGCTGCTTCACCTGCGTGTAGAAGGTGTCGAGGCTCTTCTGGTCCTCGTCGCTCAACTTCTTGTCCGCGAGGGGCTTGTACAAGATTTTATAACCGATGTACTCGCGCAGGAACTGCTCCTGGAGCTGCGGGATGCTCAGGTACATTTCCGTCTGCGGCTGCACGATGCCGAAGAACGTGGAGTACTTCTTGAACTCGCCTTCCGTGACGGTGCCGTCCTTGTACGTGGCGATCGTCTTGCCGCCGCCGGCACCCGGCGCGGACGCCTCCTCCTTCTTCGAGCCGCAGCCCGCCGCAAGCACGACGACCACTACGGCGACAAGCGCAAGCAGGATCGTCCGTCTTGCCTGGTTAATGCGTAACATCCTGTAGTTCCCCTTTCGATTGAATGGTGTCTTTGTACTGGGTGAGAAACCGCTCCAGCAGCTCCAGTTTCTGCTCGACGGACAATCCTTTGCCGCGCAGCAGCACGAGCGGGTTCGGTTCCTGCCCGTTCGAACGGGCGAACCGGTTCTCGAGCTGCAGGCAGAGCCGGTCCACCTTCTTCGCGTCGAACCGCTTCTTCTCGGACTCCGCGAATTTCAGCGTGATATCGTCGGCCTTGCCGCCGATCTGCTCGATGCCGCACAGCGCGCCGAACACCTTGAGCCGCGCCACGGCGAGCAGATTGTCCACCGACTGCGGCAAGTCGCCGAACCGGTCGATCAGCTCGTCGCGCAGGTCTTCGCATTCCTCGAAGGTGCGGACGGCCGCCACTTTCTTGTAAATCTCTATCTTCTGTATGCTATCGTAAATATAGGACGACGGCAAGTAGGCATCGATGCTCATGTCGATCGACGTGCTGACTTCCTTGACGACCTCCTCGACCTCGCCGCCCATCTCCTTCTTGCGCCTCGCGATCTCGTCGGCCAGCATTTGCGAATACAGGTCGAAGCCGACCGACGCGATGAACCCGTGCTGCTCCGCGCCGAGCAGGTTGCCGGCGCCGCGGATGGACAAGTCCCGCATGGCGATCTTGAACCCGGAGCCGAGCTCCGTGAATTCCTTGATCGACTGCAGCCGCTTCTCGGCGACCTCCGTCAGTACTTTGTCCCGCTGGTACGTGAAGTACGCGTAGGCGATCCGGTTGGAGCGCCCGACGCGGCCCCGCAGCTGGTACAGCTGGGAGAGGCCCATCTTGTCCGCGTCGTGGACGATCAGCGTGTTGACGTTCGGAATGTCGACGCCCGTCTCGATGATGCTCGTGCTGACGAGCACGTCGGATTCGCCGTCGAGGAAGTCGAGTATCGTCTTCTCCAGCTCCTGCTCGGACATTTGCCCGTGACCGACGGCCACCTTGGCATCCGGTACCAGGGCGTTGATTTGCTCCGCCATTTGATAGATCCCCTGAACGCGGTTGTACAGATAATACACCTGGCCGCCGCGCGCGAGCTCCCGCTCGATGGACTCGCGGACGAGCGACGGGCTGTACTCCACGACGTACGTCTGCACCGGGAACCGGTTCTCCGGCGGCGTCTCGATGACGGACAAGTCGCGCACGCCGAGCATCGACATGTGCAGGGTCCGCGGAATCGGGGTCGCCGTCAGCGTCAGCACGTCCACGTTCGTCTTCAGCCGCTTCAGCTTCTCCTTGTGCGACACGCCGAAGCGCTGCTCCTCGTCCACGATGAGCAGTCCGAGATCCTTGAAAATGATGTCCTGCGACAGCAGCCGATGCGTGCCGATGACGACGTCCACCGTGCCCGCCTTCAGCCCCTTCATCGTCGCCGTCTGCTCCTTCTTCGACCGGAAGCGGCTCAGCACCTGCACGTTGAACGGGAAGCCCGCGAAGCGCTCGCGGAACGTCTCGTAATGCTGCTGCGCCAAAATCGTGGTCGGCACCAAGACGGCCACCTGCTTGCCTTCGATCGCGGCCTTGAACGCGGCGCGCACCGCGACCTCGGTCTTGCCGTAGCCGACGTCGCCGCAGAGCAGCCGGTCCATCGGGCGCGGCGTCTGCATGTCCTTCTTGATCTCGGAGATGGCGCGCAGTTGGTCGACCGTCTCGTCGTACGGGAACATCGCTTCGAATTCCTGCTGGTACGAAGTATCCTCGCCGAAGCCGAACCCGGACGTCGCCTGCCGCTCGGCGTACAGCTTGATCAGCTCGTCGGCGATGTCCTTAACGGACGACTGCGCCTTGCTCTTGACGCGCGTCCATTCGCTGCCGCCGAGTTTATAGACCTTCGGCTCCTTCTCTTCGTTGCCGACGTATTTCTGAATCAGGTCGATCTGTTCGATCGGCACGGACAGCTTGTCGCCGCCGGCGTACATAATATGCATGTAGTCCTTATGGATGCCGGCGATCTCCAGCGTGCCGATACCCATATATTTGCCGATGCCGTGATTCTGATGCACGACGTAGTCGCCGACCTTCAGCTCGGTGTAGCTCTTGATCCGCTCGGCGTTGTCCATCTTCTTGTCGAGCCGGCGGGCCTTGCGCTGCTTCTGCGAGAACATCTCGCCCTCGGTGATGACGATCAGGTGCACCGACGGCAGCTCGAAGCCGCTCTGCAGGTTGCCTTCAAGGAGCATCGGCGGCTCGATGCCGTAATCGTGCAGCACCCGCCGCATGCGGTCCATCCGCTCCGCGCTGCCCGCCAACATCATGACGGTCGCGCCGGCTTTGCGCCAGCGGTCCATCTCCGCCTTCAGCACGTTCATCTGGCCGTGGAAGTTCTGCATCGCGCGGCTGACGACGTTCAGGATGTTTTGCGGCTGCGTGTGCGGAATCTGCCGCAGGAACAACGAGAGGAACAGCGTCGGGAACGGCCGGTGGAACAGCACGTCGTCCGACGGACGCGCGAGGGCGAGCGCGGGCAGCGCCTTGCCGTTCGTCATGAGATGCGTCGACCATTCGGCCTCGTCGCGCTCCAATTGGCGGCCCGTCTCGATGAGGCGGGTCGGCTCGTCGTAGATCAGCAGCGTATCGGCGGGCACGTAATCGAACAAGGTTTGCCGTTCGGGATAGAGCAAAGAAATATATTTATAGATTTCGGGGAAATACCGGTGCTCCCGCAGCATCTCGATCTCGGCGCCGATCTCCGTGCGCAGGCGGTCCTTGGCCGTGCGGTCGGTCATCTTCTGCAGCTGTTGCTCCAGCAGCTCGGACGCGTGCTGGGCCGCGTTCTCGAAGCGGCGCTTATCCGCCGTCAGCTCTTGGCAGGGCGGTACGCTGTAGGCGTTCAGCTTGTCGATCGAGCGCTGGTCGGAGGAATCGAACGTGCGGATGGAATCGATCTCGTCGTCGAACCATTCCACCCGGAACGGATGCGGCGACGTCAGCGGGAAGAAGTCGACGATGCCCCCGCGGACGCTCATCTCGCCCTTGCCTTCTACTTTATCGACGCGCTCGTAGCCGAGCTCTACCATTTGCCGTAAAAACGCTTCCAAAGCGAGCGTTTCGCCGACCTTGAGCGGAATGCGCGCGTTCGCCATGACGCTGTTCAGCGGCAGGAACCGGCGAACGCCGGAAAACGGCACGACAATGATCCCGCGAAACCCTTGCGACAGCCGGATGAGAACGTCCATCCGCTGGGCCAGCGTTTCCGGGCTCGAGATCGCCGCTTCCGCCGCGACCAGCTCGTTGGCGGGATACAGCAGCACCTCGTCGGGCGACAGGCACTCCACCAGGTCCTCGGCGATCTTCTGCGCCGCGAACATGTTATGCGTCACGACGAGCATCGGCCGTTCGAACTCCCGTTTCAAGGCCGCGATCATCACCTGCCGCGACGAACCGGCCAGCCCCGACACGAGCTGCTCGCGCATTCCTTTCTTGATCCCGGATACGATGGAGCCAAAATCCGTATCCGCGGCGTAAGCTTCCAGTAATGCTTTCAACTTAGCGGCACCTCGTTTCTTTCCAAACCGAACCGCCCGTTCGCCAAGCAAGCGGCGGACGGGAGCGTATCCAATGGTTTTCTGGCTCGCGGCGTTACAAAAAGAAGCCTCAGCCGTGCGCCAAGGCTCTTCCTTCGCTCCCCCGCCGCTACTGCAGCGGATTGGCTACCAGCAGCAGTTCGGGATTGCTCTCTATCGCTTCGCGACAATAATCGCAGACTACGTTGACCGTAACGTCTCCGTTCGGATTATAGGCTATTATATCGCTGCGTTCTTCGGGGGTCAAGAAATGGAAACCGAGCTGCGTTTCCGTGATCTGCGCGTTGTTGATGGAGCCCATCGGCGTCTTGCAATGCCGGCAAACGTAATTCACAGCCATATTTATGCCTCCTGAGTGGTCGTTATACCCTGGTCGCGAACTTTCTCTGATCCGTGAGCGCCTCTCACTATTCAGTCGTCCTTCCAAGTTCGCTGCCCGGGTGTGCATCCTACCCTCAGTATGCCCGCGCCCGCCGAAATTTAACGGTTATATTTGGCCATCGTCCGTTCGAAGGTGTTGGTCAGCGCGTACTCGGCCGCGTCGCAGCTCTCCTCCACCATGGCTTTCAGCAGCTCGCCTTCGCTCTTCGGAAAGTTCGCAAGCACGTAATCCGAGATGCTCATGCCGTTCGTCGGCCGCGAGATGCCGAGCCGGATCCGATTGAACGTCTGCGTCCCCGTATGCTGGATGATCGACTTGATGCCGTTGTGCCCGCCCGCGCTGCCTTGGTAGCGAAGCCGGATCCGTCCGGTCTCCGTGTCGAGATCGTCGTAGACGATGATGGCATCCTCGAGGTCCGCTTTGAAATAATCCATGAAGCCGCGGACCGTCTCGCCGGACAGGTTCATGTACGTCATCGGCTTGATCAGCGCGACTTTCGTGCCGCCGACGTTGCCTTCGCCGATCAGCCCTTTGCATTTGCTTTGCGTCACCGAGATGCCCCACCGTTTGGCGAGCATGTCGACGACCATGAATCCCACGTTATGCCGCGTTCCTTGATAAGCGGTACCGGGGTTGCCGAGACCGACGATCCATTTCATGCTGCTGTCGTCAACTCCTGTTTACGAATATTCGATTGCGAAAAGGCGAAATGCGAAAATTTCTCTGGGCCCATGCAACGAATGGTCCGGCCGGATTGTCATAGGGACAAGGGCGGCGGACTTCCGAAACTTCGTGCGCAAAGGGGCGTTGATGCGATGTATGTGAACGGTCAGCTGATTTTCGACGATCGCCATTTTCGCGACCATCATGAATGCGGCGTGCCCGTGCAGGTCTACTGGGGCAAGGAGCATCATGACATCGGCTATGTCGAGCACATCAGTCCATCGTACATCAAGATGAATAATATTTTCTACAGCCGCAAGCAATTTACCTTCGTCTCGAGACCCGGCTACTGAAAAAAAACAAAAGGGGCTGCCGACAGCAGCCCCGGTATTCCTCGTTTACTCGGACGTATGCACTTCCATCTTCGCTTCGTGCGACCGCTCCGCGGCCGCTTCCGCCGCCTCGTCCGCCTGGGCGGCCTCCTCTTCCGTCAGGTCCTTCTGCGGCAGCAGGATGGTCACGACGACTTGCTCCGGATCGACCCGGGTCGTCACGCCCTGCGGCAGCTTCACGTCCCCGACCAGCAGGTTCTCCCCGATGCCGAGCGCCGAGACGTCGACCTCGATCGCCTCCGGAATGCGGTCCGGCAAACACTGAATCTCCAGCTCGTGCAGCATCGCCTGCAGGATCCCGCCTTCGCGCACGCCCGCCGAATCCCCGACCATATCGAGACGAACGGCCGTCTTGACGGCCTCGTTCATGTTCACCTGGTGAAAATCAACGTGCAGCACCGAGCGGCTCAGCGGCTCGCGCTGCACCTGCGTCAGCATGACCGGCTGCTTGCCGGAACCCGGAATGTCGAGCTCCAGCAGCGCGTGCGGATGGGACCGCAGCAGCGACGCCAGCTCCTTCTCGTTCACCGCGACGCTCAGCGGCGTGCTCAGCTTCGTGCCGTACACGATGCCGGGAATGCTTCCCCGCTGCCTCATTTTCCGTAGATCGCCTGCCGTGCCGATCGTCCGTGCCTCGGCTTGAAACGGGATTGCCATGGTGGAAACCTCCTTGTACAAATCGATTTCCATATATTCATACCCATTCCGGCACGGAATTAAACGAAAACAAACCGGCCCCGGGACGCATCGGGCGTCCGCGGAGCCGGGAAGAAGTAGGGAATCTCGGAATTCAATCTACGTTTTCTATTAATTAGGCAGCTGGCTTTACGCTTCGCTTCTACTCTTTTTTGGCGCCCGCTTCTTTTTTCGCCCGGGCCCGGCCCCGCAGCTTCTCGGCGTAGCCCGGCTTGTTGACCTGGCGCTCGCGCGCGATCGCGACGTCGTTGGCCGGGACGTCGGTCGTGATCGTGGAGCCGGCGACCACGTAGGCGCCGTCGCCGATCTTGACCGGCGCGATCAGGTTGACGTTGCTGCCGACGAACGCGTTGTCGCCGATTTCGGTCAGCGACTTGTTATAGCCGTCGTAATTGACCGTAATCGCGCCGCAGCCGACGTTGACGTCCTTGCCGACCTTGGCGTCGCCGACGTAGCTCAGGTGCGACACCTTCGTGCCGTCGCCCAGCTCCGCGTTCTTGATCTCGACGAAATCGCCGATTTTCACGCCGACGCCCAGCTTGGCGCCCGGACGCAAATAAGCGTACGGCCCCACGGCGCATTCGTCGCCGATGACCGCTTCCGATGCAACGGCATGCTTCACCGTGACGCCGTCGCCGATCGTCGTATCCGTAATCTCCGCGTTCGGACCGATCACGCAATCTTCGCCGATCGCCGTCGAGCCGCGCAGCACCGTGCCCGGGTATATCACCGTGTCGGAGCCGATGACGACGTCCGCTTCGATGTACGTCGCCGCCGGGTCGATGACCGTCACGCCGTTCAATTGATGCCTGCGCACGATGCGCGCCCGCATGAGCGCCTCCGCTTCGCCGAGGCCGACGCGGTCGTTGACGCCGACGCCTTCGGCGTAATCGGCCGTGCGGTACGCGCCGACGGCTTCGCCGGCGTTCTTCAGGATTTCCATGACGTCCGTCAAGTAATATTCGCCCTGCGCGTTGTGGTTCGTCACCTGCGCGAGCGCTTGGAACAGCTTCTTATTATCGAACGCGTACATCCCCGTGTTGATCTCGGTAATCCGCGCCTGCTCCGGCGTGCAGTCCTTCTGCTCGACGATGCGCAGCACGTTGCCGGCTTCATCGCGGATGATGCGGCCGAGCCCCTGCGGGTTCGGCACGACCGCCGTCAGCACGGTCGCGGCCGCTCCGGTCTCCGCGTGGCTGCACAGCAGCGCCTGAATCGTCTCCGACGTCACGAGCGGCGTATCGCCGTACAGGATGACCGTCGTGCCTTCTTCCCCCCCGAGCAGCGGCTCCGCCTGCAGCACCGCGTGGCCCGTGCCGAGCTGCTGCTCCTGCAGCACGAACTCGGCGCCCTCGCCGAGGTACGAGCGGACCGTCTCCGCGCCGTGGCCGACGACGACGACCGTGCGCGAGCAATCCGCGTCCCGGACCGTCCGGAGCACGTGCGCCACCATCGGCTTGCCGCATACGGGATGCAGCACTTTATATAATTTCGATTTCATCCGTTTTCCTTGACCCGCCGCAAGGACAATGGCCATCACGTTCATGTTCGTCCCTCCACCCTGAGTCCGCGGGGACTCGTATCCAATGCTCTACTGAATATAGCGTATCGACAGGCAAAAGAAAAGGGAGCCTTGGACGGCTCCCTTCCTCTCTACCCCAATATTCCCAGTTTAAGCGCCTTCTTCAATGACTTCTTCTTCCGTGGCCGCACGCTCGTACTCTGCGAGAACGGCTGCTTGAATCTTCTCCCGTGTCGTCGAAGAGATCGGATGTGCGATATCCCGGAACTCTCCATCCGGCGTACGCTTGCTAGGCATCGCGACGAACATCCCATTGTTGCCGTCTATCACGCGGATATCGTGAACGACAAACTCATTGTCAATGGTAATGGAGGCGATTGCCTTCATGCGACCTTCGGAATTTACTCGGCGGAGTCTAACATCGGTAATTTGCATCTGTGTTCACCACCTTTGCCTATCGAAGACTTGGTGTATACTTCCACATTTCGATGCGAAATCCTTCATGATTCTGGAAATTTACGGACTTAATTTGAAAAAAATTTTCGCGCTTGCGAGGACGCTTTCTTTATTCGACGCCGATCGAGGCAATGAGTTCGATTTCGACAAGGACGTCTTTCGGAAGCCTTGCCACTTCCACGGTCGAGCGCGCCGGCTTGTGGTCGCCGAAGTAGGACGCGTAGATGGCGTTGACCGCCGCGAACTGGTCCATGTCCTTGATGAAGACGGTCGCCTTCGCCACGTCGGCGAACGTCGCGCCCGCTTCCGCGAGCACGGCCTTCAAGTTGCCGAACACTTGATGGGTTTGTTCCTCGATGCCGCCTTCGACGAGCTGACCGTCCGCGGTCAGCGGAATTTGGCCCGACGTAAAGAGCAGATTGCCGAGCCGGATCGCTTGGGAATACGGTCCGATCGCCGCAGGCGCCTGCGTCGTCGATACGGGTTGCGGTTGCGGTTTCATGTTCGAATCATCCTCCGTTTACTTGTCGTGTCGATTGAAATAGTTGCCCGGAATGACGGTCGTCTGCTTCGTCTTCAAGTCCACGTTCGTCAGCTTGGCCAGCGAGACGTAATCCTCGAGCAGCCGGTCTTCGGAGTCCAGATCCCCGGACTCCACGAATACGCCGACGCCCGCCACCTTCGCGTTGAACTCGTACAGCAGGTCCATCATGCCTTGAATCGTGCCGCCGGCCTTCATGAAATCGTCGACGATCAGCACGCGCGCGCCTTCCTTCAGCGCCCGTCTCGTCAGGGACATCGTCTGAATGCGCTTGTTGGAGCCCGAGACGTAATTGATGCTCACGGCCGAGCCCTCCGTCACCTTGTTGTCTCGGCGCACGATGACGACCGGCAGGTTCATGCACGACGCGGTCGCGAACGCGAGCGGGATGCCCTTGGTCTCCACCGTCATGATGACGTCGATCTCCGCGCCGGCGAACGCGGTGGCGAACATGCGCCCGACGTCCGCCAGCAATCCCGGTTGTCCGAGCATATCCGTCATATATAAATATCCGCCGGCCAAGACGCGCTCCGGCTGTTCCAGCTGGCGGCAAATGCCGTTCATGATCTCCAGCGCTTCCGCGTCGCCCATCTTGGGCGTGTACTTGACGCCGCCCGCGGCGCCGGCCAGCGTATGGAGCTCGCCCAGCCCTTCTTCTTCGAACACTTCTTTGATAATGGCCAAATCCTCGCTGATGGACGACTTGGCCGACTGGTAGCGGTCAGCGAATGCTGTTAGAGAAATTAACGTATGGGGGCGCGTAAGTAAGTACTGCGTCATCTCCACTAACCGTGCGCTTCGTTTCAATTTCTTCAATGCAGACTTCCCCCTTGCCAAATCCGAATAATATAAAGACAATATACCATTTTCATACGGATTTAATCAAGTTGTACGTCGCATTTATGTCAGCATTCTTACCACGTAAACTTCCTTGCAAAATCCGCGCAGCCCGTTATAGATTCGCGATACCTTCGCTTCCTTGCTGACCAAGCCGAATACCGTCGGTCCGCTGCCGGACATCAGCACGCCGTCCGCGCCCAGCCGCTGCATGATGTCTTTCAGCTGCAGCACCTCCGGATGCAGCTTCAGCGTCACGTCCTCCAGCACGTTGCCCAGATGGGCGCACACGTCCGCGAACGAGCCCGATGCAATCGCTTCCAGCATGTCCTTCGTCGACGGGTGGTGCTTGAGCTCGGAAGCGCGCAGCTTCCCGTATACGTCCGCGGTCGAGACGTTGATCGGCGGCTTGGCCAAGATGACCCAGCACTGCGGCGGGTTGTCGATCCGCTCCAGCTTCTCGCCGCGCCCGCGGGCGATCGCGGTGCCGCCCGTCACGCAGAACGGCACGTCCGAGCCCAGCTCCGCGCCGAGCATGCACAGTTCCTCCTCGGAGATGCCGAGCTCCCAGAGCCGGTTCAGGCCCCGCAGCGTCGCCGCGGCATCGCTGCTGCCGCCCGCGAGCCCGGCGGCCACCGGGATGTTTTTGTCCAAATGAATATAAACGCCTTTGCGCACGTTGTAGCGGTCCTTGATCAACCTCGCGGCTTGAAACGCCAGATTCTTCTCGTCGAGCGGGATGTAGCCCGCCTGGCTCGAGATGATGATGGAATCGCTGTGCAGCTCCTCCATCTCCAGCCGGTCGGCCAGGTCCACCATCGTCATGATCATTTCGACTTCGTGGAATCCGTCCTCGCGCTTGCGCAGAACATCCAAGAGCAGGTTAATCTTGGCCGGCGCCTTCTCATAAATCTTCATGTCGATTCACCCGTCCATTATCGTTAAACTTCACATATTATAACAAAAGGCCAAAAGAAAAGCTAAGACGGCGGCGCTGCTTCTCGCAAACGCGGCATCTTAGCTTGGCGGCCTTCGGCTTAGTGAGGCATGGACGGAGATGCTTGCTGCGCGCCCGGCAGGGCTTGGTGCATGTACGGCGGTACGCCGGCCGCGCCGGTCTGCCGCGGCTGCGCGGCGTTGTACGCGCTGCTCGCGCCTTGCGCCGGCGGCTGTTGATACGCCTGCGCTTGGTACGCCTGCGGCTGGTAGGCCTGCGCGCGGTACGCTTGCGGCTGCGCCCGATAGGCTTGCGCCTGCGGCTGAGCCGCTTGCTGGGCCTGCTGCGCCTGGTACTCCCTCGCGGCGGCTTGTTCCGCGAGCTGGATGGCGCGCTTCACCATGTTGCCGGCATCCTTCGCTTTGATGCCGCCCCAGCCTTCCTTCTGCACCGTGTCGTAGAACCCCAGATCCTTGGCCAGCTCGTTTTTGAGCTGCTCGCTCATTGTACTGCGGCGTTTGCGGGACATAACGGTTGCCTCCTTCTTCGATCCGTCGTGGTACCGTTAGTATGGATGTTTTCCGGCTTCTCATTCCCGCGAAAAAAAGCAAGCAACCCAAACGCCGCTTTCGCGTTTGCCGTTGCTTGCCTGTTGAAAAGAAACGAAGCCGTGCCTGTGTTTCTTACTGAATATACGTAATGCGAACCTGCCCGTCATCGCTGTCGACCATCACTTCGACGGACTCCGTCAAAATATCGGCGTAGCTGTACGACACGCGCTTAAATGCATGCTGTTCTTGGTCAAGCCTGACGATAAATACAGAAGGGTAGATTTCTTCCAATACGCCGGTTCGTTCAATAGTCTTTCGACGACCACCGTTTGCGCGAAGACGTATTTTGGATCCGACGTGGGTTTCCAAACTGCGTTTAATCTCCAACAGCGCATTTTTAGCCATTGTGCACTACCACCTCTTTCCTTGTCCATTATAACGGAGAAGAGGTGATTTGTCAAAAAAATTCAATTATAACAGTGGCTTTAATAAATTGTCAATATAAAAAATCGTGACGACTCCATGCCCATTGTTTAGTGTATCCGATGCCGCCATTCTTATACGGTCGCTTTTACGCCCGTCAGCGTCCGGGGCTTCGGCAGCCCGACCCGGTACTTGCCGAACGTCTCGATGCCGCCCACGCCGTCAATGCCGCTGATCGTCCCATGAACCACGTCCGGCAGATTAATCGTCTCGCTGATCGGGGTATAGCTCGCTTTGATCGCCACGTAGACCGGATCGAGCGCGTGAATCAGCACCCTTCCCGGCGAGCTGGCAAAATTCGAGCCCGACTGCAGCAGCGCCTCGTAGTGGGACTGGCATGCCCCCGCCACGACGACGAGTCCGTCCCGGCTCTTCTCGTAGTCCCGGGCGACCCGGACCGCATCCACGAAATTTTGCGAATTTTTGTAGGAGGCGAGGTTGTTCAGATCGTTCTGTTCGCGGTTTCGGAGCACGCCGTCATGACCGGTGATCACGACGATGTCCGGCTTGATCTGCGGCAGCAGCCGATAGACGGCGTCGGCCATCTGCGACTCGTGCACGTACAGGCCGTGAGCCGGCACCCGCATTTGCGTGTACAGCTGCATGCTCTTCTTCATATAATTGCCGTCCCCGTCCAGGTGAAGCACCTTGCCGGGCACGTCGAAATACGGTTGGCTCTGATTCTGCGCCCGCAGCAGCTCCCGCTGGATGATCTGCTGCTGCCGCTCCTCCTGCATCCGCTGCGTCGATTCGCCGGCCAACAGCCGCGCCTGCCGGATCGCGACCGGCAAGTCGCCATCGCCGTCCTTTACCACGGATAAGTCGTTCAGCGGCGCGTCGGCCAGCAGCCGGTAGTCGGTGCCTCTCAGCACGGCTGTGTGTTCTTCGATTATCGCAACACGAAAAAGGACGTCCCCGCCATAGGATTTGCGGACGACCAGGTCCCCTTGCATCATGGGCATATCACCTCTTCGTCTATCCTATGGGGAGACGCCCCCGAAGGTGCGCTTCTTCGTCATCTTTTGCGAGGGGCCTTGGCCCGCCTAACGGCCTAATTACGCCCGGTGAGACTTAAGCGGCAGGCAGGCTTAAGCGGCATTCTTAAGCGGGCAGGCCCGCCTGCCGCAGCGCCTCGCTCAGCGCCGCGAATTCGGCCAGCGACAACGTCTCGCCGCGCCGGCTCGGGTCGATCCCGCAGCTCTCCAGCAGCGGCGCGATCCGTTCGCGGTTCGCCTTTCCGACGAACGCGGTCAGGTTGTTCGCGATCGTCTTGCGGCGCTGCGCGAAGCAGGCCTGCACGGTCCGGAAGAAGAACGCCTCGTCTTCGACCTCGACCGCCGGCTTGTCCCGCAGCGACAGCTTGATGACCGCGGAGTCGACGTTCGGCTGCGGAATGAACACGGTGTGCGGGACGATGCAGACGAGCTCCGGCACGCAATAATACTGGACGGCCACGCTGAGGCTGCCATACTCCTTGCCGCCCGGCTTGGCGGCCATTCGCTCCGCGACTTCCTTCTGGATCATGACGACGATATGCTCGAGCGGCAGCTTCTCTTCGAGCAGCTTCATCAGAATCGGCGTGGTGACGTAATACGGCAAATTCGCGACGACGCTGACGCCGGAGAGGCCCGCGAACTGCCGCTCCATCAGCGCGCGCAGGTCGAGCTTCAGCACGTCCCCGTGCTCGACGTGGACGTTCGGCGTCTCCGCCAGCACGTCGCGCAAAATCGGGATGAGCCGGTTGTCGATCTCGACGGCCGTCACGCGGCCCGCTTCGTGCGCCAGCTGCTGCGTCAGCGCGCCGATGCCCGGGCCGATCTCGAGCGCGCCCTTCGTCTCGTCCAGCTCCGCCGCGCCGACGATCTTGCGCAAAATATTTTGATCGATCAGGAAGTTCTGACCGAGGCTCTTCTTGAACGTAAAGCCGTATTTGGCGATGATGTCCTTCGTCCGTCTGGGCGAACCGACGTCCTGGACCGTTCTCGTGCCTTCTGTCATGACGATTCTCCTTCGCTCTCCATCGCCTGCAGCGCGCGCAGGAATTCGTCGCGCGTGATCCGGAACGTGGAGCATCGTTTATAGAACTGCTTGCCGTTGGCATAGCCGATGCCGAGCAGATTGCCCATCTTCAGCCGCCGCTCGGACGCTTGCGGGTGAACGAGCAGCCCCGCCTGCATGAGATCCTCCATCGTCACTTCCGCCAGCCCGCCTTCGCCGTCGGCCGCTTCCGTTCGCAGATTGGCCAGCGCGTGGCGGATTGCCTCGGGCGACGCGTTCTCGACGCCGATGTCGCCTTTGTACAGCGCCTGCTCCTGCGGCAGGAACGCATGCTTGCAGCCCGGCACGCGCCGCGCGACGATTTTGCGGATCCGCTCGCCCGCGTGGTCGGGATCCGTGAAGATGATCACGCCGCGGCGCTGCTGCGCGAGCTCGATGCGGCGGAGCACCGCCTCGCCGATGGCGGAACCGCCGGTCTCGATCGTCTCGGCCTCGACGGCCCGCTTGACGGCGACCGAGTCGTCCTTGCCTTCGACGACGATGATTTCCTTAATCATGGAAGCTCCATTCCTTCCCGTTAGACAAACAATAAAAAGAAGAGGCGTCGCCTCTTCTTATCATGGCATATTTAATCATGAATTACGATATGAATCAAGTAGATGGCTTTCCGATAAACGAACGGGGATGACCGGGTTTCTTACAGAGACTCCGGCTTTTTCGGTCCCAGCACGTAGACCGTGTAGCCCCGTTTCAGGCCGAACCGGTCGGCGTACGACTCGCTGTCGAAATACACGTCGATCTTATTGCCTTTGACGGCGCTGCCCGTGTCTTCCGCGCGGCGGAAGCCGATGCCCTCGATGTAGACCCACCAGCCGATCGGAATGACCTTCGGATCGACCGCGATCGTGCGGCCTTCCTGGACGCGCGTACCCGAAGCGGTGATGCCGTATTCCGGATGGCCTTTGCCTTTGCCCGTCGAAGCCACGCCCGCCGAATACGCCGTCAGCGTGAAGTTCCGCATGACCTTCTTGGCGTTGAACGTGACGCCCCGCTTCGTGTAGCTCGATGCCCCGGCGCTGGCCGACAGCATCGTCACCTTCGGTTCGGGCTTCATCGTTCCGATGGAGACGACTTTATCGACCGCCGGCTGCGGCGTCATTTTCTCGACGAGCGTCTGCGACACCGCCACGCCGTCCGCGAATACCGTCTCGTAGCGTTTGACCACTTTACCCTGCTGGCCTTGCCGGACAAGCTTCTGCTTCCCGACCGCGAGCTTCGGATCGTTCTTCTTCACGACCGTGAACGGAACGTCGTACGAAGTCTCGGAATATTTCTTGTCGATCCGGGTGACCGTGATGGTCATGTTCGGTTGGAGCGCAGCCCCGGACGAAGGATACACCTTGTCTAGGCCGCGAACCTCTATATCAGCCTGATCGATCGCCGCTTGTACCGTTTTCTCTGTCGTGTACAACGTTCTTGCTTTGCCGTCTGCCTTCACCGTAAGCGGGATGGCCCGATCGATCACGATCCGGTCGCCGTCGCTTATGCCGCCGTCCAGCGGCATCGACACTTTATCGTGCGGGCCGATGGTGATGGCTTGTTCATCCAGTAGGCGTTGAAGGACCCATTGCTTCGTGGAGACAATGGTTTCTCGTCCGTTCAATACTACGGAGACATGCTTGTCAGCCGTTCCGTACAACAACACCAGAAACATGAAAGTCATAGCGATTGAGATCATGGCGCTCAGTACAATTAAACGCACATTCTCATGCTTCCATCGCAATGCGAAAGACATGCTGGATGATCGTTTCCCATGGGTGTCCTTTAACTGGAGTGCTCCCACTTCTTCGGTCCTCCTTACATAGCCCCGCCGCCTTTGTAAACATGATACTTAGACGCGACTATAGAGTATTGGCGTGCGAACGCACGCTTTTTTCGTACTCCGCCTCGGCCCCACCTCCACCATACACCCTATGTCGTCAGTTTACGCAATATTCAAACAAAAAAGAGAAGCCCGACGACAGAGGATCTGTTTCGTGGCTTCCCATTCGGATAAATGGCAGCGTGATGTTGCATGCACGAGGTTGATCTCTCTTATGTACGCTTGCGAGGTTAGCTGTCGGATTCGGGCGCGAGAGTCGCCCTATTCGCTTCGCGACGCCCGGTCATGCGCGTCCATCGGCGAAATTCACCCCTAGAGAATTCCGTTGCTTCCGCTGTTCGATTGCTACAAACAGTTTCAGGCAAGTGGTTCCCCCGCTCTCCGGTAGCCGGAGATTAAGCGATGATTTGGAAAAGGAATACAGCTTTTGTTGCTCTGAGATGAATCATACCGTCTACCGCCGCTCATTGTAAAGAACTGATTAATGACGATTTTCACGAATTTCAAGGAAAATTCCGAGCTATTCCAGCGATTCGCGGATGAAAAATCATTTTTTTCACCGGATTTCCCCCGAAATCTAACGCATCGTCACGTTTTCATCAGATTCCAAAACATCTCTTTGCGTTTTCGGTCGTGATTTTGGCGATTTCTTCCACAGATTTCCCTGAAATTTCCGCCATTGCATTTGCTACAAGACGGACGAAGGACGATTCATTCCGCTTCCCGCGATGGGGGTGCGGCGCCAAATACGGCGCGTCCGTTTCGATTAGCAACCGGTCGAGCGGCACCCTGGCCATGACCTCTTTCGGAACCCGCGCGTTCTGGAATGTAAGCGGTCCCCCGAAGGAGATATAGAAGTTCATGTCGAGGCACTGCTTCGCGGTTTCCCAGCTGCCGGAGTAGCAGTGCATGATCCCCCCGACCTCGCTTGCGCCTTCCTCGCGAAGAATCCGCACGACGTCTTCGTGCGCGTCGCGGTTGTGGATGACGATCGGCTTGCGCTTCTCCTTGGCGAGCGCGATCTGCTGGCGGAAGACGCGCTGCTGCACGTCTTTCGGCGACGTATCCCAATGGTAGTCGAGGCCGATCTCGCCGAGCGCCACGACCTTCGGATGCTCGAGCAGCGAGGCGATCCATTCGAGATCCGCCGGCGTCATGTCGATGCTGTCCACGGGGTGCCAACCGACGACCGCGTAGATGAACGGATAGCGCTCGGCCAGCGCCATGGTGGTCGGAATCGTCTCCCGGTTAAAGCCGATATTGACGAGCGTATGTACGCCGGCTTCAAGAGCCCGTTCGATGACCGCCTCGCGGTCTTCGTCGAATTTCGGCGAGTCCAAATGCGTATGCGTGTCGATTAACATCACGTCTTGCGCAACCCCTTTCTACATTAAACCAAATAATTCGCGTATGTTCGCGGACAAGCGGTGCGCTGATTCAAGCAGCGGCTCTTCCGGGTAATATAAATGGTACTTCCCTTGATGAATCCCCGTGATCGAACGGACGATATCGGATCGGCCGGAAATTTCCGAAAGCCGGTCGTCGCCCGACAGGAGCAAAATCGGCGGTTTTTCTTCATTGTCCGCCGGACCGGGCGAGCCGGGACGATACACATGGTAGGGCATGTCGTACGGAAAGTCAATTTCCAAGTGATAGTCGGGATTCAGCCCGATCGCGCGGAATTGCGCCCGAATGTCGTTCCACAGCTGCTCGTCGGGTCCGTCCATCGTCACGTACTTATATAATCTTCGATTCAAGAACCGACGGCATAGATCGGCGAGAATCGGATCCGTTTCGTGCGACCAGGCGGAGAACGCCGCCTGCACGAGCGCCTCGTCCAGCGCGAGGTAAGCTTCGATGCCGATGTTGCCGGAGATGAGCTTTTCGAGCGGCTCCATCATCCAACCGAACGTATACCCGCCCCCGTATAATTCCTTGGCTCTGCGAAATATTTGGCGGAGTATGATTTCCGAGCTTCGCGTAACCGGATGGAAATACACCTGCCAGTACATTTGATACCGGGACATGAGATAATCCTCGATCGCGTGCATGCCGCTTTCCTTGACGACGATCCGTCCTTGATGCGGCCGCAGGACGCGCAGGATCCGCTCCAAATCGAAAGTACCGTAGTTGACCCCCGTAAAATAAGCATCCCGCAGCAAGTAGTCCATCCGATCCGCATCCATTTGACTGGACACCAACGACACTACGATCGGCTCGTGATACGTTTTGCAGATGACGTCGGCCACCCGCTCCGGGTAAGACGGATCGAAGTCGCGGAGCACGCGGTTGATCTCCGTGTCCTCCCGAAGCATCCGGCAGGTCCACGCTTCATGATGGGTGTCGAATACGTCTTCGATGGAGTGGGAGAACGGACCGTGGCCGATGTCGTGCAGGAGCGCCGCGCAGAGGGCGACGAGCTTCTCTTCCTTCGGCCAGCCGGAATAGCCGCTGCGTTCGAATTGCGAGATGATTTTGCGGGTAATCTCATAGACGCCGAGAGAATGCGAAAATCGGCTGTGCTCCGCTCCGTGGAAGGTCAGGTACGAGGTGCCCAGCTGGCGGATGCGCCGCAAGCGTTGGAATTCCCGCGTGTTGATTAAGTTCCAAATCAAGGAATCTTGTACGTAAATGTACTTGTGTACCGGATCCTTGAAGACTTTTTCTTCGGGCAGACGTACTTGGGCTTGGTCGTTGCTCATTGTTTCGCTCACTCCCAACTGTTCGTAATTTCGACATATTTATCAATTTACATGTCGAATTATGTCATGACTCTATTTCCAATCTGACCGCCCTTGTTGTACTATATGAAGTATAACGGAATACATTAGTGACGTGAAATCGTCGTCATTACGGCACTTGCCGGACTCTCCGATCGGGTTGACTATTTTGGGAAACGTTGGTATTATTAAGACATTAAATGATAGAATTTTGTCGAATCGTGACGACATGATTGAATAGGAAAGGGAGCGACCAATATGATGAAATCCACAGGTATCGTTCGGAAAGTTGATGAGCTCGGGCGGGTTGTCATCCCGATCGAATTGCGCCGCACGCTCGGCATCGGAGAGAAGGACGCGTTGGAAATTTACGTGGACGGCGAACGGATCATGCTGAAGAAATACGAGCCGGCTTGCATCTTCTGCGGCAATGCGGAGAACGTGGCGTATTTCAAAGGCAAAATCGTCTGCAACGTTTGTTTGACGGAAATGCCAACTCCTGTTACAAAATAAGAGACAAATCGAAATTTATAGGTTATAATGGTATTATCCAATTTGTTAATTCTAACCTTTTTAATACTCCTTGATGCCTTCCTGCGCCAGAACCCGGCCAGGAAGGTCTTTTTTTGTTTTTAGCCCTATGGAATGAGCCTACTTTTTCATCACTTCATTATAGACGTCGCGCTTCTGCAGTCCCCGGTCCTGAGCCGCGCGTTTAATGGCCTCCTTGCGGTCGCCGCTCTCCGCCTCGTACCGGGCGACATGCTCCTCGAGACTCAGCGCCGTCCACCAGGCGCCTTCTTCCTCCCGGATCTGGGCCGCTTCCGATTCGCTCATCCCCTCGATGACGAGGCAATACTCGCCTAGCGGCGGGTGCTCCTCCAACCACGAGACACAATCCGTAATCGTACCGCGGGCTATCTCTTCGTGCCGCTTGGTCAACTCCCGGACCATCGCCATGCGGCGGTCGCCCCACTGCTCCAGCATGACGGGCAGCGTTTTGGCGATCCGATGCGGCGATTCATAGCAAATCAGCGTCTCTTCGTAACGCTGCAGCCGGGTCAGCCAGGCGACCAGCGGCTTGCGGTCCCGCGGCGGAAACCCCGCGAACAGAAACTTCTCCGTCGGCAGCCCCGAGACGACCAAGGCCGATAGCGCCGCGTTCGCACCCGGTATCGGCACGACCGCGATCCCCCGCTCCGCCGCGGCGGCGGCCAAGTCCGCGCCCGGGTCCGAGATCGCCGGCATCCCCGCGTCGCTGACGAGCGCGATCGACTGGCCGGTTTCCAAGAGCCGGATCAATTCCGGACCGCTGGCATCCTTATTATGTTCATGATAACTGACCAGCCGACCGTTGATTTCGAAGTGCGCGAGCAGCTTGCGGGTCTGCCGCGTATCTTCCGCGGCGATCAGGTCGACCTCCTTCAAGATGCGGATCGCCCGGAACGTCATGTCCTCGAGATTGCCGATCGGGGTTCCGACCAGATACAGCGTGCCGGTCGACGGGTCCTTCTCCGCGGGGTGAAAGCTCCGCTGTACGTTCATGGGCTTGTCTTCTCCTTCTGCGATGCCGCGGGCTCTGCCCGGTTGCCGTAATAGATCTGCATGATCTCTTCATTATATTGATGCTGCGCGTTATACACGATCAGCGGCGGGAGCATGCGCAGTTCGGGCTTGCCATCCCGGGTCGCTTCGATAAGCACCATGTTGGCTTCGGCCTCCGCGTTCGGATGGACGAACCGCATCCGTTTCGGCTCCAGCTTCCATTTGCGCATCGTTTCCAGGATCTCGACCAAGCGCGACGGCCGGTGCACCATGGCGATGCGCCCCCCGGCCCGTACCAGGCGCGCGCAAGCCGCCACGATATCGTCCAGCGTGCCGTTGCGTTCATGACGGGCCATCGCAACGTGCTCGTTCTCGTTCTGATCGCCGGTTCCGGCCGGCATGTACGGCGGATTGACCGTCACGACGTCGTAGATGCCGTGCCCCTGCCGCTTATGGAATTCGCGCAGATCGCCTTCAATGACCGTAATCCGGTCTTCCAGGCCGTTCGCCGCGATGCTCCGGCGCGCCATGTCCGCAAGCCGCGGCTGAATTTCGACCGCGTCGATCAGCGCCTTCGTCCGCGTCGTCAGCAGCAGCGGAATCACGCCGTTGCCGCTGCACAGGTCGAGGATCCTTCCGCGGGGCGGAACCGCCGCGAACCGGGCCAGCAGCACCGCGTCCATCGAGAAGCTGAACACCTCCCGGCTCTGAATGATATGCAACTGATGCGTCAGTAGATCGTCGAGCCTCTCGCCCGGCGCCAATACCACTTCTTTACCCACGTTCCCCTGCCCCTTACTTAAGTATCGGTAGATGCCGTTCTATGCAAACAAGACCCTGTGTCAGAGGGTCTTGTCGTTCAATCCTTATTCAAAAACGAAAGGCAGAACAAGCAGTCGCCCTCCGTGCGCAAATGCCCATAATACAAATTGCAAATATGAAAACCCTCATGGTACAACCGCGCCAAATTGTCGTATCCTTGCCCGACCGCAATAGGGTCTCCCGTCAATACGGGCGCTTCGTCCGGTTCGTCGCGCACCTCCTCTTCGTGAACGACGACCGGCTCCGGCTTCGGTTGCGGCGCATGGATGGCGGTCTCCCGCTTCAATACTTTGCGCAGCTGGCCGTTTTCTATGCTGAGCCGGTTATTCTCTTCAAGCAGCGCCTTGATCTTCTGTTTCATGGCGCCGAGTTCCGTATACAAGCTGCCCATGTGCGCTTCCAAGTTGCTGATCTCGTTAAAAATGTCTTTTTTCAAGTTTCCACCCCAAGGCGAAGCAGCTTCGGATTTCACAACGGCCGATCGGCCTTACTTGACGATCACGTCGTCAAGCGGCAATTCCTTCGGTTTGCCGCCTACGTCGAACAGTTGGACATAAACCGATTTGGAGCCAGCGTTGATTCCCGTAACTTTGCCTTCGCCGTAGGACGTGACGACGATTTTGCCGACGGCCGGCAGCTCCTCGCGAACGCTTTCGTAATTATCGTGCTCGTATTTCAAGCAGCACATCAACCGGCCGCATAGACCGGAAATTTTCGTCGGGTTGAGCGACAGGTTCTGGTCCTTCGCCATCTTGATCGATACCGGCTCGAAATCGCCGAGCCAGGTCGAGCAGCAAAGCACGCGGCCGCAAGGTCCGATGCCGCCGAGCATTTTCGCCTCGTCGCGGACGCCGATCTGACGAAGCTCGATCCGGGTACGGAACACGCTGGCCAAGTCTTTGACCAATTCGCGGAAATCGACGCGTCCTTCGGCCGTAAAGTAAAAGATGATCTTATTGCGGTCGAACGTAAACTCGACGTCGACCAGCTTCATCTTCAGCTGATGGTCGCGGATTTTCTCCAGGCACGTCGCGAACGCGTTGCGCGCGGCCGCTTTATTCTCTTCCACGACCTTGGCGTCGTTATCGCCGGCGATGCGGATGACCTTCTTCAGCGGCAGGACCACGTCCGACTCGCCGACCTGCTTCGGCCCGACCACGACTTTGCCGTACTCGATCCCTCTGGCCGTCTCGACGATGACGCACTGTTCTTTATCGATCCGGAACTCGACGGGATCGAAATAATAGATTTTGCCCGCTTTCTTGAAGCGGACACCAACGACGGTATACAAGTATTCACCCCTCCTGTACGCGGATCAGCAGCTGCTCGAGCGCCAATTGCGGCGATACGTGCGCGCGTATGCGTTTGCCCGCCTCCAGCGTGTGCTCCATGCACGCCACCCAGCCTTCCGCCGGACGTGCGTAGGCATGTTTGCCGATCCAATCTAGCTGATCTATAAAAACGAGCGATTCCTGTCTTCCGGCCTGGAAATGAATCATATCTTTATACCACAGCGCCAATAAGGACAAAAGAAGCTGCGGTTGCTCCACAAGCTCCGTCTTCATGATTTGCTGCAGGGACAGCATCGCGGCGGTGAACCGGTTCAGACTGTCCTTTCCCAATTGTATCACTACGTTTCTCATTTCTGCAAACCCATTCTGCTGGATAAGCGCCCGGCAGGCGTCTAGGCCCGAAGCCAGTTGAACGGCCGCCCGGGTCGGCAGCTGGGGATGCCCTTCGTCCGCGAGCGCCTGCAGCATATCCTGCGGCGCCAGCGGGACGAACGGCACGAGCTGCGTACGCGAACGAATGGTCGGCAGCATCGCTTGTCCGTTGTCGGTGAGGAGAATCGCCACGAGGGGCGACTGCGGCTCCTCCAGAAACTTCAGCAGGCTGTTGGCCGCTTGAAGCGTCATGGTTTCGGCCCGCTGCATGATGTACACTTTGCGGGACGCATGTATATTGCGATAAGCAAGCTCGCGCTGGAGCTCGCGGATTTGGTCGATTTTAATGGAGCTTCCGTCGGGCTCGACGAGGTGCAGATCGGGCTGATTGCCGTGCTCGAACTTTCGGCATTCCAGGCAATGGCCACAGGCGTCGTCGCCGCCCTGCTCGCAGAACAGCGCCTTCGCGAAAGCCATCGCCATCTTCAGCCGTCCGCTCCCCGGAGGACCGCTGAACAAGTAGGCATGCGACACTTTGCCGCTCGACAGCGCGTGCTGCAAGATCCGCTTTGCCCGAGGTTGCCCGGCAAGCTGTGCGATGCTCATGGGATCTGGTCCTTTCTATCGTAAGAACAACGAAGAATTCCGTTTAGAAAAACAAATTAATCAGCATACCGCGGATATCGCCGATCGATTGAAGCAGCTTCAGCCGCCCGTCCTCGCTCTCCAGCAGCTCCTCGCCCATGGTAACGAGCGACTGGTCGATTTCCTCGAGCAGCATGTAACGCTTCGTGCGGCCCCGCCTGTCGAAGCCGCGCGTTTCCTTCATCCCGACGCCCCGCCGAACGGTATCCTCGAGAAATTGCTTGACCATCTGGCGGTAGAGCTTGAGCTCCCTCACCGTCATCGAACGGGCCAGCCGCTCGCCTTGATTATGAATATCTTTCAGCTTCTCCTGCAGCTGCTCGATCGTCCGCTGCTCGTCCTGCACGTTCAGGACGTCGGCGAAGCTTTTGACCGCCGCCGGCTTCGCGCCCGTATCCGGACGCGAACGATCGGCGCCAAGCGGCCGCCACCCGGGATTGATTTTCATTGCCTCGTCACGCCCAATCAGAAATGTTCGAATCGTTCGACCGGAACGACAAAGACCGCCGCGCCGCCGACCTGCACTTCGACCGGGAACGGGATGTAAGAATCGGTGGTGCTGCCCATCGGAGATACGGGAGACACGAGCTGGTCGCGGACTTTACAGTTCGAACGGATCACGTTCAATACCTCATGCACCCGTTCGTCCTCGATCCCGATTATGAACGTCGTGTTGCCGGCGCGCAGGAAGCCGCCCGTACTGGCCAGCTTCGTCGCCCGGAAGCCATCGCGCACGAGCGCGTTCGACAGACGGTTGCTGTCTTTATCTTGAACAATCGCAATTACTAATTTCATCCTATTCCCTCCCAATAATGCTTGCCGATTTTATGCCATGCGGTACGTTATTGAAAGTATGACGCTCTATATAATTTGACACGGAATGAGCATAATCCTTCAAATTCGTGCATTTAGAATCGCGAGCACGTCGTTAAGCACCATTTCAGGCGCTTGCCCGGCATCGATGCGCACGATTCGATCCGGTTCGGCAGCCATCAGCCGCCTGTAGCCTTCTCTTACCGCTTCGTGGAACCCGAGGCCTTCCAGGTCGAGCCGGTTGATCTCCCGGCCTTCTCCCGCATGAATCCGGGCCAACCCGGCTTCGGGCGAAATATCGAGCCAAAACGTCAGCGCCGGCATATGCTCGCCGATCGCGAAGGCATTAATGGACCTCACTTCCTCGACGCCAAGTCCGCGCGCGTAGCCCTGATAGGCCAAGCTGCTGTCGATAAACCGATCGCAGACGACGATTTCGCCTCTGGCCAGCGCGGGCAAGACCTTCTCCACCAGATGCTGGCGTCTCGCGGCGGCATAGAGCAGCGCCTCCGTTCGCGCGTCCATCGCAGTGTTGGCTTTATCGAGCACCACGCCGCGGATTTGCTCGGCGATCGGAATGCCGCCGGGCTCCCGCGTGAATAGGACCTGCTTTCCGAGTCCTTGCAGCGATTTCGCCAGGCCGTCGATTAGCGTCGTTTTACCTGAGCCCTCCCCGCCTTCTATCGTCAAAAACAACCCATTTTCCACGAGCCTGCTCCTCTGTCTGTTAATACCCCTATCATAACAAAGCCAACCATAGCGCGTAAACGGCGCTACCGCTCCGCGACAACCGCGATCGTCCGCATCGTGGGATCCTCCGCGCCTTGGCATCTGGCCCCGTCCGCGACGAGCTGCTTGACGACGGCGACCGTCTCGGCCGTGATGCGTTCGCCCTCATAAATCAGCGGGATGCCGGGCGGATAAGGAATAACCGCCTCCGACGAGATCCGACCTTTCGCGTCATCCAGCGCGATGCGCTCCGTGTCGCTGCCGCGGCTACTCTTCCCGGCGCGTGCGAAGGTAACAGGCTCCGCGATGGTATGCCACTTGTTCGGAAACATTCGACTGCTCGATTGAAAGCGCGGCATAAGCCCTTCCTGCTCGGTTTCGACCGCAATTTCGCTTAGCGCCTGCTGCAGCCGCTCCACGTCGGACAGAGACGCGCCGATTCCGAACAACAGCACGACGTAACGAGAATCCGCCATCTCGGCATAGCAGCCATATGCCTCAAGACGCCGCTGCAGCTCGAATCCGGTCAAGGCGCCCGTTCGGTCAAAAATCGACATTCGAAGGGGATCCACTCTTACGGTATCCCGCCGGGGAGCTGCCAACTCATACCGGCGCTGCATCCCGATCCACGCTCGAACCGCTTCCGCGGCCGCCAAACCCCGATCGAACATCCCATTTCTATGGACGTCGATCATTGCCCGGGTAATATCAAGCGAAGCCATAATGGGATAGGAAGGACTGGAGCTCTGAATCATTCGGAGTGCCTCCAGCACCGCATCCCGATCGATTCGATCACCTTGTACGTGCAGCATGGCTCCCATCGTCAACGCCGTCAACGTCTTATGCGTGGATTGAACGACCGCGTCTGCGCCATCTTGCAAGGCCGAAGACGGGAAAGCCGGATGAAGTCCGTAATGAGCGCCATGGGCTTCGTCGACAAGCAGCATTTTGCCGTGCCGGTGAATAAGATCCGCATAAGGCTGCAGTGAAGCGCTGAGACCATAATAGCTCGGATTGGTGAGAAAGACGGCTTTCGATTCCGGATATCGCTGCAGCGCCAGCTCCACCTGCTCGAGCGAAGGGGTAAGATGAAGCTCGGTGCCCTCATCCGTCTCCGGCATTAGAAAGACCGCTCGCGCGCCCGCAAGCCGCAGCCCGTTCAGCACGGACTTATGGGCATTGCGCTGAACGAGAACCAACTCTTCCGGCCCGCAAACGGCAAGCAGCATGGCCAGATTGCCGGCCGTGCTGCCGCCCACGATGAAGTACGTCCGCTCGGCCCCGAATGTCGCCGCCGCCAAACGTTGAGCTTCCTCTATGACTCCGGAAGGAGCGTGCAAATCATCGGTTGGCGTCAGCTCCGTGACATCCAGCTCCATGACTCCGCGCAAGGCCTTCATGGCCCGAGCGGCTTCAATCGGCAACTCGTTTGCGTCGGGGAGCGACGCACCGTATTTATGCCCCGGCACATGATAACTGACCGGCCCGGAAGCCCGCAGCGCGGACAGCGTATCGAATAATGGCGCATGCCATCGTTTTTGCAAGTGAGGTTGCAATGGACGTTCCTCCGGTTCCTACAGGTTTATCCCTTCATCATAACGGATACCGGGCCTGACTTAAACCCTCGCCTTCCCCCGATAAAAAAGAATCCCAAACTCTCTCGATCGCGGCATGCATGCGAGAAAAATTCGGGATCAACGGGATGTACAGCCATATGCCTCAGGCATTGTTCTGGTACCAAATACGTCTCAGCTGATGAATGAAAAACGGATACTTCGCGTCCTGCACGTCGGTTTGAACCATTTCCGTTTCGCACGAATCGCAGATAAACCCGTCAATGATACGCATGCCTTCCCATTTCTCCATTCCGCAAATAATACAGGTCGTTGGTGTCCTTTCTTCCGACATTTCGTTTCACCTCGTCCAAAAAAATCATCATTGCTTCTAGTATGCCACAAAGTCTAGCAACCTATACGACTTTCATAGCTGAATTCAAATAGTAATACAGTTTATGTCGAAACGCCCAGATTGGTGAACGAAGGCTTGCACTTCTTTTGCGGAGGAAGTCTACATATTCCGGCGTCAAAATCCGATACATGGTGTAGATTATCGAAAGGCGTTGAAACGATGCGAGGAGCGCTTGCCGAGCAAGACAAGGCGACGATCTACCAATATCGACTCATCCAAAAGGTGTTCGTTCGCAACGAATTATATCGAAGCTACCTTTGCGCGATCTGCGTCTTAGCGCTCTTTCTTGTTCTTATGTACCGGCTCGACGGCGTCAAAGCGTTCGGAATCGGCATTCTATGCTCCCAGTTCATTCATTTCCTAATCATCCGCCTAACGTTAATCCGCGTCGATGAACCGGACTACCGGCGCTGGGGCTGGCGAGTACTCGGCATCTGGATCGGCTATATTCCGGTCGCTTATATCGAATACGGCCTCTTTCGCCGGCTGCACCGCCACCTTCTGTGGCTGGGGTTATGCACGATCGGCATTCTCTACCCGTGGGCGGACGAGGCGACAATGATTAGCTTAATCATGTGTCATCTTTGGTTTCTAGCTCCGCGCTTGGTCATCAGTCGCAAGCTTCGCAAGTCCAGACGAGACGGCGTACTCAAAATTACCGCCAATGAGGTCAGCTACTATCATCGTTGACGCGTTCCACGTGAAACAACGATGATGGGCGCCGGCTTCTTTTTTAGTTCACGCCGGCCTCTTTATCATTATCGATTAAAGACAACAAAAAACCGACTGCATAAGCAGTCGGTTCATCGTGCTTGGCAACGTCCTACTCTCCCAGGACCCTGCGGTCCAAGTACCATCGGCGCTGGAGGGCTTAACGGTCGTGTTCGGGATGGGTACGCGTGGTTCCCCTCCGCCATCGCCACCAAACGGGCGTCTTCCGCTAACGGAAACGCGATTCTTGCTCAGAGCTTGACACCCTGAAAACTGAATACGAACCTTTGCGAAGGTCTTGCTTAGCTGAAGCGATGTACCTTGGATAAGCCCTCGACCGATTAGTATTCGTCAGCTCCACGCATTGCTGCGCTTCCACCTCGAACCTATCTACCTCGTCGTCTTCAAGGGGTC
>NZ_FORE01000007.1:0-462434 GCF_900113915.1 Paenibacillus sp. UNC496MF
TGCATTCAGACCAAGGATTTCAATACACAACCCATCACTATAACAAGCGCTTAGAGGAATATGGGATGATTGCGAGCCATTCCAGACGTGGAAATTGCCATGATAACGCCTGTATAGAATCTTTCTTTTCACATCTGAAGACAGAGAAAATTCATCTTACTCGCCCCAAAACGGCTGAGTCGCTTTACACGGCGATTGAAGAATACATCGCATTTTACAACTACAACAGATTTCAGAAAAAATTAAATAACCGTCCCCCAGTTGATTACCGGGAGACGGCCGTTGCATAGTTCGTTTTTTTCACTGTCTACTTGACGGGGGTAAGACCAGGTCCGGGGCTTTTTTTTCGCGCGGGAGCCGGCGGCGCGCATTCGCGCGCGGATCGCGGGGCGGCGCGGATCGCGGGGCTACGGACGTCGGTTCAATTTGCGGTAGCGGGTCGGCGAGGCGCCGGTGAGCTTCTTGAACGTCCGGTTGAAATGCGCGAATTGCTCGAAGCCGACGGCGACGGCGATGTCCGCGATTTTGGCGTCCGTCGCGGCGAGGAGCGATTGCGCTTCGCGGACGCGCATCAGGTGCTGGTAGCCGACGATCGTGAAGCCCGTGATTTTTTTGAACGTTCGGCTGAGATAAGCGGGGCTGAGCCCGAAGGCGGCGGACAGCTCGGGCAGCGGAAGCTTCTGGCTGAAGTGGGCGTTCAGATGCTTGACGACCTGCCCGATCTTGCGGTGAACGGGACTGAGCGGATCCTCGGCGGCGTCGGCGGGCTCGGCCTTCAGCCGGGCCGCGAGCAGCAGCAGCTCCGTCAGCAGCAGCCGCAGGGACAGCTCGAAGCCTTCTTCCCGCCGCCGCGCTTCCTCGGCCATGCGGCCCAGCAAGCGTTCGACGTGCCACTGCTCCTGCGGCTTCAGCCGGAATTGATGCGGCTCGCGCACGAACATCCGCAGCAGCTCGGGCCGGAAGAGCGGGTGGTCCTTGCCGAGGAAATCGTCGCTGAAATTCATGACGATCCGCGCGTGCTGCGGGGAGCCGAGCACGGACGTCTTGTGCACGTCGTATTTGTTGATGAAGATCAGATCCCCGGCCGCGACGGAATACGAGGCGTCCTTGATGAAGTAGTACCGCCTGCCCGCAAGCAAATAGTAGATCTCGTACGTGCCGTGATAGTGGTTGTTCCGCTCGAACGGCTCCGTCCGCTGCACCTGGCTGAGGTAGAATTCCCCTTCCTCGTGTCCGTACTCGACGATAACCTGCTCTCTTGCGCTCATGTGCTCACCCCGGGACAAAATCGATCATAAATCCGGACCATTGAACAAAATCGGCCATTCCGCCGGATGTATTTTGTCTTATGATACCATAAGAACACGATAAGAATGGAGGATTCGCGCATGAAGCCGTTCCTGGACGAACAATTTTTGCTGCATAACGAAACCGCTGTCAACCTGTATCACGACTACGCGGCATCGCTGCCGATCATCGATTACCACTGCCACCTGGACCCGAAGGAAATCGCGGAAAACAAGCGGTTCGCCAATTTGGCCGAAGCGTGGCTGTACGGCGACCATTACAAATGGCGCGCCATGCGGGCGAACGGCGTCGAGGAGCCGCTCGTGACCGGCGGGCCGGGCATCGGCGACTACGACCGGTTCGCGGCTTGGGCGCGCACGGTGCCGCAGACGATCGGCAACCCGCTCTATCATTGGTCGCATCTGGAGCTTCGCCGGCTGTTCGGCGTGCATGAGCTGCTGAACGAAGCGAACGCCCGCGCCATTTGGGAGCAGACCGGCGCCTGCTTCGCCGGCGAAGGCTATGCCGTCCGCGACCTGATCCGCAAGAGCCGCGTGGCGGTCATCTGCACGACCGACGATCCGGCCGACCGGCTCGAGCACCATCGGGCGATCCGGGCGGACGGGACCGTCGAGGCACGGGTGCTGCCGTCCTTCCGCCCGGACAAGGCGCTGAACATTCGCAAGGAGACGTTCCGGCCGTGGCTGCGGCGGCTCGAGGAGACGACCGGCCGGGCGATTTTGGATTACGGCGATCTGCTCGCCGCGCTGGAATCGCGGGTCGACTACTTCCATGAGCACGGCTGCCGGGTGTCCGATCATGCGCTGGACGAAGTCCCGCATGCGGCCGCTTCCTACGAAGACGCCGCCGCGGCGTTCAAGAAGGCGCTGGGCGGCGAGCCGTTGTCCAAGGAAGAAGAGGAGCGCTACAAAACCTTTACCCTGCTTCGGCTGGGCGCATGGTACGCGAAGCGGGAATGGGCCATGCAGCTCCATCTGCACGCCCACCGGAACAACAACGGGCGGATGTTCGCGGCGCTCGGCCCGGACACCGGGTACGATTCGATGTACGACGGTCCGCTGGCGAAGGCGGTCGTCGGGCTGCTGGACGCGTGGGAGCGGGAAGGCGCGCTGCCGCGCACGATTTTCTACTCGCTGAACGCGCGGGACAACGACGTGCTGGCGTCGATCATCGGCTCGTTCCAGGGCGGCGGCATCCCGGGCAAGTTGCAGCTCGGCTCGGCGTGGTGGTTCAACGATACGAAGGACGGCATGCTCGCCCAGCTGACCTCGCTCGCGAACATCGGCCTGCTCGGCCGGTTCGTCGGCATGCTGACCGATTCGCGCAGCTTCCTGTCGTTCACGCGCCACGAATACTTCCGCCGCATCCTGTGCAATCTGCTCGGCGGCTGGGCGGAGAACGGGGAAGCGCCGCATGATATGGCCTACCTCGGCGGCATCGTGCAGGACATCTCGTACCGCAACGCGGCGAACTATTTCCGCTTCGACGGCGTGGAAGCGGCGGGAGGGACCGCGCTATGACGGCGCCGGTCAATCCCGGCGGCGCCGTCCCCGGCTTGGCGCAGCTGCCGGAAGGGCAGGCCGGCTGCCGGCTGCCCGTGAAAGTGCTGCAGTTCGGCGAAGGCAATTTCCTGCGCGGCTTCGTCGATTGGATGGTGCAGCGCTGCAACGCGCAGGGGCTGTTCGGCGGAGGCGTCGCCGTGACCCAGCCGCGTCCGGCCGGAAAGCCGAACCTGGAGAAGCTGAAGGCGCAGCAGGGCGCGTATACCTTGCTCGTGCGCGGGCTGCAGGACGGCCGGAAGGTTGAAGAACGGGAAATCGTCTCCGTGTTCGCCCGGATGATCGATCCGTACGAGGAATGGGACGCCTTCCTGGCGCTGGCCGATTCGCCGGAGCTGGAGTTCGTCGTCTCCAACACGACGGAGGCGGGGCTTGCGTATCAGCATGCCGAATGGAATCCCGGCGCGCCCGCGGCCTCGTTCCCGGGCAAGCTGACCGTGTTCCTCTACCGCCGGTTCGTGACCTTCGCCGGCGATCCCGAGCGGGGACTGGTTCATCTGCCGTGCGAGCTGCTCGAGCGGAACGGCGACCGCCTGCTGGACATCGTGCTCCGCCATGCGGACGATTGGCGGCTCTCGGAGGCGTTCAAGCGGTGGGTGCGGGCGTCCAACCGGTTCGTGAACACGCTCGTCGACCGGATCGTCACCGGGTATCCCCGCGAGGAAGCGGACGGCTTGTTCGCGGCTTGGGGTTACTCCGATCCGCTGCTCGCGACGGCGGAGCCGTACCACCTGTGGGCGATCCAGGCGACGGACGGCCTGGAATCGCGGCTGCCCTTGGCGCAGGCGGGGCTGAACGTGCGCTGGGTCGAGGACCTGACGCCGTACCAGCTGCTCAAGGTGCGCATCCTGAACGGCGCGCACACGATGATGGCGACGCTGGGGCTTGCGGACGGGCTGTCGGAGGTGCGGGAAGCGATGGAGCATCCGGCGTGGGGCGAGGTCTGGGAGCGGGCGCTGCGGGACGAGGTGCTGCCGGGCCTGCCGCTGCCGCGCGCGGAGGCGGACGCTTACGTGAGCGGGACGCTGGACCGGTTCCGCAATCCGTACATCCGGCACCGGCTGACGGACATCGCGATGAACAGCCTGTCGAAATGGCGGGCGCGGCTGCTGCCTTCCTTGAAAGCGTACGCGCAGGCCGAAGGGAGCGTCCCGGTCGTCATCGCGCGGTCGCTGGCCGCGCTGATCTGGCTGTACCGCCCGCGGGACGCTTACGCCGCGGGCGGCGCGCCGGCCGAGCCGCGGGACGACGAGGCGCTGGTCGAAGCGATTCGCGGCGCGTGGGCGCCGGAGCCGGCCGGCGACGGGTACGATCCGGCGCGCACGGCGGCGAACATCCTGCGCCTGGAGGCGGCATGGGGCGAGGATTTGACGGCGCTGGACGGACTCGCCGAGGCGGTCGCCGCTTGGCTGGCCGAGCGTTTCGGCCGGGGGGACGAGCGCACCCGGAGCGGAGATTGACGAATGCGGATTTCAACTCAAACACCAGGCCGGCGAACCTGACTAAAGGAGCGTACGAACGAATGGCTAAGAAAAGATACGTGCAGGTCGGCATCGGCGGGCGGGCGGAATTTTTCTATTCCGCGATCGCGAACCATTACCGCGAGACGTCGGAGCTGGTCGCATTTTGCGATATCAACCAAACGCGCATGGACTACGCGAACAAGCTGCTGACCGAGAAATACGATTATCCGGCGGCGCGCACCTATAAGCACGACGAGTTCGCGCGCATGATCGGGGCCGAGAAGCCGGACGCGGTCATCGTCACGAGCGTGGACCGGACGCATCATACGTACATCATTCAAGCGCTGGAGCTGGGCTGCGACGTCATTACCGAGAAGCCGATGACCGTGGACGAGGCCAAGTGCCAGCAGATTCTCGACGCCGTCCACCGCACGGGACGCCAGGTGCGCGTCACGTTCAACTACCGCTACGCGCCGCATCACACCAAGGCGCGCGAGCTGATCGCCAAGGGCACGATCGGCGACGTGACGTCGGTGCATTTCGAGTGGCTGCTCAACACGCAGCACGGCGCGGACTATTTCCGGCGCTGGCACCGCGACAAGCGCAACGGCGGCGGCCTGCTCGTGCACAAGTCGACGCATCATTTCGATCTCGTCAACTTCTGGATCGGCTCGGAGCCGGACACCGTATTCGCGATGGGCGACCTGCTCTTCTACGGCCGCGAGAACGCGGAGAACCGGGGCGTGACGAAGTTCTACGACCGCGCGACGGGCAACCCGAACGCGAAGGACGATCCGTTCGCGCTGCATCTGGACGAGAACGAGCATCTGAAGGCGATGTACCTCGACGCGGAAGCGGAGGACGGCTACCGGCGCGACCAGAGCGTTTTCGGCGACGGCATCTCGATCGAGGACACGATGAGCGTGTTGGTCAAGTACAAGAACAAGGCGCAGCTGTCGTACTCGCTTAACGCCTATCTGCCGTGGGAGGGCTACCGCATCGCGTTCAACGGCACGAAAGGCCGCATCGAAATGCAGGTCGTCGAGCAGTCGTACGTCAACGCCGGCGGCGACAAAGCGCTGGAGGGCGCGGTGCAGGGCGTATCGATCCTCGTCTTCCCGATGTTCGGCGAGCCGTACAAAGCCGAATTCGAGCGGGGCGACGGCGGGCACGGCGGGGGCGACCCGGTGCTGCTGAACGATATTTTCGGCGTTCCGGTCGCGGACGAATTCAACCGCGCGGCCGACCACGTCGACGGCGCGCGGTCCATCCTGACGGGCATCGCGGCCAACAAGTCGATCCGCACGGGGCAGGCCGTGAAGGTCGACGAGCTGGTCAAGTTTTACGACGGCAAGTAAGCCGGGGGAAGACGGCATTGGTTTGCGGGGAGAAACGGTCCTGCGGAAACCGAGCGCAGCTAGTTGAGCGGAAACGGAAACGGAAACGGACAAAAAGCCAGTTGAGCGGAAACGGACAAAAAGCCGGCTCCCGCGTCGCGTGACGCCGGAGTCGGCTTTTTTGTGCTGGTTATGCATGGCGGAGTCGCGCGCGGACCTAGGCCCGCTCGCCGACGAGGCCGCGCAGCATGGCCAGGGAGCGGCGCACGTCCTCTTCCATGGAGCGCGCGGGCATCGTTTCCCGCGGATGCCACAGCTCGAGCGCGAGCCAGCCTTCGTAGTTGGCGTCGGCCATTGCGTCCGCCAGGGCGCGGAAATCGATGTCGCCCTCGGTCAAGTCCTCGGCCGGCACGCGCCCCCGCTGGTTGCGCAGGTGAAACGCGGCGATCCGTTCCGGGTACCGGCGAACCCAGCCGACCGGGTCGCAGCCGGCGACATGGGCCCAGCCGGTGTCGACGCAAAGGCCGACGGCGGCGTCCGCGCATTCGACGACGGATCGCAGGTCGGCCTCGGCGTTGTGACGGTCCGCCGCGTGATTGTGCAGGCTGAGGCGCAGCCCGAAGTCCGCCTCGGCCCGCGCGGCGAGCCGGCTTAGATTGTCGCCCTGCCGCTTGACGAGGTCCTCCGGCTTCGGCAGCGCCTGCTTCCAGCCGCCGTACGGGTCGGCGTTCACGAGCAGATCCTTGCCGCCCGCGGCGGCGAGCCGCTCCGCGACCGGCAGCGCGCCGGCCTCCACGGCGTCATAGTCGCCGTGGAGCTGCAGGCCGACGTAGGAAGCGGAGACGGCGAGCCCGAATTCCCGCAGCAAGGCCAGCTGCCCGGCGTCGGCGTCGATTTCGACGGCGTCCAGTCCGGCATCGGCGCAGGCCCGGAAAATAGCCCGCCAGTCGACTGCCTTGCCGTCCGATTTCCACCGTTCGCTCCAGCCGTACAGGTTGGAGGAGTACCCGATGATCTTCATGGCCGCTCCCCTTTCGCGCCGGCGATGGCGACGGTTTGCTTGTGCCCGGTCTCCGCGCAGGCGTAGAAGGCGGACAGGCAGCGGAAATGGTCGACCGCGCGGCGGCCCGTGTTCGACAGGGACTCGCCGTTTTGCAGCTCCGCCCAGAAGTGGAAGAGCGGGTTGTCGAAGATGGTCAGGTCGCCGCGCGGCCCGGTCTCGACCTGCTCTTCGACGATGCTGCCGCCTTTGTCGTAGCGGATGTAGACGGGCTGCTTCGAGTCGAACGGATGCCACCGGACGGCGCCGCGCGTGCCTTCGATCTCCGCGCGGCCGCAGGCTTCGCCGTGGGCGCAGGAGGCGCGCTCGTAATGCACGCGAACGGGTTCGCCCGCGCCGCGGAACGTCATGTACGCGCCGGCGTGCGTCTCGACGTCGAAGACGACGCCGGCCGGATCGGCCTCCGTAACCGGCCGGCGCGTCCATGCGCCGCCGAACTCGATCTCGGCCGGGTCGAGCACGTCGATCAGCGTGGCGAAATCGTACGGACCCCAGTCGATCAGAATGCCGCCGCCGCTTTTCGACTTGTCCAGAAACCACCGGCTGGCCGGCTGGTACTCGATGCCGGCGCGGCTGCGCTCGCTCTTGTGCGCGAAGGTCGCGTGGTAGACGTCGCCGAGCGCGCCGGAACGGAGCACCCGCTTGACCGCCTCCATGTGCGCCATGCCTTTGAAACGGACGCTGCAGCAGCCGAGCTTCCGGCCGTATTCGCCGGCGACGCGCAGCATCTCTTCGGCTTCCGCGTCGTTCATCGCGAGCGGCTTCTCGCACAGCACGTGGCGTCCGGAACGCAGCGCCAGCTTGACCGGTTCCAGGTGCGCGAAGGGCGGCGTGGCGACGATGACGATGTCGTCCTCGCGCGGCGGCTCCGCCGCCAGCATCGCTTCGGCATCCGCGAAGCGCAGCGCGTCCGGGAACCGCTCGGCGAACGCCTCCAGCGCCGCCGGGCTCGGGTCGGCCACGCGGAGCTCCGCGGTTACCGGGAGCTTCGCCGCCGCTTCGGCATGCGTCCGGGCGATGACGCCCGCGCCGATTAAATACAGTCTCATGATTGGATCACCCCATCGATGAATTCGCTTTCGTTCCCACTGTAGCACGGGCCCGATCCGAATTCTCGCTCGCCGCCGCCGTAAACTTGTCATTTTGTCCGCGATGCGGCTATAGTGGATACAAATTCAAAGCGAGGTGGCACCCGTGTACGTCGAGCGGCTCAAATTAACGCGATCGTTTTCGTTTATTCCGGTTACGGGCTCGGACGAGGAACATGACCTGCACGTGCACGACTGCCTGGAAATCGGCGTGCTGCTGCGCGGCGAGCTGACGTACCGGTTCGGCGACCGGACGTACGCCGGCCGGCCGGGCGACGCGTTCCTGTGCCGGCCGTTCGAGCCGCATTGGAGCTACGCGAAGCCGGGCGAGACGTTCGGGGCGGTCCTGATCCTGTTCACGCCCTCGGCCGTGCGGGCGGTGCCGGGCGGCAGCCGGCTGCTCGTCCCGTTCTACGCGGGGCGCGGGCTTGCGCCGCTCCTCCCCGCTTCGTCGCCGCGCGCCGCGCGCATCCGCGAAGCGGCGGAAGCGGCGGTGCGGGCGAAGGAGGCGGGGCAAGCCGCCGCGGAGACGCGGCAGTTCGCCGCGCTGGTCGACATCCTGCTCGAGGTGCACGATTTTGCGTCCGAGTCCGCGGGCGCTGCCGGGCCGGACGCCGCGGCCGGAAAGGGAGCGAGGGCCGGAGGCGCTTCGTCCGGCGATGCCCTGCCGCAAACCGAAATCGCGGAATCCGTCGGCTATTTGCTCGACCACTACCGCGAGGCGGTGGACGGCGAGGCGCTGGTGCGGCAATCGGGCATGGGCAAGAGCCGCTACTTCGAGCAGTTCCGCCTGCTGACCGGGGCGTCGCCGCATGAATTCGTCGTACGGCTGCGGGTGCAGGACGCGATGGATCTGCTGCGGACGACGGATCTTTCCGTCATCGAGATCGCCGAGCGCAGCGGCTTTCAGTCGCTCAGCGCGTTCAATAAGCAGTTCAAGGCTTACTGCGGCGTGTCGCCGCGCGGGTACCGGAACGGCCGGTGAGGGGGAAAGAAGCCGGCAGTGGGGATTTGCTCGCAATGTTACTTCTATGTTATATAAGTGGCAGATATTTTCGTATCCTTATCGGTTTCAGGATTTATTCAATAATATCTCAAAATTATGTAAAATTTTCTTACATAAACTATTGACTGGTCTCTCGTTTCGTTTATAATAAAATCAAATCCGCAAACTTTCCGCTAAGTTATGGAAGATAATATAACGCGAAGGAGGGCGCGATGAAGAAGTGATGACGGCAGGTCACCTGAAACAGAACATGCTCAAACTCTATAACGAGATCAATATGCAGATGTTCAATGCCGGGGTCAATCGTCAGAAGGTCGATTTTGTCGGGAACAAAATCGTCATTGTATCGATCAATCATCGCGTGCCCGTGCTGAAGCTTCTTGACGGCAAGGATCGCGCGACCACGAGGGGGCTGGACTTCCTGCTGGTCGAGCATTTCAAGGCCGAGCTCAAGAAGGCGTTCGCGCAAGCCTTTCAATTGAATATCGTCGCCATTCTGAAGGATTACGATATCGAGACCGAATATTCCGGTACGATCGTTATCCTGGACCGCGACGTGGAAAGCTATCTGAATGAAGCGTTGTAGCTCCGAGAGGAGAGCCGGCGAATCGTCAGTTCGAGGAAGGACGCCTTTGCGTCCGCCTGGAATTGGCGATTTTTTTATTGCCATAAAAAACGCGTACATGGAGGGATCGGGATGGAACATGCGGGTCGGCACAAAATCGAAATCGACGGGGTAAGCAAAATTTTCCGCAAAAACGGAAAGGACGTCACGGCGCTGCAAGAGACGAGCCTGGGCATCGAGAGAGGGCGGTTCGTCAGCATCATCGGGCCGAGCGGCTGCGGCAAGTCCACGCTGTTCAACATCATCGCGGGGCTCGTGCCGCCATCGACGGGGCGGGTGCTGGCCGACGGCGCGAACATCGTCGGGAAGACCGGACACGTCGGCTATATGCTGCAGAAGGACATGCTGCTGCCGTGGCGGACCATTCTCGACAACATCGTGCTCGGGATGGAAATCCGCGGCGTACCCCGCAGGCAGGCCGTGGAGCGCGCGCTGCCGCTGATGGAACGATACGGGCTGAAAGGCTTCGACAGGCACTACCCGAAGGAGTTGTCGGGCGGTATGCGGCAGCGGGCCGCGCTGCTGCGGACGCTGCTGTACGACCGCGACGTCATTTTGCTGGACGAGCCGTTCGGCGCGCTCGACGCGCAGACCCGGATTACGATGCAGAACTGGCTGCTGCAGCTTTGGGCCGACTTTGGCAAAACGGTGCTGTTCGTCACCCATGACATTGACGAGGCGATCTACCTGTCGGACGACATCTACGTGTTCACCGCGCGGCCGGGGCGGATCAAGACGAAGGTGACGGTCAACATGGAGCGGCCGCGCAAGCAAGAGGACCTGACTTCGCCGGCGTTCATGGAGCTGAAGAATCACCTGCTCAAGCTGCTGGCCGTCGAACAACGGACCGCGCAGGACGAAGAGAAAATATCCTGACCGTTAACGGTCCAAAGGGAGAAGGAGGGAACCGATGTGGAAATGGAAACCGACGCGACGATCCTGAAATCGGCCGTCATCGAGAACGTACTGATCAAGAAGCGGGAACGAACGGCGGAGGCTCCCGTCGTGCAGGACGAGGAAGAAAAGGAGCGCCGGGAGCGCCGGTTCGTCCTGTTGGGTCGGCTGCTCCTGACGCTGCTCGCGGTAGCCGGCTGGGAGATCTTCACGCGAATCGGCTGGCTTGATTCCTATTATTGGAGCAGTCCGTTCACGATCGCGCGGACCGCCTGGAGCGAAGCGGCGGAGCATCAGTTGGTGTCGGACATGCTGTACACGTCATGCTCAACGATCTTCGGCTTTATAGCCGGGACGGCCGTCGGCGCGCTGCTCGGCTTGTCGTTCTGGTGGTCGAAGCGGTACGCGCTCATCAGCGAACCGTTTCTCATCGTCCTGAACGCCATGCCGAAGCTGGCTCTGGCGCCGATCATCGTCATTCTGCTCGGAATCGGATTCTTCTCCAAGGTGGCGCTGGCGTTCGCCCTGACGGTCGTCGTCACGGCGCTTTCCGCCCACGCCGGCGTCAAGAGCGTCGACCCCGATATGGAGAAGCTCATGTATTCGCTCGGGGCGAAGCGCCGGCAGGTATTCGCGAAGGTCGTCGTGCCGTGGTCGATGCCGTGGATCATCAGCAGCCTGCGCATCAACATCGCGCTTGCCCTAGCCGGCGCCATCGTCGGCGAATTTATCGCGTCGAGCCGGGGCGTCGGGCGGATGATCATGTACGCCGGCACCATCCTCGACATCGATCTCGTCTGGGTCGGCGTCGTCGTGCTCAGCGTCCTGTCCATCGTTATGTATTGGGGCGTCGTCGCGCTGGAGCGTTGGCTGTCCAGGGGGTTCGTCAAGCGGTAGAACCGGCTTCGGCGAGCGGACGGGGAAGAAGTTCGCCGGCCGGAAGAATGCGAGAGAAGGCCATAGGCCCGAAAAAAGGAGAGAGAAGCCATGCGTATCCGTACGATGCTTGCCGTTCTGTTTTGTATCAGCCTGCTCGGGTTGACCGCTGCCTGCGGCGGCAAGGCCGCCGACAATGTCGCGAATTCCGGGGCTGACGCCGCCGCAGCCGGGGCCGACGAAGCCTCTGCCGCCCCGGACGCGCCGCTGAAGAAGCTCGTCATCGCGGAGCCGCTGCACTCGGTCGGCTACCTGCCGCTTTATATCGCGCAGCGCGACGGGTATTTCAAGAAACACGGCCTGGACGTCAAGGTCATTACCGCGGCCGGCGGCACGCACGTGACCGCCGTCGTCAGCGGAGACGCATGGGGGGTGATCGGCGGACCGGAGTCCAACGCGATGGCGAACAAGAAGAACGACGATCCGATTATTTCGGTCGTCAACGTCGTCAACCGGGCGAACGTCTACATGATGGCGAAGAAAGGCACCGCGCCGAAGAGCGATTCGCCGGCGGATCTCAAGGCGTTCCTGGAAGACAAGAAGCTCATCGTCGGCCGCCACGGCGGGACGCCGAACCTGCTCAGCCGCTATCTGCTGATCCAGCTCGGGCTCGACCCGGACAAGGATACGCAGCTGCTGGAGCCGGCCGACAGCTCGGCGGTCGTCGCGATGATGCAGTCCGGCGCGGGCGAAGTGTCGAACGGCGCGGAGCCGCAGGTCAGCGACGGCATGACCAAGGGCGTGTGGGACGAGCCGTTCTACAAATTCACGTCGCTCGGCGATTACGCGTATTCCGTGCTCAGTGTGAAAAAGTCCGCGATCGAAAAGGAACCGGAGACGGTGCAGGGCTTTGTGGACGCGATCGTCGAGGTGCTGCAGAAGGTCAAGGACGATCGGGCCTACGCGGCCGCGCAGGCGAAGCTGGAGTTCCCGACCATGTCCGAGGACGGACTGAAGGCGGCCATGGATCGCGCCTACGAGGACGAGCTGTGGAGTCCTGACGGGCAGATCTCCGAAGCGGCGCTCAAGAACGACATGGACGTCATGCAGAAAACCGGCATTTTTACCGATCCGTACACGTACGACGAGTTGGTCGACATGCAGTTCGTCGACAAGGCCAACGCGTCTAATTAAATCAAGCGAGGTGTGCCAACAATGAAATTCGTCAAAGAAAAGCTGGATCCCGCCAAAACCGTCCTGATCGTCGTGGACGTGCAAAACGACTTCTGCCATCCGGAAGGCGCCTGCGCCCGCCGTGGCAACGACGTCAGCGCCGTGAAGGAAATGATGCCGCATCTGCACGGGCTGCTGACCGGCGCGAGAGCGTACGGCGTTCCGATCGTGTTCATTCAAACCTTTCACGAGCAGGCGACGGATTCGGCCGCTTGGACCGGCCGCTCCGACGGCCGCTCGGGCGAGGTGTGCCGGACGGGCACGTGGGGCGCGGAATTTTACGAGGTTGCGCCGCTGCCGGGCGAAACGATCGTCAACAAGCACCGGTACAGCGCCTTTATCAACACGCGGCTCGATTCGGTGCTGCGGACGCTGAAGGCCGAGACGCTCGTCATGACCGGCGTCAGCACGAACGTCTGCGTGGAGTCGACCGCGCGCCACGGCTACATGCTGGATTACAATATCGCGTTCGTGGCGGATTGCTGCGCCGCCTTCTCTCAGGCGGAGCACGAGGCGGCACTGTCGAACATCGATAAGTTTTTCGGCACGGTCTCGGACGCAGGCAAGCTGCTCCGGACGTGGGAGGAGATGGCCCGGGAACGCATGGCGACGCCGGCCGGCTGACGCGGGATAGTGCGGGGCAGGTACGATCGGGGAGGCGTCCTCCGGGGCTTGCGGGCCGGGAGAGCGGCCTCCTTTCTTCATCCCGGTCCTTAGGCGCATTGAACGCCGCCCATTTCGCAGCAGGAAGAAGGGGCTTTCGCGTGAAAACCAAATCGATGGCAGCCGTGCAGTACGTGATTTGCCTGGGATCGTTTTTGTCCAATTTGTCGGCCGGCATGTTCAATATCGCTCTCGTCGATATCGCCGGGGATTATCATCGTTCCTTAGCGTCGGCGCAATGGATCGTCACCGTCTATCTGTTGACGATCTCCGTCTGTCTGCCGTTGATGGGCGGCATCGGGGACATGCGGGGCAAGCGAAGCGTGCATAATCTCGGGTATTTCGTCTTCATGCTCGGCAGTCTGCTCTGCGCGCTGGCGCCGAACCTGTCCGTCTTGATCGGCTTTCGCGTGCTGCAGGGCGTCGGGGCATCCATGTACCAGGCGAACAACATGGCGCTCGTCGTCTCGCTGTTCCCGCCGGAGCGTCGCGGGAGGGCGCTCGGCACGGTCAGCACGTTCGTCGCCGCGGGGGCGCTGATCGGGCCGAGTCTGGGCGGCGTCATCCTCCAGTGGGCCTCGTGGCGGTTGAATTTCTGGCTGCTTGCCGGCGCCGCGCTGGGCGCTTGGCTGCTCGCGCAGCGGCTTATCCCGCGCGACCGGCCCGTTGGCGGGGGGAAGCCGGACGGGCGGGGGGCCGTCATGTTCGCCGCCGCGTTGACCGGACTCGTCGTCGGTCTGAACCTCGGCCCGACGCGCGGCTGGTCGTCGGCCGCCGTCTGGGTGCCGCTCCTGGCGTTCGCCGTCTTCGCCGCCTTGTTCGTGCGCTGGAGCCTGTCTCCGCGCTGGGCGCGGACCGGCCGGTCGCCGTTCGTTAGGCTCGCGATGTTCAATCATCCCGCGATCGCGTTCGGCATCCTGCTGACGGTCGTCACGTACGCCGCCGCGTTTGCCGTGCAGCTCGCGCTGCCGGTATTCCTTCAAGGCGCGATGGGAATCGTGCCGGCCGCTGCCGGGCTCATCGTCATGTCTTATCCGGCTTCGCTCATCGTGTCCGCGCCAATCAGCGGCGGAAGCTCGGACAAATACGGCTCTACCCCGGTCATGCTCCTCGGGCTTGGCTGCATGGCCGCGGCGCTGGCGGCGCTCGGCCTTCTTCGGGTCGGCCGCGGCCTTGCCTATGTCGTGTCGTCCGTCGTCCTGCTAGGCTGCGCCATGGGCATGATTACGTCGCCGAATAACAGCATTATCATGAACCGGACGCCGACGCATGGCCTCGGCATGATGAGCAGCATGATCGCGCTGCACCGCAATATAGGCATGATGACGGGGGCGATCGTCGGCGGGATGATGACGGCAGCGGGCGAGGGCGGGACGGGCGGATCCGGGAGCGCGGCGGAGCTGGCGCGCGGCTTTCGGGGCGGTGCGCTATGGCTGGCCGCGGCCGTGATCGCGGCACTGTTCGGTTTCCTCTGGGTCATGCGCCTCGGCGTCAGGCGGGAGCGGGCCGAGGCACGGGCGAGTGCGGGCGCGGAGCGCGGTTCGGCGATGTGAGCGGGCGAGTTAACAGGCTGCGGGCATCTGCATGGGTAAGGGCGTTTCGGCGTAAGAGGGTGATGGAGTCACCTTCCTGTACTTGGAACGGCGCGCTAGTGCAACTAGGTGACGGGACGCTTGCATGGGCATCGCGGTAGGGCGTTCGATGGTATGTCGCACCGCTAAAAAAGCCTCCAATCACCGCCGGGTAGGCGAGATGGAGGCTTTTTGCGCTGCGCGGGGGCTCGCGCAGCGCCGCGGGCCGGCAGGACTCCCGCGGCCCGGCCGCAGAGCGTCGCTTCAGCGGCGATCTACCGCTTCCGCCGCGCCCTGCCGCGTCAGCCGCAGGAGCAGTTCAGCACCGGCTTGCGCGCTGCCGTCGCTTCGTCGAGCCGGCGGACGGCCGTGCCGTACGGCGCGTTCAGGACGACGTCCGGCGTGAGCCGCGCTTCCTCGGCGATGCGGATCATCGCGTCGATGAAGCCGTCGAGCGTTTCTTTGCTTTCCGTCTCCGTCGGCTCGATCATGATGCACTCCTCGACGTTCAGAGGGAAATAGACGGTCGGCGGGTGGTAGCCGAAGTCGAGCAGCCGCTTGGCGACGTCGAGCGTACGGACGCCGTACGGCTTCAAGCCGCGCCCGGACAGGACGAATTCGTGCTTGCACACGCCCGGGTACGGGACCTCGTAATGCGACGACAGCCGATGCATCATGTAGTTGGCGTTCAGCACCGCGCATTCGGACACGTGGCGCAGTCCCTCCGGACCGTAGGTCCGAATGTACGTATACGCCCGGACGAGGATGCCGAAGTTGCCGTAGTACGCCTTCACGCGGCCGATGGACGCCGGACGGTCGTAGTCGAAATAGTACGTCCCGTCGTCCCGGCGGCCGACGATCGGCTTCGGCAGGAACGGCATGAGCGCGGATTTGACGCCGACGGGGCCGGCGCCCGGGCCGCCGCCGCCGTGCGGGGTGCTCATCGTTTTGTGCAAATTCAGGTGGACGACGTCGAAGCCCATGTCGCCCGGCCGGGCGATGCCCATGATGGCGTTGGAATTGGCGCCGTCGTAATAGAGCAGGCCGCCCGCTTCGTGCACGATCCGCGCGATCTCGGCGATCTGTTCTTCGAACAGGCCGAGCGTGCTCGGGTTGGTCAGCATGAGCGCGGCCGTGTCGGCGCCGACGGCCGCGCGCAGGGCGGCCAGATCGACCATGCCGCGCGCGTCGGACGGCACGGTCACCGTCTCGAAGCCGGCGACGGTCGCGCTGGCCGGGTTCGTGCCGTGCGAGGAATCCGGGACGATGACCTTCGTCCGGCGCTCGCCGCGGCTCTCGTGGTAGGCGCGGATCATCATGAGCCCGGTCCATTCCCCGTGGGCGCCGGCGGCGGGCTGCAGCGTCACCCGATCCATGCCGGTCAGCGCGGCGAGATCGTTTTGCAGCGTATGGAGCAGCTCCAGCGCGCCCTGCAGGCTTTCTTCCGGCTGGTACGGGTGCAGGTTGGCGAAGCCGCCGAGGCGCGCCGCGTCCTCGTTGATTTTCGGGTTGTATTTCATGGTGCAGGAGCCGAGCGGGTAAAAGCCGTTATCGACGCCGAAATTCCGTCGCGACAGCTCCGTGTAATGGCGCACCACGTCGACTTCGTAGACCTCGGGCAGCTGCGCCGGCGTCTGCCGCAGCAGCGCTTCGGGAATGAGCGCGGAGAGTTCCTCCTCCGGCACGTCGCACGCGGGCAGCGAATAGGCGACGCGTCCCGGCCGGCTCAGCTCGAAGATGAGCGCTTTGTCCGGCTTGACCGGTCCGCCCGTGGCGCCCTCGCGTTCGGGCACATTCGTGTTCGTCATGCCGATGCCTCCTCTAACATGGCCGCGAAGCCGTCGATTTCGCCGCGCGTCCGTTTCTCCGTGACCGCGACGAGCATATGGCCCGCCAATTCCGGATAGGCGAGACCGAGATCGTACCCGCCGAGATAGCCGCCGTGCAGCAGCGCCAGGTTCGCCTCCTTGACGGAGACGCCTTCGGGCAGGCGGACGACGAATTCGTTGAAGAACGGCGCCGCGAACGGCAGCGAGAAGCCGCCGCGCGCCGTCACCGCGCCGGCCGCGTAATGCGCCTTCCGCGCGTTGAGCGCGGCGACGTCGACCAAGCCCTGCTTGCCCATCGTCGACAGGTAGATCGAGGCGCACAGCGCGAGCAGCGCCTGATTGGAGCAAATGTTGGAGGTCGCCTTCTCGCGCCGGATGTGCTGCTCCCGCGCCTGCAGGGTGAGCACGAAGCCGCGCTTGCCGTCGATGTCCTTCGTCTGGCCGACGATGCGGCCCGGCATCCGGCGCATGAGCGGCTCCGCGACCGCGAAGAAGCCGCAGGTCGGGCCGCCGAGCGACTGCGGGATGCCGAGCGGCTGCGCGTCGCCGACGACGATGTCCGCGCCGAGCTTGCCGGGCGCCTCGAGCAGTCCGAGCGCGATCGGATTCGCGCTGACGACGAACAGCCCCTTGACGCCGTGGGCGATCGGTTCGATGGCGGCCAGGTCCTCGAGGCAGCCGAAGAAATTCGGCGACTGCACAAGCACGGCCGCCGTCTCCGGCGTGACCGCCAGGCGAAGGGCGTCAAGGTCGGTCGAGCCGTCCGGGGCGTAGCCGACCTCGACGAGCTCGAGGTTCAGGCCGCGCGCCGTCGCGGCGACGACCTCGCGCGCTTCCGGATGGACCGCGCGGGAGACGACGATCCGCTTGCGCTTGGTCGCGCCCGACGCCAGCGCGGCCGCTTCCGCGAGCGCCGTCGCGCCGTCGTACATGCTGGCGTTGGCGACGGCCATGCCGGTCAGCTCGCAGATATACGACTGGAATTCGAAGATCGCCTGCAGCTCGCCTTGGCTGATCTCCGGCTGGTACGGGGTGTAGGCCGTGTAAAATTCGGACCGCGACGCCAGATGGTTGATGACGACGGGGATATGGTGGTCGTAGATGCCCGCGCCGAGGAAGCTCGCGCGGGTGCCGGTATCGGCGTTGCGTCCGGCGAGCTCCTTCAGGTGCCCGAGCAGGGACAGTTCGTCCAGCGCCGGGGACATCGGCAGAACGCCGCGGTAGCGGATGTCCTCGGGGATGTCGCGGAACAGCTCCTCGACGGAGCCCGCCCCGATCGCCGCGAGCATTTCCGCGCGGTCTTCTTCGGTCATGGGAATATAGCGATGCGCGTTGGCCATGGGAATCACTCCTTCGGGGTTCGTTTGTAAAACGGCGCCGGCACGACTTGGGCCTTCAGCAGCTTGCCGCGAACGTCGACCTGCAGCTCGGTGCCGAGCGCGGCGAAGCGGGCGTCGACGAGGGCGAGCCCGAGATTGCGCTTCAGCGTCGGCGACTGCGTGCCGGACGTCACTTCGCCGATGCGACGGCCGTCGGCGAAGACGCCATAAGCATGCCGCGGAATGCCGCGGTCGATCATTTCGATGCCGACGAGCTTGCGCGGCACGCCGCCGGCCTTTTGCGCCAGCAGCGCGTCGCGGCCGATGAAATCGCCTTTGTCCAGCTTCACGAAGAAGCCGAGTCCGGCTTCGAGCGGCGAGATCGTGCTCGACAGCTCCTGGCCGTACAGCGGCAGCCGGGCTTCGAAGCGGAGCGTATCCCGCGCGCCGAGGCCGGCCGGTACGAGGCCGCAAGGCTTGCCCGCCGCGAGCAGCGCCTGCCAGGCCTGCGGCGCGTCTTCCGCGGCGAGGCAAATTTCGAAGCCGTCCTCGCCCGTGTAGCCGGTCCGCGAGACGAGCGCCTTGGCGCCGCCGATCGGGATGCCCGTGGCGAAATGAAACGGCGCCAGGCGGCCGCCGTCGAAGTCCCCGCCTGCGGCCGAACGCAAAATCGCGGCGGCTTCCGGACCCTGCAGCGCGAGCAGGGCGAGCGCGTCGGAGCGGTCCTCGAGCGCGACGTCGCCGATCAGATGCTCGCGCAGCCAGTCGAAGTCTTTGCCGATGTTGGCGGCGTTCACGACGAGCAGGAACTGGTCGCTCGTGATCCGGTAGACGAGCAGGTCGTCGACGACCCCGCCGTCCGGGTAGCACAGGAGCGCGTACTGCGCCTGCCCGTCCTTCAGCTTGGCGACGTCGTTGGTCGTCAGCCGCTGCAGGAACGCTTCGGCGTAGCGGCCGGTCACCAGAAATTCGCCCATGTGGGACACGTCGAACAGACCGGCCCGCGTGCGGACGGCCTCGTGCTCCTTCTGAATGCCGGAGAACTGGACGGGAAGCTCCCAACCGCCGAAATCGATGCATCTTGCTTCGGGAAATTCGGCGTAGAGCGGGTAAATAGGCGTGCGTTTAAGCGGGCTATCCATACTTGAACCTCCTTGGGAAGCTGTTTTGTTCGAAATGAAACGCCGGAAACGCAAAGAAGGACAGCGGCAAAAAGAGCCGTCGCCCGCGGCGGCATAGCCGCCCGGCGTCCGTTCTTTCCGCTCTGTCCTTTGTACCTGAGAGTTGCCCCGCGGGCGGTCCTGCCCGGGGTTTCCCCGTGGGTGACGCCGCGGACTTCCCGCGTCCGTGCGGCGTGCTCTCCAGAGGCGCGTCCGATAAAGGTCCTTTTGCCTGAGAGATTCACCGTTGTCAGGTTTACTCCTTCGGCGCCGCCGATCCGCGATCCGCGATCTCTCCCGTTATCATCATCCGCATATTCGGTTGGATAATTTACTTATACATGACATCCTTGTCGAACGTCAACGGGGGAAGGCGAAAAAAATAAAATCCTTGTCAGGTATATTGACATGGGCTCGTCCGCTCCGGTAAGCTAGGCATACGTACGATCATAAGCGGATGACGATGGTTGGGAGAGACCCGGCGGGGAAGCGTTCCCTGCGGGGCACCGAAGGAGCAAGTCGACGGCTAGCCGGCCGGACGATCAATCTCTCAGGTACAAGGAACCGCCATTCGACGCGGCTCTGGAGAGAGCGTGCAGCCACCAAAGGGGTAACCGCGGTCCGTCCGGGCCGCCCAAACTCTCAGGTACCAAGGACAGGGAATTCGGCGACAGGCCGAAGCTCTGTCCTTTTTCGCATGTGCGCGGCGGCTGCCGCGAGCGCGGAGCGCGGCCGGACGACCCTTGCGGGGACGAAGCGGGCCGAGGCGCCGGGACGGCGACGAGGAGGGCGGAGCTCGAAGCAAGCCGGAGTCGATCCAATCCGAAAATTCGAAGTTATCCGAAATCGAAACAATCCGGGAATCGAAACGATCCGAGAATCGAAGCGATCCGAGAATCGAACGATCCGAAATGTCGAAATCCGAAATCGAAGCAAGCGGGAATCGGCGCATGCCGAACCAAGAGCGAGACGTATTTAAAAGCCGGCGCAAGCGGCGCCGAAATCGAAAACAAGCCAAATCATACGACGAGAGGATGCTGGACATGAGCGAAGTGAAACAAGGACTGGGCTATTCGGAGGAGCATGAATGGGCGGAGGCGGCGGACGGACGCATCCGGATCGGCATTACGGACTTCGCGCAGATTCAGCTGGGCGACATCGTGTTCGTCGAATTCCCGGAAGTCGGCGCCGAGGTCGAAGCGGCCCAGCCGATGGGCTCCATCGAATCGGTCAAGACGGTATCCGAATTGTACAGCCCGGTCACGGGCCGCGTGACGAAGGTGAACGAGGCGCTGCTGGACGCGCCGGAGCTCGTCAACGGCGATCCTTACGGCGAAGGGTGGATCGTGGAAGTCGAGGTCGACGGGGATGCGGCGGAGATCGTCGCGGGACTGCTCAGCGCCGAACGGTACGAGGCTTACATTACGGGCAAATAAGCGGACGGGCGCGGCACGGGAAGGGGCGGCCGGAACGCGCCCCGCGCCGCGCAAGGGAGACGAAGCCATGCGGTTTAAGGACGTGTTTGCCATCATCGGGCCGGTCATGGTCGGTCCGTCGAGCTCGCATACCGCGGGCGCGGCGCGGCTCGGCCGTGCGGCCCGGCAGCTGCTCGGGGACGTGCCGGAGCGGGCGGTCGTCACGCTGTACGGCTCGTTCGCGGAGACGTTCGCCGGGCACGGCACCGATCTCGCGATCGTCGGGGGGCTGCTCGATTTCGCCGCGGACGACGGGCGCATCCCGTCGGCCTTCGCCGAAGCGGAACGGGCGGGGCTGGGCGTGACGATCCGCCGGGGAGCCGGGGCGAAGCCCCATCCGAATTACGCGGAGATCGAAGCCGCGCGCGGCCCGCGCGCCGTCTCGGTGGGCGGGGCGTCGGTCGGCGGCGGCACGATCGAGATTCACGAGATCAACGGCTTCAAGGCCGGCTGCTCGGGCCATTACCCGGCGATCGCGGTCACGCACGCCGACCGGATCGGCGTTCTGGCCGCCATCGCCCAGGCGATCGGCGGGGCCGGCCTCAATATCGGTTACCTGCAGACGGGCCGGCAGGGGCGCGGCGGCGCGGCGCTGACGGTCGCCGAGTGCGACCGCATGCCGGACGAGGCGCTGCTGCGCGCGATCGCGTCGCTGCCGCACGTCGAGGAAGTCGCCGTCATTCATTTGAACTAAGGAGCTGTCGAGATGCGATTCCGTACGCTGCAAGAACTGTCGGCGCTGTGCGCGGCGGAAGGCCGCACGATCGGCGGGCTGATGCTCGCGGAGCAGGCGGCCGAAGCCGGCGTATCCGAGGAGGATGCCTTCCGCCAGATGGCCGGCTATTATCAGGTGATGAAAGAGGCGGTCCGCAAGGGGCTGGACGAAGCTCCCGTCTCGCGAAGCGGACTCGTCGGCGGGGACGGCCGCAAAATGAACGCGTACCTCGAGCGCGGCGAGCCGTCCGTCGGCAACTGGGCGGGGCTTGCGATGGCATACGCCCTCGCCGTGTCGGAGGTCAACGCCTCCATGGGGCGCATCGTCGCGACGCCGACCGCCGGCTCGTGCGGCATCATCCCCGGCGTCTTCGTCAGCTCGCAGGAACGGTTCGGCTGGCCGGACGAGAAGCTCGTCGAAGGGCTGTTCGCCGCCGGCGCCATCGGCTACGTCATCGCCAACAATTCCTTCGTTTCCGGTGCGGAAGGCGGCTGCCAGGCCGAGGTCGGCTCCGCGATCGGGATGGCCGCAGGCGCGCTGACCGAACTGCGCGGCGGCAGCGCGGAGCAGGCCGTCCACGCGGTCGGCCTGGCGCTCAAAAACACGCTCGGGCTCGTCTGCGACCCCGTCGCGGGGCTCGTCGAGGTGCCTTGCATCGTCCGCAACGGGCTCGGCGCCGTCAACGCGCTCGCGGCCGCGGACATGGCGCTGGCCGGCGTGCGGAGCGTCATTCCGTCGGACGAGGTGATCGGCGTCATGCTGGAAATCGGCTCGGCCATGCCCGCCGCGCACCGCGAGACGGCGCTCGGCGGATTGGCGCAGACGCCGACCGGACGGGAGATCGCGGAGCGGCTGCGAGGCGCAAAGCCGAAGCCGAAATCGCAAGCGGAACCGCAACCTGAATCACGACCGGAATCATAACCGAATTCAGCACCGGAACCATTACCGAAATCATAACGACAGAGGCGGAGGAAGATTCGTGAACGATTACGACATCGTCATTTTGGGCGGCGGTCCCGGCGGCTACGCGGCGGCGATTCGCGCCGCGCAGCTTGGCAAGCGGGTCGCGCTCGTGGAGAAGGAAGGCCTCGGCGGCACCTGCCTGCATAAAGGCTGCATTCCGAGCAAAACGCTGCTGCGCAGCGCGGAGCTGTTCGAGACAATGAAGCGGAGCGAAAGCTTCGGCATCCGGGCGGGCGGCGTCGAGGTCGATTTCGCCGGCGTGCTTGCCCGCAAGGACGCCGTCGTGCGGCAGCTGCGGGCCGGCGCCGAATTTCTGATGAAGAAGAACGGCATCGCGGTTTATCGCGGAACCGGTACGATCGCGTCCTGCGGGCCGGTCGGCGATCGCGCCGGCGTCGTCGAAATCGCCGACGGAGAAGGGGCTTCCGTCAGTATCGGCTTCGGCGATCTGATCGTGGCGACCGGTTCCCGCCCGCGGCGCCTCCCGGGCTTGCCGGCCGACTCGCGCATCATGACGAGCGACGAAGCGCTCGCGATGGCGGAGCTGCCGGCGTCGATGCTGATCGTCGGCGGCGGGGCGATCGGCGTGGAGTGGGCATCGCTGCTCGCGGATTTCGGCGTGCGGGTGACGATCGTCGAGACCGCGGACCGGCTCGTGCCGGCCGAGGACGCCGACGTCTCGCGGGAGCTGGCGCGGCTGTTCGTCAAGCGCCGGATCAAGGTCGTGACCGGCGCCCGCCTGGCGGACGGCGGCGTTGCGGCCGGCGCGGACGGCATAGCGGCGCGGATCGAGCGCGCGGGCAAGACCGAGATGCTCGAAGCCGAGCGGATGCTCGTCTCCGTCGGCCGGGCCGCGAACGTCGACGGCTTCGGCCTCGAACGGACCGGCGCGGCCGTCGAGCGCGGATGCATCGCCGTCGATTCGTCCATGCGGACGGCGAACCCGCGCGTGTACGCGATCGGCGACGTCATCGGCGGCTTGCAGCTCGCGCATGTGGCCAGCCACGAAGGCGTGACGGCGGTCGAACGCATCTGCGGGCTCGACGCGCACGCGCCGGATCCCGCGTCCGTGCCGAAATGCGTCTACGGCCGGCCGGAAATCGCATCGGTCGGCTTGACGGAGCAGGCGGCGATCGAGGCCGGCCGTTCGGTCAAGGTCGGCAAGTTCCCGTTCAAGGCGATCGGCAAGGCGCTCGTCTTCGGGGAGACTGACGGGTTCGTCAAGGTCGTGGCGGAGGAAGGCTCGAAAGCCGTACTCGGCGTGCACATGATCGGCCCGCACGTGACCGATTATATCGGCGAGGCGGCGCTCGCCCGGCTGCTGGAGGCGACGTCGATGCAGGTCGGCCGGATGGTTCATCCGCATCCGACGCTGTCGGAAATTCTCGGCGAAGCGATGCTGGGCGCGGACGGCCTGGCGCTCGGGATATGAGCTCCATGTGGCGATTCGTGCATACGGGCGTCCGGAGCGCGGCGGAGAACATGGCGATCGACGAAGCGATGATGACGGCGCATGCCCGCGGACTCGCGCCGCCGACTCTGCGGTTCTACGGCTGGCGCGAACCGACGCTGTCCGTCGGGCGGTTCCAGCGCGCCGAACGGGACGTCGACTTCGCGGCGCTCGAAGCGCGCGGCGTGGCTTTCGTCCGCAGGCCGACCGGCGGACGGGCCGTCCTGCACGACCGCGAGCTCACGTACAGCCTGGTCGTGGCGGAGGGCCATCCGGGCCTTCCGGCCGGGGTGGCAAAAGCGTGCGCCATGCTGAGCGCAGGCTTGCTGGGCGGCTTTCGCCGGCTCGGGCTGGACGCCCGCCCGTTCGGCGGCGGAAGCGGCGGGGACGCGCCGGCCGCGGCCAAACACGCGCAGGCGAACGCCGCCGCCGGGCCGCCTTCCCCGGGTCAAGCGTCCGCGGCCTGCTTCGACGCCCCGGCCGAATACGAGATCGTCGTCGAAGGCCGGAAAATCGCCGGCAGCGCCCAGATGCGCGCGGACGGCGTTCTGCTGCAGCACGGCTCGGTTCCGATGGAGTTGGACGCCGGGCTGCTGCACGACGTCCTGCGCTTCCCGGACGCGGAGCGAAGGCGCCGGATGCGCGCGGCGTTCGAGCGCCATGCCGTGGCGATTAATCCCTGCCTGCGCCGCAAAGGTTTGGCCCCTGCGGCCATCGGTGACTTGGAAGCGGCGTTCCTCGCCGGCTTCGCCGAGCTTCTCGGCGTCGAGCCCGAGCCCGGCGCGCTGACCGCGTTCGAGACGGAGCTGGCCGGACGCCTCGCCGCCGAGAAGTACGGCGCGGACGCCTGGAACCTGCGAAGATAAAGGAGGGATCGCATGAGGAACCCCGCGCCGGATACGATCGACCGGGAAACGTCCGCAAGCCGCCGGAGCCGCCTGCCCGGCCGTCCTGCCGTCCTGCTCTTCGTCGCGCATTTCGCTTACGCGGCGCTGCTCGTCTCCGTCGCCTGCGCGCTGATCGCCGGCCGCGGGCTGTCGCCCGTCGAGGCGGGCACGCTGCTGCTGCCGGGCCTCCTGCTCGCGATCGGCGCCTACGTGCCGGACAACATGCTGTCGCGCTCGGCCTGGATCTCGGTCCGGCCGGGGCTCGCCTTGCTCGCGGCCGCGCTGCTGGGCCTGCTCGCGTGGAGCGGGGCCGACGCGACGGCGGCCGCGGTCGCGATGCTCGGCGCCGGCTGCGGATTCGCCGGCGTGACGTTGGGCGCGGCCGGAGAGCTGAACGGTCCGGCCCGGCCGGAGCCGAGCCACGCCGCCCGCGCGCCGCTGCCGTCCCGCGCGCGCGCGCCGCTTCCGCGTCCCAGGCTGTACGGCGGCCTCGGCGGCGCCGCGTTCGGGGCCGCGTTCCTCCTGCTCCGGCAGGCGGCGGAACTGCGGCCGTCGCGCGCGGAGCTAGCCCTGCTGCTGGCGGCCGTGCTCGCGGCGGCGCTGGCGGAAGCGTTCGGCCGCGGGAGAGAAGAAGGCGTCTTCCGGGAATAATACCCGCGATCCGCTATAAGCGGCAACGAAAGGGAGTTCGCCCATGAAAGACGCCAAACGCTATGCCGTGTTCGCGCTGCTGTTTCCGAGCGCCGTCGCCTTGATGCTGGGGATGGACGTCCTGCAGCGGCTATCCCCGGAGCGGATGCTGCGCAACCTCTATTTCCCGTTCACGCTGTACGGCGCGGTCGAGAAGACGATGATGGCCGCGCTTCTCCTCCTCTTCTTCCGCGTGCCGCTCGCCGCCGCGTTCCGGCGATTGTTCGGCGGCGGGAAGAGGCCGTCAGGAGGAAGCGGACGGACGTCGTCTGCCCCGCCGGATCAGCCCGATAATCAATAAGAGGATCGGAATGCCGAACTGCAGCGGCAGGTGCAGGTAATACGGCACGATCTTGAGCCCTTCCTGCAGATGCTCCGTCAGGCTGCCCGCCATCGTCAGCGAGAGGAACAGGACGATCAGGCCGATCGGCATGATCAGCGCGCGGAGATTGCGGACGCCGAACAAGTCGCCCGCGGCGAGGACCGCCGCGAACAGAAACGTGGCGATCTTGAAGAAGCTCGTGATGACGAGCAGGAACAGCACGACGGAGTCCATCCGCTGGATCATTTCCGCGAGCCGCAGCCGGCTGAGGGAGGTGAATAGGGGAAACGTCGCGCGCGAGGCGATCTCGATGCCGAGCACCGAGATGTTGACGAACGTCGCGAGACAGAGCAGCACCGCGCTGAACGCCATCGCGCTTACGCCGACGCCGACCGCCTTGCACCCTTTGCTCAAGTACGGCAGAAACATCGTCATGACGACCATTTCCCCGAACGGGAACGTCAGGTTCGTCGGAAACAGGGCTTTCAGGACGGGCTTCCAGCCTTCGCCGAGCACCGGCAGCATCCGGTTCGCCTGCGACATGTCCGAGAAGATCGCGAGCGTCACGATGAACAGAAACAAGAAGCAGCTGAACAAGAAGAACAGGAAGGCCGTCCGCCCGAATACTTCGATGCCCAGCCGAATGACGTACCCGACGACGAGGAGCATGAACATGGCGATCGCGAACATCGGGGTCATATCGTAGACGGCCGCCGTCAACAGGTCGCTGAAGTCGCGCGTATTGCGCCCGGATATGTAGATGAAATACAGCAAGTACCCGAAGCCGATCAGCCAGCCCGGGACCGGGCCGACGATGCGGCGGATGTACGCCGTGAGCGGCAGCTCGGGATAGAGCCGGTACAGCGTGCCGAACACGCCCCCGAAGAAGGCCATGCCGATCAGGCAGCCGATCACGATGACGATCCACGCGTCCTGCTTGGCTTCCATGCCGACCGGGATGACGACCGCGGATCCGAGCTCGAACAGCGTAATCCACGCGAACAAGTGGAGCGGGCCGATGCGCGCCGTTTTGCTGTCCATCGCTTATTCGCCTCCGTTTCTCAAGATTTCTCCAACAACGACTTGGCCCGCATGCCCGTCCTCAGGATCTGCCCTTTGAACGTGATGGCGACGTCCGCTTCCGCGAAGACGTCGCCCCATCGGCCCGCCACGGACTTCCACGCCTTGGGCTGGCTGCGCTGCAGCGCTTCGCCGAAGGCGAAGACGTCCGACCGGAGCGTCTGCGCCCGCTTGACGGCCGCCATCATATCCGCCTTCACCGCTTGGCTCCACTCGTGCTCCAGCTTGTCGATTTCCTCCAGCTTCTGCAGCGGGACGCCGCATTGCACCTCCGCCACGTTGCCGACCGCGTTGACGGCGATCTCGACCTTCGCCCGGCCTTCGCGGAACGTCACCTTCGTCCTGGTCCGGCTTCGGACGACTTCGAGCGCGATGCCGTCCGGCTTGTCCTCGCACGGGAGGTTCATGACGGTGCTCCGCATCCGGTCGGCGATGAACATGTAGCCGCGCGCCTGGCCGTTGTCCAGCCAGCCCGCCAGCTTGCCTTCGCGAAACGCGGCCACGCCGGAAATTTCCAGATGATACGGAAGGCGCGTCTGCATCAGCCGCTGCTTGTTGTCGGTGGGCATGCCGTCGCCGACGAGCCGCAGTCCGCTGATGGAAGGCTCCGCCCCGGGATTGATCAGCTTCCGGATCACGTCGTCGATGCCGATGACGGGCGAACCGGACCAGATCCTCGCCGAAAATTCGCTCGCGCCCATCAAGGCTTCCGACTGCAGCGGCGCGAGCGGCACGATCGTGCTGATCAGTTTGTCCGTCGGGTCGCCGCGCGCGACGAGCAGCATCGACGTAAGCCGGACCTCGTGCGAGCGCTCGAAGAAATCGAACAGCTCCGCGATTCCCGACTCGGCGAGCCGCTCGCCGAGAATGACGACCTCGATATGGGAGAAGAACAGCTGCCGCGGCACCTGCTTGGACGCTTTGCGGATGCCTTCGAACAAGGTTTTGGACCGCACGGTGTAGACGGAGAACGGCGCGTTTCCGCTCCCGCTCTTGCTCGAGCTCATGATCTCGCCGGGCATGACGACCTGGAAGGCCAAGTCGTACTGGTCGGAGCCCTCCGCCTTGTCCACGGACATGGCCGTCACGATCGCTAATTGGTTCAGCTCCCGGCTGTTCCAGCAGCCCGTCACGGCCAGAAGGAAGAGCAGGGCGGCGATCGACAGCAGCGCGCTTCTCCACCGGCGTCCGGCGTTTCGTCCGGAGTCCGTCTTCATCGGCCCTCAGCCCCTTTCCCTCTTCGCGCCGTCATGGCTGCGGCTTCTGGCCCGGCGGCATGCGGCTCGTATCCGCCGCGGTATCGTCGGGCCGCTCGTCGGCATACCAGTGCGGCAGCCGAACGAGCGCGTCCTTCATCTGCTTGTATTTGAGCGGCACGAGCGGCGACAGGAAGGAGACGCCGAACGAGCGCAGCGAATTCATGTGCGCGACCAGCATGAGCATGCCGAGCATGATGCCGTAGAAGCCGAGGAAGCCGGCCGCGAGCATGAACAGGAAGCGCAGCATGCGGGCGGTGATCGCCAGGTTGTACGCCGGGATCGAGAAGTTGGCGATCGCGGTGATGGCCACGACGATGACCATGATCGGCGATACGATGCCGGCCTGCACGGCCGCTTCGCCGAGGACGAGCGCGCCGACGATGGAGACGGCCTGGCCGACCGCCCGGGGCATCCGGATGCCGGCCTCCCGAAGGATCTCGAAGCTGATCTCCATCAGGAACGCTTCCACGATGGCCGGGAACGGGACGCCCTCCCGGGCGCCGGACAAGTTGATCAGAAGCGTCGTCGGCAGCATTTCCTGATGGAACGTGGTCAAGGCGATATAGCAGGCCGGGCCGAACAGCGAGATGACGAACGCGACGTAACGGAGCAGCCGAATGAACGTGCCGATGTCGTAACGCTGGTAATAATCCTCCGCCGCGGTGAAAAACTGCGACAGCACCGTCGGCGCGACGAGCACGAACGGCGTACCGTCGACCACGATCGCGACGCGCCCCTCGAGCAGGTTGGCCGCGACCACGTCGGGCCGCTCCGTATGGAAAACCGTCGGGAACGGCGAATACCAGCTGTCCTCGATGAATTCCTCGATGTAGCCCGATTCCAGAATCGCGTCCGTGTTGATTTTCTCGAGACGCCTGCGGACCTCTTGGCGAATGTCGTCCTTCACGATGCCGTCGATGTAGAGCATCGCGACGGTCGTCTGCGTCACCGTGCCGATCTTGAGCGACTCGAAGCCGAACTTGGGGCTGCGAATCCGCCGCCGCACGAGCGCGATGTTCGTCGCGACCGATTCGGAGAAGCTGTCCTTCGGGCCGCGGACGACGGCCTGCGTGCTGGCCTCGGAGACCGCCCGCTTCTCGCCGCCGATCGTGCTGCCGCAGATGCATTGGTTCCAGCCCTCCAGCAGCAGGAGCGTCTTGCCCGAGAGCAGCTCGAGCAGCAGCGACGTCCAGTCGTCGAGCATCTCGATGTGGCCGACCGCGAGCGCGTTGTCGCAGACGTAACGGAACGCCGCCTCGGGCGAGTCCGCGGCTTCCGGGACATCGGCGGCATACGGCGGCATCAGCGACCGCATGACGAAATCGTTCACCGTATCCTTGTCCGTTACCGTCTCCAGATACACCGCCGCTACGGGGAGCCGTCCCGCGATTCGCAGGGTGAATTTGCGCACGACCAGATCGGGACTCCCCGCGAGCTCGCCGCGGATGCGGTCGAGATTCGCGTTCAAGTCCGTATCGAGCCGTCCGCCGCGGGCGGCGAAGGCTTGTCCGGCGCCGCCCGCGTTATTGCCGCCGCCGTTGCCGCCGCCGTTGCCGCCGCCGTTGCCGCCGGCGTCGCCGTTCGCGCCGAAGGGCGTTCTTCGCATTTTCACCTCGCGCACCTCCCGGATTTTTCGCTGCATGCCGTCGCGCTTGGTTAGTATGCCTCATTTCTCATTTTTTACCTATCCGTCGGAAACCGGCGCTTCGAACGCGGTCAAGTCCGCGAACGATTGGATAAACGGACAAAAAGTCGGCGGAAACAACAAAGACGATTCGTCCGACCGGTTCTATAATGGAACTAAATGTATACGGTTACAATGCCGCCTCCCGTTTAGAGGACGGGTCCTCAAACTCCGTACAAAGGATGATGATCCTTGAACCGTACCTGGCTGCGCAAGACGATCTGGTCCTATCTGCCGATCTTCTGCATCATCTTCTCCCTCCTCTTCTTCGTCTTCTTCCAGACGCTCGTCGAACAGAACAACCGCAACACGAAGGATTCCAGCGAAGTGTTCCTGAACCAGCTGCTGCAGTCGCTGGACGTCGGCCTGCGTTCGATCGACAACACGCTGATTCGCGAGATGTCGTCCGGCAAACTGCTGAACGATTTTTTCCTGGCGAGCGGCGAGGACGACGTCTTCCTGAACTACCAGGTCGTGAACCGGATGCTGCAGCTGAAGCAGGCCATGCCGATGATCGACTCGTATTATTTGGTCCGCTACCGGGACGGCATTGTCTTCAGCGGCGTCACGACCAAGCTGGACAAGTTCTCGGACTACGACTTCATCCACAGCCGGATGAGCGGGCATCCGACGTACACGTCGTCCTGGAGCGCGTTCCGGCCGTTCCGCGAATTTCCGAACCAGCGCCCGAAGGAGGTCGTCAGCCTCGTCCGCAACGTCTCGCTCAGCAGCGGCATGGACGGGATGATCGTCGTGAACGTCAGCCTCCCGGAGATCCGGAGCATGCTCGGCGAAGCGTTCGACGCGAAGCGCGCGTTCGTCCAGGTGTACGACCGGGCCGGCCGGCCGTTGTTCGATCCCGGCGGCGCGCCGTCCGGGGGCAAGGTGCTCGCCACGCAAACCTCGTCCTACACCGGGTGGAAGGCGGAGACCGGGGTGGCGAACGGGATGGCCGTCGCGGTCATGTCCAGCCTGTCGAGCGCGTGGCTCATGATCGGGCTGCTCGTCTTCCTCGCCGGCGGCCTCTCGATCGTCTACATCGCGCGGAAGAATTATAAGCCGATCGCCGATCTCGTCTACCGCATCCAGGATCAGTTCGGGCCCGGCAAGCCCTCGCTCGGACGGCTGGCGGTAGACGAATTCACGTTCATCGAGACCGCCATCGACAACTTCGCCGAGCAGTCGAAGCGGTTCCGCAAGGAAGCCGAGGAGACGGCGGCGCGCAGGCGGAAGTCGCTGTTCCGGGAGCTGCTGCAGGCCGAGCACGGGCCGCCGGAGGAGCTGGAGCCGCTCGCCCTGCCGCCGCATGACCGGATCCAGGCGTTCGTCGTCGAGATCGACGAGCCGGAGCTGGCATTCGGCCGGTATTCCGGCCGCGACCGGTCGTTGTTCCAATACGTCGTCGGCAGCGCGGCGCACGAGCTGTTCGCCTCCCGGCATCCGGTCCAGCTCTGGCTGGAATGGACGTCGCCGGTGCGGATGACGGGCATTCTGTTCCTGGAGGCGTCGGCCGGGGAAATCGCGCGCGAGACGGCGGCGCATATCACGTCCTGGGTACGCGAGCATCTGGCGTTCACGGTGACGATCGGCATCGGCGGCGCGGCCGATGCCGGCTCGGGCGCGGGGCCGTCGCACCGTCAGGCGCTGGAGGCGCTGACGTTCAAGGCCGTGCTCGGCCATGACCGCGTCATCGTGCACGGCGAGACGGCGCGCGCGGCCGTCAAGGAGACGAACAAGCATTTGCAGGCGATCCACAAGCTGAGCCAGCAGCTGCGCCTGCGGGAAGAAGAGTGGCGGACGCGCTTCGAGGACTTCTTCCGGGGGATGCGGGAATGCTGTCTGCCGAGGGGCGACATCGCCGAGCTGTGCCGGTACTTCCTGGCGCTCATGGATTTGCAGCTGTCGGAGGCGTCGAAGGAATATTACGAGCTGTGGCAGCACGAGGCCGCCGGGCCGCTGCTTCAGGCCGTCGACGAATTCGATGCGCTCGACCGGCTCCGGGAGCGGTTCGGCGCCGTGCTCGGCGAGTTCGCGGCGCGGCTCGACCGGCTCTCGGGCCATCGCCAGCACCGCCAGCTGCTGCAGGATATCCGGGATTACATCGCCGAGCATTACGCCAATCCGGATCTGTCGCTCGACCACCTCGGCGAGCGGTTCGGCCTCGGCGCCAAATACGTCAGTCAGCTGTTCAAGGAAGAGTTCGGGGAGAATTTCCTGGATTATTTGTCCCAGCTGCGCATCATGGAAGCAAAGAAGCGGCTGCTGGAGCAGCCGGATTCCATCCAGGAGGTCGGCGAGCGGGTCGGGTACGCCAACGCCGCGACGTTCCGCCGGGTCTTCCGCAAGGTCGAAGGCATCTCGCCCGTCGATTTCCGCAAGCGCAACGCCGCGATCTGAGCGCGGCGGCGGGACGGGCACGGAAGAAGGGCCGGACGCTAGCAGGCGAAGCTGCTCGCGTCCGGCCCTTTTGCCATGCGCCCCGGCGGGGCGGGGGATGGGTTCTTTCGGCCGCGGGGGGCGTCCGCCGGAAAGCTGAGCGGCGCCGGAAAATTGATCGTCCGCGCCCCGGAGCCCAAGCGCGGCGCGGCTTCGGAAAATTGATCGCCCCGCGGATAATCGGCGGTTGTCCGTCTGTCCACGCTCCTTTATCGTGAAAGTCAATCCAGGCCGAATCCGCCGAATCGTCAGATCCGATCGAAAGGCCGAAACCGAAAGGATGTGGGGAAGCAACATGCCGTCTACCACGGGAGTGCTCGAAAGAAAGGACGCGACGACGACGCCCGCCCGGCGCGGCACGCTGGCGCTCAGGGACCGGGGCAAGCGGGTGAAGCGGCATTGGCAATTGTACCTGCTCGTGCTGCTGCCGCTCGCCTACCTGATTATTTTCAAGTACATTCCGATGTACGGGGCCCAGATCGCCTTCCGGGATTTCAGCCCGGTGAAGGGCATACTCGGCAGCGACTGGGCCGGGCTCAAGCACTTCCGGACGTTCTTCGAATCGCCGAACTTCTGGGTGCTCATCAAGAACACGCTGGTCATCAGCCTGTATTCGCTGCTCGTCGGGTTTCCCGCGCCGATTCTGCTGGCGCTCGCGCTGAACGAGGTGCGCGGGATGCGCTTCAAGCGGCTCGTGCAGATGGTGACGTTCGCGCCGTACTTCATCTCGACGATCGTCATGGTGTCGATGATCATCCTCTTCCTGTCGCCGCGGCTCGGCTTCGTCGACCACATTCTGAACGCGTTCGGGATGGAATCCGTGAACTTCATGGGCGTCCCGAATTACTTCAGCAGCATCTTCGTCTGGTCGAACGTCTGGCAGGGCATCGGGTACGGGGCCGTCATTTACCTCGCGGCGCTCTCCGGCATCAACGTCGACCTGTACGAAGCGGCGAGGGTGGACGGGGCCTCCCGGATCCGCAAGGTGTGGCACATCGACCTGCCGGGCATCATGCCGGCCGCGACGGTGCTGCTCATCCTGAACGTCGGGCAGATCATGAACGTCGGCTTCGAGAAAATCTACCTCATGCAAAACCCGCTCAACACGAGCGCTTCGGAGGTCATCTCGACGTACGTGTACAAGATCGGCCTGCTCGGGGCGAACTTCAGCTTCTCGGCCGCCGTCGACCTGTTCAACTCGGTCATCAATCTCATTCTGCTGCTGACCGTCAATTACGCGGCGCGGCGCTTGTCCGAAAGCAGCCTATGGTAAAGGAGGATCGGCCATGACACGATCGAACGCCATCCGGGAATCGTTCGGCGACAAGCTGTTCCTGACGCTGGTCTACGCGTTCCTGATCCTGATTCTGCTCATCGTGCTTTATCCGCTCGTGTACATTCTCAGCTCGTCCTTCAGCTCGCCGCAGGCGGTCATCAGCGGCCGGGTGTGGCTGCTGCCCGTCGATTTCAGCCTGGCGGGGTACCGGGCGATTTTCTCCAATCCCCAAATCATGACGGGCTACGGCAACTCGCTCTTTTACACCGTCTTCGGCGTGCTGATCAACGTCGGCCTGACGGTCATGATGGCTTATCCGCTGTCGCGCTCGACGTTCTACGGCCGCCACCTCCTGATGGGGGTGCTGGTGCTGACGATGATGTTCAGCGGCGGCTTGATTCCGTACTACCTGACGGTCAAGAACCTTCACCTGCTCGACACGCGGTGGTCGATGCTGCTGCCGAGCGCGATGGCCGTCTGGCAGGTCATCATCGCCCGCACGTTCTTCCAGTCCAGCATTCCGAAGGAGCTCGGCGAGGCGGCGGAGCTGGACGGCTGCAGCGACCTCGGCTTCCTCTGGCGCGTCGTGCTGCCGTTATCCAAGCCGATTCTGGCGGTGCTCGTGCTCATGTACGCGGTCAGTCAGTGGAACGCCTACTTCGAGGCGCTCATCTTCCTCAAGTCGCCGGACCTGTTCCCGCTGCAGATCGTGCTGCGGAACATTCTCATCCTGAACTCCATCGACTCCAGCATGATGGTGGACGCGAACAAAATGGCGGCGATGCAGGGGCTGCGCGACCTGCTGAAGTTCTCGCTCATCGTCGTGGCGACCCTGCCGGTGCTGGCGATCTATCCGTTCGTGCAGAAGTATTTCGTGCAGGGCATCATGATCGGCTCCCTGAAAGGATAAGAAGCAAGAAGGATAAGGAACGCGGCCGGTCAGGGGGTGATGCCGCCGATCGGGGACGAGAGGCACGGCCGGCATGCCGGTGGAACGGCAAGGTTTCGCACGATATGACCAAGGAGGCGTCTGTCTTGAGAACAAAGAAGAGAAGCGCGCAATGGTTCGGTTTGATCCTGGCGACGGTCCTGCTCCTGACCGCTTGCGGCAACGACGGCGGCGACAACGGCGGCGGAGCGGCGAACGGCGGCAACGCCGGGAACGCCGGGAACGGCGGCGGGGAGAGCAGCGGCAAGGCCGTCACGCTCGATACGTTCATCAGCGTGTCCCCGCGCATCGAGGACATCTATACCAACGACGTCACGAAGGCCGTCGAGAGCAAGCTGAACATCAAATTCAAATTCGACGCGACCCCGAGCGCCAACGCCGCGGACAAGAAGAAACTCATCCTGGCGAGCGGCGACTATCCGGCGGTCTTCCTCTCGGGCGACTTCACCCAAGCCGAGCAGATCTCGTACGGCAAGCAGGGCATCCTGCAGCCGCTGAACGACCTGATCGACAAGTACGGCAACGAAATCAAGCGCGCCTTCGCCGAGGACAAGGACCTGCAGGCGGCCATCACGGCGCCGGACGGCAACATTTACGCGCTGCCGCACATCAACGATTGCTTCCACTGCTGGTATTCGCAGAAGCTGTGGATCGATCAGACGTGGCTCGATAAGCTGGGGCTGAAAATGCCGACGACGACGGACGAATATTACGAGGTGCTGAAGGCGTTCAAGACGCAGGACCCGAACGGCAACGGCAAGGCCGACGAGATTCCGCTGTCCGGCGCGTTCAACACGTGGCACGGCATTCCGTCGAACTTCCTGATGAACGCGTTCATCTACGACAACGACGAGGATTTCTTCTTCATGAAGGACGGCAAGGTGCAGCTGGCCGCGAACCAGCCAGAATGGCGCCAAGGCCTGACGTACATCAACAAGCTGTTCGCCGAAGGGCTCATCGACAAGGAGGCGTTCACGCAAAACAACGACCAGATGGCGCAGGTCGGCAACAAAGAAGGCGACAACGTCAGCGGCAGCGTGGCCGCGGGGCATATCGGCATGTACTTCAGCTTGGCCGAAGGGCAGAACCGCCACAAGGAATACGTGACGGTCGCGCCGCTCAAGGGACCGGGCGGCGTCGCGTACGCAGGGTACTACAAGGCCTACGGAAACGGCCAGTTCGCCATCACGAACAAGGCGACGGAGGAGCAGGCCATCGCGGCGATCAAGATGGCGGATTACATGTATTCCGAGGAATTCGCGATCATGAACGAATACGGCCTCGAAGGCAAGTACTGGACGAAGGCGCAGCCGGGCGAGAAGGACGTGCACGGCAACCAGGCGAAGTATACGCTGAAGCCGGAATATTGGAACCTGAGCACGACGTTCAACGACAACTGGGATCAAATGGGCATCACGCGGCGGACGCGCGCGATCCGCGAATCGTGGACGGCCCCGGCGGACATGATGTCGCAGCAGGGCTACGAATTCCGGCTGTTCACGGAGACGGCCAAGAATTACGAGAACCGCCAGCCGGAGGAGACGTTCCCGCTCACGATCTTCATGGACGAGAACGACGCCAACGAGGCGATCATGCTGCGCACGCAGATCAACGAGTACGTCCGCTCCAACATGGCGCAGTTCGTAACGGGCTCCAAGAAGCTGACCGACGGGGAATGGGACAGCTACGTGAAGGGCTTCGACGGCTTGAATTTGAAGAAGTACCTCGAAATTTATCAGAAGGCCTACGATACGCAGAAGCAGAAGCAGCAATAGGCGGACGCACGATCGACCGTCCGCGCGGCCGGGAGCGCTTGTCCCGCCCGCGCGGGCGGTTTTATAATGAAACGAATCGCAGCCGGCACGTCCCGGAAGCGGGACCGGATTCCGCTCGAGGAGGAGTCAACGGATGAGCGCTGCCACCCGCGGCAACGAGACCGCAGGATTCGATCCTGCCGCCCTTCACCCTTATTTGCTTTTCGCGAGGCGGTACGCGTACTGCCCGCAGGAGACGACGCCGGGCCGCTCCGCGTACACGAACGCCGTCATCATCGTGGAGACCGGCGAGGGACTGCTGCATCTGGACGACCGGGAATACGCGCTGAAGCAAGGCGCCCTCGTCTATATTCCGGCCGGCCGGGTTCATCGCTGGCGGGCGGACGGGGCAGACCCCATGATCCATCGGGAGGTTTATTTCGATTGGCAGCCGCGGCGCCGCCCGTTCGCCGGCGAAGGCGAATTCTTCCATTACGTCGCCGGGCCCGGAGAGCCGGTGATGGCGTACATGGACGAGCAGCCGGCGATGCGGATCGAGTCCGTGACCGCGGCCTCCGACTTGGGGCTGTGGCTGTCGTACCATGACCGGTTCCTCGAAGCGCCGAGCAAGCGCGGCGGGGATGCCGTCGGGGAGACGCTCCGGTGGCGCGGCGAATTTCAGGTGTTTCTGTCGTTGTTTCTGTCGGCGGCGCATCGCGACGTCGGCGGCGGGGGCGATCCCCGCATCCGGGAGCTGCTGCGGCTGGTCGCGAGCCGGCAGGAGCTCGAGGAGCGGGAGCTGCTGCGGTACGCGGCGGAGGCCGGCCTGAAGCGCAGCCGGTTCTATGCGTTGTTCCGCGAAGAGACGGGCCTCTCGCCCAAGCATTACATGATGCTGCGCAAGCTGCAGCGGATCAAGTGCGACCTGCGCCAGTCGGACGCGTCGATCACGCAGATCGCGGAGAAATACGGCTATTCCAGCATCCACGTGCTGTCCAAAAACTTCCGCAAGCATATCGGCGTGACGCCGTCGGAGTACCGGCGGCAGAGCCGGCTGTAGCGGCGCGGCTTACGCCGGGAGCGCCGGCGGACCGCGCGGATGGAAGACCGGGCGGCGGAGCGGGACCGGGCATGCCGGCTCTCGCGCCAAAAAGCCCCGGGCAAGCTTGAACTTGCCCGGGGCTTTTTGGCGCGCCCGCGGAATGGCGTGCCGCGGAAGGTGACGCCACGCCGGCGCGCGGCGCGGGTTACGGCTTGGCGGCAGCCTCGCCGCCGCGCGCCGGCGCCCGCTCCGCCAGCACGCCGCCGGCGAGGAACGCGCCGAGCGAGAGCAGCAGGCAGACGGCAGAGAAGAGGCCGATCGCCGCATAGCCGCCGAGCTGCGCGTACAGCAGGCCCGCGATCCAGGCGCCGATCGTGTTGGCGCCGTTCATGGTCGCGTTGGCCAGGCTGGAGATCGTGCCCCGGATGGAAGCGTTCAGCGACGTCAGCGCCTCCATGACGACGGGGAAGACCATGCCGAGCAGCGCGAAGATCAGCAGGTAGAGCGCCGTCGCGGCCGGCAGGCTGCCGAGATGCGGCCCGAGGACGTACAGCGCGGCGATCGGCGCCATTCCCGCGGCCGCGGCGTTCGCGCGGCCCAGCTTCCGGGCCGGGTACGCGCCGAGCAGGCTGCCGAGCAGCGTGCCGAGCCCGAGGAACATCATGACCGTGCCGATCTGGCCGACCGGCAGCGCGAAGCGGTCGGCCATCCACTTGCCGGCGAAGGCAAGCGACGCGCCGCTGCCGAGATGGAGCAGCAGGTAGGCGAGGAAGCCGGATCTCGCCCGGCCGCTCGCGGCAAGCGGAGCGTACCGGCGCAGGATCGCGGCGCGTCCGCCCGGCGGCGCGTCCGCCCGGCGGCGCGGCCGCCGGCTTCACGTCCGGCATGAGGCGGAAGACGGCCGCGGCAAGCAGCAGCGAGGCGGCGCCGATCGTCCAGAACGGGACGGACCAATGGGCGGCCGCGAGCCAACTGCCGATCGGCACGCCGAAGGCCTGGGAGGCGGCGAGGCCCGAGAAGGCGACGCCCATCGCCTTCGGAATGCGGGATGCCGGCATGACGGCCGGGATCGACGCCCACACCTGCGGCGCCGTGAACGCGGCGCTGACGCCGGCCAGGAAGCGGAGCAGGCACATCGTCCAGAAGCCGTCCGCGAAGCCGCACAGCGCGGTCGCCGCGGAGAAGCCGAGCAGGCCGCACAGCATGACGGTGCGGCGGTTCCAGCCGTCGGACAGCGGCCCCGCGATCAAGGCGAAGAGGGCGGAGCCGAGCGTATAGGCGCCGATCATCCAGCCGGCATGGCCCGTCGAGACGCCGAATTCGGCCTGCAGCGTCGGAATCAGGGGCGAGATGAGGAAGGTGTCGGTGCCGATCATGAACATGACGAGGAAGAAAAGGGCGGTGAATTTGCCCATCGTCGAACACTCCTAACGGGTTGAAGTTGCTTGCGCGTCCAGCGTACCGCATAATGGTGACGGAAACTGTCATGAACGCCTGATAAGCTATTGGGGCAATCGAACGAAAGGAGGCGGCCTGCATGCCGAAGTCCAAACGGCTGATGGAACTGATGATGACCGTGAACCGGAAGCGGCGCTTCAAGGTGCGCGAGCTGGCCGACGAATTCGGCGTGTCGACCCGCACGATCCTGCGGGATCTGCAGGAGCTGAGCGAGCTCGGGGTGCCGCTCTATTCGGAGGTCGGCCCGCACGGCGGGTATCAGGTCGTGCGGGAGCGGGTGCTGCCGCCGATCGCGTTCACCGAGGAGGAGGCCGCGGCGATGTTCTTCGCCGTGCACGCGCTGCGCCATTACGCGTCGCTGCCGTTCGAGACGGAGTCCGCCTCCGCGCTGCGCAAGTTTTACCTGCACATGCCCGGGGACGTCCGGGAACGGATCGACCGGATGAAGGACCGCGTGGACTTCGTGACGCCGGCGCGCAGGGGCGAGACGCCGCATCTGGCGCTGCTGCTCGACGCCGCCGTCTGCCGGAAGGCGCTCGCGATCGACTACGCGCCGAAGGAAGCGGACACGGAACGCCGGCGGATTCAGCCGGTGTGCCTGTACGCGAACAACGGCTTCTGGTACTGCACGGCGTATTGCTTCGAGCGCCAGGGCTACCGCGTGTTCCGGTGCGACCGGATCCGCGCCGCGGCGCCCGATCCGGACACGGAGCCGCTGGAGCTGGGCGACGTCCGCGACAGCCGGAAGGCCGCCTCCGCGCCGGAGGCGCCCGTCCGCCTGCGCGCCGGGCTGACGCGCGCGGGCGTGCAGCGCTGCGAGAGCGAGCTCTGGCTCGCGCCGCTCTTGGACGTGCGCGAGGACGGAAGCGGAACGATCGACGCGGACGTGCCGGGCGGCGACCTGGCGTTCTTCGCGGAGTTCTTCATCGGGCTCGGCGCCGAAGCCGAGCTGCACGGGCCCGCAGAGCTGAAGGAAGCGATCCGGCGGAAGCTGACCGAGCTGCTGGCGCGTTATTCGTAATCGTCCGGGCGGCGAGCCGGCGATCGCGTGCCGGCGGATCGGCGGGCCTTCAGGACGCGCGGCCGCGGCGGCGGCCCGCGGGGAGCGGGGCGGCGGCGGTCCACACGCCCGACAGGACGAGGAGCGCGCCGACGGCTTGCGCCGCGGTCACCGGCACGCCGTCCGCCACCGAGACGGCCATCGTCACGACCGGAACCGCGTTGAAGAAGACGGAGGTCGGGCCGGCACCGATTTCCGCCATGCCCTTGTTCCACCACGAGTAGCCGAGCACGCTCGTGAAGAAGGCCATGAAGGCGATGGCGCCCCAGGAGCCAAGCGGCACGCGTTCGAGCGGCGCGGGGCTCGGCGCGAACTGCGCCGCGGCGATCAGGCAGATCGCGCCGGCGAGCGTCGAATACGCCGTCGTCGACAGCGCGCTGCCGTCCCGGACGAGGCGCCGCCCCAAGACGCCGTAGCCGGTCCAGCACAGGTTGGCGGCGAGGAGCAGGAGGTCGCCCGCGGAGAACGACAACGTCCGGATCGCGCCCGGCGAGCCGTGCAGGACGACGATCGCGACGCCGATCAGCGCCGCGCCGAGTCCGGCGGCCTGCCTGGGCGTCATGCGGTCCTTCAGTAGGAATCGCCCCGCGACCGACGTCAGCAGCGGATTCAGCGCCATGATCAGCGCGCCGTTGACCGGCGACGTGTAGCGAAGGCCCCAGAAGAACAGCGCGCTGAAGCCGAAGATGCCGACGACGCCGAGCGCGGCGTACGCGAGCGCGTTCCGCCTGACGGGAGCGAAGCGGATGCCTTCCGTGACGTGGAGCAAAGCGAGCAGCGCCGGAGCGGCCAGGCCGAACCGCCACGCCGCGGCGGCGAGCGGCGAGAAATAGCCGGCCGTGTATTTCGCCAGATCGAACGATGCGCCGGTGAAGACGGAAAAGCCGGCGAGCATCGCGTAAATGTTCAGTCGTTTCATGCGTCGGCGTTCCCCTTCCGGACGGCCGGGCCGTCGAGGCCGGGCCGTGCTTGCATCAAAAAAGCCGGATTGCTCCGGCTTCGGCCGTGCGAACGGCGCGCATGCCCGGTCCTAAAGACCGCGCGCGCCGGTCCGCCCGTAGTCCTTTCCCCGCGCCTTACCGGCTGGTGAAGATTTGAAACGTCACGCCGAACCGGTCCGTTACCACGCCGTAGGACGGGCTGAAATGGATCTTCTGAAGCGGCATGACGATCCGCCCGCCATCGGCAAGCGCGCCGAAGAACCGGCGCGACGCCTCGGCGTCGGGCACCGTGAGGCAGACCTGGACGCGGCCGCCGTCCGGTCCGGCGGCGCCGGGGAACGCGTCCGCGACGAACAGGTCGGCGCCGCCGAGCTTCAGGACGGCATGCGCGACGCGGTCCTTCGCGGCGTCCGGGACGGGGTGGCCGGGATCGGCCGGTCCCTCGCCGAACGTTTGGGTAAAGGCGATCTCCGCGTCCAAGGCGCGCGCGTAGAACGCGATCGCGGCCTTCGCCTCGCCGTCCAGCAGAATGAACGGAGTAGCTTGATAGGTCATGCTGAATCATCTCCTTCGCGAGTTGTGAGCTGCCCGCAGCCGCTTGGCCGGGGCTTGATGTCGAGTATAAACCGCAATCGTGACAAGGTTTGTCATGGATTATCGGATTCGGGAATAAAGCGGACGTTCAGGATAACCGCCTGTCCGATATATGCCTTGACAGGAATTTCGAGGTATATATAAGTAGAACCCCGAGCTAATCGGGAAGGCTACATCCATTACGCAGATACGGAGGTTTGATCATGAGCGACAACCACGGGGCCGCCGGCGCCGCGGCCAACGAATTCGTCGTTGCGCGCACGTTCGGCGCGCCGCGCGAGCTGGCGTTCCGGGTATGGGCGGAGGCGAAGCACTTGGAGCGGTGGTGGGGACCGAAGGGGCTTGCGGTCAGCGCCGCGCAGCTCGATTTCCGGCCGGGCGGCCGGTTCAATTACGTCATGCGCACCCCGGACGGCCATGAAAATGGGGGCTTGTTCCGTTTCCTGGACATTGCCGAGCCGGAACGGATCGTGTTCGTCAATTCCTTCTCCGACGCGGAGGGCGCCGTCGTCCGTCCGCCGTTCGAGGAGGACTGGCCGCTCGAAATCCTCCACAGCGTCACGTTCGCCGAAGCGGGCGCCCGCACGACGATCCGGCTCAAGAGCAGCCCCCTCAACGCGACGCCGGAAGAGGAACGGGTCTTCCGAAGCGGCTTCGCTTCGATGGAGGAAGGCTACGGAGGCACGTTCGATCAGCTGGAGGCTTATTTGGCCGAAGCGTTACCCCTGCCGCCGGCGACCGGAGTTTTGCCGGCGATCGGAACTTTAAACTTTTAAGGAAAAAGCGTTCACCCTGCATGCGTTTTCGGAATCCGCAGCCGCGCCCGGCTGCGGATTTTTGCGCTTTCTTGCGACTTCGCCCGTCGAAAGCCGCGCGGAAACGGCTATGGTTCGACAGCGGCTCGAAAGCGGGGTGTGGGTCGCTCGGCTCAGGCGCGATGCCGATGTTCGCAATTGCCGTCCGAAACAGCCCCGCGGCGCCGCCGCGTCAACGATCCGGCAGGCAACGCGCCCGAATCCGATAGGCGCTTTTAGGGGGAATGGGCGTGGACATCCGGAGGGGTGGGACGTTCTCCCCAATTTATTTTCGTGTCAGGTTTCGAGCAATTTATCGCCGACTTCTTTATATAATGCGGAGGTACGCGGGCGGACGGCGGCGTTAAGCCGCCGACGGCCGCGATTCGAAGGGAGGAGGCCGGCACGTGTTGGACGAGATCCTCAAGTTGAAAGAAGAAGGGCTGACGCAAAAAGCGATCGCGGATAGGCTGGGCCTCAGCATCGGGAAAGTGAAATACCGGCTGGCCAAGCTCGGGGGAACGAGGAACGGACGCGGCGGGGACGAAGGCGAAGCGGCGGGACCGACTGCCGCGCCGGTCGACGCCGCTCCGGTCGGCGGCGAGGCTGCCGACCAAGCGTTCGCGGAGGCGGCTCATGCGGCAAACGAAGCCGCGGCGGCGTCCGCGCAGCCGCCGGTCGAGGACGAAGCCGCGGGACAAGCGCTCGCGGAAGCGGCCGATGCGGCGATGGAAGCCGGGGCGGTAGCCGGGCCGGGCGCCGGCGCTGCGGCGGCTTCGGCAGAGGCGCCGGCCGCCAGCGAATACGCGGAACAAGCGCTCGCGGAGGCGGCCGGGACGGCAAGCGAGGCCGCGGCGCTGTCCGCCCCGGCGGCGGCCGACGGCGAGTCCGCTTGGCGGGCCATCGTCGATGCGGCCTACGCCGAAAGCGCTGCCGCCGCTGCCGCGCAGGCGCCGGCAGACGGCGAGGCCGCGTGGCACGACGCCGCCGACGCCAACCGCGGAACGGCCCGCGACGAGGACGACCGGCTCGTCCTGCTGCCGAAGGACCCCGGCACGCTGTACGTCTACTGGACGCTCACGGAGCGCCGCATCCGGATGATCGAGGAGCATTTCCACTGCGCGTGGGACGAGCTGCCCAAGCTGCTGCGGGTTTACGACGTGACCTATACGTCGTTCAACGGAGACAACGCGAACCATTGCCGCGACGTTCGGATCGACGGGCGCGCGGACAATTGGTTCGTGCGCGGACTCTCCGCCGGAACCGTCTTCTGCGTCGATCTCGGCACGACGGCTTTGGACGGCCGGTTCGTCGCCGTGCTTCGTTCCGGCACGGCGGAGACGCCGGCCCTGCACGAGCGGCTTCGGCGTTGACGCGCCTTTCCCGCGGACGCCGCGGGCGGAGATCGATCGCATCGCACCTATACGACTCGACCATGGAAAGGAAGGCGCTTGTGGAAAAAGGATCCCTTTCGATCGTGCTTCACGCCCATTTGCCGTTCGCGCCGCAGGCGCAGCCCGAGGGCAGCGCGGAGGAGCGCCGGCTGTTCGAAGCGGCGACGGACGTCATGCTCCCGCTGCTGGAAGTCTTGGACGGGCTTGCCCGCGACCGCGTGCCGGGGCGGCTCGCGCTCGCGCTGTCGCCGACGCTGCTCGCCATGCTCTCCGATCCGTCGCTGCAAGCGCGTTATCTCGCGCATCTGGACCGTTTGATCCGACTCGCGGAGCAAGAACCGCTCGTCCGTGAAGAGGCGGACAAGCTCCGCCAAGCCCGGACGCGCTTGACCGATACATACGGCGGCAGTCTCGTCGCCGGCTTCAAGGCGCTGGCGGACGCGGGCCGCCTGGAGCTGCTGACGTCCGCCGCCACGCATGCCTTCCTGCCTTATCTCCGAACGGAGCAGGCGCTCCGCGCGCAGATCGGCGCCGCCGTCCGGGCGCACGCCGCGCTGCTCGGCTCCGCGCCGGCCGGCGTCTGGCTGCCGGGAGGCGGCTACGCGGACGGACTCGACCGCGTGCTGCGGGAATGCGGGCTCGGCTATTTCATCGTCGAGGCCCATTCGTTCCGGTACGCCGACCCGCAGCCGGCCGGCGGTCTTCACGCGCCGGTCCGGACGCCCGGCGGCATGCTCGCGTTCGCGCGGGATCCCGAGACGGACCGCGAAGACTTCGCCGCCGCATGGGCCGGACGGGCGGAGGCGGCACAGCCGGGGACCGGCAAGGCGCCGGTCGTCACCGCCTGCTTCGACCTCCTGTCCGCGTCCTGGCGGCTTGGCGGCGCGGCGCGGCTGGACCGGCTGTGCCGGACGCTCGCCGAAGCGGGCGGCCCGCTCGCGCCGACTTCGCCCGGCGCGTATCTGCAGGCGCAGGCCGGCACGCGGTACGAGGAATGCCGCCCGTCGTTCGCGAGCGCCGGAAGCGGCGGCTACGGCGACGCGTGGCTGAACGGCGCCAACCAATGGATTTACCGCCGGCTGCACGAAATGGAAGCGCAGATGATCGAGCTGGCCGACCGGCACGCGGACGCGCGGGGACTCGTCCGCCGGGCGCTCGACCAGGCCGCGCGCGAGCTGCTGCTCGCCCAGGAAGGCGATCTCGCGCTGCGGATGGGCGACGCCGGCACGAAGGACGATGCCGAGCGCCGTTTCGACGCCCACGCCGGGCGTTTCCGCACGCTTCGCTGCATGCTGCGGGGCGGCATCATCGACGAGCGCTGGCTGCACGGCATCGAACGGCGCGACGCGGCGTTCCCCGCGCTCGATTATCGGCTGTACGCGTCCGGCGCCGAAGTCCGGACGTTCGACGCGCGGGTGCCGGCATCTTCGGGACGGGCGCTCCGGGTGCTCATGCTCGCTTGGGAGTACCCGCCGTTCGTCGTCGGCGGCTTGTCCAGACATGTCTATGATCTCGGCCGCAAGCTGGCCGAGCAGGGAACCGAAGTCCACGTCGTCACCTGCCATGCGGACGGCCGCCCGGCGTACGAACGGGACGGCGGCGTCCGCGTGCACCGGCTGCGGACGTACCAGCATGAAGGGCTGCCGTTCATGGATTGGATTTTCCAGCTGAATCTCGCCATGGCCGACTACGTCGCCGCCTTGATCGCGGACGGCGCCGCGTTCGACGTCGTCCACGCCCACGACTGGCTCGTGCACCAGGCGGCCAAGACGCTGAAGCACCGCTTCGGGCTGCCGCTCGTCGCGACGGTCCATGCGACCGAGCACGGGCGGAACCAGGGCATCCGGACATGGCTGCAGCGCACGATCCACCACCGGGAATGGGAGCTGTCCTACGAGGCGTGGCGGGTCATCGTGTGCAGCCATGCCATGGAGCGGGAGCTTAGGGAGCTGTTCTCCGTGCCCGCGGACAAGCTCGACGTCATTCCGAACGGTGTCGAGCCGGCGCTCGTCCAAGCCGCGGACGACGGGTCCGCCGATCGCGCGGCCTTCGCCCTGCCGCACGAGAAAATCGTCTTTTTCGTCGGGCGGCTCGTGCGGGAGAAGGGCGTGCACGTGCTGCTCGAAAGCGCGCCGGAGGTGCTCGCGGCCTGTCCGGACGCGAAATTCGTCATCGCGGGCAAAGGACCGATGCAGGAGGAGCTGCGCGCCCGCGCGGCCGAGCTCGGCATCGGGGACAAGGTGCTCTTCGCCGGCTTCATCGACGACGCGGCGCGCAACCGGCTGCTTCGCGCGGCGTACGCCGCGGCGTTCCCGAGCCTGTACGAGCCGTTCGGCATCGTGGCGCTGGAGGCGATGGCGGCGAACGTGCCGGTCGTCGTATCCGGCACCGGCGGCCTGGCGGAGATCGTCGCGGACGGCGAGGACGGCTACACGGCGCTGCCCGGGGACGCGCATTCCCTGGCGTCCCGGCTGATCCTGCTGCTGCGGGACGAGAACAACGCCGCGGCGATGGCGGCGAACGCGCTGCGCAAAGCCGCGACCGTGTACGACTGGGGCGCGATCGCCGAACGGACGGCGGCCGTATACCGCCGCGTGCTGCGCGAGCAATCGCAGCTGTACTACAGCCGGGAAGCGGCTGCCGCAATCGAACCGACGGAGGGATCGCGATGAAAGCAGTCATCATGGCGGGCGGCAAAGGCTCCCGTCTTCGCCCGCTCACGAGCAACACGCCGAAGCCGATGGTACCGCTGCTGGACCGCCCGGTCATGGAATACACGATCGAGCTGCTGAAGAAGCACGGCATCGCGGACATCGCGGTCACCGTGCAGTACATCCCGGAGGCGATCCGCCAGTATTTCGGCGACGGCTCGGATTTCGGCGTGCGCCTGCACTACTTCGAAGAGCATTCGCCGCTCGGCACGGCCGGCAGCGTCAAGAACGCCGAAGCGTTCCTCGACGAGACGTTCATCGTCATCAGCGGCGACGCATTGACGGATTTCGATCTGACCCGGGCGATCGCGTACCACCGCGAGAAGGAGGCCGTGGCGACGCTCGTGCTGACGCAGGTGGACAGCCCCCTGGAGTTCGGCGTCGTCATGACGGATCCCGCGGGGCGGATCGTCCGCTTCCTGGAGAAGCCGAGCTGGGGCGAAGTGTTCAGCGACACGGTGAATACCGGCATCTATATTCTCGATACCGAGATCTTCGGCTATATGGAGAGCGGACGGGAAGTCGACTTCAGCAAAGACCTGTTCCCGGCGCTCATGAAGCGCGGCCGGCCGATGTACGGGTATGTGGCCGAAGGCTACTGGTCCGATATCGGCAACCTGGGGCAGTACCGCCAAACCCAGTTCGACATGCTGGAGGGGAAGGTCGACGTCGCGATCGCCGGACGGGAAGTCGCGCCCGGCGTCTGGGCCGGCGAGCACGCCCTGATCGATCCGACGGCCTCGGTGATCGGACCGGCGTTTATCGGCGACCACGCGTCGGTCGGCCGGGGCGCCTCGGTGTCGGCGCATTCCGTCGTCGGCGCGGGCTCCATCCTCATGGACGGCGTCGCCCTGGACCGGGCGGTGCTGTGGCGCAACAACGTGCTCGACCGGCAGGTGGAGATCGTCGGCGCCACGCTGTGCCGGAACGTGCTCGCCGGCTACGGCGCGTCGGTCAAGGAAGGCGCCGTGCTGGGCGACCACTGCAGCATCGGCGTGAACAGCATCGTGCAGCCCGGCGTGAAAATTTTCCCGGACAAATCGGTCGAGGACAACGCCGTGCTGAAGCATTCGCTGATCGTGGAAGAGCGCGCCGCCAAGACGATTTTCGGCCGGCGCGGGGTCAAAGGCGTCTGCAACGTCACGATGACGACGGGCTTCGTCGACCGGCTGGCGACCGCGCTCGCGTCTTCGCTCGCGATGGGATCGACGGTCGGCATCGGCCGCGACGCGGCGCCCTTCGCCGAGCTGATCGCGGACACGTTCGCGACCGGCCTGCATGCCTCCGGCATCCATACGTACGATTTCGGCGCGGTGACGTCCTCCATCACCCGCTACGCGACGCGCCATCTGGACTGCGCCGCCGGCATTTACATCCGGGTGTCGGATGCGGACGGCGAGGATCAGCTCGTCATCGAGTTTCTGGACGGGCAGGGCCTGCCGATTCCGAAGGCGGCGGAGCGGAAGATCGAGAACGCGTTCGTGCAGGAGGACCGCCGCCTGATCAAGCGGGACAAGCTGGGCCGCAAACGGACCTCCCCGCATGCCGGCGCCCTCTACCGCAAAGATCTGCTGGAATCGGTCGACGCCGGCCTCGTCGCGAAGCGCTCCTTCAAGGTCGTGACGGTGTACAACGGCCAAAACCTGAACCAAGTGCTGCCGGAGCTGCTGCACGAGCTGGGCTGCCGCGTCATCCAGCTGAACGGCGTCGTCTCGACGGCGGCCGAGCTGGCGCGCTGGGTCCGCGACAACGAAGCGGACTTCGGCGTTCTGCTGGACGCGAACGGCGAGCGGCTCGAGCTGGTCACGGAGCGCGGCGGCGTCGCGTCGGACGAGCTGCTGCACATGCTGCAGCTGATGATCCGGCTGCGGACCTCGGCCGACGAGATCGTGCGCGTGCCGGTGCACTTCCCGGGCACGGCGGAGCTGCTGGCGGAGCGGCAGGGCCGGCGAGCGGTCCGCTCGAAGGCGGATACGCGCTCGCTGCTGGAGAGCTGCCAGCATAACGGCTTCCATGCGTACGCGGACGGCATCTACACGGTCGTGCACGCCATGGCGACGCTCGCGGAGCTGGGCCTGTCGCTGTCGCAGCTGGTCGCGACGATCCCGAGCTTCGCGCTGTTCAAGGAGGAGGTCGACTGCCCGTGGACGGAGAAGGGCAAGGTGATGCGCTTCCTGATGGAGGAGACGAAGGGACAGGACGTCGAGATGATCGACGGGCTCAAAATCTTCCACGATCAGGGCTGGACGCTCATCCTTCCCGACAACGAGGAGCCGATCTTCCAGGTATACACGAACGCGGAATCGCAGCAGGCGGCCCGGGAGCTGGCGGCGGCGTACGCGGACAAAATCCGGCATTACCGCAACGGCTGACCGCATTGGCAGCCGCAAGCGGCAAGCGTCCGGCGCCTTCCCTCATCGGGTCGGCGCCGGACGCTTGCTTTCTCGGCGGCCCTTACTTCGCGGCCGCGGCACGACGCACGGCGGGCGCGACGTCGGCCGCCAGCAGCTCGATCGCCTTCGCGACTCGGGCGAACGGCATGCCGCCGATGTCCAGCTGGACGATATGGCGGTCGTGTCCGAACAGCTCCCGCTGATGCAGCATCTTCTCGAAGATCTGCTGCGGGCTGCCCACGGCGAGCGCCGTCTCCGGGCCGGCCATCCGTTCGAAGTCCTGCCGGTCGACGCCGCCCCGGCCGCGCATGGCGAGGAAGCGGTTCATGTACGCGGCGTAACGCGGGAAGAATTCGTCCTTCGCCGCGCGGGTCGTCTCCGCCGCGTACCCGTGGCTATGGACGCGCGGGGCGAACGCCATCTGGCGCATTTGGAGCGGCGGCGGGAGATCGGCGAGACGACGGCGCGCTGATGCACCGGGAAGGCGGGCGCCTTTTCGCGCTTCATTAAAAAAGCCCTTACAACCCGGAGAGCGCGTCCTTTAATGACGGCGCTTCGGCAACTCCGCCTCTCGTCCGGCCCTCTTCTCCGGGGTGGCGGACGGACGCGGCAGCGGTCTTCAAGCCTGTGCGAGCTCGTCAAATTTGTATTATTGTACATATTATATATGTATGATATATTCTGGTTGACCGAACGCGTTTGGAGGTGATTCGGCTGCCCTTCCGACGGCGCAGCAATCCTCTGTCCGCGCTGACCTCGTACGTCCACGAAGAAGCAAGCTTGCCGGTCGGCGCCCACAGCCAGTTCTCAATTCATGATAACGGGAGGTTGTCCGCATGGCTGCTGAACCGCATCAAGGACTTCAGGCTGTTTCCGAGCCCGGCGCATTCACCGAGCTTGACCGGTTCATGTTCGAATCCTGGGGGTATCTCGTCATTCCGAACGTCTTGACCGCCGATCAGGTCCAGGCGTGCCTCGAAGCGTCCGTCCGTCTGCACGAGAAGGAAGGCACGGAAGGCTGGGCCCAGGTCGGCCGCGGCTTCGAGACGGAGCCGGCGCTCGACGCGCTGGTCGATCATCCGTCCGTCCTGCCGAAGGTCCGGGCGCTGTACGGCGACCGCTTCATTCTGCAATCCGCCTGGTGCACGAAGCAGCCGGCGTTCGGCGGCTTCGGCGGCTGGCATCAGGACGGCTCGGGCGCGTACGATTTCAAGAAGCTCGGCTATCCGATTCCGCTGCTGCAGCTGCGGGCGTCGTATCTGCTGACCGATCAATCCCTGCCCCGCATGGGCAACATGGAGATGATCCCGGGCAGCCACCGGGCGCAGGTGCCGCTGCCGCCCGACCTCCGCAAGGAGAAGGGCGACCTGCCGATCGGCCATGTCATCTGCGCGCCGGCCGGTTCCGTGCTGCTGTTCCACAACGCCGTCTGGCACCGCACCTACGCGCACGACGGCGATTACGACCGCTATACCATGCATTATATTTATAGTCCGCCGTGGGTCCGGTTCTCCGACCGGTTCGCGAACGACCCGGATTACCTGGCGCGGGCGACGCCCGTCCGCCGCTATCTGGCCGGCGAATACGAGCGGCCGGACGCGCCGTTCGGAGCGGGGTACCCGGCGAGCGTCTTCGACGACGAGTAGCGCGCGGCCAATCGCGCGGAAAGGGGAACGCTGCCATCATGAAAGTTCTTTTTATCGGCGGAACCGGCTTGATCAGCACGGCCGCTTCGGAGCTCGCGGTACGGCAGGGGGTCGAGCTCTATCTGCTGAACCGGGGCAACCGGGGGGCGCGCGTGCCGGCGGGCGCGCGCATCCTCCTCGGCGACATCCACGACGAGCCTGCCATGCGCGAGCTGCTGTCGGACATGCGCTTCGACGCGGTGGTCGATTGGATCGCCTTCAAGCCCGAAGACATCGAGCGCGACGTTCGGCTGTTCGCGGGCAAGACGAACCAATATATCTTCATCAGCACGGTCGCGACGTACCAGCGCCCGCCGAGCCATTACGTCTTCGACGAGTCCGCGCCGCAGCATAATCCCGGCTGGGACTACGCCGTCGACAAAATCGCCTGTGAGGAGCGGCTGCTTCGGGCATACCGCGACACGGGCTTTCCGGCGACGATCGTGCGCCCCTCGCATACGTACGGCGAGACCGCGATTCCGTTCGCCGTCGCGAGCGGCGCGCATCCGTGGACGCTGATCGACCGCATCCTGCGGGGGAAGCCGGTGATCGTGCCCGGCGACGGCACGTCGCTCTGGACGATCACGCACAACACCGACTTCGCCAAGGGGCTGGTGGGGCTGCTCGGCAACGACCAGACGCTCGGCCAGTCGTTCCATATCACGTCGGACGAAGTGAAGACGTGGAATCAATACCTCGCCGCCATCGGCCGGGCCGTGGACGCGGAGCCGCGGGCCGTCCATATGACGTCCGAGTGCATCTCCCGGTTTCTGCCCGAATTCCGGGCGGGGCTGTTCGGCGATGCCAGCAACAGCTACGTGGTCGACAACCGCAAGATCAAGACGTTCGTGCCGGGCTACTTGGCGACGACGAACTTCGAACGCGGCATCCGGCAGTCGATCGCGTATTTCCGGTCGCGGCCGGAGCTGCAGACGATCGACGAGGCGCTGAACGCGCGGATGGACCGGGCGATCGCCGCGTACGAGCGGTTTTTGGCGGAGATCGTGTAAGACGGCGCCGCCGGCGCCTTTCGAGTTGGGGAGAGGAGTTGTCATATTCGTGCACGGCTTGAAACCGACCTACCATTTTCGGCCCGAACGCAACTGGATGAACGACCCGAACGGTCCGATCCAGGCGGGCGGGGTGTATCACCTCTTTTATCAATACAATCCGAACGGGGACAAGTGGGGCGACATTCATTGGGGTCACGCCAAGAGCCTCGACCTCGTGCATTGGGAGCGGCTTCCGATGGCGCTCCATCCGTCGCCGGAGCGGGGCGAAGCGCACTGCTTCTCCGGCTGCGCCGTCATGCAGGACGGCCGCCCGGCGCTGATCTACACGAGCATCGGGCCGGAGCGCGGCTCCGAGTCGGGCGCCGAGCAGTGGATCGCCTTCGGCGACGCGGACTGGACGAACTGGCGGAAGCCGGACGCCAACCCGGTGCTGGCCGGATCGATTCACGGGGACCTGACGATCAAGGAATGGCGGGACCCTTACGTCTGGCGGATGGACGGCGATTGGTACATGGTGACCGGCGGATCGCTGGGCGGCGAAGGCTGCGTGACGATTTATCGTTCGCCCGACCTTCTCTCGTGGACGTTCCTGAACGTGCTGGCGAAGGGCGAAGGCAAGGTATGGGAATGCCCGAACTTCTTCCGTCTGGACGGCAAATGGGTGCTGACGTATTCGCCGCAAGGGCGCGGCATTCCGTACCGGACCGGCACGCTGAGAGATGATTTCGCGTTCGTGACGGAGACCGAGGGCATCCTCGATTACGGCCATTTGGACGGCTATTACGCGCCGACGTCGTTCGAGGACGAGCAGGGCCGGCGCATCATGTGGGGCTGGATGCCCGAGAGCGGAAGGGGCGAGAGCGCGGCCATCGAAGGCTGGGCCGGCGTTCAGGCGGTGCCGCGCATCCTTCGCCTCGATCCGGAGACCGGCGAGCTGCTGATCCGGCCGATCCCGGAGCTGGAACGGCTCCGGGGCGAGCGGGCCGAGCTCGGTTCGGCCGAGCCGCTCTCCGGCGAGCGGGCGCTGCCGGTGTCCGGCAAGGCGATCGAGCTGGAGCTGACCGCCGAGACGGGGCCAAACGCGGCATGGGGCATCCGCTTCTTCCGTTCTCCGAACGGCGAAGAGGAATGCGCGCTGGAATTCGACCGCGCGGCGGGCGTCGTGCGGCTCGTTCGCGAACGCATGAACGGCGACGCCGCGATGCACCGGTTTCCGCTCGAGGCGCCGCTGCCGGCGTCCGCGTCCGGGCGCTTCGACATCCGGGTCTTCCTGGACCGTTCGACGGTGGAAGTGATCGTGAACGAGCGGACCGCGCTGTCCGGCCGCGTCTATCCGTTCCGCGAGGACAGCGAGGGACTCGCCGTCTACGGGGACGGCGCGGCGGCGCTGCCCGTGCTGAACGCGTACCGGCTGGCGCCGGTATGGAGCGAAGAGGATTAAGCAGGCCTATGCAGGCCTAAGCAAGCGGCAGACCGGAGGCAGCGCTCCCGGTCTGCCGCTTTTTTAGCTTTGCTTAGGGCAGGCGTACGCGCTATTCCGTCCGAGGGGTCAGCATAGCCCCGGGAGCTCCCGCCTTCCGCAGCCAAGCCGCGGCCAGCAGGAGGAGCGGGAAGACGACGGCGTACAGCAAATAATAGGTGAACAAATACTTCTGCACCCATTCCATGTTCTCGATGACGTTGTGGAACAGCAGGGAATAGGCGGACAAGATCCAGATCAGCGGGAAGGCCACGACCTCCCGCCGCTTGACGCGGAACAGCTGGCAGATCGCGAGCAAGGCGCAGTAGAACAGGATGCTCAGCTTCAGGCAGACGATGAACAGGACGTTGATGGCGAGGAACGTTTCCAGATGCTCCAGGAAGCTGGCGAATTGCATTTCGCGAAACAGCATGAATACCGGGTAGATCAGGCGCGAGCCGCGATTGACCCCGAGGATGCCGATGTTCGCCAGCACGCTGAGCGCCAGGCTGAGGCCGCTCGCGGCGATGCCCAGGATGTACGAGGTGTTGAGCCGCTTCTGCACGTACGGAAACAGCATCATGAGCGCCACCGTCTCCATGAACGGGAAAGCGAAGGCGTAATTCGTCCGGGCGATCGCGGCGGCGAACGACCCGATATGGCTTTCGTGAAAGTTCTGCCAATCCCACTGCCGGAGCGCGACGAGAATCGGCACCCAGTAGGCCAGATGCAGGTAGGGCGTCAGCAGCTCCGACACCATCGCGATGGAGGCGATGCCCTTGACGACGGCGTAGGCGCACGTGAACAGCACCATGATGCTGAAGAAGGCGACCGGCGTCTGCGGCATCATGTTGGTATGCAGGAAGTCGCCTAGGTTCCGGGTGACCCAGGACGCGATCTGCACGAAGTACAGGACGTAGAACAGCGCGATGACCCCGCCGGCCCAGCGGCCGAGCGCGGCGACCGCGATTTCCACCAGGCTCTTGCCGGGGTAGCGGCTCGACAAGTACAGCCACAACAGCGCGAGCAGGATGCCGTAGGCCAGCGCGCCGAGGCAGACGAGCCAGGCGTACTGCTTGGCGTCGCCGATGACCGGGCCGGTCAGCACGATCCATGTCGTTCCCGTCGTGAAATAAAAAGTGACCAGGAACATCTGCCACGCGCTCAGCCGTGCTTGCTCCACGTTCAGTTCCTCCCTTCGGACCGCAGCGGTCCGTTCGTATTGCCGACGGAAGAGGTTTCGGACCGCATGTCGAACGTCACCTTCGCCGATCGCCAATCCTTCACGCCGTGATCCTGCAGGCCGAGCAGGTCCCAGCCCTTGTCCGCGCTTAAGCGGAACAGCGCGTCCGCTTTGCGCTCGAAATAGCGGTCGAACGCCTGCTCGACCTCCCGCATGTTGCGGATCGTCACGGCGGCCGACTGCTCGTTGTTGACGATCCGCAGATCCGCGCGCAGCCGGTACTCGGCGCCGCCGGCGCGGAAGCGGCGCTTGACCCGTATCCCGTCGGCTTCGACGTCCACGTTGCCGCCGCCTACCCGGAGCGTGACGAGGGTGCTCGTGACGTCCTTGTTCAGGATGAAATAGAATTCCTTCTCGTCGAAATCGATCTTCCCGACCATGCGCCCCTGCAGAAGCACGGCTCCTCCCGCGAACAGGAACGATTGCTTGCGGATGTTCACGTCCTCCAAGCGGTCCGTGACCTCCGCGGGACGCGGCGACGTATACCGGATCAACGGGACGACCATCGCCTGCTTGCGGTACAAGCCGATGACGAGGTTTTTCACCCGGATGGGCTCCGGCGTGCCGAAGCCGTAGCCGTTGTTCGACAGGTCGAGAAGCGACCGGATATATCGCCCCGGCATCCGTTCGAGCGGCGAGAAGCTGTTCAGGATCGTCTCGACGGGGCTCTCCGCCACGAGGAAGAGGATGTTCGTCCGGCGGTCGGGACTCATTTCGACGAAATTGATCATGTCCTCGATGCCCTGCTTCGCGTACCGTTCCGAGAGGATGAGCACCTGCATGTGCGGCATGAACAGGCGCCGGGGCATCAGCGTCGTCGTCTGTTTGGTGAACCGGCCGAGGCTGTAATCCTCGAACTTGAACGTATAGACCGCGGCCTTGTCGGCGCCCGGCCGGTTGGAGAGCGAGCTCGGATTGATCACCTGGTAGTACGCCGTGATCTTCCCGGTCTCGGGATCCTTGTCGGCCGCTCCGAGATTGACGATGGCCAGCTCGTTGATTTCTTTCATATCCCAGCAGCCCGCGCAGAGCGGAAGGCAGAGCAGCAGGCAGAGAAGGACGGTTATCGGTTTCATGCGCTCACCTTGTGTTGTTTTTCGCTTTGAATTCCCGGGGCTGGCCGCGCATGAATTTGCGCGGCAGCCGGACGAGCGTGTCCTTGAAGTCGGACGGCATCATCGGCGCGAGCGGCGCCATGTAGTGGACCCCGAACGACCGGATCGACACCAGGTGGATGAACAGGACGAAGACGCCGCAGAGCAGGCCGAACAAGCCCATGACCCCGGCCAGCAGCATGAACACGAATTGGACGATCCGCTGGGCGATGCCGAAGCCGTACATCGGCGAGATGTAATTGGAGATGGCGGTCAGCGACACGATGATGACCATGGCCGCCGTCACGAAGCCGGCTTCGACCGCGGCCTGTCCGATGACGAGCGCCCCGACGATCGAGATCGCCTGGCCCGCGATGCGGGGCATGCGCAGGCCCGCCTCCCGCAGAATCTCGAAGGTGATGAACATGATCAGCGCTTCGATCACGGCGGGAAACGGCACCTCCTCGCGCTGCGCGGCGAGGCTGATGAGCAGCTGCGTCGGCAGCAGCTCCTGGTGGTAGCTGACGATCGCGATGTACAGGGAAGGGACGAAGATGGACAGGACGAACGCGAACATGCGCAGCCAGCGCAGCAGCGTCGCGATATCCGCGCGCTGGTAATAGTCCTCCGGCGAGGAGAACAGCTGGAAGAACGTCAGCGGGCCGGCCAGCGCCATCGGCGAGCCGTCGACCAGCACGGCCACATGCCCCTCGAGCAGCTTGGCGGCGACGGCGTCCGGACGCTCCGTGCTGGCCAGCTGCGGGAAGGGGGACAGCGTCTTGTCCTGAATCCATTCTTCGATATAAGCGCTTTCCAGGATGCCGTCCGTCCGCACCGCCTCGATCCGGCGGCGGAATTCCCCGACGACGGCGTCGTTCGCGACGTTGCTTAGGTACGCCATATAGACGTTCGTCGCCGTTTCCGTGCCGATGACGAAGGGCTCGAAGACCAGATGCGGGGTCTTCAGCCGCTTCCGGATCAGCGCCATGTTGACCTGCAGGTCCTCCACGAAGCCTTCCCGCGGTCCGCGGATGACGGCTTCCGTCTCGGGCTCCGCGACGGCGCGGTAATCGCTTCTTGCCACGTCGCAGCTCAAGAAGGCCGCCGTTCCCGCCGTCAGCAGCAGGCATTGGCCGTCCAGGAGGTTTTTGGCCGCTTCCCGGACGCCTCCGCCGAGCGACTTCCGGGCGATCGGAATATAGTCGGACAGCCGTTCCGGGTCCAAAGCCGGTTCGCCGGCCAGGCGCGTCCGCGCTTCCAAGAGCGGCTTCAGAATCTGCTCCTCGATCATGGCGCATTGCGTGATGGAGGCCAGGTACAGGCAGTAGACGGCCGTCTCGCCGCCGATCGGGACCGGCTGACAGTTGAAGTCCGGGGACGTGCCCAGTTCCTGCTTGAGCCGCTCCACCGCTTGATCGCCCGCTTTCAACGCCGCCGCCCCCTTTTCCATGAAATGACTGTTTTCAGAATGCCCCGGCCTTGTTTCTTCTATGCGCGCGGGCAGCCGGGGAGGAGCGGGAGAGGCGGGCTTCGGGCGTGCATGAAACCGGTGCTTCGGGCCCATCTTATCGGAGACGGGGGTGATTAGCATGACGGGCAGAAACAACAAGCCGAAGCGGAGAGGGCCGGAATCCCATCCGGGGCGGCTCGACCAATACGGCGAGAAGCTGGCCGAAGACAGCGGCGCGAAGGCGATGCGGCCGAACAACGGCGGCAACGGCTAAGACGCGCGAAAACGAAAAAAGCCTCCCGCTAAGGGGAGGACGGCGGCCCTGCTCAGGGAACGGCCGATGCGGCAAGCCGCCTTCCCGACCGAAGGCGGCTTGTTCGCCGTTCGCGCGGTTTCTGCGCGGTTATGGAGAAGAAGAAGGAGAAAAGAGAAAGAGGAGCGCTACTCGCGAAGCAGCCGGCGGAGCATCTCGTCCGTGACGACGACGTTCTCCGCGGGCACGCGGCCGAGATGAAAGCGCGGAATCAGCTCCCGCGCCGGGACCGGCTCGTCCGTGTCGGCGAGCCCGCTGACATGCGCCAGCCAACCGACGACCTGCTCGGGCGCGGCGCCGGCATCCCGCAGGGCGGCGAGCGAAATGCCGCCGTGCCGCTTGGCGAGCCGCTTGCCGTCGGAGCCGAACAGCAGCGGAACGTGGGCGAAGCGGGGCGGCCTCAGGCCGAGCGCCTCGTAGAGCCGCAACTGGCGCGGCGCGGAGTCGAGCAGGTCGGCGCCGCGCAGCACGTCGGTGATGCCCATCGCGGCGTCGTCGACGACGACCGCCAGCTGGTAGCTGATCATGCCGTCGGCCCGCTTGACGATGAAGTCGCCGCCCGCGCCCGGCGGGAACGCCTGCGGGCCCGCGACGGCGTCGTCGAAGCGGACGGGCGCCGCGCCGACGGCGAACCGGAGCGACGGCTCCTTGCGCAGCCGCCGCTCCGCGCGCTCCGCCGGCGTCAGCGCGCGGCAGGTGCCCGGGTAGGCCGCGCCTTCGCTGCCGAGCCCGTGCGGCGCGCTCGCGACGGCGGCCAGATCGGCCCGGCTGCAGAAGCAGCTGTACAGCCGGCCGGCGCGCTCCAGCGCGGCGAGCGCTTCCTCGTAGCGGTCCAACCGTTCGCTCTGCGTGTAGGGACCGTACGGGCCGCCGACGTCCGGCCCTTCGTCCCAGTCCAAGCCGAGCCAGCGCAGGTCCGCCAGCGCCTGCTCGGCCAGCTCCGCGCGGGAGCGGGCCGTGTCGACGTCCTCCGTGCGCATGAGGAACGTCCCGCCGGCGCTGCGCGTCTGCAGCCAGGCGAGCAGCGCGGTGCGGGCGTTGCCGACGTGCATGAGCCCCGAGGGCGTCGGGGCGAATCGTCCTCTCATCATGAGCGCGGCCTCCTTCGGATGCAAAAAATGAGCAGGGAGGCAAGCTCCTGCTCAGGTCGTTCGAACTATGAAATGGCGGAGCCGACGGGATTCGAACCCGCGGTCTCCTGCGTGACAGGCAGGCATGTTAGGCCTCTACACCACGGCTCCGCGCCGCAAGACAAGCAGTATCATATCATGGCGGCCGCGGAGGCGCAATAAAGTTTTCCAACTATCCAAATATAATGATACATTCTGTTTACTTCCTGCGATACGGTGGTAATAACTTTGTAGGACACCAGGCGCATACTCCGCTATCGATGATGGAACGACAAAACGACAATGGCGTCAAGATTCGATGCCGCCCTCCGGAAAGGAGTTGTTTTTCGCGAAGTCCACGGAGATTCGACCGTTCGAGCTGCTCGACGTGATCGACGAAATCAACGGCACCCGGCAGGAGCTGAACCGCATGGAACGTTCGTTCGCCGCCGTGAACGAGGACCTGCTTCGGCTGTCGGAAAAGCTCGATAAATTGATCGTGCGCTATTACGAGATCAAACGGGTCTTATAGCGCGTACTCGGCGCAATCACAAGAAAGGCAAGGGTTCCCGCGAGCGCGGGGGTCCTTGCCTTTCTGCCGTTTTCCGGTTTGCGCGTTAGTGCATCGATTGGTAGCCGTGCATCTGCTGCTGGTAGGGGGTCATGCCGAAGCTCTGAACCGGCTGCTGCAGGCTTTGGGAGCCCGGCTGCGTCATGGCGAGCTGCTCGGCCTGGCGGCAGAGCTCCGCTACGTGCTGGAGCTGCTGGATGGCCGTTTGATGGCCCTGCAGCGCGGTTTGGACGATTTGCGCGGCGCGCTGCTCGCGCTGCGCCAGCTGTTCGAGCTGCTGCGCGTTTTGCTGCTCCTGCTGCAGCAGCAGTTGATAGTTTTGGCTGGCTTGCTGGGTCTGGTTCACCAGCTGCTGGATGATTTGCTCGCACTGGTGCAGGGATTGGCTCCAAGACGCGTTCGTGAATTGCATGGATGAATTTTCCTCCTTTGATTTAACAACGGCCTTATTATGCCTGCCGGCGTTTCGGTTATTCGTCCGATCGAAGGATAAATAAACGGAACAATCGTTCCGAAAAAACCTTGCTTTTCGTTTCGCGTTGGGTTACGATACGAACCAGGGGATGATCAACGATGGCAAGAAACAAAACGTTCAACATCGACGACGCGATCGAGAAGGCGATGCGCGTCTTTCGCGAGAAAGGCTACGAAGGCGCGTCGATGCAGGATCTCGTGGACGCGACCGGCCTAAGCCGGAGCAGCATTTACGAAACGTTCGGCAGCAAGAAGGATCTGTATCTCGTGGCGCTGGACCGTTACGGGGACCAAGCGCAGGACCTGACCGGGATCCTTTACGGGAAAGGGACGGCGAAGGAGCTGCTGCTTGCGTTCTTCGACAGGCTCATCGCGCATAACATGCCGCAGAGCTGCCTCATGGTCAGCGCTTCGCTCGAAATGTGCGGCCATCCCGAAGTGAAGAGCCGGGTTCAAGCCGAAGCGGCGGGCAGCGAGCGGGCCTTCTATCAGCTGCTTGCGCGGGCGGCTTCCAACGGGGAATTGAAGGGCAGTCCGGATTTGCGCGCTTTGGCGCAATTTCTCGTCAACGCGCGGCACGGCATTACGGTGTCGGCCGTAACCTCGGATCGTCAAGCGCTGGATAATATCGTGGCGGTGACGCTGCATTTTCTGCGTTGATTTTTTTTGCGCTTTTCCGGAACGATCATTCCCTAAAATCGTTTCGCCGCCTTGGCCTTTATTTTTTTGTTTATTTCCGGAACGTTCATTCCCGATTTTGCGTAATGCGGAACAAGCGACGACAGGCTTTTTAGCGTGTTGCATCCGTCCACCATTCAACCATTCCACCTACAAGGAGAGATCGATAATGACGATGAAAACAAACGGTAAGTTTACGGGCAAGGTCGCTTTCGTGACGGGTGGTTCCCGCGGCATCGGGGAGGCCATCGCAAGACGGCTTGCGGAAGAAGGCGCGGCCGTCGCGTTTACGTATGCCAGCGCGCAAGAAAAAGCGGATCGCCTCGCGAAGGACATCGAAGCCGGCGGCGGCCGGGCGCTGGCTCTTCGCGCCGACGGAGCCGACGGCGAGGCGGTCAAGCGCGCCGTCGCCGAGGCGGCGGCGAAGCTCGGCCGCATCAACATCCTCGTCAACAACGCCGGCCTGCTCGACGTCAAGCCTTACGATGCCTTCACGCTCGACGAGTTCGACCGGATGGTCGCCGTGAACGTCCGCGCCGTCTTCGCCGCCGTGCAGGCCGCCGCGCCGGAGATGGGCGAGGGCGACCGCATCATCACGATCGGCAGCGTGAACGCGGATGCCAGCGGCTTCGCCGGCATGAGCCTGTACAGCATGACGAAGGCCGCCGTGGCGGGGATGACCCGCGGCTTGGCGCGCGACCTGAGCCCAAGGGGCATTACCGTCAACAACGTTCAGCCGGGACCGGTCGATACCGACATGAATCCGGCGGAAGGGCCGTTCGCGGATTTTCTGAGGACGCTGATGGCGGGCGGCCGTTACGGCAAGCCGGCGGAGATCGCCGCGTTCGTCGCGTATCTCGCGTCGCCGGAAGCCGGCTATATCACGGGCGCGTCGCTCGACATCAACGGCGGCTTCATGATTTAAGCCCCGGCGGAAGGACGCGGGCGGGGACGCGGCGCGCGGCTGCGCCGTCTCCGCCGCAGCGCGAAAAAGGGAAGCGCGCAGGCTCGAGCCTGCGCGCTTCCCTTTTCGTATCGCCATTCTTCGCTTCCGTTCCTATGTTTCCCGGTTCCGCCGCGACCGAACTTACAGTTGCACGACCAGCCGTTTGACTCCCGGCGCCGGCAGGATCCGGACGCCTTCCGCGCCGGCGTCGGCTTGCCCGCCTTCGACGGAAGCGACCGCTTCGACGCCGCGGAGGAGCAGGCTCCAGCCTTCGGCGCCGCCGTCGACGTCGAGCGCGATTGCCCCGCCGCGCCGCGAAGCCGTCGCGGTCAGGGCCGTTTCGCCCGTCACGTCCGGCACGACGGCCGAAGCGGACGCCCCGTCTTGAAGCGCGAACAGCTGCAGCGTCACGCCGGACGCGTAGTCGTAGTCCGGACGGCCGTCCTCGGCGCCGACCGGAATGAGCGAGTTTTCGCGCACGTAGAGCGGCAGGTTGAAGTAATCGAACGTTTCCTTGCGCCACGCGCCGCCCTCGATCCGCTCGCCGGTCAAGTAATGCGTCCACGTGCCCGCCGGCACGTAATAGACCGCTTCGCCTTCGGGGTTGAAGATCGGCGCGACGAGGAACGAATCGCCGAGCATGTATTGACGGTCGAGATAATCGCAAGCCGGGTCGCCGCCGAATTCCAGCACCATCGCGCGCATGACCGGCACGCCGAGCTTGTTCGCCTGCACCGACTGGCCGAACAGGTACGGCATCAGGCGCAGCTTGAGCTTCGTGAAGCGGCGGAGAACGTCGACCGCTTCCTCGTCGAACAGCCAAGGCACCCGGTACGACGTGCTGCCGTGCAGGCGGCTGTGGCTGGACAGCAGGCCGAAGGCGACCCAGCGCTTGTACAGGTCCGGCGTCGCGCTCGCTTCGAAGCCGCCGATGTCGTGGCTCCAGAAGCCGAAGCCGGACAAGCCGAGCGACAGGCCGCCGCGGAGGCTTTCCGCCATCGAATCGAACGTCGCTTCGCAGTCGCCGCCCCAGTGGACCGGGAATTGCTGGCCGCCGGCGGTCGCGGAGCGGGCGAACAGCGCGGCTTCGCCTTTGCCGCGTTTCTCTTCCAGCAGCTCGAAGACGACTTTGTTGTACAGGTGCGTGTAGTAGTTGTGCATCTGGTGCGGATCGGAGCCGTCATGGTAGACGACGTCGGTCGGGATGCGCTCGCCGAAGTCCGTCTTGAAGCTGTCGACGCCCATGTCCATCAGCGCGGCCAGCTTGCTCTTGTACCAGTCGCACGCCGCCGGGTTCGTGAAGTCGACGAGCCCCATGCCGTACTGCCACATGTCCCACTGCCAGACGCTGCCGTCGGCGCGCTTCACCAGGTAGCCGAGCGCCGCCGCTTCGTCGAACAGCGGGGAGCGCTGGGCGATGTAGCTGTTGATCCAGACGCAGATGTGCAGGCCTTTCGCTTTCAGGCGCTCCAGCATGCCGCGCGGATCCGGGAAGACGCGCTCGTCCCATTCGAAGTTGCACCATTCGTATTCCTTCATCCAGAAGCAGTCGAAATGGAACACCGCGAGCGGGATGTCGCGCTCGGCCATGCCGTCGACGAAGCTCGTGACCGTCGCTTCGTCGTAGTTGGTCGTGAACGACGTCGTCAGCCAGAGGCCGAACGACCAGGCCGGCGGCAGGGCGGGCTTGCCCGTCAGCGCGGTGTAGTTGGCCAGGACGTCCTTGAGCGTATCGCCGCCGATGACGAAGTATTCCAGCGATTCGCCGGCGACGCTGAACTGCGCCTTGGACACCTTCTCCGACGCGATCTCGTAGGAGACGAGCTCGGGATGGTTGACGAATACGCCGTAGCCGCGGTTCGTGACGTAGAACGGGACGTTCTTGTAGGCTTGCTCCGAAGCCGTGCCGCCGTCCTGGTTCCAGACGTCGACGGTCTGGCCGTTCTTCACGAACGGCGTGAACCGCTCGCCGAGGCCGTACACGGTTTCGCCGATCGCCAGGTCGAGCTGCTCGCGGAAGTGATGGCGGCCGTCGGCCGCCTGGACGAAGCCGGTGGCGCGGGAGCCGCCGCGGGTCAGCTTGCGCCCTTTATACGTATAGACGATATTGATCGGATGGGCCTTCGTGATCGTGACGGCCGCGTCGCCGCTCTTCAGCGTGACGGCGTCCGCCGCGTTCTCGATCTCGACGGGCACACGGTCCGGCGTCAGGAGCGGGAACGAAGCGGGACCTTGCCGGCGCGTTCCTTTATGATGGTAGAATTTCGCGCGGATGATATCCTTCATCGGGGACGAGAACTCCATCGTGATCAGGGGCGCGTTCAAGGTGTGGCCGCGGGTTTCCAAATGGCGGTGCGTCGCGTACACGGTGATGCCGTCGGTGCCGACGACGACGTCATGCACCTCGTACGGCGAAATGACCTCGTAGCCTTCGCGGGTCATCCAGTAGCCGTCGCTGAATTTCATCGTGATTCCATCCTCTCGTCTTATCGGATTGCTTGCGCTTGCTAACAGTATACTGATTGAAATGCCGCTTCTCTTGCAGTATTATGCTCTATATTAATACGATTCTGATCATGGGGCGGCGATGACATGGATAAGCGGCATTTACGGGAGGACCGCCGGCACGGGAGTCCCGAGGTTCCGGTCGGCGTGTACCGGATGGCGCGGGCGGCCGGCGAGCCGATTCTGGACGCGCATTGGCACGAGGAGGCGGAGTTTCTGGCGGTGGAGAGCGGGGAGGCGGTGTTCCAAATCGGCCTGACCGCGTATCATGCCGCCGCGGGCGACGTGCTGTACATTCCGGGCGGCGAGCTGCACGGCGGCTACGCGCGCGGCGGCGCGGCCTGCTCGTACGGGGCGGTCGTGTTCCGCCCGGACTGGCTGACGAGCCCCGGGGACGGCGCCGCGCAGCGGCTGCTCGAGCCGATCCGGGCCGGGCGCGGGCTGCCGGTGCCCTTCGCGGGCGCCGTGCCCGGTCTCGCGCCGGCGCTCTTCCGCCATCTCGGCCCGCTGCTCGACCTGGAGCACGCGGACGATCCCGCGAAGCCGCTGCGGCTGAAGGGCGGGCTGTACCAGCTCTTCGCCGAGTACGTATCCCGCGCCGCTTTCGTGGAGGGGCCGTCGCGCTCGCCGCTCGACGCGCAGACGCAGGAGCGGCTGAAGGCGGTGCTGACCTACGTCGACGCCCATTACGCCCGGAAGCTGACCGTGCGCGAGTTGGCCGCGGAGGCGGGGATGAGCGAAGGCCACTTCTCGCGCGTGTTCAAATCGTTCATGCGCCAGACGCCCGTCGAGTACGTCAACGCGCTGCGCATCCGGATCGCGGCGTCGCTGCTGGAGGACCGGAATATGTCCGTCAGCGAGGCGGCGCTCGAGGTCGGCTTCGACAACTTCAGCTACTTCTGCAACCGGTTCCGCGCTGTGTTCCGGTGCACGCCGTCCGAATACCGGCATCGCGAGCGGGGACGGGCGTGAGCGGACGGGCTGGAGCGTCTTCGGCGCTCGGGCATTTCGGCTGTCGGCGGAGGGCCGTTTCGTTCGAAAAGTACCGTCTAGTCCCTTCGTAGAAACGCGTGATGGGCGGCGCCGCGGCTCGACCTGCGGCCATGGGCATAGGCGGAGCGGCGCGCCTGCTTGCGCCGCAAGTCCCGGGGCGGCCGCGCGAGACTTGCCGAGACCCCCTCCCGACCCGGGAGCGGGGTCTTATTTTTGCGTTTCGCGTTTTCGCCGGCCGCTCCGCGGGGTAAAAGGGTATATTTGCGCGTGCGGGCAAGGCGGCTCCTTGCATTCGGATCGCCGCCGGCCGCACCGCCTACCACCGCACGGGGAGGGAACCCGAAATCGCGACTACGCTCTGGCAAATCCGCACCGGCATCCGAGACGCGGGGGAGTCGGCCTTCCGCGCGCTGAAAGCGCTTATCGCGCGCTATCCGGCCCTTCGCGCGGCGTACGCCCTGTACGCCTGGCTCTCGCTGGCGGCGCTCGTGCTCAGCCTCGTCTTCCTGAAGGAATCGCGGACGATGCTGGTGCAGTACTTATGGTCGTTCTACGTGGTCCTGCAGTTCTGGGCGCTGTGCCGCGGCAAGACGCTCACCTGGCGGCAAACCGCGCTCTTCGTCATGGCCGGCGCGCTCTTGGTCGTCCCGTTCACGGCGTTCACGGTGAACGCGGTCCACGCGCTGGCCGGCGGGCGGGCGCGCGACACCTGGTCGCAGGCCGTGCTGACGCCGATCGTCGAGGAGGCATGGAAGCTGCTGCCGCTCGGCGCGCTGCTCTTGTTCTCGCGGCGCGCGTCCGCGCTCGGCTTGTGCGATTACGCGCTCGCCGGCGCCGCTTCCGGCGCGGGCTTCCAGCTGGCCGAGGAGCTGTCGCGGCGCTGGACGAATGCCGGCAAGCTCTCCGATCTGTACGGCTACAGCTACACGATGCTCGGCGGGGAGACGATCCATTGGGACTTCTTCGCGCTGTTCCCGGGCCGCTTCGAGGAGAGCGTTCTCCCGTCGCTCATGACGGTCAGCCATCCCGTGCATACGGCGATGGTCGCCCTCGGCGTCGGCGCGGCCGTCCGGTTCGGGGCCAAACGGAGCCGGTGGCTCTGGCTGCTGCCGGTTCTGCTGCTGCTCTGGGCGATTCTCGACCATGCCGCCTACAACGGGCAGGGCAGCCTGCCGGATTGGGTCATGACCGTCCATGCGTGGACGGGCAGCGGCTACAAGACCCGGGCGGCGTTCCTGCTCTTGCTGGCCGCCGCCGTCTGTTACGACTATTGGACGCTCAATCTGGTTCGGCGCAAGCTGCCCCTGCTGCCGGGCGAGCTGCCCGTCCTCAATCCGTTCTCCGAGCTGTGGGGCATGGTCGAGGCTCTGTTCCGGGACCGCGGCTCGTTCGCGTACCGGATGGGCTTCTATCGGCAGCGGCGGGAGCTGGCTTACCTGCTGCTGTACGGCAACGCCGAGGCGCTCGGCCGGGAGGACGCCGTGCGCGAACGGACGAAGCGGCTGTACCGGGCCGCGGCGGGGCTCGGCGCCGTGCTGCTGGCGGCCGGCGCAGCAGCCGGCTTCGCCGCTTGGGCGCAGCTGCACGCCGCCGTTCCTTCGGCCGATGCCTGCTTCGCCTGCCTGTTCGATTCGCTTCAGAATTGGTGGGACCGGCTGAGCGGGCTGGAGAAAGGCGCCATCATCGTCGGGGCGCTGGCGCTCGGGCTGCTCTTCCTGGAGTTCTGGCCGGCGCTCGGCCTCGCGCTGACGATCCCCGGCGTCGCGGGCAGCGGACACGAAATCGCCGCCGACATCCGCGATCCGAAGCGGCTGCTGACCCCGGAGAACGCGATCGCCGCCGTCGCCGCGATCGTGCTCAGCCGGCTGCCGTTCGGCAGGGCGGCGGAATGGCTGGGGAAGAAGGCGCGCGGCCCGCTCGAGCGGCTGCTGAAGAAGCTCGGGCGGCTCGGCCGGAAGGAAGAGCCCGACATGCCGGGAGGCAAGCCGCCCCGGGAGGACGGCGGAGCGCATCCGGACCGCGGCGACGGGCCGGACGCCGGCAAGGAGAAGGACGGCGACCGGGACGGAGACGAGGGCGGCGATCGCGACGACGATGCCGCGCCGGCGGCAGGGAACGGCTACCGCGAGGTCGAAATTGTCGACCAGCGGGGCAATCCGATCGGGGAGTTCGACGAGATCGACGCGGAGCGCGGCATCTTCTACGAGGACAAGACGGCCCGCGGCCTCGATATCGTCAATCCGCGGACCGGCCTGCCGACGCAGACGCCGCAGGAGTTCGCCGACAAGCAAATTCTCGCGAAGACCCGCACCCGGATTCACAACCTTGCGGCCAAGGCGGCCGGAACCCGGGCGACGGCGCACGGCACGCCGGACGTGCCGTCGCTGGAGCGGATCCGGTCCATCAAGCATTTCGTCTTCCGGCTGGACGGCGACACGCCGGCGCTGCGAAGCGCGGTCGAGAACAGCCTGAACGCGCTCCGGGCCGAATTTCCGGATCATACGTTCCAAGTCTTATTTAGGGGGAAACCGTAATGTCGATCAGTGCTTTCATACCCGAGCCGGGCAGCGACGCCGAGCGGCTGTTCCACGTGCCGGTCGCGACCGAGGCATTCTTCGAGGATTGCTGGGAGCCCGCGGCGGAGGAGCTCGGGCTGCGGTGGGTGCCGCTCTTCGCGACCGGCGTCGAGCTGACGAAGGCGGACGTGCCCGAGGTGCTCGGCGAGCTCGGCCGCCTGCGGGCGTGGGCGGAGCGCGCGCTGGACGGCGATCGCCTGGCGCTGCTGCTGGCGCGCCTCGGCCGGCTGACGGAGGAGCTGCCCGGCGCGTTCGAGCGGGACGGAGCGGTCGTATATATCGGATGACCGCGCGTCCGCCGGCGTCCGGTCCGACGGGAAACGGAGAAGCGCGCATCCGCGCGAAGCCGCCTTCGCGAAGCCGCCTTTTTGCATAGAACGCCTCATGATAGGAATGCGAACAGCCGTCCCGCTTCGGGCGGCTTTTTGCCGTTCGGGCAGGAAGCCTGCGCCTGCGCGGAGCAGCTGCGTTTCCCGTCGGCCGATCGCGCCGGTACTTGCGATTGCCGCCGCCGCTGACGTATGCTTTTGGAAGCGAATCCCCGACCTCCTGCCGGAACCCGCCGCCGCATCGGGATCCGTCCCAAGCGCCGCAAGCGGAGTTTTGACCGGCCGCGAACGGGGTATCCTGAAGACGGGGCGGGCCGTCTGGAAGAAGCTAGCACCCGCGAAATCCTATTGAACGCCGGAGTGAAAAACCCATGGAATTATTCGAAATCGTCCTCGTCCTGCTGCTGATGCTCGCCGTCTCCCAGGTGGCGCAGCGGTCGCTGCCGTTCATTCCGCTGCCGATCATTCAGATCGGCCTCGGGGCGCTGGTGGTCTATCTGCCTTGGCATATCCACGTCTCCTTGGAGCCGGAGCTGTTCTTCCTGCTCTTCATCGCGCCGCTGCTGTTCAACGACGGCCGGCGGACGCCGCGGGACGAGCTGTGGGCGCTGAGGCTGCCGATCGTGCTCTTGGCCGTCGGCCTCGTGCTCCTGACCGTCGTCGCGGGCGGGTACTTTATCCACGCCCTGATTCCGGCCATCCCGCTGTCGGCGGCGTTCGCGCTGGCCGCGATCCTGTCCCCGACGGACGCGGTCGCCGTCTCCGCCATCGCCTCGCGGGTCAAGCTGCCGGCGAACATTCACCGGGTGCTCGAGGGCGAGTCGCTCATGAACGACGCTTCCGGCCTCGTCGCGTTCAAGTTCGCCATCGGCGCCGCGGTCACGGGCGTGTTTTCGATTTGGCAGGCGTCCTGGAGCTTCGTCGTCATCGCCGTCGGCGGACTGCTTGTCGGCGCCGTGCTGGCGCTCGTGATCATTTGGGGGCGCATGGCGCTGCGCCGGTTCGGCATCGAGGACGCGTCCGTGCACGTGCTCATCCAGATCGTCACGCCGTTCATCCTGTATTACGCGGCGGAGCATGTGGGCGTGTCCGGCATCTTGGCGGCCGTCGCCGGCGGCATTCTGCACGCGATCGAGCAGGACCGTTCCGGCTTCACGACGATCGAACAGAAATTCGTGTCGGAGATCACGTGGAACATCATTCTCTTCATCATGAACGGACTCGTCTTCGTGCTGCTCGGCTTGCAAATTCCGGCGATCGCGACCAGCATCTTCAGCAACCGGGCATACGACAATTTCAAAGTCGTCGGGTACGTGCTCGCCATTTACCTGCTGCTCATCGCGCTGCGCTTCGTCTGGCTGACCCTGTCGGAGCGGCTGACCAAGCCCGGCGCGAGCAGAAACTACGACTGGCGCGGGATCGGGCTGACGTCGCTGTCCGGCATCCGCGGCGCGATCACGCTTGCGGGCGCGTTTACGATTCCGTTCATGGTCGGCAGCGGCGAACCCTTCCCGCAGCGCGATCTCATGATCTTCCTCGCCGCCGGCGTCATTTTGGTCTCGCTCCTCATCGCGAGCGTCATGCTGCCGCTTCTGGCGGAATCGTCGCCGAAGAACGAAGCGTCGAACGCCCGCGAAAAGGAGCTCCGGGCGCAAATCGCCGCGATCAAGGCGGCCAACCAGGCCGTGCGCCTCGCCATCGACGACGACAATACCCATTCGGCGGCGATCGTGATCGCGGACAACGACCAGCGGCTGTCGGACGTCAAGCGGACCACGTACGAGATGCTGTCCCGCAAGGCGCGCTCGGAGGAGCTGTTCCTGCGCCAGCTCGGCATCGCCGAAGAGCGCCGGTGCGTGCATCTGCTGCGGGAGAAGGGGGAGATCGAGCCGGAGGAAGCGGTCGTGCTGCAAAATATTTTCCGCCGGATCGAGCTCGTCGTCTCGAACCGGTTCCATATTTTCTACCTGCTGCTGTACGCGCTCGTGAACAAGGTGCTGACGGCGGTCCAGCCTGCCAAGCGGCGCATGTACGACAGCCTGAAGGCGGCCGATCGCAAGTCGTTCATCCGGCTGCGCATCGCGACCGCGGCGTACGCGCTGGATAAGCTGCAGGTCAACGAGACGTGCGAGGATTCCACCGTCAACCGCGTGTGCGGCCATTACCGCCAAATGATCAACATGCTGAACAACAAGCTCGCCGCGCCGGAGCCGGCGGAGATCCACGAGGAGCAGGTACAGACGCTGCGGATGCTCTCGCTGCAGGCGGAGCGCGAGGCGCTGCAGGAGGAATACCGGCAGGGCAACATCGGCCGGCAGCAGCTGAGCAAGCTGCAATTCCAGATCAGCATGCACGAGGCGGAAGTGCTGGATACGAATTGGGGCAACTTCCTGCAGGCGTGAGCGCGCGTGCGGGTTGGAAGCGGGAAGCCGCTGCCGGAGCAGTCCGGGGGCGGGGTCCCGTTTTTTTTTTGCGGAGAGTCGGTCGTCGGAGTGGGCCGGGCGGCGAACGGGGGCAAAGGTGAGCAGGTGACCTGCATAGTGGGGGAAGCGAGCGGAAATAGGGCAAGAGGATGACTAGATAACCTGCGTGGTGGAGTGAGCACGCGGTTTTAGTGCAAGAAGGTGAGTAGATAACCTACATAGTGGGCGAAGCGGGCGGAAATAAGGCAAGAGGGTGATGCGGTTACCTTCCGCCGCTGCAGCCGTTGCCACCTTGTCCGGAAACGCGCATAATGGGCAGTACAGGCGGGACCGCGCAGGTCGCGCACGCGAACGCGCGCGCTTGAGAGCGCTTGCGCGAAATCTTCCCGCCAAAAGGAAGGGGAACGCATGGATACGATACGGGAAATGCCCCGGCCGGAGGACCGCGGCGTCGTCAGCGTCTTGGAGACGATCGACGCGGAGACCGGCGAACGGACGACGCTCGCCGAGTTCGACGAGCTGATCGAGGCGCCGAACTGGACGCGCGACGGCGCGCGGCTCATCTATAACAGCGGCGGCCTGCTTCACGCGTTCGACCTGGCGACGCGCGAGTCCTCCGCCATCGATTCCGGCTTCGCGAACCGCTGCAACAACGACCACGTGCTCTCGCCGGACAACGCGCGCGTCGCGGTCAGCCATCACACGCGGGAGGACGGCCAGTCGCGCATCTACGTCCTTCCGCTAGCCGGCGGGCGGCCGACGCTGATTACGCCGATGGCGCCGAGCTATCTGCACGGCTGGTCGCCGGACGGCAGCACGCTCGCGTATTGCGCCGAGCGGAACGGGCAATACGACATTTACGCCATTCCGGCGGAAGGCGGCGTCGAGACGCGGCTGACCGATACGCCGGGGCTGGACGACGGTCCGGAGTACTCCCCGGACGGGCGGCACATCTGGTTCAACTCGACGCGCAGCGGGCTGATGCAGGTGTGGCGCATGAACGCGGACGGCGGCGACCCGACGCAGATGACCTTCGACGAAAGCAACGCCTGGTTTCCGCACGCGTCGCCGGACGGACGCGCCGTCGCCTATCTCGTCTACCGCAAAGGCGACGTCGCGCCGAACGACCATCCGGCGAACAAGCAGGTCGAGCTCCGGCTTATGCCGAGCGAAGGCGGCGCGTTTCGGACGCTGGCGGCGCTCTTCGGCGGACAGGGGACGATCAACGTCAATTCATGGTCGCCGGACAGCCGGAAGCTCGCGTTCGTCAGCTATCGGCTGAAGGGATAGCGCCCGCGGCCGGGGCGATGAACGGCGCGCGCGGCCCGGCGCCGAGCCGGGCGCCGAGGTGTCGCTCCGTCCGGCGCCAAGCGGGCCGGCTTCGCTTTCAGGCATCGCCGCCTAGCCGCGGGGGCGCCTTTGCGGATTGCCGGGCGCCGCGCGCGCGGCAACGCGCTTCCCGGCACCAAGCCTCGAGCCCCAAGCGCCGCCACGCTGCCCGGCGCTAAGTCTCGCGCCCAAGCGCCGGCGCATCGCCCGGCGCGCTCGCCCGGCGCCCGGCGCCGCGCCGATGCTCGCTTCGGGCAGCCGCTTGCCCCGGCGCCAATCCGCCCCAAAACGCGGCCGTTTACGAAAACGTAAACGGCCGCGTTTTTTGCCGTTCCGTCCGCCGCGCCCCCCGGAGGCGCGGCGTTTCCGGCCCGAACGGCCGGCCCCGTGGGCCGGCGCGGCTTTTCACGGGCATTACACGAACTTAACAAACCTTAACCCGCGCTACATATCGACAAGATAAGCTTGAACTAGAACGATAAGGAGGGAGAGAAACAAGCATGGCGTTAACGTATGTCCATCAGGAATCGCGGCGGCGCGGGCAATTGAACCGGGAGCCGAACATCGACGAGACGGCGGTCGTGCAGCGCAGCCGGCTGGGCGAATGGACGGCCGTCGGCGCGAGAAGCCGCATCATGGAAAGCACGATGGACGACTACAGCTACTGCGTCGACGAAGCGATCATTCACTATGCCGCCATCGGAAAGTTCTGCAATATCGCTTCGCATGTCTGCAAAAATCCGGGCAATCATCCCATGTGGCGCGTCACCCTGCACCATGCGAACGTACCGCAGGGTCGCCTACGGCTTCGACGAGACGGACGACGCGGCGTTCTTCGACTGGCGGCGCGCGCATCCGGTTACCATCGGCCACGACGCATGGATCGGACATAAAGCGGCCGTTTTACATATATTCGAGGCCAATAAGCGCCCCTGTGTCCGCGAATCGCTGATAATCGATGAATTTGGCTGAATAGCGGCTCATGTGTCCGCTCAATCATCATTCAGCAGGGGTACCGCCTCGTACAAATCAGCATGAGGGTAACCGCGTCATCTCGCGCCGTCTTACGCGCGCCCCGGTTACCTTTTCGCCGCCTCGCCTCACCGCCGCATCCGCCGAATCTCCTCCATCAGGATCCGCACGCCGTCGTCGATCCGATCCTCGTCCACCCGCGTGATGCTCAGCTTCAGCCGGTTCGGCACGTGGGCGCCCGTCAAGTAATTCGTCGAGAAGTCCTGCAGCGCGAGCTGCCTTCGCTCCAGCCGGCTCAGCAGCGTCGGCATGCGGAGGCCGTCCGGCAGCATCAGATGCGTATGCACGCCGGCGCGGACGTGCGGATGGCGGACGTCGTCCATGTCGTTATAGGCGTCGAGCGCCCGGCTCAATCGCTCCATCCGCCGGGCGTAGGAGGCGACGATCTGCTGCCGGCGCCGTTCGAACATGCCGTTTTGCACGTAGAGTTGGAGCGCGGCCTGCGACAGCATGGAGCTGTCGATATCGGCGAGCCGCTTGTGCGCGCAGAACGCGTCCCGGAGCTCGGGCGGCAGGACGGCGGCGCCGAGCCGCAGGCCGGGGAACACGATTTTCGAGAAGCTCCGCAGATAGATCACGCGCGCGGAATTGTAGGCGTGAATCGGATCCGACTTCGCGTCGGTCACGAGGTCGACCAGGTAATCGTCCTCGGCCACGTAGACGCCGTACCGCTCGGCCAGCGCGGCGATGGCGCGCTTCGCGTCCTCCGTATACGAGGTGCCGAGCGGGTTGTGGAAACGGGGGATGGTGTAAAACAGCTTGACGTCTCCCGTCCGGAACAGCCGCTCCAGCTCGTCCAGATCGATGCCGCGTTCCGTCCGGGCGATGGCTTGCGCCGGGATGCCCAGCGTTTCCAGCAGCTGAATCATGTTATGGTACGTCGGCTGCTCGATCAGGACCGTCCGGCGGCCGCCCGGAAAGGGCATCGCCGCTAAGATGGACAGCGCCTGCTGCAGTCCGGACGTAATCACGAGCCGATCCGGCGACGCGAACACCTGGCTGCCGGCCAAATGCTTGACGAGCGCCTGGATGAGCGACGGCAGTCCTTGCGGCGTGCCGTAGGCGAACAGCTCGCTGCGGTACATGTCGATGGCTTTGTTCAGGCAGTGCTGGAAGTCGAGATACGGGAACAGCGCGGGATCCGGGGAGGGCGCCGAGAAATCCAGCAGGCCGCGGCCCGATTCGCGCCCGGCGTCCGGCCGCTTCACCACGGCGTAATAGCCGCTCTGGGGAACGGCGTACGCGAGATGGCGCTTCTCGAGCTCGGCGTATGCCCGGATGACCGTGCTTTTGCTGCAGCCGAACCGTTCGGCCGCCTCCCGGATGGACGGCAGCTTCTGACCGCCGCGGATCGTGCCGTCGGCCATCCGCGTTTCGAGGTCTTGCATGATTTTGGCGTACGTTCGCATGAGCATGCGCTCCTTTATGCAGATAGTGTACCGGTACAGTTCGGGTATTCTTGCCTTGAACGCGGCCGTGCCGTCCCCTACACTTGACGCATGGCCGGCCGGCTTTCACGAGGCGTTCGAGGGGGGAAAGGCATGAGCCGACAGCGATCGATCTATGCGATGGCTTTATTATACGCGCTGATTATCGGATTTTCATTTCTTTGGACGAAACGGGCGATCGCGTACGCGGATCCGATCGACACGATGGCGTTCCGGTTCGCGCTGTCGCTGCTCGCGATGGCGGTTCCCGTCCTGGCGGGCACGGTCAAGCTCGGCATGCGCGCCGCCGATTGGGCGCGGATCGTGCCGGTCGGGCTGTTGTACCCGACGCTGTTCTTCGGCTTTCAGGCGTACGGACTGACGTACGCGACCTCGTCGGAAGCGGGCATTATTCAAGCGTCGTCGCCGGTGTTCACGCTGATTTTGGCGGCGCTGCTGCTTCGGGAGCGCACGACCGCGGCGCAAAAGCTGGCCGTGCTGTGCTCCGTCGCCGGCGTCGTCTACATCCTCGCCATGGGCGGGGCGTCTGTCCGGGGCGTGAGCGCGGCCGGCGCGGGCTTGCTGCTCGCGTCGACCTTCGCGCTGTCGCTCTACGGCGTGCTGGTCCGCGGATTGCGCGGCCGATTCACGGCCTACCAGCTGAGCTTCGTCATGATGGCGTCGGGCTTCGTCTGCTTCGGCGCAGCGGCGGTCGTCCGGCACGCGTCGGCTGGGACGCTCGGCGGCATGTTCGGGCCGCTCGCGCACGGCGAATTCGTCGCCGCGCTGCTTTATATCTCGCTGCTGTCGTCGGTCGTCTCGTCGCTGCTGTCGAACCGGCTGCTGGCGCGGATCGAGGCGTACAAGATGAGCCTGTTCGTCAACCTCGGCACGCTCGTCTCGATCGCCGCCGGCGTCGCGATCGAGCACGACCGGCTCGGTTATTACCACGCGATCGGCGCGCTGCTGATCGTCGGCGGCACGTTCGGGGTTCACGTGCGGGCGGGAACGTCCCGTAAACCCGCTTCAACATCCAAGGAGGTCGATGTCACATGAAAATTCTCGTAGCGGGCGCAACCGGCGCGATCGGTCGCCAGCTCGTGCCGATGCTCGTCGCGGCCGGCCACGAAACGGTCGGGCTGATCCGCGATCCGAACGCCGCCTCGGCGCTGGCCGAGCAGGGAGCGGACGCCGTCGTCGCGGACGCGTTCGACCGCGACGCGCTGTTCCGGGCGGTGCGCGACGCGAAGCCGGATGCGATCATGCATCAGCTGACGGCGCTCGGGACGCGCGATTTCGCGGCCAACGCCCGCGTCCGCCGGGAAGGCACGCGCCATCTCGCGGACGCGGCGCTTGCCGCCGGCGTGCGGCGCATGGTCGTGCAGAGCATCTCGTGGGCGTACGCGCCGGGCGAAGGGCCGGCGGAGGAAGAGGAGCCGCTCGATCTGGATGCGCCGGAGCCGCGGCGGACGACGGTCGCCGGCATCGCGGCGATGGAACGCGCGGCCGCGGCGCTGCCGGAGGCGGTCATCCTCCGGTACGGGCTGTTTTACGGCCCGGGCACGTGGTACGCGCCGGACGGCCTGATGGCGGAGCAGGCGCGGCAAGGCGGGCTGAAGGCGACGGACGGCGTGAGCTCGTTCGTGCACGTCCGGGACGCCGCCCGCGCCGCCGTGCTGGCGCTGCATTGGCCGGCCGGCGCGTACAATATCGCCGACCGCGAGCCGGCGCCGGGCACGGCGTGGCTGCCGTTCTTCGCGGCGGCGGCGGAGGCGCCGGCGCCGGCGCACGAGCCGGGAAGCGCGCGCGGCGAGCGCGGCGCGTCGAACGCCAAGGCGCTGCGGCACGGCTGGGCGCCGCGGTTCGGATCGTGGCGCGAGGGGTTCGGGGCGCCGGACGCATGAGGCTGACAGCCGTCAAGCGCCGGCGCACCTCGGGCAGGGAGCCGCGCGAGGTGCTGAAAGCAAAAGTTGACGCGAGGCATTGACAAACCGTAACCGCGGTGGTAAATTGTGTTTAATTTCAAGTAAGTTGCTTGGAATAATAGGATAAAGGTCGACCGCACAGGTGGAGACTTTTCGGATGCGCCGCATCCGGGAAGTCTCCTTTTTGCGTCGATGCCCGATGTCGTCCGTACCGACGGAGACGTTCCCGAACCGGAGAATGTCTCCGTTTTCGTTTGTCGGGCCGACATCCGCGAAGAAAGGGGCTGGTCGGAATGAGCGGCGGAACGCTGCTGGACATCCGCAATTTGAACAAAACGTTCCACACGGGCAAGGGCGGCGTGGAGGCGATTCGCGGCTTGAACCTCCGCGTGCGGGAGGGCGAGTTCGTCACCGTCATCGGACCGAGCGGCTGCGGGAAGAGCACGCTGCTCAAGATCGTGGCGGGGCTCGATCCCGCCTACGACGGCAGCGTCGAGCTGGGCGGGACCCGAATCGCCAAGCCGGGCATCGACAGAGGATTCATCTTCCAGGAGCCGCGGCTGTTCCCCTGGCTGAACGTGGAGCGGAACATCGCGGCGGATCTGTCGCTTCGCGATCCCGCGGTCCGCGGCCGCGTCGGCGAGCTGATCGAGCTCGTTCGGCTGCAGGGGTTCGAGAAGGCGTACCCCCGCGAGCTGTCCGGGGGGATGGCGCAGCGGGTCGCGATCGCCCGGGCGCTGCTGCGCAGCCCGAGAATTCTGCTGCTCGACGAGCCGTTCGGCGCGCTCGACGCGTTCACGCGGTCGCACATGCAGGAGGTGCTGCTCGACATCTGGCAGCGGAATAGGACGACGATGATTTTCGTCACCCACGACATCGACGAGGCGGTCTATCTGGCGAACCGGATCGTGCTGCTGAAGCCGCGGCCCGGCGAAATCGCGGCGATCTTCCCGAACGGGCTGCCCTACCCGCGCAAGCAGGCGAGCGCTTCGTTCCAGGAGCTGCGGCTTGCCGTGCTGAGCGAGCTGTACGGCCGGATCGACCGGACCGAATTCGTCGACCGGGCCGGCGTCTGACCGAGAGGAGGAGCGTTCATGAGCGAATTATCCGAAAGCAAACCGGCCGTCCGCGGCACCGCTCGCGAGGGCTTGCCGCGCAGGCCGGCGGGGGCCGCGCTGGGGGCGATCGTGCCGATCCTCTTCCTGGCCGCGTGGCAGACGCTCGGCGACCGGGGCGCCATCTCGACGCTGCTGTTCCCGACGCCGCTCGCGATCGCGGACGCGCTGCTGTCGCTGATCCGCTCCGGCGAGCTGTGGGGCCATCTGCGAATCAGCCTCGCGCGCGCCGGGCTGGGCTTCCTGCTCGGCGGCGGGCCGGGGCTGCTGTTCGGCTTGCTGGTCGGGCTGTCGCGGAAGGCGGAGAAGGCGCTCGATCCGTCGTTCCAGATGATCCGGATGGTGCCGCATCTCGCCGTGGCCCCGTTGTTCGTCCTCTGGTTCGGGATCGGCGAGGAGTCGAAGGTGCTGCTCATCGCCAAAGGCGCGTTCTTCCCGCTCTACATCAACACGTACTTAGGCATCCGAAACGTGGACGACAAGCTGTTCGACGTGGCGCGGGTCCTCGGCTTCTCGCGCTTCAAGCGGACCGTCCGCCTCGTCATTCCCGCCGCGCTGCCGGGCATCCTGCTCGGCGTTCGGCTGTCGCTCGGCGTCGCGTGGCTCGGCCTCGTGGTAGCGGAGCTGATCGCGTCGACCTCCGGCATCGGCTACATGATGTCGGACGCGCGGCAGTTCGCGCAGACGCCGATCGTGTTCGTCGGCATTCTCACGTTCGCCGCCGTCGGCCTGCTGGCCGATCTGCTCGTCCGTCTGCTCGCGCGCCGGGCGCTGCGCTGGCAGGACGGCTACAAAGGTTGAAAGGAGCGAAAGCCATGAGCAAAAACCTCGAAGCGCTGCGGGCCAATCCCGCCGCAACGGCGCCGGCGAAGGACCAAGCGGCGAAGCGGCCCGCGGCGGCGAAACGGCGGGCCGTCCGCAGGCGGTCGTTCGACGACCTCGCGATCGGCGCCGCGCTGCCGGCCATCGTGCTTGCCGTTTGGCAGCTGGCGGGCAGCGCGGGCTGGATCGATCCGTTCTTCCTGCCGACGCCCGTCGCGATTCTGGACGCGTTCAAGGAGCTGGCGCTGCACGGCCGGCTCGGCCATCATTTCGGCGTCAGCGTGTGGCGGGCGTTGGCGGGGTTCCTGCTGGGCGGCGGGCTGGGCTTCGCCGTCGGCCTGCTCGCCGGCTTCTACCGGCGGGCCGAGCATCTCGTGGACCCGAGCATCCAGCTGCTCCGCATGGTGCCTCATCTGGCCCTCGCGCCGCTCGTCATTCTATGGTTCGGCTTCGGCGAGACGTCGAAGATCGTCATCATCGCGACCGGAGCCTTTTTCCCGATGTACCTGAACACGCTCGCGGGCATCCGCGGCGCGGACAACCGGCTGTTCGAGGTGGCGCGGGTGCTCGGGTTCGGACCGCGGACGACGGTGCTCCGGCTGGTCCTGCCGGCGGCGCTGCCGGGCATCCTGCTCGGCGTGCGGCTGTCGCTCGCGCTGTCGTGGCTGGGCCTCGTCGTCGCGGAGCTGCTGGGCTCGACATCCGGCATCGGGTTTCTGATCAACACGGCCAAGCAAAATTCCACCACGGACGAAATCTTCGTCGGCATCGCGATCTTCGCGGCCGTCGGCAAGGCGGCCGACTCGCTCGTCCGGCTGCTGGAGCGCAAGCGGCTGCATTGGCGGGACGGTTATCAAGGCTAAATCGGCGGCATGACGCCGCAATAAAATCGAAATTCGGGAGGTCATGAACATGGGAGTGGCGGAACAAACGCGACTGGATCTGGAAACGGACGTGCTGGTGATCGGCGGGGGACCGGCCGGCGCGTGGGCGGCCATCACGGCGGCGTCCTCGGGCGCGAAGGTCGTGCTGGCGGACAAAGGCTACTGCGGCACGAGCGGGGCGACGGCGCCGTCCGGCACCGGCGTCTGGTACGTCAAACCGGATGAGGAGCTGCGCCGGCAGGCGAAGGAAAGCCGCTTCACGCTCGGCGGCTTTCTGGCCGACAACCGCTGGATGGACCGGGTGCTCGACCGCACCTACGAGAACATGAACAAGCTCGGCGACTGGGGCTTCCCGTTCCCGCTCGACGACGGCGGCAACCCGTACCGCCGCGGGCTGCAGGGTCCGGAGTACATGAAGCTGATGCGCAAGCTCGTGAAACGCGCGGGCGTTCGCATCCTCGACCACAGTCCGGCGCTGGAGCTGCTGGCCGACGATCACGGCGTCGGCGGCGCCGCGGGCGTCCGCACGCAGACCGGCCAGGAATGGACGGCGCGCGCGGGAGCGGTCGTCATCGCGACCGGCGGCTGCGCGTTCCTGAGCAAGGCGCTCGGCTGCAACGTGCTGACGGGCGACGGGTATCTGTTCGCCGCCGAAGCGGGCGCGAGCTTGACGGGCATGGAATTCTCGAATGCTTACGCGATCGCGCCGACGTTCTCCTCGGTCACGAAGACGGCCTATTACAAATGGGCGAGCTTCTATTACGAGGACGGCACCGTCGTCGAAGGAGCGGGCTCGCAGCGCGGGCGCTCCGTCATCGCCCGGAACCTGATGGCGGGCCGCCAGGTGTACGCGTCGCTCGACCAGGCGCCGGAGGACATCCGGCCGCTGCTGCGGGTCGGCCAGACGAATTTCTTCCTGCCGTTCGACCGGATGGGCATCGACCCGTTCAAGGACCGGTTCCCCGTCACGCTGCGGCTGGAGGGCACCGTGCGCGGCACGGGCGGCATCCATATCGCGGACGAGAGCTGCGCGACCGCCGTTCCCGGCCTGTACGCCGCGGGCGACGCGGCGACGCGCCAGCTGATCTGCGGCGGCTTCACCGGCGGCGGCAGCCATAACGCGGCATGGGCGATGGCCTCGGGCACGTTCGCGGGCGAAGGCGCGGCCAGGCACGCGCTCGCGCTCGGCGAGAAGCGCGCCTCGCGGATCGTGAAGGGGCTGGCCTCCTCGGCCATCGCGGGCCGGCAGGGCAGCGTGACCGCGGCCAAGTCGGCGGACATCGTGCGGGCCGTGCAAGGCGAGGTCATGCCGTACGACCGCAACCTGTTCCGCACGGAGGCGGGGCTGCGCGGCTCGATCGAGCGGCTGGACGGCATCTGGCGCGAGCTCCGGGGCGGCTCGGCGGGCCGCACGGCCGAGGGCGTCAAGGCGCGCGAGGCCGCGGCGATGACGGCGACGGCGCGCTGGATGTACAACACGGCGCTGCGGCGCACCGAAACGCGCGGCATGCACAAGCGGGAGGACTTCCCGCAGCTGGACGCGGCGCAGCATTACCGGCTGCAAAGCGGCGGGCTGGACCGCGTGTGGGTCCGCGAGGAGCCGGTCGGGAAGGAGGCGGCGCTGCTGTGATCGAGATCGTCAGCGAAACGAGATGCATCGCCTGCAACCAGTGCGTGTCGGCCTGCCCGACGAACGTGTTCGACAAGACGGAGGACGGCATTCCCGTCATCGCCCGCAAGGACGACTGCCAAACCTGCTTCATGTGCGAGCTGTATTGCCCGGTCGACGCCTTGTACGTGGCCCCGGACGCGGAAGGCCCGACGGCCGTCGTCGAAGCGGAGCTCGAGCTCGCCGGCCAGCTCGGCGGCTATCGCGAGAAGGTCGGCTGGGGTCCGGGCCGGACGCCCGTGTCCAAGCACGCCTTCATGTACCAGCTCGCCGTCAAGACGAGCTTCTAGCACCGCTTAGCTACCGCAAGCCAAGCCATCGCTCATTCGGAGGAGAGTCCTTATGCGTACACCATCAGCGGTTTTATCCGGTTCCCGAAAGCTGTCCCTGCTCGTCGCCGCCTCGCTCGTGCTGCTGCTTGCCGCCTGCGGCAACGGCGGCGGCGGCGGTAAAGCCGGGGCGGACGGCGGGTCTTCCGCCGACGCCGGCAGCGGCGCTGCGGCGGATGCCGGCGGCGCGCCGAAAAGCAACATTCCCGATACGCTCAATTACGGCTACATCGGCCTGAACGACCTGAACCTGCCGACCGGCGCGGAAGGCTGGGGCTTCCATACCGGCCTCATTCAGGAGGAACTCAAGAAGTACGGCATTACGAAGGTCAACCTGATCGGCTTTCCGAACGGGCCGGACCAGACGGAATCGCTCATCAGCGGGCGGCTGGACTTCGGCAGCCTCGGCGACACGCCGGCGATCCTCGCCCGCTCGACCGGCGCGAAGACGCGCCTGATCACGCAGGCGTCGACGGACAGCATCGGCTACCTGATCGGCAAGAAGAACGGGCCGATGACCGTACAGGAGCTGGAGGGCAAGACGATCGCGATCCAGAAGGGCTCGTTCATGCACCGCTACGTCGTCGGGCTACTCGAACAGGCCGGCGTGAAACACTACAAGCTCGTCCATATGCTCCGCCCGGACGGGGAAGCGGCGCTGGCGCGCGGCGAGGTGGACGCGATGACCAACAGCGGCGTGAACGCGCTGAAGCAGCTCGAACAGGGGTACATCCACCTCGACGATGCCTCGACGCATCCGGACCTCGTCGGCACGAGCGCCACGGTCGTGTCGGAGGATTATTTGAAGAAATTCCCGGACTTCCCGAAGGTGTGGAACGAAATCCGGCTCAAGGCGCTGGCGGACCTGAAGCGGCACGAAGACGAGTATTACAAGCTCGCGGCGCAGATCCAGAAGACGACGCCGGAGCTGTTCAAGCAGGTTAGCCCGGTGTCCACGATCAAGGATACGCCGTTCACCGGCGACGGCATCCAATTGCTCGACGGGACCAAACACTTCCTCGTGCAGCAGAAGCTGGCGACGAAGGATTTCGACGTGAACGCCTGGATCCTGCGGGCCGATCGCTAAGGAGGGCGCGAGGATGGGAAAAGGGTTGCTCGAGGCGGTCAAGTTTCGCATTGATGGCGAGGACGGCCTACCGCTGCAAGGAGACGTAAGGACGATCGAAAACGGCGCGGCGAAGCCGATCCTGATTCTGGGCCACGGCTTCCGCGGCCATAAGGACTGGGGCTTTTGGCCGGACGTCGCGGGCCGGTTCGCGAAGCGCGGCTTCTACGTGGCGAGCTTCGATTTCGCGCGGATCGGCGCACGGGCGCTCGGCGAGGAGGCGGAGGCGCGGGCGAGCACGGTTGCCCGCGAGCTGGCGGATTGGGACGCGGTCGTTACGATGCTGCTGGAAGGCCGGCTTCCGTTGTCGAGCGTCGAGGCCGATCGCAGCCGCTTGGCCGTGCTCGGCCACAGCCGGGCCGGCGGCACGGCGATCCTGTTCGCCGCCGAGCACCCCGAGGTGCGCGCCGTCGCCGTCTGGAACGGCGGCGGTCCGGTCCGCCCGGCCGTCGCGGACGGGGGGCCGCCGTCGGCCAAGGAGCGGGCGATTCTGGACGATCTGGAACTCAATTCGCACCGCTATCAGGTCGTCCGCCGGTTCGGCCTGCTCAAGATCCCGGCGCTCGTCGTGCAAGGCGACCGCGATCACGAGCGGCTGCTGGCGCAGAACCGGGAGCTGCAGAAGGCGGCGCCCGCGCAGTCGTTCGTTCCGGTGATCGGCGGGGATCACGCCTTCGGGACGGCCGATCCGTACGCGGGCACGACGCCCGAGCTGGATCTCGCGTTCGAAGCGACGGACACGTTTTTGCGGCGGGCGTTCGCGCTCGAATGACTTTTGGGCGTCGCGAACGTGGATTATAATTGAGAGGCTTAGAGGCTTCGACATGGAGAGGAGCAAGAGAGAATGACAACCCCGATTACGTCCGATAGCCCGAACGGCGCCGCGCAAGGCGCCGCCGGTTCGTACAGCCCGGAGGTGGCCGCGAACCGGGTGCCGGACCATCCCGTCCATCCGCTTATTCTGAACCGCTGGTCGCCGCGCGCGTATAGGGACCGTCCGGTGTCGGACGAGACGCTGCACACGATCCTCGAGGCCGCCCGCTGGGCGCCGTCCTCGGGCAACGGGCAGCCGTGGCGCTTCTACGTCGCCCGCGCCGAGGCGGAGCACGAGGTGTTCCGCTCGTTCATTTTGCCGGGCAACCGGCTGTGGACCGACAAGGCGCCGGTGCTGCTGCTGCTCGCCTCCGACCGGCTCCGGGAGAACGGCAACCCGAACGGCGCGCACGCGTTCGACGCCGGCGCCGCCTGGGGCATCCTGGCGCTGCAGGCGAACCTGCTCGGCCTGTCGACCCGCGCCATCGGCGGGTTCGACGCGGCCAAAGCGCGCGAAGCGCTCCGCGCGCCGGAGCGGATCGCCCTGCACGCGGTCATCGCGCTCGGCTACCGCGGGGACGCGGCGTCGCTGGACGACACGCTGCGCGAACGCGAGGTGCCGAACGGCCGCAGGCCGCTCGCGGAATCGCTGCTGGCGATTCCGACGGAATGAACGGCTGGCGTTTGTTTTGCGCGCCTGCCTGGAAAAGACTGCCCCGAAAGTCGGGGCGGTCTTTTTATTTGGCGGAAAAAGGTGACGGGGGAACCTACATGGTGCGGGGATTGAGGTGTTTGGCTAGAAGAAGGTGATGGAGTAACCTACATGGAGCGGAGAACGAGGTGTTTTGGTAGAAGAAGGTGACGGGGAAACCTACATGGCATTCGGGGAGCCATTTCGCGCCGGCGCTTCCGCTCCGTCCGAAGCCGCCGCAGCCCGGCGCCGCGGCGGGGGCATACCGCCGCGCGGCCGCGGCAAAAAGACGCCGTCTCCGGCGTCTTTTCGCGATTTGCCTCGCCGGCCGGGCCGGCCGCCTGGCGGTTATTTCTTGCCGTTCGCTTTCAGCCACTCGTCCAGCTGCTTCTGCATTTCCGCCGTCTGCTTCTCGACGCCGGCTTTCTTGAGCGCCTCCTGGTACTTCGGGAGCACTTTGGCCGGGTCGACGGCGCCGGTGTTGAGCGCCCTGCCGTACTGCTCGCTGACGGCCGCGATATTGACGGATTCGGTCTTGTACGGCTCCGTGTTGAAGTTGAAGCCGCTCACCTCGGGGCGTTTGGCCGTTTCGTTCAGCTGCTTCGTCCGTTCCCACGTGTCCGGCGCCTGGCCTTCCTTCAGGTAGCCGATGAGCACGTTGCCGAACACCCAGCCTTGATCGCCCTTGTAGCCGCCGTCCTGGTTGATGCGGATCGTGTTGTCGCCGACGACGGTGTAGTGTTTGTCCTGGATGCCGAAGGCAATGAGGTTGAAGAGCGTCGGGTCGGTCGACGTCAGCTGCAGGAACTCCAGCGCTTTCTCCGGGTTCTTGGACGTGCGGCTGATGGCATTCATCGTGGGGCGGACGCCGGTGAATTCCGGCTCGGAGACGCGGACGTAGACGACGTCGTTGTTGCCGAACCGCTTCTTGTCGTCGATCTCGCCGCCCGGCTTCATCGTCGTGTTCCATTCGACGGCGACCTTGCCCGTGTTGAGCAGGGAGACGAGCTGGTCGTCCTTCATCGTCGCGGCGTCCTTGTAAACGTAGCCGGACGTGTACCAGCGGCGCATGGTGTCGAGGAACGTTTTGTACTCCGGCTTATCCACGGTGTCGACGATCTTGTAATCCGGGTCGCCGAGCTTGTAGCCCTGGGCGGCGTAGCCGTATTGGCGGCCGAAGTCGAACATGTTGCTCGTGGTCGCGATCGGAATGATGTCCGGCTCGTTGTCGTGGATCGTCTTCAGGACGGGCTCGATGTCCATTTGCGACTTGATGCCGTTCACGTCGATGTTGTATTTGTCGATGAACCGCTTCTGGATGGCGAAGCCTTCGGCCTTGGCCGCGATCTGCATGTTCGGCACGCCGTAAATCTTGCCGTCGACGCGGGTGTCGTCCCATGCCACCTGCGGGATCGCGTCCTTCAGGGCCGGCGTTTTGGCCAGCAGGTCGTCGAGCGGGAGGAGGGCGCCTTTGGCCACTTTATTGTCGTAATCGCCGCCGCCCCAGTTGGAGGTCCACAGAATGTCGAAGCTTTCGTTGGCGGCGAGCATCGTGTTGATTTTATCTTTGTAGCCGGCCTCCATGACCGGCTTCAGCTTGATCGTGGCGTTGATTTTCGGCTTGATGTACGCGTTGATCGCGTCTTCGACCGCCTGCTGGTCCGCGGGCATGTCGTAGACGATGTAATAGTACGTCAGCTCGGCGGGCGCCTCGTCGGTCTTGGCCGGCTCGTTCGCCGGTTCGTTCGTCGCGGTCTCGTCCGGCTTGTTCGCGTCGGCCGGGGCCTTATTGCCCGCGTTGCCTGCCGCCGCCGCGCCATCGTTATTGCCGTTGCCGCCGTTATTGCTGCCGCAAGCGCTTGCAAGCAGGAGAAGCATCAGGCTGGCCAGCATAAGCGGGATCATGGCTGGTTTCCACACTTTCATGGGATGGACCTCCTCGGTAAGGGTTGGTTGAAGCTATTTCAACCTAATGCCGGCTTCTCGATTACTTCCACGTAACCCCCCTTTTTTCCTATCGCCCGGCACTAGACTTGAAAACGCGCATGCGTGCGGCGTCAGCCCTTCAGCGAGCCGACGGTGAGCCCTTTGACGAAATACTTTTGGAAGAACGGGAAGATGCACACCATCGGGCCTCCGGCCAGGATCGCCATGGCCATCCGCGCGGACAGCGTCGGGAATTTGCTCGTGTCGAGGCCGAACTGGCTGATGAAATCGCTGTTGCTCGTCAGAAATTCCAGCTTCTGCATCATGCGGACGAGGAGCAGCTGAATCGGAATGAGCTTCTCGTTGTCGATGTAGAGCAGGGCCGGAAACCACGAATTCCAGAAGCCGAACGACAGGAACAGGCCGAGCGTCGCGAGCGCCGGAGTCGACAGGGGCAGGACGATGGTGAAGAAAATGCGGATTTCCCGCGCGCCGTCGATTTTGGCGGACTCGATGATTTCGAACGGCATTTTGGACAGGAAGCCCTTCATGACCATGATGTAGAACGGCGAGACGAGCGACGGCAGGATGAGGCACCAGATCGTGTTGTCGAGATGCAGGTATTGCTTGATCAAAATGTACGAAGGCACGAGCCCGCCGTTGAACAGCATCGTGAAGAAGACGAAGAACGACGCGGGCGTCCGGTAGCGGAAATCGCGGCGCGAGGTGACGTAGCCGAGCATGGCCGTGACGAGCAGCGACAGCACGGTGCCGATGACCGTGGTCAGGATGGTGACGCCGTAGGCGCGGAACAGCACGAGCGGCGCTTCGAAAATATACCGGTACGCTTTCGCCGTCACGTCTCGCGGGAAGAACTGGTAGCCGTGCTCGACGATCGACGTTTCCTCGGTGAACGAGATGGAGATGACGAGGACGAACGGCAGGATCATGGCGAGCGTGATGCAGACGAACAGCAGATGCGACAGCAGGTTGACGAGGGAAAACGGTGCTCTCCGCGCGCCGGTTGCCCGGACGTCGGCGGATTCCGCGGCGTCGGCGGCGAGCGCTTGCGGCGTCGTGTTCATGGGGCAGGAAGCTCCTTTCTAAAAAAGCGAATTCTCGTCGTTGATCTTGCGGACGACGAAGTTGGCGGCGACGACGAGCACGAGGCCGACGACGGATTGATACAGCCCGATGGCGGTCGACATGCCGATGTCGCCGTTGACCCGGAGCGCGCGGTAGACGTACGTGTCGATAATGTCGGTCGTCGGATACGTCATGCCGGCGTCGTTCGGGATGAAGTAATGCAAGCCGAAGTCGCCGACGAAAATATGCCCGATGCTCAGGATCAGCAGCACCGTGATCAGGGTGGAAAGCAGCGGCAGCGTGATCCGCGTGGCCATCTGCCAGCGGGACGCGCCGTCGATGCGCGCGGCCTCGTAGTACTCCTGGTTGATGCCCATGATGCCGGCGAAATAGACGAGCGTGGAGAACCCGACGTTCTTCCATAAGTAGGCGGAGATGAGGATGTACGGCCAGGGCGCGGTCTCGAGGTACCACATATGCGCGGGCAGCCCGAGCGTCTCCAGCGCTTTGTTCAGGAAGCCGTTCTGCGTGTCGAGCAGCGCGAGCGCCAGGTAGCTGACGACGACCCAGGAGAGGCAGTACGGGATGAACATCGCCGTCTGATGAATGCGAAGCCACCGCTTGCCCATCTCGTTCATCAGGATCGCGAGCAGCAGGGCGATGACCGTCGTCAGGATCATGTACGTCAGCCCGTACGCGACCGTGTTGCGGGTAATCAGCGTCGCCGTGTCCGAGACGAAGAAAAACTCGAAATTGCGGAAGCCGACCCACGGGCTCTTCCACAAGCCCAAGTCATAGCGGAAATCCTTGAACGCGAGAACGACGCCGAACATCGGCAGGTACGCGAAGACGAGGACGAGGAGCGCCCCGGGCAGCAGCAGGAGGAGCAGCTCCGAGTTCTTTTTCAGGTAGTGCCATTCCGATCGGGATTTGCGCGGTTTGATCATGCCATTGACCTCCGGGGAAATACTGGACGGTGTCCGTGGCCCCATCATGGCATCGGCGCGGCTGTGCCGGCAACTGTGCGAACGTTCACTTCGTTTGCGGGGAACTATGTTTTTTGCGATTGACTGTGGGGGAGGGAGCGGAGGGCGGCAATTGGGAAGGGAGCGGCTGTGGAGAAGGGCGGAGTGCTTATTTCGACTGGGCTTCCAGCTGCGGGGGAATTGGCGGATCGGCGGGAGTAGGAGAAAAGGGGTAGGAGAAGAGCGGCGCAGCTTCGTCTCGTCGCCGGTGCCACGGACAGTGGCTTTTATAACTAACTAGTATAGCGCACGGAGCTTCGGCCCTGGCTTTAGGGGCCGGCGGATTCCGAAACGGAACAATGCCGTGCCGCGCGCGTGGAGGCGGAGGGAGAGGAGGGTTGTCGCTGGCGTGTCGCTGGCGTGTCGGCATTCTTTCTACTAAACTTGCGCTTCGCTCTAAGCTTCCGCCGTAGCTTAGGCGTTCCGACTCTAGGCGAAACGGGGAATTGGCGCATACGGGACGAGGTGGCGAAAAAGCAAGCCGTCGCAAGAGCGGTACGAGGTGCGGTACATGGAGGGGAAAGCAGCAGTTTTGGTGAAAGAGCGGTACGTGGTACGGTACACGGCGGCAAAAGCTGCGATATTGGTGAAAGGGCGGTACGAGGTACGGTACATGGAGGGGAAAGCAGCGACTTGGGTGAAAGGGCGGTACGTGGTACCGTACATCGAGAGAAAAGCTGAGATTTGGATGAAAGAACGGTACGAGGTGCGGTACATGGCGGCCCCAGTAACCTACATGGTCCGAACAGTCGCGGAATCCGGGGCAAGAAGGTGACTCGGTAACCTACATGGTCCGAGTAGCCGCAGATGTGGGGCAAGAAGGTGACCCGGCAACCTACATGGACCGGCTAGCCGGGGAAACCGGTGCAAGTAGGTGACCCAGTCACCTACACGGCCCGGCCGGCGGCAAGCCGGCGCGCCGAAAGGCCGCCGCCAGCCGCACGCGAAGCCCCCGCATACGCGACAGCGCAGCCTTCACCATCCCGCCCCGCCGAAAAGGGTTCGCGCCGCCGCGCGCGAAGCCCCGCAACTCCACCCGCCCCCGCAACTCCGCCCCCCGCAAACTACCCGATATTGCTCTTCAACCGGTACTCCTTCGGCGTCACGCCGTACTTCTTCTTGAACAGCTTGAAGAAGGTGCTCTCGTTCACGTAGCCGACCAGCTCCATGATCTCCTTGATGCTGAAGCTCTTGGTCTCCAAATATTCGCGGGCCCGGGTCAGCCGGACTTCGTTCAAGTATTCGCCGACCGACACCAGTTCGCTCTGCTTGAAGATCCGGCCGACGTAGGCGGACGTCATTTTCAGCGTGGCGGAGATGCCCTGCAGGCTCAAATTCATGTCCGCGTACCGCGTCTCGATGATGTCCTTGATCGCCTCGATCAGCGCCCCGTTCGTATCCTGCTCCGCCCCGCGCCGCTTCTCGTGCAGCTCGCGGAGCGTCGCGCACACCAGCTCCGAAATGTCCGCCAACGTCTCTTGATCCAGCACCTGCCGGCTCAGCGTGCTGAGATCGATCGGCAGCGAAGCGATCCGGTTCTGGTTGATCTCCCGGATCGTCGTCTTGATGACGTCCACCACGTGCAGCACGCCGTGGACGATATGGTCGTAATGGCAGTCGCGCAGCGTCGCGAGCAGCTGCGCCGCGGAAGCCTCCATCGCCGCCAGGTCGTTCGTCCTGATCGCCTCGGTCAGCTTCTTCTCCGTCTCGGAGGAGACGGCGGACTCCGCGTGCGCGACGTTCGACCGCACGAGGTCCGGCGTGATGAGCGACTGCCGGCCGAACAGGATTTTGTACATCGCGTAATGCTGCGCGTCGGCGTATCGTTCCGCGATGGCTTCGTGGCTGCGGGAAATCATGCTGAACGAAAGCGAGAGCGACAGCTTGTAGTAGGCCAGCATAATGTCCTGCAGCCGGCGAAGCTGCTCCGGAAGCTCTGGCAGCTCCGAGCCGAGCGCCCCGCCGCTCAGCAGCAGGACGAGGTGATCGCCGCGCACGTCGACCGTCTCGCAGGAGATCGCGAACGGCGCCACTATTTCCCCGGCAATATTCGACGTGGCAAAGGCGTACAGCTTCCGCTCCGCTTCGGTCGTGCGGGAGAGAAGGGCGGTATAGTCGTCGATTTTGGCCACGACGACGAGATAGGGTCCGGCCGGGTCGACGCGAAGGCCGTATTTGGCGATGCAGCTCTCGAACTGGTGACGGCTGAACGAGCCGCTGCCGGTCAGCATGCTCCGCAGGTAGGAGTGGCGCACGATCTCCTGCTGCTTATCCTGCTCGTCGGTGACGACGCTCAGCTTCTCGGCCATCCGCCCGTAGGCGCTGCCGACGTACGCCAGCTCGTCGCGGATCGGCTCCGGCGCGTCCGGAACGACGCCGCCGTGGCGATTCACGCGGGAGAGAAGCGCTTCGATCGGCCGGTACAGCTTGTGCGCGAGCGCGAAGGAGCCGGCGATGCCGAGCACGAGGAAGACGGCGATGACGATCGCGAACGTTTCGCGCATTTGGGAGATGCCGCCGAGCACCGCGCCGTACGGCTGCACGCCGATCACCTTCCAGCCCGCCACGCCCATTTGCATATAGCTGACGATCGATTCGCCCTTGCCTTGGAACCGGTGCGAGAAGAAGCCGAAGCTTTCGTCGCGGCCGGACGCGTCGCTGCCGAGCGCGAGGCCGAGATCGTTCAGCTGCGGCAAGTTCTGCTCGTCGCCGGAGAGGATGAAGCGGCCGTCTTTGTCCATCAGGAAAATGCCGGATTCGTCCGGGGCGGCGAAGCCGTTGACGACCTTCAGGTTATCGAACACCCACTGCGGCTTGACGTTCAGCACGATCGCGCTCTCGTTGTCGTTCATGCTCGTGAACGATTCGTAGATGACGACGGAGAAGAAGTCGACCGCGTTGGGGCGGCCGCTGAAATTCATCGGGAGGAGCTGCAGCTGCGGCAGCTTCTCCGGCCGCTTGATCATGTCGACGAGCCGGCCGGTCATGTAGCTGTCCGCCATGCGGTCCGCGAGCGGCCCGAGCGCGTACGCTTTGCCGCTGTGCCCGTTATAGACGAGGATGGAATGCAGGAACGCCTGCGAATCCATCGCCTTGTTCAATTGGTTGATGGAGTAGATGACGTCGATGTCGTCCTGCGCCGAGGTGGACATGAGCGGAAAATAAAACCGCTCGTCGTTGTAGAGCGACAACGCCAAATTGTTGACGATCTCCTGCATGAAGGTGAGGTTGTGGTTGATCTGGCTCATGACCTTCCGGTTGGCGTCCTGCTGCATCTGCAGCACGCGATGCTCCGCGCCGTAATGGAGGACGGCCGAGGAAAGCGACAGCAGGAGGACCAGCAGCACCGTCATGGACAACAGCATCCGCAGCAGGTACCGTTTGGATTTGTAAAAATGCAGCATTTTCATATTCGGTCGCTCCTCCTAGCCTCGCTCGGCGATGGTTGATTTCAGCATGGCATAGGCGGCGAAGCTTTGCCACTGTGATTTTTGCGAATCCCTGCGCAGGAAATGCCGAAATTCACAGCCGCCGCCGCAGTCATGCCCAAACCGGGCAGTAGGCGAAGCCGCGGCCGAGGGGCATGCTCTTCTTAGCATGGAAGGGAGCTGACGAGCGTGGAAGAAGCCGTGACATTGACGATGGAATTTTATGTAAGCCAGAAGGATGCGGATGGTGCAAATGGTGCGGAGGCGGATCGGAGCGCCTCGGAACGGGACGGCTCGCATGAACGGCCGTGGAAGGATCTCGCGCAGGCGAGGGACGGCGTTCGCCGGGCAAGGGCAGCGGGCTTTGCCGGCCCGGTCACCGTGTGGATCGGAGACGGGCGGTACGGCCTGGACGAGCCGCTCCGTTTCGACGCGCGGGATTCCGGCTGCGGGGAGATGGCCCCGACGACGTACGCGGCCGAGCCCGGGGCCGGGCCGATCCTGACCGGAGGCCGGAGGCTGACCGCATGGGAGGCGGCCGGCGGAGGCGTATACCGGTGTTTCATCGGGCCGGAAACGCTGCGGGGCCGCGGCTACACGCTGTTCGAGAACGGCGTGCGCGCGGGCGAAGCGCGCAGCCCGAAGCAGGGCTACCACGCCGCGGCGGGGAAGGCGGACGGCGACGCCCGCATCGGCTTTCGGTTCGCGCAGGGCGACGTGCCCCGGATCGCGGACCCCGCGAACGGCGGGCTGAAGGTGTTCATCTGGCCGGGGGAGGGCGAATGGAACTGGTTCACGGAGACGAAGCCCGTCGCGTCCGTCGATTGGGACGCCGGGACGATCGCGTTTCGCGAGCCCGCGCCCTGGGGTATCGACCAAGGCTCGCGGTACCGGGTGCAGGGCGCGCGGGAGCTGCTGACGGAGCCGGGGGAATTTGTCCGCGACGAGCGCGAGGGCTGGCTGTATTACATGCCGAGGTCGCTCCCGATCGAGGAGCAGGAGATCGTCCTGCCGGTCGTGAAGCGGGTGCTCGACGTCGACGGCGGCGGTTCCGCCCCGGGCGGTCCGGCCGACGAGGGCATCGTGCGCGACCTGGCGTTCCGCGGGCTGACGGTCGAGCTGTCGGACTTCCTGCCCGCGTACCGGATGCCGGAAGCGAACCGGGAGCGGGAGGAAGCGCGCGAGGCGCTCGTGCGGATCGAGAACGCGGAGCGGGTCACGATCGCGGACTGCGTCCTTCGCCATGGGGGCGTGAACGGCGTGCTGCTGAACGGACATTGCCGGAACGCGCGGCTTTTGAACAACGTCGTCGAGCATGTCGGCCAGAACGGGATTTACGCCGTCGGCTTCGCGCCGGGCGAGGGCGCGTTCGGCAGCGCCGCGGAATCGGACGTCAACAACGGCCACGTCATCGCCGGCAACGCGATACGCGCCGGGGGCGAGCTGATCGGGCACGGCAGCGGCATCCAGCTGTACCAGAGCGGCGGCTGCGCGATCGAACGGAACGTTATCCGCGGCATGCCGCGCTACGGCATTTCGCTGAAGGGGCGGCGCTTCAAGGCGATGGAGCCTGCCTATTACGGGACGGAGGTCACGTGGGAAAACCATTGGGCGTTCCTCCATGCCCGAAACAACCTGATCGCGGGCAACGACATCTCGGACGTGATGACGGACAGCCAGGACGGCGGCATGTTCGAGGCATGGGGACCGGGACTCGGCAACCGGCTCGTCGGCAACCGGTTCCACGACAGCGGCATTCATTTCTCGGTCGGCTACGCGATCTATTTGGACGACGCCGCGGACGGCTTTCTCGTCTCCCGCAACGTGGTGCATGATTTGTACGGCGCGGGCAAGGGCTCGCTCTGGTTCGTCGTGTTCGCGAAGGGGATCGGCAACGTCGTGGAGAACAACCTGTTCGTCCGCAACGGGGCCAAGGCGGCGTTCGGCACGCAGGAGATGGCGGGCGAGCCGAACCGCGGGCTGACGGTCCGCCGCAATGCCGTCATCGATTCCGGCGAGCAGCTGTATCACTTCATTAATTGGACGGACGACCGGCTGAAGGAGGCGGACTTCAACCTGTTTTACCGCTCCGGCGGGGAGGCGCCGACGGTCACCGGCTTTCGCGGCGGGGATACGTACGGCAAGCAGCCTATTCCGTGGGAGGAATGGCGGGCGCTGCTCGGCGGGCGCTTCGACGCTCATACCGCGATCGCGCCGCCGCTGCTGGAGGAGCCGGAACGGGGACGCTTCCGGTTCCGGCCGGAGGCGCCGGTCTGGGCGCTCGGCTGGCGGCCGCTGGAGGCCGGCGGGGACGAGGATGGGAACGAGGCAGGCAATCCCTAATCGGCGATAGCAAAACGGCCGTTCGGGGGATGCCCGAACGGCCGTTGTCGCGCGATGGAAGCGGCGCAAGCGCCGAGGCGTTACTTCGCGAGCGCGGACAGCGCGGCGAAGTCCTCTTCGGAGAGCGCGACGCCGGCGGCGGCGATGTTCTCCTCGACGTGCGCCACGCTCGAGGTGCCCGGAATCGGCAGCATGGCCGGGGAGCGCTTGAGCAGCCAAGCCAGCGCGATCTGCGACGGCTGGGCGCCGTATTTTTTGGCGATGGCGTCCAGCGGACCGCCTTCCTTCGCCAGCGCGCCCGTGGCGAGCGGGAACCACGGAATGAACGCGATGCCGTTCGCTTCCGCGTAGTTCAGCACCTCTTCGGACTCGCGGTTCGAGAGGTTGTACAGATTTTGCACGGAGACGATCTTCGCGATGGCGCCGGCGGCCTTCAGCTCGTCCACGCCGACCTGGCTTAGCCCGATGTGGCGGATCTTGCCTTCCTGCTGCAGCAGGGCGAGCTCGCCGATCTGCTCTTCGAGCGGTACCTTGGGGTCGATCCGGTGCAGCTGCATGAGGTCGATGCGCTCCACGCCGAGGTGGCGCAGGCTGAGCTCCGTCTGCTGGCGCAAATATTCCGGCCGGCCGACCGGCTTCCAGGCGTTCGGGCCGGAGCGGGTAAAGCCCGCCTTGGTGGCGATGACGATGCCGTCCTTGTACGGATGCAGCGCCTTGCGGAGCAGCAAATCCGCGGTGAACGGCCCGTAAGCGTCGGCCGTGTCGATGAAATTGACGCCGAGCTCGGCGGCGCGGCGGAGAACGCGGACGGCTTCGTCCGGATCCTTGGGATCGCCCCATACCCCGGGGCCGGTCAGCTGCATCGTGCCGTAGCCGAGCCGGTTGACCGTAAGGTCTCCGCCGACGGCGTACGTGCCCGAAGCGGCTGCGTTAGACTGCGCGATGGACATAACGATAACCTCCTGTACGATGGAATCGAACGTTGAGACGATGGCTGCGACGACAGCGAAACGTTGGGAGCATTTGGCTTGCCCCGTCGCCAAGATTGTAGTGCAGCGGCCGTTCAAATGCAAATGCGCGCCGTTTTCGGTCCGGCGGCGGCAGCCGTCCGGCAAGGCACGCGGCACCGGGACGGACGTCCATGGACGAGCCCCGGGCGAAGCGGGCTTTCGTCCGGGAGCGGCAGCCGCATATGTTCCCAGCGGCGTACCGTCAAAACGCGAAAAACCCGGCGCGGGGCGCCGGGCTTCTCGCTGCGATGGCTGCTGCGAATGAAGGAACATTTGCGGCTCGGCTGGAGCGTTCGGTAGGACGATTAGGCGAGGTCGGGTTTAGCGTTTTTTGGAACGTTTTTTGGAGGACGATTTGGACGAAATCGTGGCGCGTTTGCCGCCGCGAACCATGACGTCCTTCTCGGTGAACACGTAGGATTTGTGATAAACCGGGCAGCAGTGATGTTGCTTGACGACCTCTACCTGTTGGATGACGTTGACCAGTTGAGGGTGGTAGTAGTTTTCGTACAGCGTGACCGGCGGATCGAAAACGGATTGCGTCGGGCAGTCGGGGCAGAAATTGGCATCGGCGGCGCCCATGACGTTGGTCGGGTTATATGGGTTCATATAGCTCATCTCGTTTCATCTCCTTTCTCTCGCTCGATTCCCTATATCCTATGTCGCGGGAAAGGAAGTTGTCTGTATGTTCGCCATGGAAGGACAATGGCCTTCGGGGACGGATGCCGGGCCATGACGCCGGCCGGGAATCGGCGCGCGCGACGCGCGGACATCGCCCCCGGCCGCGCCGTTCCGGCCCGCTTCGCCGCGGTCAGCCCCGCATGGCGCGCCGCCATTCGCTCGGGGCCAGGCCGTATCTACGCTTGAAGGAACGGCTGAAATAATGGATGCTTTGGAAGCCGCAAGCCAGCGAGACGCGCAGCACGGTCATGTCCGAACGGAGCAGGTAATCCGCGGCGGCGGAGAGCCGCAGCTCGTTCAGGTAGCCGAACGGCGTCTTGCCGGTATGCTTCTTGAACAGCCGCACGAGATAAGAAGGATTGTAGTGCGTGTAATCCGCGAGGGTCTGCAGCGTGATCGGCTGCGGAAACATCGATTCCAGGAAACGCAGCGCCTCCGTCGCGAGCAGCTCCCCCGAAGAGCGGGCCGGCGCCGGCCGCGAGGCGGCGGCGAGGCTGCCGGCGAGGACGAGCAGCTTGGTCAGATCGGCCAGCACGGCTTCCGGGAACCGGTCCCACCGAAGCGAAGCCTCCGAACGCAGGAGCAAGCCGGTCGCGTCGAAGGCGGCGCGCAGCGCGGGATACGGCTCCGCCGTCCAATCGATGCCGCCCTGCAGCGCGTTCCAGCGGAAGATGACGTCCGCGGACGGAAGCGGGTCGCCGTCGCCGGCATGAAATTCCGCGTACCAATACCGGAGCGTCCGCGAACGCTGCACGAGCTGATGCGGCGTATTCGGCATGAGGATGAACAGGGCCGTGCCGCTTGCGTTGTACGTGACGCCGGACCATTCGAGCTCCGCTTCGCCTTCGAGGATGCAGAGCAGCTCCCAATACGGATGGACCCCGCCGGCGCGTTCGCCGGCCTTGCCCGCATTGTCCGCGAAGCCGTGATTTCTGAGCCGCATGACCGTGCCTCCCGTCCGAAAGTCAATGATGTGCAAATGATACTACGCCAAGCCGGCGGCGTATACGGCGAATTTGCGCACGGTCTCCTTAGAAGGGCAATCACGTGCAAAGACGCGAGGCATTGAGAGCGCTTATCCTTGAGGTAACGCCGCCGGTGCGATCCGGCGTACAAGAAGGAGATGACGGGACATGAAAGCATTGCAAATTACCGGCGCGGGCGCCTACGACATCGTCGACCTGCCGCTGCCGGAGCTCAAGGACGACCAAGTGCTGGTCCGCATCACGCTCGTATCGACCTGCCCCCGCTGGGACATGAGCATGCTTGGCGGCTACGACATGTTCGCGGCGGACCGTGCGCCGAACTATCCGCTGGAGCCGGGCTTTCCGGGCCACGAGGCCGTCGGGGTCGTCGAGGCGGTCGGCGCGAGCGTGCGCGGCTTCGATCCGGGCGACCGCGTCGCGGCGCTGGAGCATCTGTCTCCCGGACAGGGCGCGTACGCGCAATATATGGCCTATCGGGAGGGCGATTTGCTGAAGCTGCCGGACCATATCTCCGACAAGAAGGCGGTGTCGGCGGAGCTGCTGAAATGCGTCCTGTACGGACTGGATCAGTTCGGGGAGCTGCGGGGCAAACGGATGCTGATCGCCGGACTCGGCCCGGCCGGGCTGCTGGCGATGCAGCTGGCGGCGCTCTGGGGCGCGAAGGCGACGGCCGTCGACGTGAACGCCGCGCGCGTGGAAGCGGCGCGTTCCCTTGGCGCCGGAGAGGCGCTGCTCGCGGACGAATTGGGAGACCGGACGTTCGAGCTCGGCTACGACTGCGTCGGCGCGGCGGCGTCCGTACAGAACGTCCTTGACCGGACGGACGAGCACATCGTCGTCTTCGGCGTGCTGAAAGGGAGCTTGACCTATGCCGACCGGCTGTGGTTCAAAGGCGTGAAGCTGGAGTCGTACCGCTATCGCCGGGCGGACGACCGGATTCGCCGGCTGCTGCTGGACGCGCTCGGCCGCCCGTCGTTCAATACGGAGATCCTGCAGACGAAGCAGCTTTCGTTCCGGAACTACGCCGAAGCGGTCGCGCTGCTGAAGGCGCAGCAGGCGGTCAAAATCTGCTTCGATCCGCAGGAGGCGTTCTGATGCGGCGCGGGGCGCGGGCAGAAGCGAAGGGAGCGTGCGGCGGATGAAAGCGGAAGCGGTCGTGTTCGAAGACCGGTCGCGCGCGGCGTTCCGGGAGGTGGAGGTGCCCGAGCCGGGCGAACGGGACGTCGTCATCGAGGTCGCGCATTCGTGGATCAGCATCGGGACGGAGTCGTCGTTCTTCCGCGGCGAGCGGATCTCCGGCGAGGTGCCTTATAGGCCCGGGGATCCATGGCCGTTCCCGCACGTCGCGGGCTACCAGAAGGTCGGAACGGCGGTGCGGGTCGGCGGCGCCGTGACGCATGTCCGGCCGGGCGACCGCGTGTTCGCGACGGTCAGCCGGATCGGCGGCCTGTTCTTCGACTTCGGCGGCCACGTCAACCCGGCGGTGACCGACGGGAGCCAGGTATGGAAGCTGCCGGACGCGGACGTGCCGGACGTCGCCTACTCCGGCGCGGTGCTGGCGCAGGTCGGCTATAACTGCGGCAGCCGTCCGCCGGTGGAGCGGGGCGACATCGCCGTCGTCGTCGGGGACGGGCTCGTCGGGCATTGGGCCGCGCAGACGCTGCATCGGCGCGGCGCCGACGTTCGCATGCTCGGCCGCCGGCCCGAGCGGCTGCGCCTGGCCGAGGAGGTCGGATACGCCGCCGCGCTGAACGGCAGGCTCCTCGATCCCGCCGCCGAACTGGCGCGGGCCGGCGACATCGCCGTCGTCGTCGACACGGTCGGCAGCCTCGAGACGTTCCGGCGGCTGCAGCCGCTCCTGCGGCGCGACGGCCATCTCGTCTCGGCGGGCTTTCTCGGCGAGGACGGGGCGATCGACATCCAGACGCTGCGGGCGCAGGAAATCACGCTGCATACGCCGTCGGGCTGGACGCAGCCGCGCATGGACGCGACGATCCGCGGCATCGCCGAAGGCTGGCTTCGGACGGAGCCGCTCATCACGCACCGCTTCCCGGCGCGCGACGCGGTCCGGGCGTGGGAGCTGATCGCCGCGCCGGGCAGTCCGTGCCTGGGCGTCGTGCTGGATTGGCGCGCGTGAGCGGGACGCCGATAACCGATCGATCGAGCGGCTCGATGGACCGATAGAAAAACCCGATTAGACGCCGGCGCCGCCGCCGTGTACTATAACCATAAAACCCGATGAGATTTGTAGGTTTTATCGTCGGCCGACCGAACGAACGGAGGCCGGGTCCAGCCAAGCGCGCGTCGCTTGAACGGTTCCGGCTTTTTTTGGCTTTCCGGCTTTCGGCCGGCCGATCTCATCAGCAAAGCGAGGTGGAGGGAGATGGCGGAGTTCAAGCGCAACCGCATTCCGAAGGAACGGCGGGAGCAGGCGTTCCGGGAAGCGGTCGATTTCGAGGCGTTCGTGCGGGAGGCGAAGGCCAACCGCGATACGCTGCAAGCCAATTACGAGTCCTTCGCGCTGAGCGGGGAGGACCTGGCGTTCTTCGCGTCGCTCCAGGAACCGGTCGACGTGCTGGCGCTGGCGCACGACTGGTGCGGCGACGCGGCGGCCAATCTGCCGCTGTTCGCGCGCATCGATCGGGAGACGGGGAAGCTCCGGCTGCGCGTCCTGCCGCGCGATCCCGACAACCGGGACATCGCCGACCGGTTCCCGGCCATGGACGGGCAAAGCCGGATTCCGACCTACGTGTTCGTCAGCCCGGCCGGCGAGGAGCTGGGCAGCTTCGTCGAACGGCCGGAGGATATTACGGTGCTGCTCAAGGTGTGGCAGGAGCAGTTCTGGGTGTCCCATCCGGAGCTCTCCGGCCGGGGCAAGCCGATCGGCGAGCTGGAGGAGGGCGTCCGCGCGCAGCTGCTGGCGGAGCTGAAGGAGCGCCGCGCGAAGGTGCAAAGCCTGGAGAAGTCCGCAATCGTCGGCGAACTTCGCGGCATCTTGGCTCGATTCGCGGAACGCGCGGTTTGACGGCCCCGGCCGGCTGGCATACCGCAACGTCGCTGATGGCTTGTCCGGCGCCTTTCCAAGGGGGCTCGCGACGCGATAGCCACGGCATGGGACGCGATCGAACAACGAAGAAAGGGGTGGAAGCAACATGAGCGAACGAATCCGATTGGCGACGGAGGCGGACGCGGAGCGGCTGCAGGCGATTATTTACGGGGCGTACGCGACGATCCGCGAGCTCGAACTGCATTGGCCCGCGGCCAACGCGGACATCGCGCTGATTCAGGCGAACGTCCGCGCCAGCGACTGCTACGTGCTCGAGGAGGACGGGGACATCGTCGCGACGGTGACGCATTCCAAAGCGGGCGAGCTGAAGGGGCTGAGCGAACTGCCGTTTTTGAAATGGTTCGCGGTCGATCCCGCCCGTCAGGGGCGGGGCTACGGCGGGCGGCTGCTGGATTGGGCGGAGCGGAAGGTCGCGGAGAGCGAGAACGCTCCCGCCGTCCTGCTGGCGACGGCCGAGAAGCATCCGTGGCTGCTGCCGATGTACGAGCGCAGGGGCTACGAGCGGTTCCATGCCTTCGACCCCGGCAACGGCGACGGCATGATGCATCTGCTGCGCAAGCCGGTCGAAGCGGGCCGCGCGGCCGCGCGGGAGACCGCGACTTAGATGGCGGCGCGGACATAGAGGGGCGGTCGGCGAGAGAATCGGGTTTTCGCCGGTCCTCGAAGCTGCCGTGCATGCAATCGTAAAGGGTCCGGGAAGGACGATGGAGGATGCCCGACGGGGCGTCCTTTTTGACGTTCCTGGAATCTTGGCCCGATGCCGGCGGGCCAGAGCGCCTGGCCGAGCCCGCGTGCAGCCCGGCATGTTCAACGCAGCCATATTCTGGGTATAATAGAGAGACGTTTCATGAACGGATCTGAAAGGGGGAGGACGCATGCTGCAGCGATTGGGCCGGATCGCGTTGGCCGCGTCGGTATTGTTCGCGGGGCTCGGGTTCGACGACCGGCGCATCGGCGTGGCGTCCTCCGAGCAGACGCTGGCGCAGCTGGGCGACGCGATCTTCGCGCAGCTCGAGGAGCGCAAGACCGACATCGCCTTCGCGTACGCCGGCGACCGGGAGGAGCTGTCCGCGCGCATCGCGACGCTGCTGAAGGAGACGCTTGCGCGGGACGATTATTTGGCGTACAACGTGGATGCCTATCTCTATACGATCCGCAAATGGGGCGCGACGGCCAACGTCAGCGTGAAGGTCACGTACCGCGAAACCGCCGCCGAGACGGCGTTGGTGGACGAGCGGATCCGCGGCGTGCTGCCCGCGATTCTGAAGGATGCCGCCGGCGACCGGGAGCGCGTCCGCGCGATTCACGACTGGATCGTGACGCATGTCGCGTACGACACGTCGCTGCGGCGCTATACCGCGTACGACGCGCTCGAGACCGGCAGCGCGGTGTGCCAGGGCTACTCGCTGCTGGCGTACCGCATGCTGAAGCTCGCCGGCATCGAGACGCGGATCGCGGAAGGCCGCGTGGACTCCGGCAGCCACGTGTGGAATCTCGTCAAGGCGGACGGCCGGTGGTACCATATGGACGCGACATGGGACGACCCCGTGCCGGACCGGCCGGGCCGGGCGAGCCATGCCTACTTCCTGAAGTCGGACGCGGTCATGAGCAAGGACCATGCGTGGACGAAAACGTATCCGCCCGCGGGGTGAGGCGGCGGGCGGCGAGCCGGCAGCCGCTCCGCGGCGCCGCGGCCGCCGCAGCCGCCCGGTCGGGCCGGCGTCAGCTTCCGTTGCAACGGCTGCGCCATCCGGTCGCGCCGGCGCCGGCTCCCGCCGGAACTCCTCGGCTCGCGCATGGCCGTTACCCGCTGCGCCCGCCGGCCCGGCCCGCGCAGGCCGATTCAGAGCCGGCCGGACTCGCCCGGGACCTCCGCCGGGTCGGCGGCCGCGCGCCGGAATTCGCCCGGCGTCATCCCGAACCGCCGCCGGAACAGCGTGCGGAAATGCTTCCCGTCCGCGAAGCCGCATTCCAGCGCCGCGTCGCGGACGGACAGGTCGCCGACGCGGAGCAGGCGGCCGCTCCGTTCCAGCCGGTACGCGTTCACGAAGCCGGCGAAGCTGTCGTTCGCGTGGCTTCGGAACAGCCGGCTTAGCGTGCTGCGGCTGATGCCGAGCTTCGCGGCGGCGTCGTCGAGCGTGATTTTGTCGCGGTGATGCAGGTGGACGTATTCGACGGCCTCCTGCAGCAGCCGCGTTTTTTTGCGGCTTCCGTAGTCCAGGTCCGCGCGCTGCTCGATCTGCCGCCCGAGCTCGGCCAATAGCGCGAGCATGTAGCCTCGGAGCTTGGTCAGATAAGCCGGTTTCTTTTCCTCGTATTCCCGCAGCATGGCTTGCATGAGATAATCCGTTTCCATGCCGTCCCCGGAGAAATATTTGCGGCTCGACAGCAGGGAACGCACGTCGTAATCGACGAACGCGGGCAGGAACATGCAGTCGATCCATTCGAAATACGGCGTGATCGGCTCGAACGCATGCGTATCGCCGGCTTGGATGACGAACGCGTCGCCCGCCCCGGCCCGGAACGTCTTGTCGTTCACGCGATGGACCGCCTTTCCCGAACGGACGTACAGCAGCTCCACGAAATCGTGCCCGTGCGCGCCGACGGACCGGTACAGCCCGTTATGCAGCAGATGCACGCGGATTCCCTCGTCCGGCCGGATCAGCTGCGCGTGCGTGAATTTTCGCTTTTCCGTCATCTCTCCAACCCTCCCCGCAAACTGAACCGATTCTCCCCTTGATTGATTCGAAAATCCCGCTTTCCTTCCTTGTATCTTTCTATAATGGGAATGTCAAGCGTTTTCATTTTGGATACGGAAGGAAGAGGTGCGAGATGGAACATCAGCATGCCTGGACGGCGCGATGGATTCGCCCGGACGCCGGGTCCGCCCCCGCGACGGAGCGGATGCAGCACAGAACGCTGTACCGCAAAACGTTCGACGTCGCCGATCCCGCCGCGAGCGAGCTTCTGGCGGAGGTGACCGCCGACAGCAAATACCGCCTGTACGTCAACGGAACCTTCGTGCTCCGCGGCCCTTGCAAAGGCGACAATTGGCGCCATTATTACGATACGGTCGATCTGACGCCGTATTTGCGCGAAGGGCGCAACGCGATCGCGGTCGAAGTCGTGCATTATCCGAGCCTCCTGACGGGCGGCGGCTCCGACGGCGGCCCGCTGTCGGAATGGCGCGCGGACGCCGGCGGCCTCTGGCTGCAGGGCGCGCTGAAGGACAAGCACGGCTCGGCGGCGGAGACGCTGGATACGGACGGTACGTGGAAGCTGCTGCCGTGCGACGCGGTCCAGATCGGCCAGGAGACGAAGACGCTGTTCGTCGGCGGGACGGAGGACGTGCGCGGCGACCGGATTCCGGCCGGCTGGCGGGAAGCCGGGTTCGACGATTCCGCCTGGGGCGTCTGCGCGCGGCCGCTCGAGCCGCTGGACCGCTTCTGGGGCCAGTTGATGCCGTGGCAGCTGACGCCGCGGCCGATTCCGCCGCTGCGGGAGAGCGAGCAGGAATTCCCGCGGCTCATGCGCGCCGAAGGCATCGCGGCCGCGGAGAAAAGCCCGGCCGGCGCGCTGTTCCCGCTCACCGTCCTGCCGGGCGAGACCGTCGCGCTGGAGCTGGACGCGGGCCGGCTGACGACGGGGTACGTCCAGCTGGCGGTGCACGGCGGGCAAGGCGGCCAGATCGACCTGCTGTACGCGGAGGCGTACGAATACGCGCAGCCCGAGCTGCACGGCGGCGTCCGGAAAGCCGTCCGCGACGACATGGCCGGCAAGACGCTGGTCGGCAACGACGACCGGTTCTTCCCGGCGGGCTGGGGCAGCGCCGGCGGGCCGGAGACGTACGAGCCGATGGGCCGGCGGGCGTTCCGCTTCGTCCGCGTCGTCATCCGGGCCGGCAACGGGCCGCTGACCGTGGCTCGGCTCGGCTGGCGCGCGACGGGCTTTCCGCTGGAGGAGCTCGGCGCCGTGCGCAGCTCGGATCCGCTGACGGACGACATGTGGCGGATCAGTTTGAACACGCTTCGCGGCTGCATGTAGGACACGTACGAGGACACGCCGTACTACGAGCAGATGCAGTACATTATGGACGCGAAGTCGCAGGCGCTGTTCACGTACGCGGTCAGCGGGGACGACCGGCTGGCGCGCAAGACGATCGACGATTTTCACGGCTCGCTCATGCCGTCGGGCATGCTGCAGAGCCGCTATCCGTCCGTGTCGCGGCAGGTGATTCCGGGGTTCGCGCTGTTTTGGGTGCAAATGGTGCACGATCATTACGCGCATTTCGGCGACGGGCAGCTCGTCCGCCGGTACTTGCCGACGATCGACGCCGTGCTCGGCTGGTTCGACCGGCTGGTCGGGGACGACGGTCTCGTCGGGTACATTCCCGAGCCGTACTGGGCGCTCGTCGACTGGGTAACGGCGTGGCACGACAACGCCGGCGCGCCGCCGGCGCGGCATAACGGGGCGCTCACCGTGTACAACGCCATGTACGCCCTGTCGCTCCTGCAAGGCGCCGAGCTGAACGAAGCGGCGGGCCGCAAGGACACGGCGGCGGAATACCGCGAGCGGGCGCTCGCGGTCAACGCGGCGATTCACGGCGCCTGCTACGACGCGGAAGCGGAGCTGTACCGCGACGGGCCGGACGTGCCGATGTTCAGCCAGCACGCGCAGATCTGGGCCGTGCTCTCCGGCGCGGTCGAAGGCGGGGAGGCGCGCGGCCTGCTGGAGCGGACGCTGGCGCGCGCGGATTTGCCGGCGACGTCGTTCTCCATGAGCCATTATACGTTCCGCGCGCTGGCGAAAACGGGTCTTTACGGCCGGACCGAGCAGCTGTGGAAGCCGTGGAAGGACCAGATCGCGCTCGGGCTGACGGCGTGGGTCGAGGACCCGGTCCATCAACGGAGCGACTGCCATGCCTGGAGCGCGCTGCCGCTGCACGAATACGCAGCCGAGACGCTGGGCGTCCAGCCGGAACGGCCGGGCTTCGCGGCGATCCGCATCGCGCCGAAGCCGGCGGGCCAGGAATGGGCCGAAGGCATCGTGCCGACGCGCCAAGGCAGCGTGCGGGTCCGCTGGGAGATCCAGGACGGCCGCTTCACGCTGCAGGCGAACGTGCCCGAGGGCGTGCCGGCGGTCGTCGTGCTGCCGGACGGCTCCCGGCACGAAGTCGCGCATGCCGACATCGCGCTGTCGTGCCCGCTCCCCGCGGGAGTCGGGAAGTAGGGCGGTTTCGCCGGGAATGCGCCGGCACCGCGCGTTATGCGTAATGAAAAACCTTGGCTTCCGCTTCGGCGGGGGCCAAGGCTTTTGGCGTTGACGCTTAGCGAGGCGCCGATTGGAACGCCTAGTGAAATGTCTAGCGTCTAGCAAGCATTTAGTGAAGCGCTAGTGAAGCACTAGTAACGCGCCTAATAGAGGCACCTTGTCCCTTGCGCTTGTCAAGAGATTGTCGGTGAGTAAAGGAGTAGTAGGATGCAAGAAAGCGACGAGGTAACCTGCATAGCCGAGAATGCAGTTGGATTTGGAGCAAGAGGGGGATGGGATAACCTACATGGTCGAAAAAGCCGTCGGATTCGGAGCAAGAAGGTAATACAGCAGCCTTCATAGGTTGGAAACGAGGCGAGCGGCGCGGTCGTCCCGCCGGCTCGCGCCGTCGGCTTGACCGCGCGCTGCGCCATGCCGATGGCATAGCCCGCAATCAAGCTCGCGACCGCGGTCGCCTGCATACGGGTTCCCGCGAAAGAGAACCCCTAGCGCACACGCCTCCCAACCATTCCCGCTTAAGCCTGCCCGCCCTCGCGGCTGCGCGTCATCTGCTGCCAGACGGAGCCGGCGGCTTCCTCGCCCCGCTGGATGCGCTCGAGCGCGATGCGCGCCTGCAGGCTGACCTCGTACTCCGGGTCGCCCGCCGCCTGCTCGAGCGCCTCGACGGCGTTGTCGTCGCCCGCCTCGTAGAGGAAGCGCGCGGCGCGCCAGCGGACCAGCTTGTTGCGGTCGCCGAGCGCTTCGATCATCGGGCCGACCGCGGCGGGGTCGCCGAGATCGGACAGCGTGTCGCCGGCGGTCCGGCGAACGGACGCCGACGCGTCCTTCAGCGCCGCGAAGAGCAGCGGCATCGCCTCCGGCAGCCGCAGCTCGCCGAGGTAGACGACGGCCAGCCGCCGGATGGAGGCGTTGTCGTCGGCGATCGCCTTCGCGAGCGACGGCAGCATCGCCGCCTCCGGCGCCGTGCGGTCGAGCGCCTCGTAGCGGACCGACCAGTCCGGGTCCGCCATCCGCTCCGCGAGCGCCTCCGCGCTCAGCGGCGCGGGCCGCACGGCCGGCGCGGCCGCGGCTTCGCCCTCGCCCGCGGCGCCGAGCGCGAGCGCCGCCTCGACGAGGGCGTCCAGCCGCTCCGCCGGGTACGCGGCTTCCAGCTCGCGGACGAGCTCCGCCGCGATTTCCTCGGGCTCGCCGTAGCGGACCCCGAGCTCCTCGAGCTTCCGCTCGCGGATCATCGACGCGGCGGCCGCGCGGGTCACCGCGTCCGTGAAGGCCGCCGGCATGGCGGCGCGGGTCTCGCCGCCAGGCGTGCGCACGCGCACCTGGATCGGGATCCCCCGGTACAGCTGCACGAACGCGTGCGCCTCGCCGAAAGCTTCGGCCGCGCCGGGCCCGCCGGGGCTGCCGGCGCCGGCGTCCTCCCCGCTCTGCAGCAGCTGCCGCGCCGCGGACAGGATGCGCTCCCAGTCCGCCCCCGGCTTCCGGTCGAGCGCGATGAAATCCGCCGTGCGGAACACGCCTCGCACGCCGTCGATGCCGAGCAGGCCGCGCAGCGGCTCCGGCGCGCCGGCCGCGTCGGCGGGGGCATAGTTCAGGCGCACGCCGGGCGCGAGCTTCTCGTCGACGTTCAGCTTCATCGAATTGGGGCTTGGCGTCGGTTCGATGCCAATCAGTTTCATCGTGATCAACCTCCGTTTTTCGCGCGGCCTCCGAACGCCGCGCGTGCTTGTCCTCTCAGTGTAAACCACCGGGCGGCCAATCTCAATCCGGCCCGCCGTCCGTTCATCTTTCCGCCATAAGCCGTCCCCGGTCCGCGAATTCCGTCCGTCCATGTTTGATTAATCCCATTAAGCTTGGTATCTTGGAAAGAGCAGCATTAGAGCGGTCCGGTGCGGGTCTAACCCTCATTCGCAACAGCGCGCCAAGCGGCCAGCACATGATTGAATACGGGAGAGATGCGAGACATGCGCTACACCAACTTGAACCCCGACGCCGTGCCGAAAACGTTCCGGGAAGTCCGGCAATGGCGCAGGGAACGCGCCGGTCGGATGAAGCGGAAGGACTACTCCTTCAAGGTGCCGGCCGTCGCGCCCGACCTGACCTTCCTGCATGCCAATACGACCGAGCCGGCGCTGACGTGGATCGGCCACTCGACGTTCCTGATCCAGCTGGCGGGGCTGAACATCGTCACGGATCCCGTCTGGGCCGAGCAGCTGGCCATCCACAAGCGGCTGGTGCCGCCGGGCGTCGCCATCGCCGACATGCCCCCGATCGACGTCATCCTGATCTCGCATTCGCATTACGACCACCTGAACATCGCCTCGCTGAAGCAGCTGAAGGGCAGCAAGACGCTCATCGTGCCCGTCGGCCTCGCCGACAAGCTGCGGCGCAAAGGCTTCTCGTCCATCATCGAGCTGGACTGGTGGCAGTCGGCCTCCCTCCGCGGCGTCCGGTTTCATTTCGTGCCGGCGCAGCATTGGACGCGGCGCACGTTGACCGACACGAATTCGTCCCGCTGGGGCGGCTTCGTGATGGAGCGCCGGAACGCGCCGACCGTCTACTTCGCGGGCGACAGCGGCTACTTCGACGGCTTCAAGGAAATCGGCCGCCGCTTCCCCGATATCGACGTGGCGCTCATGCCGATCGGCGCGTACGATCCCGAATGGTTCATGGGGCCGCAGCACGTCACGCCGGAAGAGGCGCTGCAGGCGTTCCGCGACGCCGGCGCGCGCCGGTTCGTGCCGATGCACTACGGCTCCTACAAGCTCGCGGACGATACGCCGCGCGAAGCGCTCGACCGGCTGGAGGCGGAAATCCGCCGGCTGCGGCTCGAGGAAGGCGCGGTCCGGATTTTGCCGCACGGCGAAACCTGGCGTTTATAGCAGAAAGACAGCATCGCATGACGTTTCTGTGCTATAATGGAGTGATGCGTAACATTCATTAGCGAAGGACGGGATACCTGAACATGATCAGTACGAGCGGCATCACGCTTCGATACGGCAAGCGTGCGCTATTTGAAGATGTCAATATTAAATTCACGCCGGGCAACTGCTACGGTCTCATCGGCGCGAACGGCGCGGGCAAATCGACGTTCCTGAAGATTCTGTCCGGCGAAGTCGAGCAAACGAACGGCGAGGTCCACATCACGCCGGGCGAGCGCCTCGCGGTACTGAAGCAGAACCATTACGAGTACGACGAGTTCGCCGTGCTCGAGACGGTCATCATGGGCCATAAGAAGCTGTACGAAGTCATGAAGGAGAAGGACGCGATCTACGCCAAGGCGGAGTTCACCGACGAGGACGGCATGCGCGCGGGCGAGCTGGAAGCGGAATTCGCGGAAATGAACGGCTGGGAAGCGGAGTCCGAAGCGGCCGGCATGCTGAACGGCCTCGGCATTCCGCCGGAAATGCACGACCGGAAGATGGCGGAGCTGTCCGGCAACGAGAAGGTCCGCGTCCTGCTGGCGCAGGCGCTGTTCGGCAACCCGCAGATCCTCCTGCTCGACGAGCCTACCAACCATCTCGACATGCAGTCGATCGAATGGCTCGAGAACTTCCTGGCCGGCTACGAAGGCACCGTTATCGTCGTATCCCATGACCGTCACTTCCTGAACCAGGTGTGCACGCATATCGCGGATATCGACTTCGGCAAAATCCAGATGTACGTCGGCAACTACGACTTCTGGTACGAGTCGAGCCAGCTGGCGCTCACGCTCATGCGCGACGCCAACAAGAAGAAGGAAGACAAGATCAAGGAGCTGCAGGCGTTCATCCAGCGCTTCAGCGCCAACAAATCGAAGTCCAAGCAAGCGACGTCCCGGAAGAAGCTGCTCGATAAAATCTCGCTCGACGACATTCGTCCGTCCAGCCGCAAATATCCGTTCATCCACTTCAAGCCGGAGCGCGAGGCGGGCAAGCAATTGCTGCTGACCGAAGGCTTGACGAAAGCGATCGACGGCGCGACGATCATCGACAACCTGACCCTCGCGGTCAACAAAGGCGACAAAATCGCCCTCGTCGGCCCGAACACGCTGCCGAAGACCGTGCTCATGCAGCTGCTGATGGGCGAGCTGGAAGCCGATGCCGGCACCTACTCGTGGGGCGTGACGACGACGCAGGCCTACTTCCCGAAGGATAACTCAGCTTACTTCGACGGCGTCGAATTGAACCTTGTCGACTGGCTGCGCCAGTATTCCAAGGATCAGGACGAGAGCTTCATCCGCGGCTTCCTCGGCCGCATGCTGTTCTCCGGCGACGAAGCGCTGAAGAAGGCGAGCGTGCTCTCCGGCGGCGAGAAGGTGCGCTGCATGCTCTCCAAAATGATGCTGTCCGGCTCCAACGTGCTGCTCATGGACGAACCGACCAACCACTTGGACCTGGAATCCATCACGGCGCTCAACAACGGACTGATCGATTTCGACGGCACGCTGATCTTCACGTCGCATGACCATCAGTTCGTGCAGACGATCGCGAACCGCATCATCGAGATCACGCCGAACGGCATCATCGACCGGATGATGTCGTACGACGAATACCTGGAGAACGCCGAGATCAAGGCGCTCCGCGAACGCCTGTATCCGGCCGAATAAGCCGCGTACAGCCGGCTTGCAGACGGACCGTACTCCCCGCGAGTACGGTCTTTTTGGTGTTCTCGCGCCCTTGGCGGGCACATACGATAGGAGTAAGGCGGAGGTCTCGAACGACCCGCGCCGCGCCGCCCGAATGGGGCGTGATTCGCTAGGCCGGTTATGGTAAAATAAGCGAAAGCGACAAAGCTAGACGAATTATTAAAGGAGTCGATGGAATATGTCCTTTTTCGATAAAGTCAAGCAGGGAGCATCGGACGCGGCCAAGCGGGCGCAGCAAACCGTCGAAATCACGAAGCTGAAGGCGCAAATCTCCGGCAAGGAGAAAGACATCGAGAAGCTGTGCCTGCAGATCGGGGAAACCGTCTACCGCGGCCATCAGGCCGGCGACATCGCCGCGACCGAGGCGGAAGTGACGGATTTATGCCGTCAGGCGGATGAGCTGCACACGGAGATCAAGGTGATCGAAGAGCGGATCAAGTGGACGCGCAACGAGAAGACGTGCGCGTGCGGCAAGGTGGTCACGCTGGATACGAAATTCTGCCCGGACTGCGGCACGCAGCTCGCGACCGAGGAACCGAAGGCCGAGACGACCGTCGGCGAGATCGTCGTCATCTGCAACCAGTGCCACGCGGAGAACGAGCTGAACGCCAAGTTCTGCGTCACTTGCGGGACGGGACTGAACAATGGGACGCCGGAGCATACGTTTTAGCCGAAACGACGGTTGGACGGTGACGGGCATGCGAGCGGCATCCGAAAGCAAGCTTGGCAAGCGATCGCGCGGGCCGGGGTTGCTTTTTTTGCGTCCGGTTCAGGCGGGCGGAAGCGGCGGCATGTACATGATGCCTCCAAGGCATGGCGGTTATATGGCGATTCGGTGTCGATAGTCACCGCGCGCCGGAAACGTGCGCTTCACGAACGAAATATAGGCAAAAGCTGGTTCGCGATGGTGCTTGAACGGGTAAAACCGGGATATATATAGGAATGGGATCGCTAAAATTCGAATTTTGGGAGGCGGTTACATTGCTGGTACCCGTAGAATCCAAGCAAATTGCGTTCTGCTCGTACAATGAGGCGGAGTCGTCCTTGTACTTGTACTACCACACGGGCGACGTGGCTATTTTCTCTTCGATCGGCAAGCAGGATTACCAGACCGTAATCGATTCCCCGAACCGATACGACACGCTGATGAACCTGATGAAGAAAGGGCAGGCGGAAGAGCAGATGCACGCCATGTTTCCGGAACAGGGGTAAGCGCGCCGCGTAATTGGCATTATTTACATGGATCCGTTTCGGACGGACGGGACGTAGGGCTTTAGATGCGGAGTGGGACCGGATGTTAAGATTCCGTGGAGCGGTTCGAAGCAAGCGAATACGGCAGTTCGGCAGGAAGGCGTCCCGGGAAGGGGCGTCTTTTTTGATGGGTGCTTTGCCAAATCATGGTTCCTCCAGCCTACGGCCGTTTTCGACAAATGAGACGGGCGGACGATATGGTGCTTAAGGGGGGTTCCGTACAATGGAACATGCAGGCAACAAGCCGGCCATCCATTTGACTGAATCAGAGAGGGAGAGCATTCATGAAAAAGAGTACCGCGGCATTATTGACCTTCGTCCTGGGGGCCTCCTTAATGCTGCCGGCGGCGGCGTCCGCGGCTTCCGCCGCATCGCCGACCGTCGGGGAAATCCAATCCAGCGTCAGCTTCCGCACCCAGCCTTCCACGTCGTCCGACGTCACCCGGTATTTGAAGCAAGGCGAGCAGGTCGTCATTCTCGAGGAAGTGAACGCGTACTGGTACAAGGTGCAGGACGTGAACGGCGCCGTCGGTTACATCTCCTCGAACGAGAAATACGTCGAGATCGTGGCGAAGGGCGGCGATTCCGGCACCGCGGCGAGGACGGGGACGATCGTCGCGTCGGTATCGTTCCGCACGGGCCCGTCGACGGACGCGCCGCGCATCCGCTACCTGGCCAAGGGCGAGAAGGTGACGATCACGGGGCAGCCGAACAGCTACTGGTACGCGGTGACGGCGGCGGACGGCACGAAGGGTTACGTCAGCTCGGACGACAAATACATTGCGGTGACCGGCTCGCTGCCGGGCAACAATCCGTCGGACGGCAATCCGAATAACGGCGGCGGTTCGGGCAATCACGACGCGCTCGTCGAACGCGTCATCGCCGCGGGCATGAAATATTTGGGCACGCCGTACGAATTCGGCTCCGACCGCGACACGACGACGACGTTCGACTGCTCCGACTTCGTGCGCCAAGCGTTCCGCGAAGGCGCGAACCTCCTTCTCCCGGTCGATTCGCGCAAGCAGGGCGACTATGTCCGCGGCCACGGCCGCGTCGTTACGGACTGGCATCAGCTGAAGCGCGGCGACATCATGTTCTTCATGGAATACAAGGGCACGAAGGCGTCCGCGTATGCCGGCGTCGACAAGTCGGACGAGACGATTACCCACTGCGGCATTTACCTCGGCAACGGACAGATCCTGCACACGTATTCCGTCGAATCCGGCGGCGTCCGCACGAGCGTCATTTCGGGCACGCACTGGGAGTACCGCTTCCTGTTCGGCGGCAGCGTCGTGTAAGCGGCCCGGCCGTTCATGATCCGTCCTCATAAGCCGGACGAGCCCGCGGGGCTTGTCCGGCTTTTGCGTTGGCGGAGACGGGCGGGCGGAGTACCGGCCCCTCCGGGGAACCGCGGCAATCATCCCGGCGCCGCTCGGGGTCGGAAGGGCAAAAAAAAAGCCGTCACTGCATGAGCTGCAGGACGACGCGGGAGCATTCCATCGGGTTGTAGTGCTGATTGCGTTTGTTCAATAAATCGGTGCGGTGCTTGACGGACGAGTACGGCTCTTGAATGAGCTCGAACCACTTGTCGATCGTCTCGGTGGATTCCAGCATTTCGCCGAATCCGCTCGCCACGAAGTATTCGCAGTTGACTTCCTCCTGGCCGGGAATCGGCTCGTAGAAGAGCATCGGAATGCCCTTGCTGAGTCCCTCCGTGCAGGTCATGCCGCCGGGCTTCGTGATGAGCAGGTCGGACACGTCCATCAGCTTGTTGATTTCCTTCGTGAATCCGAGCACTTTGATGTTGGGGTGCTGGAAGAGCGGATCCGCCAGCATGCGCTCGCGCGCCTTGTCGTTGTTGCCGACGCAGTAGATGAGCTGCACGCGGTCCCGCCAGCGCGTCATGTAGCTGAGCAGGTCGTCGCTGTACATAATGCCCCAGCCGCCGCCCATAATAAGAACCGTCGGCAGCGGCTTCAGATCGAACTGCGCCTGCAGCTCCGATTTGTCGTGCGTCTGCCAGAAGTTCGGATGGACGGGAATGCCGGTGACCTGAATCCGGCTCGCGGAGATGCCGCGGTCCGTCAGCTTCTTTTTGACCTCGTTCGTCGACACGAGATACTTGTTCACCTCGGAGCTCGTCCACGTGCCGTGCGCGTCGTAGTCCGTGATCAGCGTGTAGAGCGGCGTCCGCAAGCCGAGCCGCTTCAGGCGGGAGACGACGGCGTTCGGAACGGGATGCGTGCAGACGATCAGATCGGGCTTCAGCTGCGCGATCACCTGCGACGTATGGGTATAGAACAACCGGTGCAGCGCCAGCTGGGTGAAGCGGTTGAGCGATTTCTTATATTGGCGGCGATACACCATCCCGAGCAGCTTCGGCTGCTTCGTGACGGTTTTGCGATAGGCGGACACGATCAGCGGACCGAGCACCGGGTTCAAAAAATTGCCCAGCTCGATCACGCGCGTCTGTATGGAGGAATCGAGCGAGCGCAGCCCGACGGCCAGCGCGTAAGCGGCCTGGGTATGCCCGGAGCCGAAACCCTCGGAGAGCAGCAACACTCGTTTTTTATGCATCATCTCACCTGCTTCTCGTACCTGATGAAAGAAAACTAATTTCTCTCTTTACCATATTACGACGGGCGGACGGCCAGCACAAGGACGGAATTGAGACTTGCGTATGATTGCGGCGTTAATTTATCCTAAAAGCGGATGAAAATGCAGCAGGTTAATGAAGACGGGAGAGATCGGACATGGCCGAGCAAGAGAAACGAATGCCGGAGATCGGCTCGATTGTAGCGTTTGCGAATAAAACGGGGCGTTATGCGGGCGAAGTGATGGAAACGAACGGATCCAGGGTGCTGGTCAAGACGCTTGCGGTCTTGAAGCATCCCGAGCAGGGCGACCTGCATCATCCGTACGACCCCGACGTGCCGATGTTCCACGAGCGCCGGGCGATGAGCTACACCGAGAAGACGTACGTGCCGCTGGGGGACATCGGGCCGTTCCGCGGCGAGGTGCCGGATTACAAAGCCTCGCTCATGGACGCGCTGCGGGCCGAGATCGAAGGGCTCGACCGGCTGCGCCGCTGGACGGAGCGGGGAATGGACAACTTGCGGCAGCTGGAGAAGGAGTATTAAGCGACCGCGAAGGAAGCGCGCCGCGGCGGCGTATTGCGCCAAGCGGAAGAGGGAGCGGCAAGGGAGCCGCTCCTCGCGCGCACAAAAATGACCAATTGACCATATTGTGATTTCGGTCAGTCGGTGTTATGATGGCGATACGAAGCTGGAGAAACAATAAAGAGGAAGCGGCAAAGAAGAGCAATTAAGATGGAGCAATAAAGAAGAAGCAATAAAGAAGGAGCAATAAAGAAGAAGCAATCCGATAAGGAAGAAATAATATCGATAGGAGGTCGCGGCTCATGGCGGCAACCAGGAAGCCGGTGGATCGGCGGGCGCAGATCGTGGACGCGGCGGCGAAGTCGTTCGCCATGTTCGGCTACAAGGCGACGACGATGGAGCAGGTATCCAAGATCGCCGCGGTCGGCAAAGGAACCATCTACACGTTCTTCGCCACGAAGGAAGAGCTGTTCGGCGAGATCATCGCCCAGCTTGCCAAGGAGCTGCGGGGGCTGGCGGACCGGACGATCGACCGCGACCGGAATTTCTTCGATAACCTGTCGACGGTGCTGCACGAGCTGCTCCTGTTCCGCGAGAAGCACGAGCTGATCGTGAAGCTGTCGCAGGAAGTGCGCGACATCGGCACGCCGATGGCGAAGGAAGGCATCGCCGAGCTGGAGCAGGCCATCGTCGCCTGCATTCAAGGGGAAGTGGAGCACGCGATCGGCAAGGGCGAGCTGCGCGGCGCCGATCCGCGGCTGACCGCGTTCGTGATGCTGCGGCTGTACGTGGCGCTGAGCACCGAATGGGGCCGGCAGCACGAGCCGCTGACGCGGGACCAGATCGCCGATTATTTCGGCGCCCTGATGCGGGACGGGATGGCTCTGCGCTAAAGCCCGGCTCGGGCGTAGGACGCAGGCCGGGAAGCTGCAAGGTTGGGCCTCGATGCGGGCGGGATCAAAAAAAAAGCGGCAGCCGCTGCTTCTTTTTTTGAGATAAAATGACCAAAAGTACGAAATGGTCAGTCATTCAGTTCAAGAGAAAGAGTGGAGGCGCGACATCATGCTGGGTTTATCGTTATTCGGAAAGGAAATGGGCCGGATCTTCCGCAGCCCGAAGCTGCTCATTCCGATCCTCGGGATTTTGTTCATTCCGATCATGTACAGCGGGATGCTGATCGGCGCGTTTTGGGATCCGTACGGCAAGCTGGACCGGATGCCGGTCGCGGTCGTCAACGCCGACGCCGGCGCGGACTTCCGGGGCAAAGCGCTCGCCGTCGGGCAGGATCTCGTCGACGAGCTGAAGACGAACAAGACGTTCCATTGGGCGTTCGTGGACGCGAAGCAGGCCGAAGACGGCCTGAAGCACGGCGATTATTATTATGTCATCGAAATCCCCGCGGCATTCTCCAAGCAGGCGACGACGCTGCTGGATCCGGAGCCGCATCCCGCTGCGCTGCGCTACTTGACCAACGACAGCGAGAACTACTTGGCCGCGAAGATCGGCTCCTCCGCCATCGAGAAGCTGCAGACCGACATTTCGCAGCAGGTGACGAAGGCGTACGCCAAGGCGGTCTTCGGCAGCCTCGGCGAAGCGTCGGAAGGTTTCGCGCAGGCGAGCGACGGCGCCGGCAAGCTGGCCGGCGGCGCGAAGGACGCCGAGCAAGGCGCCGCTCGGCTGCGCGACAACGTGGCGAAGCTGGCGAGCGGCTCGAAGGAGCTGGCCGGCGGCGTCGGCGCGCTGGATAGCGGAGCGGGCCGGCTGAAGACCGGCACGGCCGCCGTCCGCGACGGCGCGGCGAAGCTGTCCGCCGGCCTCGGCAAGCTGGAAGCCGCCGGCGGCGAGCTGAGCGGCGGCGCGTCGCAAGCGGCGACGGCCGCGGCGTCGCTGGCCGACGGCCTGGCGACGGCGAAGCAGGGCAGCGCCGATCTCGCCGGCGCGGCCGCGAAGCTGTCGGCGGCGCTGGACGCGTACGCCGCCGCGAAGCCCGACGCCGCGCAGGACGCCGCGCTGCAAGGGCTGGTCGCCGCCGCCCGCGAAGTGTCCGCGGGCGCGGCGAAGCTGTCGGGCGGCAGCGGCGAGCTCGCCGCCGGCGGGGCGCAGCTGCGGCAGGGGCAGGCCGCCCTGCAGCAAGGGCTGGCCGCGCTGCACGCGCAGCTCGCGGCCGCGGACAAGAGCGGCGCCGAGCTGGCCGCCGGCGCCAAGAGCGCCGCGTCCGGCGCGTCGCGGCTCGCGGACGGCGCGGCGGCCGCGGGCCGCGGCGCGGCGGAGCTCGCGGGCGGCGCCGGCAAGCTCGCGGACGGCTCCGCCGCCCTGGCGAGCGGCGCGTCGCGGCTCGCCGCCGGCTCCGCCGAGCTGCAGGGCAAGCTCGGCGACGCCGCGAGCCAAAGCGCGGGCGTCACCGGCACCGACGCCCTGTACGACATGTTCGCGAATCCGGTCCATGTCGAGGAGCGGAAGCTCACGAGCGTGCCGAACTACGGCACGGGCTTCGCGCCGTACGCCTTGTCGCTCGGCCTGTTCGTCGGCGCGCTGCTCTCGACGATGGTCATCCCGATGCGCGAGACCGGCGCGAAGCCGCGTTCCGGCTGGAGCTGGTACCTCAGCAAGGCGCTGCTGTTCATCGGCGTCGGCATCGTGCAGGCGCTGATCGCCGACGCGATCCTGCTGTACGGCATCGGCCTGCACGCCAACCATCTCGGCGCGTTCGTCGGCTTCTCCATCCTGACCAGCGTCACGTTCATGATGATCATCCAGTTCCTCGTGACGCTGCTGGACCAGCCGGGACGTTTCGTCTCCGTCATGCTGCTCATCCTGCAGCTGACGGGCAGCGCCGGCACGTACCCGGCGGAGCTCGTGCCGGCCTGGCTGCAGCGCATCGGCGACTGGCTGCCGATGAGGTATTCCATCCGCGCGTTCCGCGAGATTCTGACGGGCAACGACCTGCGGGTCGCGGGCGGCTGCGCGGCGTTCCTCGCGGTCGTCGCCGTCGTCTTCGCGGCGCTGACGCTGGCCGTATTCCAGCTGATGCACCGCAAGGAACGGAATCGCGGCGCGGGAGCTACGGCCGAGCTGTCGGTTTGATGATCGCACTGTCGGTTTGAGGACCGAGCTGTCTGTCGGTTTGATGATCGAACTGTCGGTTTGAGGACCGGATTGTCGGTTTCATCGGTCGGATCGGCATGTAGACGACTCATGTATAAGGCACCGTAAGTATTATGCATTCCAGGTACACGACGAAAAAGGGCGGGATCCCCGGCGCAGCGAAGGCTGCCCGGGCGATCCCGCCCTTTTCGAATCGTCCTCTAGTTGCATAGCCGGCTCTGGCGTACTTCGCTCTTGCCCTAGGAGCAGCGTCGCGCCAGCCGTGCTACGGATTAATAAACACCGTCGCGATCGGCTTCCGGTATTCGACCTGGTAGCCCAGCCCGCGCGAAAGCGCGGCGAGCGGCAGATACGTGTAGGCATGGCCGCCGGACGTCTGCAAGTAGGCCGGCGTCTCGAGCGGCACGGTTTGGCCGTCGACCATCATCGTGTTCGCGCCGATCGTGAACGCGACCTTCTTGCCGTTCGAGGCGATCGTCGCCGTTTGCGTCTTGGGCTCCCAATTCAGCGTCGCGTGCAGCGCGTTCGCCACGTCGCGCATCGGCAGGAACGTCGCGCCGTTCTTCAGGACGGGCTTGTTGCCGCCCTTCAGGTCCGCCCCGTTCACCACGACGCGCAGCGGCGTGCCGGCGGGAAGCGCGCCCGGCTCCCGGTAGCTCCCCCAGATGCCGTCCGCGAACGCGCGGCCCATGAGATCGTAGCCGTATTGGTTCGGATGGATGTCGCCTTTCGCGATATAGGTGTACGTCAGCTCTTTGCCGCGGAACGGCTTGGAGACGTCGACCGCGCGGACGTCGTAGCCTTCCTTCGTCAGCTTGGCGGCGAGCGCCTCGTTCAGCCCTTTCAGCCGGTCGACGCCCGCCGTCAGAACGTCGTACTGCGACTGCGTGATCGCCTTATTGATGACCGAAGGCGCCGGCACCGGCAAATACTGGTCCGCGAACGCGATCGTCGCCTTCGGGTTCAAGCTCAGAATCGTCCGCAGCGACGCCTCGAACTGCGGGATGTAGCCGTCCAGCATGGCGTTCAGCTTGTCTCCGAGCCCGGCGTCCGTCAGACCGCCCTGCTTGATCGCGTCGAAGATGGGCGTAAAGTCGTTGCCCCCGATCGTCACCGTCACGAGATCGGCTTGCTTCAGGTCCGCCGCGAGCGCGGCCGTCTTGGCGACCGTTTCCGGGGCGAGCGGGTACGTCGACAGGTTCGCTTGGACGTCCTCGGCGGCAATCGTCTTGCCGTCGGCCGCCGCTTCCAGGAATTTGCCGAGTCCCGGCGTCTTGAGCGCGATGATGCCGTAGTTCTTGAGGTCGGCCCGGCCGCGGTACAGCGCCTGCTCATAGACGCGTTCCGCGTAGCCGTACGGCACGGAGGCCGTATTCATGCCGAGCTCGTACCCCACCGTGAGCGAATCGCCGACGGCGACGATATGCAGCGGCTCGTTCGCCTGCGCTTTCGGCGCGGCAGGCGCGGCCGCGGCCGCGGCCGCGTAGGGCCGAAGCCCGGCAGCCGCGGCGCCCGCGGTTATCCGGTTCCCTTCCGCGGCGGCGCTTCCCGCGGCTGCCGTTACGGCAAGCAGCGCAGCCGCCGCGAGCAGGGCCGCGAGGCCAGACGGTTTTCGAATCGCAAGGAACAAGGCCAACACATCCTTTTGCATAATTATGCGCCCGAGTGAAAAGAAATGTACAAATAGTACAAGTCTTGCCCGCGGGTGCGCGTTGCTCCGTTAAAGAACTCTTATCACTTTCATAAAAATATTAAATTGATATCGTTTGGGGGTGATGATAAAATAATATAATAACGAAAATCCATCTAGATGTTTGCTTTGCCGAGGGATGCTGATGAATACGGCATTTTTATCCAGCCGCAGCTCAGCGTCTTTTTTTGAAGCGAGCCATGAAAGCTTGGAGGAAGGTTTTTCATGTCTTCTCCATTGTACGCGATCTTGGCCCGGAAATGAAGTCGCGACCGATGCATAAGAATCCATCCCTTGGGACGTTCCCAGGATGCGGCCAGGGGCCGGGGGGACCCGCCGTTTGCTTCGTTTATCCAAAAATTTCTTTATAGAAAGGTTGCATCCAAGTGAAAGAGAACCGTTTAGGATTGCCGCCGAAGCAAGGCCTGTACGACCCGCAGTTCGAGAAAGACGCCTGCGGCATGGGCTTTGTGGCCAACATCAAGGGATTGAAGTCGCACACGATCATTCAGCAGGCGCTGACGGTGCTCGAGAACATGGAGCATCGCGGCGGGCAAGGCAGCGAGCCGAACACGGGGGACGGAGCCGGCATTCTGCTGCAGATTCCGCACGCGTTTTTCGCGCGCGAGCTGAAGGCGCAGGGCGTCGAGCTGCCGGCGGAGGGCGACTATGCCGTCGGCATGCTGTTCCTGTCGCAGGACGAGCGCGTCCGCGGCATGCAGGAGCGCGAATTGGAAGCCATCATCCGGGAGAAGGGCCAAACGCTTCTCGGCTGGCGGACCGTTCCGACCAACGACGAGAAGCTGGGCCAATCCGCGAAGTCGGTGAAGCCGTACGTGCGCCAGGTGTTCATCGGCAAAGACGCGTCGCTTCGGGATGAGCTCTCGTTCGAGCGCAAGATCTACGTCATCCGCAAGCGCGCCGAGCTGGCGATCCGCTATGCCGGCATGGAAGGCGCGGACACGTTCTATTTCTCGAGTTTCTCGAGCAAAAAAATCGTTTACAAGGGGATGCTGACGACCGAGCAGGTCCGTTCGTTCTACGTGGATTTGAACGACGAAGCCGTGGAAACCGCGCTCGCGCTCGTTCACTCCCGCTTCTCGACGAACACGTTCCCGAGCTGGGAGCGCGCGCATCCGTACCGCTACCTGATCCACAACGGCGAGATCAACACGCTGCGGGGCAACGTCAACTGGATGCACGCCCGCCAGACGCTGTTCGCGTCCGAACTGTTCGGCGACAGCCTGGATCAGATCAAGCCGATCGTCAACCCGGACGGCTCCGATACGGCGATGTTCGACAACACGCTGGAGTTCCTGTACCTCTCCGGCCGCTCGCTCCCGCACGTCGCGATGATGATGGTGCCGGAGCCGTGGGCGAACCACGAGGGCATGAGCGACGAGAAGAAAGCCTTCTACGAGTACCACAGCACGCTGATGGAGCCGTGGGACGGACCGGCCGCGATGGCGTTCACGGACGGCACGCAGATCGGCGCGATTCTCGACCGGAACGGCCTGCGTCCCGCACGTTATTATGTAACGAAGGACGACGTCATCATTCTCGGCTCCGAGGCGGGCACCGTCCACGTCGATCCGGAGAACGTGCTGTACAAGGACCGTCTGCGTCCGGGCCGCATGCTGCTGGTCGACACGAAAGCCGGCCGCATCGTCTCCGACGAAGAAGTCAAGGCGCAGATCGCCGCCGAGCACCCGTACCGCGAATGGCTCGACGAGCATCTCGTCGGCCTGGATGAGCTGCCGGACGCGCCGGAGCTTCCGGAGCCGGACCACGAGACGGTCGAACGGCGCCAGCAGTCGTTCGGCTATACGTTCGAGGACCTGCGCAAGGTGCTCGAGCCGATGGCGGGCAGCGGCGTGGAGCCGATCGCGTCCATGGGCTACGACGCGCCGCTCGCGGTGCTGTCGGAGCGTCCGCAGCGTCTGTTCAACTACTTCAAGCAAATGTTCGCGCAGGTGACGAACCCGCCGATCGACGCGATCCGCGAGGAGATCATCACGGCGACGGGCACGACGCTCGGACCGGAGCGCAACCTGCTGAACCCGGAGCCGGAGAGCTGCCGCCAGATTCGCCTGGCGACGCCGGTGCTGTCCAACGAGGACTTCGCGAAGCTGCGCCACGTTCGCCGTCCGGGCTTCAAGTCGATCACGCTGCCGACGCTGTTCAACGCCGCCGACGGCGTGGAAGGCTTGCGTTTCGCGCTGAAGCAAATGTGCGAAGCCGCGGACCGCGTCATCAAGAAGGGGCATAACGTCCTGATCCTGTCCGACCGCGGCGTGGACCGCGAGAACGCGGCGATTCCTTCGCTGCTGGCGGTATCCGCCCTGCATCACCATCTCATTCGCGAAGGCACCCGGACGAAGGTCAGCCTGCTGCTGGAATCCGGCGAGCCGCGCGAGGTGCATCACTTCGCGCTGCTGCTCGGCTACGGCGTGAGCGCGGTCAACCCGTACCTGGCGTTCGAGACGCTCGACGACATGATCCGCCAGGGCATGCTGAAGGGCGTGACGCACGAGAAGGCGGTGAAGAACTTCATCAAGGCGGCGACCAAAGGCGTCGTGAAGATCCTGTCCAAGATGGGCATCTCCACGATCCAGTCGTACCGCGGCGCTCAAATTTTCGAAGCGGTCGGCCTGACCGAGGAAGTCGTCGACGCGTACTTCACGTGGACGCCGACGCGGATCGGCGGCATCGGCCTCGAGACGATCGCGGAAGAGACGCTGAAGCATCACAACCGCGCGTTCGCCGAACAGGAAGGCCGCGTGCGCGAGCTCGATTCCGGCGGCGAATACCAATGGCGCAAGGACGGCGAAGACCACCTGTTCAGCCCGCAGACGATCCATACGCTGCAGATGGCTTCCCGCGCCAACGATTACAAGCTGTACAAGAAGTTTTCGCAGCTCGTGCAGGGCGAAGACAAGAAGCATCTGACGCTTCGTTCGCTGCTCGACTTCAACTATACGGCGGATCCGGTGCCGCTCGACGAGGTCGAATCGGTCGAATCGATCGTGAAGCGGTTCAAGACGGGCGCCATGTCGTACGGCTCCATCTCGAAGGAAGCGCACGAGTCGCTGGCGATCGCGATGAACCGCATCGGCGGCAAGTCCAATACCGGCGAGGGCGGCGAAGATCCGGCGCGCTACGTTCCGGACGCGAACGGCGATTCCCGCCGCAGCGCGATCAAGCAGGTCGCTTCGGGCCGCTTCGGCGTCACGAGCAACTACCTGGTCAACGCCGACGAGATCCAGATCAAGATGGCGCAAGGCGCGAAGCCGGGCGAAGGCGGGCAGCTGCCGGGCCGCAAGGTGTATCCTTGGGTCGCCGAGGTTCGCGGCTCCACGCCGGGCGTCGGTCTCATCTCGCCGCCGCCGCATCACGATATTTATTCGATCGAGGACTTGGCCGAACTCATTCATGACCTGAAGAACGCCAACCCGCGCGCGCGCATCAACGTCAAGCTCGTATCCGAAGCGGGCGTCGGCACGATCGCGGCGGGCGTCGCCAAGGGCCGCGCGGACGTCATTCTCGTCAGCGGCTACGACGGCGGCACGGGCGCGTCGCCGCTCGCGTCGATCCGCCACGCGGGCATGCCGTGGGAGCTGGGCCTCGCGGAAACGCATCAAACGCTCATGATCAACAACCTCCGCGACCGCGTCGTCGTGGAGACGGACGGCAAAATCATGAACGGCCGCGACCTCGCGATCGCCGCGCTGCTCGGCGCGGAAGAATACGGCTTCTCGACGGCGCCGCTCGTCGTGCTCGGCTGCATCATGATGCGCGTCTGCCAGCTGGACACGTGTCCGGTCGGCGTCGCGACGCAAAATCCGGAGCTGCGCAAGAAGTTCATGGGCGATCCGAGCCACGTGGCGAACTACATGCTGTTCGTCGCGCAGGAATTCCGCGAAATCATGGCGGAGCTCGGCTTCCGCACCGTCAACGAAATGGTCGGACGCGTCGACCGCCTGCAGACGAAGGACCTGATCGACCACTACAAGCTGAAAGGCATCGATCTTCGTCCGCTGCTGCACCAAATGGACGTCCCGCAGGACGCCGCGCGCTACAACACGCAGGCGCAGGATCATAAGCTCGAAGAGTCGCTCGACCTGCAGAAGCTGCTGCCGCTGGCGCAGCCGGCCATCGAAACCGGCGAGCGCGTCCGCGCGACGCTGCCGATCACGAACATCAACCGCGTCGTCGGGACGATCGTGGGCAGCGAAGTGACGCGCAAGCACGGAGCGAAGGGCTTGCCGGAGGACACGATCTCGTTCCACTTCGTGGGCTCCGCCGGCCAGAGCTTCGGCGCGTTCGTGCCGAAGGGCGTCACGCTCTCCCTGGAAGGCGACTCCAACGACTACGTCGGCAAGGGCCTCTCCGGCGGCAAGATCATCGTCGCGCCGTCGCCGAAGGCGACCTTCAAGGCCGAGGAGAACGTCATTATCGGCAACACCGCATTCTATGGCGCGACGAACGGCGAAGCATACATCCGCGGCATCGCGGGCGAACGGTTCGCGGTGCGCAACTCCGGCGTGAACGTCGTCGTCGAAGGCGTGGGCGACCACGGCTGCGAATACATGACGGGCGGACGCGTCGCGATCCTCGGCGCCACGGGCCGCAACTTCGCGGCCGGCATGTCCGGCGGCGTCGCGTACGTCCTGGACGAGAGCGGCGACTTCTACAAGCACTGCAACATCGAAATGGTGCTGCTGGAGCGCGTCGAAGACGCCCGCGACATCGACGAACTGCAGGGCATGCTGAAGCGCCACGCCGAGTACACCGGCAGCGCCGTCGCCGACCGCCTGCTGTCCGACTGGGACAACGCCTTGACGAAGTTCGTCAAGATCATCCCGAAAGACTACAAGCGGATGCTCGAGCAGATCGAGAAGATGGAACAAACCGGCCTCGCCGGCGAAGAAGCGCTCCTCGCGGCGTTCGAAGCCAACATGAAGGAACTGGCGCGCGTGGGCGGGAATTAAATAACGAAGGAAGGGTAGTATCCTTCCGCTTGAAAGGGATGCCGCAGATTGCGGCATCCCTTTTTATGCATTTCCAGCTAACCGGATAGATTTTAACAGATCGTAGGCGAACTGCCGTTCACGGTCTTTTTTCATGCGACTAAACGGCCAAATAAGAAGATTTTATGATACGAATAGTAGCGCCTTGAAATATGCGGACGAACTATGTTACATTATGTATACATAAATTGTTCAGATGGAGGTCATTTTACGATGGATTTCGAGTTAAAAGAGTACGTCAAGCTCCTCAAGAAGCGAATTTGGCTTATTGCGGTGATTGTTCTTGTAATCAGTCTGGGAACCGGGTTTTTCAGCCGGTATATCATCAAGCCCCAGTATGAAGCAAGCAATAAGCTTATCTTCACCGCGGATAAGCAAGAGGAAGGCTCGAATGTAATCACGGATGACGTCGACGCCAGCATCAAACTCGTCGGTCTGTACAAGGAGCTTCTCGTTTCGCCTGCCACGCTGCAGCAGGTGGTTACCAATCATCCCGATCTTAATGTTACCGCCGCTTCCCTTGCCGGGATGATCCAAGTCGAAAAGATAACGGACGCTCCCATCATTAACGTGACCGTAACGAGCGAAAGCGACAAACTCTCCAGAGACGTGCTTGCCGATTTGACCCATGAATTCAAATCCAAAGCGATGAATCTTATGAAATCGGGCCAGATTACGGTGTTGAACGAGACCGCCACGGAACCGGAGCCCATCCAAGCGAATATGGTCATTAATGTGGTGATTGCCTTCGTCGTTTCGCTCATGCTCTCATTTGGCTTAATCTCGCTGCTGGATCATTTGGACGATTCCATCAAGACCGCGAAGGACGTCGAGCAAGGGCTTGGCATCCCGAACCTGGCGTTTATCCGTTACACGCGGACCAAGGATTTCATCAATCGCTCCAAGGATAAGCCTTTAAAGAAAATCATGGGGGAAACCGCACATGCGAACATCAACCAATAACGCTGCCTTGGCATCCTACTTAAGTCCGCAGTCCGCGATCGCCGATACATACCGCTCTTTGATGACGAACATCAGCCATATTTCCAAGGAAACGGAAATGCGCTGCATCCTCGTGGCTTCGGTGCACGGTAAGGAAGGGGCGACGACGACGGCCTCCAACTTGGCGGTTGCATACGCGCAAGCGGGAAGAAAAGTACTGCTCGTCGATATGTCTTGGCGGAGCCCGAACTTGCATCAGGTATATTCGCTCCAAAACCATAAGGGGACCACGGACATTTGGTACCGGAACCTCAATTGGCGGGACATGGTCAAGGATACGGATATCGCGAAGCTGTTCGTCATGACATCGGGCTCGAAACCCGATAAAACGTCCAACTTGTTTTCTGCCCGACATGTCGAACGATTCCTGGCCGAGGCAAGGGAAGAATATGAAGTCATTATCATCGATTCTTCGCCGGTGCTGGAGTCCGCGGACTCCAAGATTCTGGCGGCTCTCTCCGATGGGGTACTGCTGGTCGTGAAGGAAGGCAAAACGAAAAAGCCCGAAGCGGCGAAAGCGCTGAAAGAGTTGGATTACGTCCACGCGCGCGTAATCGGCACCGTCATTAAGCAGAGAAAGTAATGGTGAATATGGAACGGTTGCTGGCGATCGATGATCGGCTCGGGAGCCGCTATGCGTCGGTCAATCAATTTCATAAGGGACTCACGCTGTTGGCGGCGCTGATGATTTACGGTTTGCTCAGCTCGCCTTTCCCGGATAGCCCCGGTCTTATCGAGGGTATGGTCGCTGGGCTGCTGGTTCTCTTCGTGACGATACCGGTCGGTTTTGTCGTCATGATCGGCGATTTTCCGATCTACCGGAAGTACAATTTATTTCCGGTTTGGATCCATGTCGGTTTCTTCGCCTTGCTTTGGATCGGATTGTTTAACGGGATCGTTGTGCAAGGGTGGCAGGCGTCGGACTTAATCCGCGACGTCATCCCTTTCATCTACTTGTTTATGCCGCTGCTGCTCGTTCCGGTGATGGTGCGCACGCGGCTGAATTGGAAGGTCATCCTTCCATGGGCGCTCTCGCTAGTCGGCATCATCTTTGCGGTCCGGTTTTTTATCGTCATCGGCATTGCTCCGTGGGAGATCGGAACGCGCAGTTATTTCGATAATTTTCTCTATCTTCCCTACGATCCTAGCGTCGTCTTTGCTGCCGTCTTTCTGCCTATCATGGCAATCCAGCATTTCAAGGTCACTCGTTTGAACAGCTGGTTGGCAGGGCTGCTCATGCTGGTAGGAGGTATGCTTTGCCTCGCATCCTTAATGGCGATCGCTCAGCGCGCGCCGATCGGACTTGCCGTCGGTTGCTATTTCGTTTACGGCCTGTGCCACTCGCTCAAGAAATTCATTGCCTTAGCGCTCATCTTGGTATTTGTTTTCTTTGCCGCGCAAAGCCAAATCAGCGGGTCGTTCCAACTGCTGGCAGATAAGCAGGAAGAGGTTGGCGCGAACGGAAAATTGGACGAGCTGAGGACGGTGTTTCACGAGACTTCCGACTCCGTGGAATCGTTGTTTTTCGGAACCGGCTGGGGAGGGTTGTTCAATGATCCGATCTACGGTGACGAGCCGGTGTCGTATACCCATTCCGTGATTACGTTTTTTCTATTAAAGGCAGGACTGACGGGACTCTTTCTTTTCTTCTCTTACTTTTTCTGGGTCGTTCGCAGAGCACTGCGGAACGTAAGCTTCAAGGTTCTTCCCGGCCTACTGGCAGCGATTGTGCCGATTGCCGTCGGGTTCGCGTTTCAGCCCAGCTATAAAACCTTGACATACGGAATTGTATTGGCTTATTTATGCATGCTGCATAAACGCCAGGAGCGGGAGGACGGCAACGTTGGAACTTAAGACGACATCTCCATCGGCAAGCTTGTCGCTGCCAAATAACCGTAAAGGCGCAAGCTGGAGCGGGTGCGCATTTATCGTGGCGCTGCTGTTGTACGCTACGTTGAGCGGACCGTTTCCGGCTCAGCCGGGCATGCAGGAAGGCTTAATTGCGGTATTATTGATAGGTTTCGTGTCACTGCCGCTTGGCATGCTCGTCATGTGCGGGGGATTTTCCATCTATGAAAAATTTCAAACCGTCCCCGTGTGGCTGCATATTAGCTTCTTCCTGCTTTTTTGGCTGGGGCTGTACAACGGCGGCGTCATTAACGGTTGGGGGATGACGGACATCGTCCGGGACGCCATTCCTTGTCTCTATTTATTCCTCCCGATCTTGCTGCTTCCCGTGATGCGCAAATCAAACCTGGACTGGCTTCGCATCCTTCCGTGGGTCCTTGCGGCGGTCGGCGTTATCTTGTCCATTCGCTTCTTCATGACGATTCATGCATCGCCCTTGGACGTCGGCAAGATGCACTTCTTCGATAATTTTCTCTACCTTCCTTATGATCCCAGCGTCGTATTCGCGAGCATCTTCCTCCCGATCATGGCCATCCATACGTGGCGTAGCCGTCCGCTGCATTGGGGGCTTAGCCTGCTGATGGTCGTCGGCGGGCTCGTCGCGTTAAGCTCGCTCATGGCCGTGGCGCAGCGGGCACCGATTGCGCTGACGTTCCTGTGCTATGTCGTTTATTGCATCGCCATCTCCCGGAAATCGTTCGCCAAGCTGCTCCTGCTAGTACTCGTATGGGCGGGGATCCTCTATTTCGCGCAGGATCAGATTTCCGGCTCTTACGGGCTGCTTGCGGAGAAGCAACAAGAATTCGGGTCAAACGGTAAGCTGGATGAGCTGCACTCCGTGCTGCGCGAGACATCTCATTCCGGCTTCGCGATGCTGTTCGGAATGGGGTGGGGCGGGTTATTCTCGGACCCGGCGGTTAAGGGGGTTAGGGTGTCTTACACGCATTCGGCCGTTACGTTCTTTCTATTAAAAGCCGGGATCGTCGGGCTGTCTCTATTCCTGCTCTATATCGCCTGGGTTGTTTACCGGGCGCTCCGCTTTTTCCGTTCCGGGCACTTGCCGCTAATGCTCTCGCTGACGGTGCCGCTCATCATCGGGCTATTATTTCAAGTCAGCTACAAGACGCTCACGTTCGGAATCATCTTGACCATGTTTTGCCTGTTTGCGGAATCGCGTCGTCAGGCATACGGGCAAAATCAATCGACGACATGGGGCCGGGAATATGCTTAAGAAACTGACGGATACGCGGAATACGAAAATCATATCGGTCATTCTCGTCATCATCAGCGCTTTGTCTTCCTTGCTGGGCATTCTGCGAGAATCTCAGATCTCCTATCTATTCGGGATGTCCGCCGAGACGGACATCTTTTACATCGGCGCGATCATACCGGACTTGATCTCGAACATGATCGCCAATATCTGTTTGAATGTGTATATGCGTCAGTACGAGATGAGCTCGGACAAAAAGGACTTTACCGTATCGGTTTTGGCCATGTTCCTTATTTGTGCCACGGCAATCATCATCGCGGCCTGGGCGGTCTTCCCTTTTTTAGCTCACCTGATGGCACCCGGTTTAAATGGCGAGCAACTCCAGGATTTAGTACATATCAGCAGAATTATGATTGTCTCTATTTTCTTCTCGGTGCTTTGCTTCGTAGCAACGGTAACGATGAATATTAATGGAAAGTTTTACTTAACCGGCATTACATCTTTGATACAGAACACTTCGCTGATTGTCCTTACCTTTTTCTTCTACGAGAAATTCGGATTCTACGGCTTGGCGTGGAGTTACCTGGGTGCGAACGCGATAAGGGCTCTGTTAATCCTTCCCGCCGGCTGGAAGGATATGAAGGGTAGAATCAAGCTGAAGAAGTCCTATCGGGTTATGCGGCATCTACCGCAGATTTCGCTCAACGAGATCGTGCTTAACATGCAAATCTTCGTGGAACGCAGCCTGGCTTCTACGTTCAACGGGGGTACGGTCACCGCGTTGTATTACGCCGGAAAGATCAATGCGCTCCCGAATAACATGCTCATTAATTCGGTTATTACGGTCATGTACCCGAAGATTATCAAGGAGACGAAGGATAACCAAGGAGAAGCAGCTTCGAGAACCATCATCTCCACGCTTCGCATCATTCTGTTCTGCTTGGCTTTCTGCGGTTGTTACTTAATTATCTTCCGTCAACCGGTTACCTCCCTGCTGTTCGAGTACGGTAAATTCAATGCGGAGGACAGCAGAACCGTAGCGAGCCTGTTCGTGTTCTATGCGCCTGCGGTGCTGCTGAACGGAGCGGCCCAATTGTTCATGAAGGTCGCCTACGCTATCGGCAAAGTAACGAGCGTGCTCGTCGCCATGATTTTATCATCAGTGGCTTATATCGTGTTCGCGTATGCGCTGAAGTTGATCTGGGGGGCCGAAGGCGTCGCCGCCGGATATGTCGTCTACAACTTCGTTATGGCGGTGTCCCTCGTCATGGTCATCCGTTCGTTAGGCCGCAATATTAGGCTGCAGCTGAAGCCGAGCCAATGCATGGGTCCGGTGATCGTCATCGTCGGTATTCTAGCCGGGTTCAGTTGGATTCATGTTGAGGGATTCCTATCTTTAATCGTGTACTCGCTTATTTACGTAGCGGCATTCCCCGTCTTAGTTGCAATCGCCGACCGGGAAGTAAGAATGATCGTATGGAGGTTCATGGCGAAAGTCGTAAACAGGCATGCCCGAGAGACCAAAGAGAAAGAGAGGGGAAGAGATGTCGCAACGCGATAATAGGCAAAGGGCTAAACGGAAGAAGCCGGGAGAGAGCCCGTTCTTATCGGTCATCACGGTCTGTTTGAACAATCTTGACGGACTGAGGAAGACGAAGGACAGCCTGGGACTGCTTTCATGCCGGTATGAATGGATCGTAATCGACGGCATGTCGACAGACGGAACGGTAGCTTATCTGGAAACCTTGGATCAAGATAACGTGAATTGGGTCAGCGAGCGGGATCGCGGCCTATATGACGCGATGAACAAAGGAATCGCGCGCAGCTCGGGGACGTATGTGATCTTTATTAATTCAGGCGATGAAATCGCCGGCGATTGGTCGGCCTCTTTGCCGGATGAAGCGCAACGCGAAGGGATGCCCGACCTGATCTACGGGGATTCATACGAGCGGACGATGGAGAACAAGCTTCTTTACAAGAAAGCCAGATCGCATCGATGGTTATGGTACGGCATGTTCACGCATCATCAGGCAATGCTTTATAAGAGAAGCGCCATCTCACAGACGGCCTACCAAGCGCAGTATCCCGTCGGCGCGGATTACGCGTTTACAGCCGAGGTGCTGCTTAAGCGGGGAAGAGCAATGTACGTCCCCGCGGCGGTTTGCATCTTTGAGCAGGGCGGTATTTCGTCCAAGCAGCGGCTGCAAGGCCGGCTTGATCAGTGGAACATAAGAAAAGACATCATAAAGATGCCTTTTGTGCAGCGCTGGTCGATTCGGTTGTTTCACGACGCGTCCTTTCTCTGTAAATCCCGGTTTCCTTTCGTCTACCGGAAACTGCGATTCAAGAGCCGAATCAGCGGCTAGCTAGCAAATCTCCGTCCATGCATAGCTGCCGTCCGCGAGTTTCTTGCAAAGATAGACGATATCCGTGGCTTGATTTACGGCCGACAGCAGGACCATCCGTCCGCGCTGGGTTTCGTCCGCCGCCGGCAGCTGATTCACCTTCGCCACGCTCGACGCCTCACCCAATACCCCGAAGGGCATCCACTGATTCGGCGAGACGCACACCCAGCCGAGCTCCTTTCCCGCCGCGGGCGCGGCATTCAACGTCAGATCTCCGACTCGGCCTCCCGTCGAAGGGGCGGATGTCCCATGCTTAATGGCGCTTCCGCCGAGGAACAGCTGGGAGGCCGTCACATGCTCCGAGCCGTAAGGCACCTCGTACGTATTGTTCGGCACCACGTACATGCTGTAGATATCCAAATCAAGCGAATTGTACACGACAAGATCCAATAGATTCGTCGTTTGCTTGCGCAATGTGAAGGGCAGCGTGAACTGCGCGTCCGACGAGGGCAAATAATACGGTCCGTCATTGCCGTCTCCGCCCAAATCGATCCAGAGCGGGATACTGCGGCCTGTGCGGTTTCGGCCGACAAGGAACAGCGTATAGATGTCGTACTTATCCAGCGCCATGGACGTGTAGAAGCGAAGACGGTACGGGATGTCCGGCGCGGTAAGCTTCTGAACGACCTTGCAGCCCGACGGAGCCAGCTGCGTGAACGCGTAGTCCCCCGAGAGCACCTCGATGCCAAACGGAACCGAGGAGGGGGAATCCGCATACAACGCGGGGTTCATTAACAGGTTTGCCGCCGATTCGCCAAGGCGGGAGGCGAACCGCCGTTCCGTCAAGTAGAAGGAGTCGGCGAAAGGCGTCGCATCCGCGAAGCCCTCGAATTTGACGCACTGGACGGGATCGCTGATGATGACGCCGTGCGTCGTGGCGGGATGGTTGGATTGCGTGTGGTAGTTGCGCTTGCCGATGACAATATCGCGGGAGTATGCGGATCCTGGGTCGACGGCGACAATGTAGCCTTGTTGCTGGTTGTAGTCCGAAATTGCGTAGTGATCCAGTCTGCAGCCATCGATAAGCACGTTGGAGGAGTGGTTGTAGATGCCGACGAATGCCGGGTAAGCCGCTTCGGCATGGCTTTCCAGAATGGAAATGGCCGTTGATTGATCCAGCCGGATCAAAGGAGCCGTAATTAGGGCATTCGCTTCGACTGCCATCTTTTTAAGAATGTTTTCCTTCTCTTCCGGCGTCAAGTCCGGGTTATTGGCGACGTCGGGAGGAAGCGAGACCTGCTGTTCCGTCCGTTCAAAGGCACAGGCCGTGATATGGACGCCGTAGCAGCGATAAAGCTCCAGGTGCGGAGCATTGGTGACGGCCCGCGAGAAGAAGCAGTTGTCGAACGTGGCGCAGAGCGCCATGTCTTCCAGGCGGACGCCGGTACCGTTATACCCCTGCTCCGACCAAAAGCGGCAATTGCGAAACGTCGTCATATAAGAACCGTATCCGGCGGTTGAATCGGTATTGGCCGTGCTGCCTTGGATAAGCACGCCGAATTTGCCTGTCCCGCACGCGCTGGAGAAGAAGCGATCGAAGATTTGATGTGCGCCCTGCGGGAGACGAATCCCTCCGCCGCGAGCGTGATTGATGTAGAAGTTCTCGAAGCAAATCGCTTCGGAAAATACTTTGTCCGAATAGATGGCATAGTCGACGCCTGTATAGACGATGCCGGAATCGTACATGCCGTTGCCGGTGATGCTGAAGCCCGAGCCTTGCGTTCCGTTCGTATTCGGTCTGACGGGTTCCGGGAGAACGAGCGGCTTGGTCGTTTTGTAGCGACCGGAAGGTAAATATACGGCATTGCTGCCCAGCGCATGAGCATCGTTAATCGCAGCCTGCAGGGCGGCCGTATCATCCTTGACGCCGTCACCCGCAGCGCCGTAATCCATGACGTTGAGAATGCCGAAATCTTTTCGAATCACGTCAATTCCTCTCCTTTCTATAAAACTGGTAGTACTGCATTCTATGCATTGGCTAGGAATATAGTAATGGGTGTAAACGAAAAACTTACAACAATTAGCAAAACACCGTAGACGTACTAAAGAATCAGTGATATGATACATATTGTATCATATACGACAAAGATGTTCCTGAATGTATCGGAAATTCTACCAAGTTAGCTGAATTTAGGGGAGTGGCAGCAAATGCAGAAGGATTCGGTGATTTATGTTTCTGGGCATAAAGGCCTAGTTGGATCTTCCATAGTTCGGGCTTTGGATCGGCAAGGCTTTACGAACGTCATCTATCGGACAAGCTCGGAGCTGGATCTGCGAGACGCTGCTCAGGTGGAGGAATTCTTTCGTCAGCATGCGATTGAATATGTGTTCTGCGCGGCGGCAAAGGTAGGGGGGATCGTCGCGAACGATACCTACCCCGCGGATTTCATTCGGGACAATCTGATTATCCAGACGAATCTCATCGATGCGTCCTATCGTCATCAGGTCTCGAAGCTGCTCTTTCTCGGCTCGACTTGCATCTATCCGCGTCTTGCGCCGCAGCCGCTCAAGGAGGAATACCTCCTGACGGGCGAGCTGGAGGAGACGAACAAGCCTTATGCGGTGGCGAAGATTGCAGGAATCACGATGTGCCAGTCCTATAATCGTCAGTACGGCACCCGGTTCATCTCCGCGATGCCCACGAATCTATATGGGCCGAACGATAATTTCCACCCCCAGAACTCCCACGTGCTGCCGAGCTTGCTTCGTAAATTCCACGAAGCCCGCGTCGAAGGCAAGCCTTTCGTGGACGTATGGGGATCAGGTACGCCGCTGCGCGAATTCCTTCACTGCGATGACTTGGCGGAGGCTTGCTTGTACCTCATGGAGCACTATGAAGGAAACGACATCGTCAACATCGGCGTCGGCCAAGATATCTCGATCCGCGAGCTGGCCGAGCTGATCGGCGACATCGTCGGGTACGAGGGCGAGATTCGCTTCGATGCCTCCAAGCCGGACGGCACGCCGCGAAAGCTGGTCGACGTGACCAGAATCAATCAATTAGGCTGGCAGTCGCGCATCTCGCTGCGGGAGGGCATTCAATGGACATACGAATGGTTTCTGCAGTCTCAGCAGCAGCTCCAATACCGATAAGGGGGATAATTAAACAATGAAACAAGCATTGATCACGGGCGTTACCGGGCAAGACGGCTCCTATTTGGCCGAGCTGCTGTTGGAGAAGGGCTACAAGGTGTTCGGACTCCGGAGAAGAACGAGTACGCCGAACTATGAAAATATCGAGCATATCAAAGACGAGATCGAATGGGTGTCCGGCGATTTGACCGATCTGGGCTCCTTGATCGAAGCGGTTCGTTACTCGAATCCGACGGAAATTTATAATCTCGCCGCGCAATCGTTCGTCGCCGCTTCGTGGCCGCAGCCGATGACGACCGGTCAAATCACGGCTCTCGGCGTGACGAACATGCTGGAGGCGGTAAGACTGATCAAGCCCGATGCCCGGTTCTACCAAGCGTCCAGCAGCGAGATGTTCGGGAAAGTCGTCGAGGTGCCGCAAAGCGAATCGACGCCGTTCTATCCGCGCAGCCCTTACGGCGTGGCCAAGCTGTACGGTCACTGGATTACGGTCAACTACCGCGAGAGCTTCGACATGTACGCCTGCTCCGGCATTCTCTTCAATCACGAGTCTCCCCGCCGCGGCGTTGAATTCGTCACGCGCAAGGTGACCGACGCCGTCGCGCGAATCAAGCTGGGACTGCAGTCCGAGCTTCGCATGGGCAACCTCGATTCCTTGCGCGACTGGGGCTTCGCCGGCGATTATGTCAAGGCGATGTGGCTGATGCTGCAGCAGCCGGTGCCGGATGATTACGTCATCAGCACGGGCGAGATGCATACGGTCCGCGAACTGCTGGAAGCGGCTTTCGGCTACGCTGGATTGGACTACCAAGACTACGTCGTCATCGATCCGAAGCTCGTTCGTCCCGCCGAGGTCGATCTGCTGCTCGGCGATTGCTCCAAAGCCAAGGAGAGACTGGGCTGGGAGCTGGAAGTCAGCTTCAGGCAGCTGATTCATATGATGGTCGACAGCGATTTGGAAAAATACCGTTTCGCGCAGCGTCAATTTGCCGTGGCGCGCAGTGTCTGAAGCAATTCAAGGAAGGACGGCTCAAAAAATGGAAAAAATTCCGCTCTCCGTCATCATCATGACGAAGAACGAGGAGAAGAACATTCGGAAATGCCTGAACTCCGTATCGGCCTTCTCGCAAATCTTCGTCGTCGATTCGGGCAGCACCGACCGTACCGTCGAGATCGCGAGCGCGATGGACGCGACGGTCGTGCCGTTCGACTGGAACGGCAAATACCCGAAGAAGAAGCAATGGTGCCTGGACAATCTGCCCTTTGCGCATGATTACGTGCTGTACGTCGACGCCGACGAGGAAGTCGTGCCGGATTTCGAACGGGAAGTCCGGGGGCTGTTCGAGCGCGGCAACCTGAAGGACGGGTACTTCGTCGGCTTCTATATACTCTTCATGGACAAGCTGCTGAAGCATGGCCATCGGAGCTATAAGCTCGTGCTGTTCAACCGGCATAAAGGCCGGTTCCTCGACTACGACGACTTGAACGCGTCGAACATGTGGGAGGTCGAAGGCCATTACCAGCCGGAGATCCAAGGCAGCACGGCCGTCATCGGCTCTTGCTTGATTCACCACAACCACGATTCGCTCTACGATTATTTTCACAAGCACAACCGCTACTCCGATTGGGAAGCCATGGTCCGTTCGAACGGGGCGTACAGCAACCTGAAGGAATCGCAGATCTGGATCCGCGCGCTGCAGAAGAAGCTCTTTCATAAATTCCCGCTGAAGTGGGTCGTGTCGTTCCTGCATTCCTACGTGCTGAAGATGGGCTTCCTCGACGGCAGCCCGGGCTTCCATTATGCGCTGGCCCGCTCGCTCTATTATTGGCAGGTCGAGATCAAGATCAAAGAGCTCTATTATATGAAGGAACGTTCGGTATGAAGAAGCGGATCATATTCGTCATCAATTACTTCTATCCGGACTATGCCTCGACCGGACAGCTGTTGACGGAGCTATGCCTGGAGCTGCAGCAGCACTTCGACATTACGGTTATCGCCGTCCAGCCGGAGGCATACAAGGAGCAGGGCAAGCATAAGCTGTTCGATGTGGCGTACTACGAGCAGATCAAGGTCATACGCATCCGGACGCCGCGCGTGGACAAAACAAGCAAGCGAAGCCGGGCGACGTTCATTCTCTTCTACTTCTTCGCGGCGCTCTGCGCGCTGATGCGGGAGAAGAAGGCGGAGATCATCTATACGATCTCGTCCCCGCCGATATTGGGCGGATTAATCGGCGCGATCGGCAAGATCGTCCGGCGTACCAAGCATGTGTACAATATCCAGGACTTCAATCCGGAGCAAGCGGAAGCCATCAGCTACACGAAGCAGAAGTGGTTGTTTCGGCTGGCCAGGAAGGTCGATACGTGGAGCTGCCGTTGGGCCGACCATATCGTCACCGTGGGCAGAGACATGCAGCAGACGCTGTATAAGCGATTCGAGGGCGGGAAGGTGCCGCCGAACTCGGTCATCAACAATTGGACGGACGAGAAGGACATCGTGCCGCTCGCCAAGGACCACGCGGAGGTCGCGGCGTTCCTTGCGGACAACGGCCTGGAGAACAAGTTCATCGTCATGTATTCCGGCAACCTGGGGTTGTATTACGATCTGGAGAACATCATCCGGGTCACGGAGGCGTTCAAGGATCATCCGCGCATTGCCTTCGTCTTCGTCGGCGACGGCGCCGTGAAGCCGGCGATGATGGAATTCGTGGAGCAGCATGGCATCGGGAACGCGTACTTCCTGCCTTTCCAGGATAAAGCGAAGCTCAAATATTCGCTCAACGCGGCGGATGCCCATCTGGTCGTCAATCAGAAAGGCATTAAAGGCGTTTCCGTGCCGAGCAAGATCTATGGCGTCATGGCAACCGGCAAGCCGATTCTCGGCATGCTCGAGCAGGGCAGCGAAGCATCGAACCTGATCCGAGACGCCGGCTGCGGCTTGATCATGGAGCCGAACCAATACGAAGAACTGAAGCGGGCCATCGAACGGCTATATATCATGAACGAAGACGGGCGCGGGCAGATGGGGGCGAGCGGCCGGCTTTATCTGGAGAAGCACTTGGCCAAGGAGCAATCGCTGCGGAAGTACAAACTGCTGCTTGAAAGTATTTAATGTACTGAAAAGAAGCACCATCCGACAAAATAACAAAAAACATGTGACTTTCGGGGCAGAGGGTTCGACACCATTTTTGGATAGGGATGGATATAATGGGAGGAGATAAATGTTAGACAAGTATGAGCACGTATAGAGATGGTAAAGGGAGAGGTTCCAGTGGCACAATTGGTAATGAGAAATCGTCTGTGGAGGAGTAGGAGCCAGGGGATGACGATGAAGCGCGATCATGCGAATGAGGGAAGTACGGCTACGCCGGCCGTACAAGTGGACGTTCTTGAAATTCTCGAGCAGCTCGGAATCGATCGTGCGAACTGGCCGGATGACCTGCCGCCTTTAACCCAAAAATAATCAGGCATACATAACGATACCCCATTAACAAAAACCATAGCTGGCCGATAGGGCCGGGCTATGGTTTTATGTTTTGACTCGTATTTATTTCATGTGTTTTATTTCATGTTTCGTTCGGCTCGAACGAACGCGATAAACCGGCGTGCTTCTTCGGAGGATAGTTTTACACCGTCTATCGTCAAATCAAATTTTTTGAGAATCTCTTCCTCGGACAGCTCAAGCTGATCCACGAACTGCTTGATCGGCTCGTCCAGCGTGACATGCGGCACGTTGGTGCGGCCAACCAAGTAGTCGACGGACACATGGAACAAATCGGCGAACTTCGACAACGTCTCCGTGTCCGGTTCGCGACGATTTTTCTCGTAGTGGGACAGCGCGGCGCGCGAAATGCCGAGCAGCGCGGCCGTCTGTTCCTGAGTCCATCCTCGGTCTTCCCTCAGTTTGAAAATGATGTTTCCAATGTTCATATTTCTCCTCCTAACTAGCTATAACTCCATATTATAACGAAACGCTTACAAATGCATGCATAGTTACGAAACGTCGCAATGGAGCGATTTTAACGAAAAAAGTGTTGACATGTTACGTTCTGTATCGTAAAGTAAGAACTGTCAAACGATACATATTGTATCTATTTGTAGCTTTAGCATGACCCAACGGCAGCCATTCTAAACGTGCTTTTTAGGCAGTGCATGACAAATTTTTTTTGAAGGTGGCCAGCATGATCGAGATCCACTCCCATATTCTACCCGGGATAGATGACGGAGCCCAGAGCAAGGAAGAATCGCTGGAGATGGCCTTTCAAGCCGTCGAGCAAGGCATCACCGACATTATCGCTACGCCGCATCACGGAGACGGAACGTTCGAGACCCCTCCGAATATCGTCAGACGCCATGTGGAAGCACTGAACGAATGGTACAACCGGAACGAGGTTCCCGTCAAGGTCCACGCGGGCCAGGAGATCCGGGTGCATGCGGAGCTGATGGACGACTGGGAGCGCGAACAGCTGCTGACGTTGGCCGGCAGCCGCTATATCCTGATCGAGCTGCCCTCGAGTCACGTCCCGTCCTACATGAACGACCTGATCCACGAGCTGCGCGTCAGGGGCTTGGTGCCCGTCATCGCGCATCCGGAGCGCAACAAGGAAATCGCATCATCGCCTGGCATCCTCGGAACTTGGATTGAGCATGGCGCGCTGTGCCAAGTCACCTCGCATTCGCTGACCGGTTATTTCGGCCGGAAGGTCCAGCGCCTGTCGCTGCAGCTTTGCAGGGATAGAATGATACATTTTGTTTCATCAGATGCCCACCATTATCAGCAGCGAGCGTTTGCCCTGCAAGCTGCGATTCGTAGCATCGAGCGGTCGCTCGGCTGGGAAATCGTCGACCGGTTCCGTGAAAACGGCGAACGTCTGCTGCGCAACGAAGCGATCGAAGCCGGGGCGCCGAACAGGGCGAGGCGCAAGCGGTTCTTTTGGTAATTTCTTATTCCATTAACGGAGGTTGCTTACGTGGAACTAAAACGATATATGATGATTCTTCGCAAAAAAATGTGGCTCATCAGCGCGATCGTAGTCGTCATATGCGCGCTGACCGGGGTTAAGAGCTTCTTTTATACGGATTCGGTTTACAAGGCTTCCGCCAAACTGATTGTCAGCCAATCGTTCAACGTGGAAGGCACGCAAATGCTCGATTGGACGAATATTCAGAGCAACATCATGCTGATCAGCTCCTACAAGGAAATTATTAACTCCTCGGCCATCCTGGATAAGGTCGTGAGCAAATACCCGGACTTGAAGATTACTCCGAACGAACTGGGCGCTCAGTTGACCGTTAGCGCGGCTAGCGATTCGCAGGTCATGAACATCGACGCGACGGACACCTCTTATCCGCGCGCGGTCAAGATCGTCAATGCGGTCTCGGAAGTGTTCAAGAACGAAATTCCTTCCATCATGAAGATCGACAACGTCACGATTCTCTCCAAGGCCAACCTCAAAGACGAAGCGGGACCGATCAACACAAGCCCAATTATTACCGTTATTCTGAGCTTCATTGTATCGCTGTTCCTCGGTATAGGCATCGTGTTCTTGCTGGATTACCTGGACGACACGATCAAGACGGAAGACGATGTGCTCGGTACGCTGGATCTCCCGATGCTGACGTACATCTCGAAGATCAACAAGTCGGATCTGTCGCCGCGCAGAATGCGTGCCAAAAACAAACAGGTAGGAGAGGGCGCATATGCCACAGTCGAGCACTAACCATAACTTGATTACGATGGAGAATCCGAAGTCCCCGATCTCCGAAGCGTATCGTTCCTTACGGACGAACATTCAATTCTCCGCCATCGACCAGAACATGAAGGTGCTGATGGTCGCATCCGCCAAGTCGGGCGAGGGCAAGACCACGACCGTCACGAATCTCGCCATTACGTATGCCCAGGAAGGCAAGAGCGTCCTGCTCATCGACGCCGACCTCCGCAAGCCTTCGCTGCATCAGGTGTTTCAATTGACCAACCGCACCGGGTTGACAAGCGCGCTGATGAACCAACACGCGCTCCCCGAGCTTATTCGGAGCACGAGCGTCGATAACTTATCCGTCATTACGTCCGGACCGATTCCGCCGAACCCTTCGGAGATTCTCGGGTCTCAGCGCATGCTGTCGCTGCTCGAAGAGTTCAAGGGGATGTACGATGTCATCCTCTTCGATACGCCGCCGGTGCTGGCCGTGACGGACAGTTCAATCGTCTCCTCGTTCTGCGACGGCGTCATTCTAGTCGTCTTGGCCGGCAAAGTCAAGAAGGACCTCGTGAAGAAGGCCAAAGCAAGCCTGGATCACGTTAAGGCCAAGATATTGGGCGTCGTGCTGAATAACAACACCCGCTCGAAGTCGGGCGAACATTATTACTACTATTACGGAACAAGGGAATAGCGGCAGGCAACGAGCATTACAGGCGTAGGAGTTCAGGTAATGTCTACTGTACCTTTATCACCGTAGGCACTCGGTCATGCTGTGGGCTACCCAGCCTTAGACGTTCATCGTCGAGGGTGTGACGTGAGGCGGGGTTGAATGCCCCTTGATTTACCACTTTGCCATCTAAAAAGGCGAGCTATGCTTTCGATGCGAATGGAAGGCATAGCTCATTTTTTTAGCAGCTTGTTCAGGCATAGCCAAAGTAGAGAAAAGAAGACTATAGGATAGGGTGAGCGATGATGAAGAAAGTCAGAAAAGCGATTATTCCCGCAGCCGGGCTAGGTACGAGGTTCTTGCCGGCTACCAAAGCCATGCCGAAAGAAATGCTTCCGATCGTAGACAAGCCGACGATCCAATACATCGTAGAGGAAGCCGTACAGTCGGGCATCGAGGACATCATCATCGTCACGGGCAAAGGAAAGCGCGCCATCGAGGATCACTTCGATATTGCGTTCGAGCTGGAAACCAACCTTCAGGAGAAGGGCAAGCTCGAGCTGCTCGGAGAGGTGCGCAAATCCTCCAACGTCGACATTCACTACATACGCCAGAAGGAACCAAAGGGGCTTGGACACGCGGTTTGGTGCGCGCGGAAATTCATCGGCGACGAGCCGTTCGCAGTGCTGCTGGGCGACGATATCATCATGAGCGAGGTACCGTGCACCAAGCAGCTGATGAATCAATATGAGATGCTCGAGCGCTCCGTTATCGGCGTACAGACGGTATCCATTGAACAAACCGAACGATACGGCATCGTGGATCCGCTCATTGCCGACGGCCAGCTCTATCAGGTAAACCGGTTCGTCGAGAAGCCGAAGCTCGGCCAGGCACCTTCGAATCTAGCGATCATGGGTCGTTATATCCTCACTCCTGAAATTTTTGAGTTTCTTGAGAAACAGGAAGCAGGAGCAGGCGGCGAAATTCAATTGACGGACGCCATACAGAAGCTAAATGAAATTCAAGGTGTATATGCCTTTAATTTTGAAGGAAAGAGATATGACGTCGGAGAGAAATTAGGGTTCATTACGACAATGCTTGATTTTGCGTTGCTGAATCAGGAATTACGTCATCCGCTGCTTATGGCATTAGAAGACATAATCGAAAATGAACGGTTGAAAAAGTATAACCAATAATAGGGGAGCGGTTAAGAGATGAGTTTATCGACGCAGCGCAACGAAGGCGACGCACTGTTGGAAGGAAACTTTTATACATCGACTCATTTGATGGAAAGAAAGCGGAATATAAGATTTTATTTAATGACCAAACGGGCTATTGATATTATTGGGGCTGCAGTTGGGCTTGTGTTATTGTCGCCGCTGTTTTTTATTGTGGCTATCTTGATTAAGATGGAAGATCCAAAAGGCCCGGTTTTCTTTCAGCAAACACGCGTTGGAAAACATCAACGTGCGTTCCGCATGTATAAGTTCCGTTCTATGGTATCGAATGCCGAAGAGCTGTTGAAGGACCTCCTGGCGAAGAACGAAATTCAAGGCGCGATGTTCAAGATGAAGGACGATCCTCGAATTACGAGGATTGGCAAATTCATTCGCAGAACAAGCATCGACGAACTGCCGCAGCTGTGGAATGTCATTCGCGGAGACATGAGCCTCGTTGGCCCGCGCCCGCCGCTCCCACGAGAAGTTGAGGAATACACAACATACGATAAGCGTCGGCTTCTTGTACAACCTGGTTGCACTGGACTTTGGCAGGTGAGTGGACGCAACAATTTAGGTTTCAGTGAAATGGTAGAACTTGATATTACATATATTCGGGAACGGACTCTTTTCTATGATTTTAAAATTATATTGAAAACAATAAGAGTACTCTTTGGAGCTAAGGATGCATTTTAAGGGGGGAAATTCAATGATCTCCGTGTTGATACCAACTTATAATGCCGGGAAAGACATTTTCGATCTTATTCAAATGTTATATCGACAGAATCGTAATGAATCCGAACTGGAAATAATTATTGTTGATTCTTCTTCTAGAGATAATTCATTACATACCGTACGATCACACTTTCCTGAAGTGAAAATAATTATTATTGATAACAGAACTTTCGATCACGGTGGAACAAGAAATAAACTCGCTTCTTACGCAAGAGGCGAGTTCTTGTTGTTCATGACCCAAGATGCAATTCCTAAGGATGAGTTCTTATTGGAGGAACTTGTCCGTCCATTTCAAGATAAGAAAGTTGCTGTAAGCTTCGCTAGACAGATACCGAAAGAAGATGCTTCTGTACTCGAAAGGTTCGCCAGGGGATTTAATTATCCTGCACACAGTCGGCTAAAGACAAAAGAAAGCATCAAGGAGCTTGGTATCAAGACGTTTTTTAATTCTAATGTATGTTCCATGTACCGTGCGGAAACCTTCGTCAAATTAGGCGGATTTCCTGAAAACATAATTTTAAATGAAGATATGGTGTTTGCATCGAAAGCAATCCTTAATGGTTATGCGGTATCGTATACAGCATCGGCCGTAGTGTTCCATTCCCATAATTATTCTTTAAAGCAGCAATTTAAAAGATATTTTGACATTGGAATGGCTTTTCATCAAACAAGTTATTTACTTCAATATGCTTCCAATGAAAAAGAAGGCTTTCGCATGGTGTTTAATCAAATCAAATTTTTAGCCGGCGAGAGTAAGTACTTTATCATTCCAAGGGCTGTCTCCGAAGTTGTTTGTAAATATGTCGGTTACAACTTAGGGAAAAAGCATACTATTTTACCACTGAAACTAAAGAGAAAATATTCTGCGTACATGAAAACATAAAAGGCGGGATAGGAATGGGAGCCTTCCATATTAATTCTTTGTTTTTATCAGATCAGCCAACGGGGTTAGGCGTCTATACACGGGAGATATTAAAACGTTCCATTGAATTTGTTAATCTCAATCAGTTCAATGTCTTATTAACCAAAAACCAAACAATTGAATTGATGGGAATTGAACGAAAAAAAGAAATAACCCCTCATATTGCCCTTAATCCACTGATCCGTCCCATGTACTTAAATCGTATTTCTACCGAGTTCATGTACTCGCTGACCCATCATGGCCGTACAAGCAAGAGAGGAAGACAAATAATTACGATTCACGATTTAATTCCGTTAAAATTTCCCAAACAATATAAAAGTCAATATTATTACTACAAATACATATTACCTAAAACAATTGCTGCCAGCGATCTCATTATAACTATTTCTGAACATACGAAAAAAGATATCATAGAACAATTTAACGTCAGAGAAGAAAAAATAAAAGTCATCTATAATGGTTATGAGCATATAGTAAACGAGAATGACGTTGTAGAAGAAAGTACTTCCGGAAAACCTTATTTATTAATGGTTGGTGCTACATATGCGCACAAAAATATTCATACTGTACTACAAGCTTATGCAAAGATAAAAGATAAGACTGAACTGAATGCGATTATTGTAGGTAAATCTTCAGAGTACTTTGACGAAATCAAAAAATTATCTAGTGATCTGGGGATTGAGAATCGTGTGCAATTCCTAGGATATGTAAGCAATAAAGAATTAAGCGACTTATATAGAAATGCACGGATCTTTATATATCCGTCTTTATATGAAGGTTTCGGCTTGCCAATATTAGAGGCAATGCACTACGGAACTCCGACCATCGCAGCCAATGCATCGGTTATTCCGGAAATTGCCGCTGATGCAACGGTGTATATAGACCCTTTAAATACTGAGGATATCGCTGATGCTATACTATTGTTAAATCATGACTCCGCGTTGCGAGAAAAGATGATTAGAATCGGCAAGGAGAACGTTAAGCGGTTTACTTGGGATAACGCGGCGGCTGATATAAAGGAGCTGCTTCAATCCTATGTTTAACAAAGCTATTTTAAGAAAAAGCAGTCCTTTCTTTGACCAAATCATAATAGCTGCATTTAATTTTTTACTACTGTTTTGCTCTTCGTTTCTGTTGAATACAAAAGAGTTCGTGTTGCTTAGTAATTTTATTCTGTTCAACATGTTGTTATTAAATATTTTAAATGCCGGAATTCTCCAGCCCTTCATGCATAAGAGTAGAACAACGAAAGATGACTGGCTGGTTTTTTCAATTATAGCATCTGTTTTATTATGTTTCCTTTTTTCCGGTTTCGTTTTCTTGCTTAAAGAGCATTATGGTTTTTCATCGAAGCAAATCGCGATATTAGCTACGCTAAATCTATTTTCTTCCTTATTTGAATTATTTAGGCGCCGCAATATGCTTTTACAGAAGTGGTACTCGAATATAGTAGCTGGAGTAACATTGGTTACCTTAACCGCAATGATTTCGTTTTTTACGGGAATTCATCGCTTCGAGGGCATTATTGAAGGTGTGACGCTTAGTTATATTATTGTTGTAGTTTTACTTGTTATTCAAAATAGCAAAGTAGGAGTTCCCTTAAAGATTGCTCTGAACAAAGAACATGTTCGGAGCTTTTTTACATTTGGATGGTGGCTGCTGGGAAGTGCCATCGGCTTTTGGTTTGTAAGCGGAGGCTACTTACTTTGGTTAAGCCATATCATTCATGATTCTCAAACCATAGCAGAACTTCGTATTACGCAGAACTTAATGAGCGGAATTGTTATTTTGCTTACGGTCGTTGATAATCTTCAAATGACTGGATCGCGTAATTTCGTCTTACAGAAACGAATGATATTCTTAGGAACTCCAGTTGTAATCGTTGCATATGGAACAGCGATGTCTTTATTTTTTTACGCAAGCTATGATCAGCTGCGTTCTTCATGGAATCTTATATTTCTATGGACAGCCGTATACATATGCTTAGCGATAATTCGGATAATGACAGGGTACTTAAAAAGCCAAGGAAAGGCCAGACCATCTTTTTATTCTCAAGTAGGAGTTGTACTTCTTTTTATTCTAATTACCGAATTAGCTTCAATAACTCAACAAGGATTGAATCCATTCATTATTGTGGTTTATTGGCTAGTTTCGTATTTAATAATATCCGCTATAACTATGACGGTTGTTTTTAGACTTACTCGAGCAAACCGGCTCTACCAGGAGGAGAACATGTCCAAGAAGGAAGTAACATTTTTTGGTTCGGTTGGCTATAACATCGGTGATGAGGCAATTGCGATTATTTCAGCTAAATATCTTAAAAAATTGAACAATCAATTAAATATTCGGATTGGTACGATCACCGAAGGCGCAGTCAAAAATAGATATGATGGCATCGATGAATTCGTAATCGACCGTACTTCGGTATCGGGATGGCGCAACATCATAGATGCGATAAAACGTTCGGATATTGTCGTTCTAGGCGGAGGGACAATGATTCAAGATAAGTTAGGAATATCATTAACCCGTGGAATGATACCCTATATGCTGCAAATTACGATGATTGCGAAGTACTTTAAGAAAACAGTGATCACTTTGCCTATTGGCGTGGATGAATTGCATACTCGTTTTGGAAAGTTTTTGGGACGCCAACTTATCAAAAGAATTGATTCTCTAAATGTGCGGGATGAAAAATCTAAGCAATTAGTCAATGCGTATTGTCCTGCTAATAAGAACGAAGTCAATGTTATTGCGGATCCGGCATTTTTGATTGATGAAGTCATGCACGACGAGATGATTAATGACGAATACATCAACCGCATTGTTGAGAAACCATTCATTGCCCTCAGTTTGGTCAATGAAAATATTATTGATCAAGAGAAGACCAATCTGTTTGTCAAATTAATGAAGGAAGTAGTGAGTAATACCGACTTTAATATATTGCTTGTTCCGATGGATAGAAGAATGTCGGAAGAACTGTCGTTATTTGAATCGATTAGGCAAGAATTGATTGAAGATACAGATCGGATAACGATACTTAATCCTGATTTAAACTCTATCCAAATATCTTACGTACTTAGACAAGCAAAATTATTAATTGGTATGAGATTACATGCGATGATTTTTTCAGTTGGCCATATTCCAATTATCGGCATTAGCAGAACAACAAAGACGGATACATTTCTAAAACAGTTCGGGCTAGAGGGCATGAGGATCGACGAGTTTCAAAGTTGGGATTATAAGAAGATTGCTAAGCAGATCGAATCGATCGCGAGTATCGACTCAAATGTTAGTGATCAATATCAAGTTAAATCAAAATTGGTTGAGACCTTAAAATTAGGTATGAATACAATAGCGGCTAGGCTTGGAAATGAACGACTAAAGGAGTCGGCCTTATGACGGTTCTACTACTAACGGCTTTACTGCTAATTACATTTATTTTTTTGATTATGACGATTTTTAGGCACGGAAGACAACAATTATTCAAACCCATTGTTGTAACTGGAATCGTATTTAGTATCTTTTATATTTTCGATATGTTCTTTACTTTATGGGATGCAAGCCGATCGAAATCTTTCTTATTATCCAGTCGGATGTTTATTTATGAGGAAAAGTCATTAGTGTTAACCGGACTTTTTATCGTAGTTTGCATATGGGCGTGGACCATAGGAGATCATTTTGCTGGTCGAATACTAACCAAGAAAAATAAAAGCGTCTTAGCAGAAGAAGTAAACGTAGGTTTCTACTCGATCGTCAATAAAAAGCACCACGTAGTGGTTTTAGGATTAATAGCACTATTAATAACGGGCAGTATTTTTTCCGTGTTTAATAGCTTTATTAATTCTTTGGGAGGATTCGAATGGTACAGTAACAATATTTCTGCAAGATCCTTGATTTTCCAAAATGCGTCCGTATTGTATTCCGGTTTGCAAATCATATCCGTATTTTCTTCCATCGTGTGTGCAATGTTATACATCCACTGCTTTAAAATCAAGTTTTCTTGGTCTGTATTCCTAATCGGAACAATGCTGTTTCTTGCTATCATTGCTATAGGGCTTCTAACCGGCGCTAGAGCAAATGTTATCAAAAGTTTATTTATCGTAGGTTTTGTTTGGAGCATGTATGGATCCAAATTAAAATTAAACTTTAAAGCCGTGATTGTAATCATCTCGATTGCGATACTTTCAATATTCTATTCTCAGTCCACAAGGAATCTTGAGAGTGATCAATCGTATATCAGTTCGGTTTTTAATACCGAGGAAGTTTCGCAGGCTAACAACTTATATTTGTTAATTCAATACAATCCGCATTTACATTTAGACGGCGGTTCCATTATTAATGGAGCGCTGGCAGCAGTCCCGCGAAGCGTTATGGGTATAATCGGCTTAGACAAAGAAAAAGGTGCGAATGCTGTATTCACTCAAACATTTTGGCCAACACGATGGACGGATTCAAAGTCGGAGGTCGCGTTAGGGGTAATTGGTGAAATCGTGCTGAATTTCGGGTTTTGGATTACTCCATTTATTCTTTTAATCATTGCGGGACTATACAATTTATTATTCGTGTTTTTTGCGAAAGCCAAGCTATTCCAGCCCTGGCTCCAATTGCTTCAAGTTGGTTTATTATGGTCGATCTTTCAATTGCTTCGTGGTGACATCTTTAATACAATAAACAATTTTGCTTTATTCGTAATTCCGGTGTTATCTCTCGCCGGTATTTCGTCTTTAATGTCTTACTACAGCACGAGTGCGTCCAGTAAGAATAATCTTAACCAGCTTAAAAAAATAAATGTACATCCTGTTTTTATCAAATAGGAGCCTTGATATGAAAGCCAATTTTAAACGAATTGCTTTTTTCTTCTTTCTCATCGCCGGCATTTTAATCAGTACTAATAGTAATATTTCTTACGGACTTAAATCAAAAACAGAATATTACGATCTTGCAGTAGTCGGTTGCCATTCTTCAGGTTTTGCCGCAGGCGTTACGGCAGCAAGACATGGATTAAGAGTCGCGCTTATTTGTAAAGAAAAGATTGCAGGCGGAATGTTGACGGCCGGTCAAATCGGGTTCGTTGATGGTTCGCCTCTTTTTAGTTGGTATGAGCTGCCGGGTTCAGAATTAAACAATTTAAATGGCGAAATCATGAAAGACAGATCATCATGGAGTTTGACCGGGGGGATTTGGAAAGAATTTAGAGAGCGATTAGCAGCGAAAAACCTAGAACTAACGGAACGATTTGAGCCAAGCCAGGCAATAAAAGTAGTTAACCGAATGATCTCTGAAGAGAAGAAGCTGAAAGTCTTCTATGAGAGCTATCCTACTGCGGTCAACAAAAAGACCGATCATGATGGAAATACTACGATAAGTTCGATCCAGGTTGGTGGAAAGTGGGAAGGGAAAATAGTAGCATCCTACTGGATTGATGGCAGTGACACGGGAGAGTTAATTAGTCTTGCCAAATTGCCTTACCACATGGGGAATGAAGCTGGAGGCGGGGGTCTTGGTGATCAAGCGGTTATGGACTACTCCTATCGTTGGACTGCTGTCGAGAACAGCAGCGGTTACTATCCAACGACTCCCCCCAAGTACTACGAAGTCAATGTAAAAGATTATCAAGCGGCAGCAAAAGAACGGTGGAATCCCTACAAGCAGGCTATGGGTATAACGGACGATCAAAATTATGAGGTTCATCCGCTTCGATTGTTCAACAATCAAGGTAGATTAACGGGCAGCAGCAAAGACAACGTCGGCAATCCTGTTAATCATGCCTCCCCCGGCGGGATCCCCGATAAATCGCCAGTTCAAAAGTGGGATGTCAATGGCGGGATGAATTCTGCAGGGAGTCTTGCTATTGCTAAGATGCTGCGAACGAACGCTGAGGTTGTTGAAGTATTCAGAAGAAACAATATTGCATTCCCATATGGTCAAGTGATTGATCATAAATGGACGAATATTAGTTTTATTCAAGACACTGTTCTATTGAATAGTAAGGACAAAGATATGCTGGTATCGGAAATACAAAGCGCGGTAAAATTCCGAGCGCTGGGGTTTTTGTGGTTTATTAGAAGCGGGGATTTAGAACGAGCCTTAAAGAGTTTTCCGGGAGGTAAGAACATAAAGGTCAGATCTGATTGGAGCATAAGCATTGAAAACAAGAATCAACCAGACGGAATGCCCGAATTAATGTATCAGCGCGAGGGTCGAAGAATTGTTAGTGAGTACTTCGAAACTATATATGATCTGTGTCCCACTTATGATAAAGATGTGTTAACGGATCGAGTTTGTCATTCTGATCCGCTCCAATTAAAAGATTCCATCGCCATCTCGGATTATCCCATGGATATACACGGCACTAACGGGCTTCCTCCAAAATCGTTCGTTCTTCCGAAGCCGCATCAATTATCATTTCGCACAACCATACCTGTAAAGACTAGCGGATTATTAGTTGGGAGTGCCTTGGGTGTTGATCGGGAAGCGTTCGGCTCTTTTCGAACCGAACCATTTCGACTTGCTGTAGGAGGAGCGCTGGGGGAAGCGGTTGTGCTTGCCATGGAATCGAAAACGCTGAATTTTAGCAAAATTAATATTACCCAATTGCAGTTAAGGCTTGCGGAAAACGCTCAAGATTCTATCTACTATCCGTATCGAGATTGGAACCAGCAAGAAAAAGCCTGGACAAATGCTGGCACGGCAAAGGCAATTCAAAAGTTACTTATAGTTGGTTGGATCTCTATGAATGATCTAACCGGTGATTTAAACCCTAACAACGCTCTGACCGGCACGAGAGGCAAAAAGCTTGCATTATTGCTAAAGAAGCATCAAGATGCACCAAGCCAACTGCCCTGGTATCAATTTGGAGGCGACCTAAGGAAAACAACTTTAAGTCAGTTTGGTTCGAATTCAAAATCAAACGAAACCGCAAAAGTCTCGGATGCTTATTTATGGTTAGAGAAAAAGATAAAATTAAAATAAGGGAGATGGAGACATGAGAGGAATCATTCTAGCAGGCGGTACGGGATCAAGGCTTTATCCGTTAACGAAGGTGACGAACAAGCACTTGTTGCCGGTCGGGCAGTACCCAATGATCTACCACGCGATTCACAAACTCATAGCAGCCGACATTAACGACATCCTCATTGTCACGGGACGTGACCATATGGGCGATGTCGTTAATTTATTAGGAAGCGGATATGAATTCGGCGCTTCCTTTTCCTACAAGGTGCAGGATCAGGCCGGCGGGATTGCGCAGGCGCTAGGATTGGCGCAAAGTTTCATTAAGGACGAACCGATGGTCGTCATTCTCGGCGATAATATCTTCTCGGATGATCTTACTCCATATATCGAAAACTTCAAGCGCCAGGGAACTGGCGCTAAAATATTGCTTCAAGAGGTCCATGACCCGGAGCGCTACGGCGTCGCGGAGCTGAACGGCCCGCTGATCGTCGGCATCGAAGAGAAGCCGAAGGCACCGAAGAGCGCGTACGCGGTAACAGGCATTTATATGTACGACGCCTCCGTCTTCGACATCATTCGGACGCTGAAGCCTTCCGGGCGCGGCGAGCTGGAGATCACCGACGTGAACAACGCGTATATCGCGCGCGGTACGTTGACGTACGATATCCTCTCCGGCTGGTGGACGGATGCGGGGACGCATGAATCGTGGGCGTATGCGAACGAATTGGTTCGGCATAATGAGTTTGATTTAAGCTTCGGGAAATTGGCGGCTGCAGTAAAGTAAAAGGGGAAGTCAATTGAACATTGCCGTCTTTGGAGCCGGTACAACCGGATTAGCATCAGGCGTGTGTTATGCGGAACTTAACCATTCAGTAATTTGCATGGATGTCAAAAAAGAACACACCGGAGGTTATTTGCGAGGCGAAGTTGTGATCTACGAACCGGGCCTCCAGGAGCTAGTCGTCCGCAACATGAATGCCGGGCGCTTGTCCTTCACGACGGATATCGACCTGGCGGTCCGGCAATCGGAGATCATTGTTCTGGCGGTCGGGACGCCTTCCTTGCCGAACGGCGAGGCCAACCTGGCGTACATCGAGCAGGCGACGCGGGACATCGCGCTTGCAATGAACGGGCCGAAGACGATCATGACGAAGAGCACGGTTCCGGTCGGCACCAACCATAAGCTGCAGACGCTGCTCGCGTCGCTGACAGACCATCCGTTCGATGTCGTGTCCGTGCCGGAATTTCTTCGCGAAGGCTCGGCGGTCCGGGATACGTTCAACCCCGACCGGATCGTGATCGGCGCGGATCGGCCGGAAGCGGCGGAGGCGATCGTCGCCCTCCATCGGCCGCTCACGACCAATATCGTGCAGACGGATATCCGCAGCGCCGAGATGATCAAGTACGCGTCCAACGCCTTTCTCGCGACGAAGATCTCGTTCATCAACGAGATCGCCAACATCTGCGAGAAGGTCGGCGCGGACGTAACCAAGGTCGCCGAAGGCATGGGACACGATCACCGGATCGGGCATTCGTTCCTTCGGGCCGGCATCGGCTACGGCGGCTCCTGCTTCCCGAAGGATACGCAGGCGCTCATTCAAATCGCGGGCAACGTGGATTACGAGTTCAAGCTGTTGAAGTCCGTCGTGGACGTGAACCAAGACCAACGCTTCAGCATCATCCACAAGCTGCAGCACATTTTCGGCGAGCTGCAAGGCCGGACCGTTGCCGTCTGGGGGCTTGCCTTCAAGCCGAACACGGACGACGTCCGCGACGCGCCGGCGCTCGACATCATCCAAGCGCTGATCGCGCAAGGGGCGAATGTCCGGGCTTGCGACCCCATCGCGCTGCCGAACTTCCGGGCGCGCTGCGATCATGAGCGGATCGCCTGGTGCGCGGACGCGCTGGAAGCCGCATGCGATGCCGATGCGATCTGCCTGCTCACGGAGTGGCCGGAATTCGGCGGCTTCGACCTCGCCCGGCTGAAGCAGGTGATGAGGCGCCCGGTGCTGATCGACGGCCGCAACGTGTACAGTGCCGAGCAGGTGGAAGCGTCCGGCTTCATCTACAGCTCGATCGGCCGGCCGGCCCTGAACCGCGGCTTGGACGCACCCGCGCCGCTGCCGCTCGCTTAAACCGAATACTGGATCCGCGAACGCGCCGCTTCAATCGAAGCGGCGCGTTCGCTTATAAAGGAGTGCCATCATGAACATTATTCAGACCAAATTGGAAGGCGTCCTGATCGTCGAGACGGACGTGTTCGGCGACCATCGGGGCTTCTTCACCGAGTGCTACTGCAAGCCGAAGTTCGAAGCCGCAGGCATCGCGCATGATTTCGTGCAAGACAATCATTCGTATTCCGCGGAAGCCGGTACCTTGCGCGGGCTTCACTACCAGCTGGCGCCGTACGCGCAGACGAAGCTGGTTCGCGCCATCGCCGGGGCCATCTACGACGTGGCCGTCGATATCCGGAAGGGCTCCGCGACGTACGGCAAGTGGGTCGGCGTCATTCTGAGCGAGAGCAACAAGCGGCAGCTGCTCGTGCCGAAGGGCTTCGCCCATGGCTTCTGCACGCTGACCCCGCATACGCAGGTCATGTACAAGGTCGATCAGATCTACTCGAAGGATCATGACCGCGGCATTCTGTGGTCGGATCCGTCGCTTGCGATCGATTGGCCGGCGACGAAGGTCGTCCTGTCCGACAAAGATAAAACGCATCCGCCGCTGAGCGATGCGGACAACAATTTCAGGGTATAGGAGAAGGATTCAGATGAAACTACTGGTTACCGGCGGGGCGGGCTTCATCGGCAGCAATTTCATTCGCTATATGATGGACTGCTATCCGCATTACACGATCGTGAATTATGACCTGCTGACGTACGCAGGCAATTTGGAAAACCTGGCATCGGTCGCGGGAAGCGATCGCTACGCGTTCGTCAAAGGCGATATCGGCGACGCGCAGCTCGTCGGCGAGACGATCCGGGAGCATGGCATCGACGCGATCATCAACTTTGCGGCCGAGTCGCATGTCGACCGCAGCATCGCGGAGCCGGACGTCTTCATCAAGACGAACGTGCTCGGCACGCAGGTGCTTCTCGATGCCGCCCGGAAGCACGGCGTCGCCAAATACGTGCAAATTTCCACGGACGAGGTGTACGGCTCGCTCGGCGAGACGGGGTACTTCACGGAGTCGACGCCGCTGGCGCCGAACAGTCCGTATTCCGCCAGCAAGGCGGCCGGCGATCTGCTGGTACGCGCTTACTACGAGACGTACGGGATGAACGTGAACATTACGCGCTGCTCCAACAATTACGGGCCGTACCATTTCCCGGAGAAGCTCATTCCGCTCATGGTGACGAACGCGCTCGAAGATAAGCCCTTGCCGGTGTACGGCGACGGTCTGAACGTCCGCGATTGGCTGCACGTCATGGATCACGCGTCCGCCATCGACCTGGTGCTCCATGAAGGCAAACCGGGCGAAGCGTACAACATCGGCGGCCATAACGAGCGGCGCAACATCGACATCGTCAAGCTCGTGCTGAGCCTGCTCGACAAGCCGGAGACGCTGATCCGCTTCGTGGAGGACCGCAAGGGGCATGACCGCCGCTACGCGATCGATCCGGCGAAGCTGACGTCGGAGCTGGGCTGGAAGCCGAAGTATACGTTCGAGACCGGCATTCGCGAGACGGTGCAATGGTACCTGGACAATCCGGGCTGGTGGCAGCGGATCAAGAGCGGGGAATACGCCGCTTACTACGAGAAGCAATACAGCGTGATGCACCATGGCTAAGCTCACGGTCGTCGTGACGGGGGCCCAGGGACAGCTGGGCCGGGACATGGCGGAGCTGCTGCAGGCCCAAGGCCACGACGTGCACGGCTTTGGGCGGCAGGAGCTGGACATTACCGATCCGGCTCAAGCCGAGGCGAGGCTGGCGGCCATCCGGCCGGATGCTATCGTCCATGCAGCCGCGTATACGAAGGTGGATCAAGCGGAGACGGACCGGGAGGAAGCGCGGCGGGTCAACGGGGAGGGCGCGCGCATCCTGGCGGTCGTCGCCGAGCGGATCGGCGCCAAGCTGGTCTACGTCAGCACGGACTACGTGTTCAACGGTCAGGGGACGCATCCCTACGAGGAGCAGGAGCCGACCGATCCGATCAACGAGTACGGCCGGTCGAAGCTGGCCGGCGAAGAAGCCGTGAAGCAGCATTGCTCGCGGTTTTTTGTCGTGCGCACGTCATGGGTGTACGGCGCGCACGGGCAAAATTTCGTGAAGACGATGCTGAAGCTCGCCGAGGACCGGTCCGAGCTCGGCGTCGTCAATGACCAGTTCGGCTGCCCGACGTTTACGAAGGATTTGGCCGCCGTCATCGCGGAGCTGGTGCAGACGGAGAAGTACGGCGTCTATCACGTGTCCAATTCCGGCAGCTGCTCCTGGCATGAATTCGCGGTCGCGATCTTCGAACTGGCCGGGAAGACGCACGTCAAGGTCAATCCGATCTCGTCGAGCGAGTTTCCCCGTCCCGCGAAACGTCCGGCCTATTCGGTGTTCGCGCACAAGGCGCTCGCGGACAACGGCTTTGGCCCGATGCGGCATTGGAAAGAAGCGCTCGCCGACTATTTCGCGGAACGCCGCGTCGGCGTCAATTGATTAGAGAAGGCATGGAGGGGCACAAATGAGACTCGTACTATTATCCGGGGGTTCCGGAAAGCGGCTGTGGCCGTTGTCCAACGACTCCCGCTCGAAGCAATTTCTGAAGGTGCTCGAAGATCCGGACGGCGGCACGGAATCCATGGTGCAGCGGGTATGGCGGCAGATCGATTCCGTCGGCCTGGCGGACCGGACGTTCATCGCCACCAGCAAGCCGCAGGTGGAGGTGCTGCAGAGCCAGCTCGGCTCGAACGTGCCGCTGATCGTGGAGCCCGAGCGCCGGGACACGTTCCCGGCGATCGCGCTCGCCGCGACCTATTTCTATTCGATTCAAGGCGCCGGGCTGCAGGAGACGATCGCCGTCCTGCCGGTCGACCCTTTCGTCGAGGCGGCATTCTTCCGGCAGGTCGAGCAGCTCGACCGCGCCTTGGACGATTCCGGCGCCGACCTGGCGCTGATCGGCGTGAAGCCGACCTACCCGTCGACGAAATACGGCTATATCATTCCGAACGTCAAGACGGTCGATTATGAATCCGGCGACTGCGTGCAGGTCGCGCGGTTCCAAGAGAAGCCCAGCGAAGAAGCGGCCGCCGCGATGATCGAGCAAGCGGCGCTTTGGAACTGCGGGGTGTTCGGGTTCAAGCTCGACTTCATGATCAACCTGCTGCTGGCGATGAACCTGCCGATTCAGTACGACGAGATGCTGAAGCAGTACGCCAAGCTGCCGAAGATCAGCTTCGATTATCAGGTCGTGGAGCGGGCGTCCAAAATCGTCGTGACGCCGTACGACGGCGAATGGCGCGATCTCGGCACGTGGAACACGCTGACCGAGGAGATGAGCAGCCGCATTCTGGGCAAAGGCAGCATGACCTCCGATTCGGTCAATACGCACGTCATCAACGAGCTGGACATTCCGGTTGCGGTAATCGGTTTGTCCAACGTGGTCGTGGCGAGCAGCCCCGACGGCATTCTCGTGAGCGAGAAAGCGGCTAGTCCCCGGATCAAGGAGGTGCTGGGCGACTCCGCCAGCCGTCCGATGTACGAGGAACGCCGCTGGGGACACTACCGCGTCGTCGATTACGTCAAGTACCCGGACGGCAGCGAAGTGCTGACGAAGCGGATCTGCGTCACCGCCGGACGGAATTTGAGCTACCAGTACCACCAGAAGCGCAGCGAGGTATGGACGATCGTGCAGGGTACCGGGGAAATCGTCCTGAACGAGACCGTTCGGGTCGTTCGCGCCGGCGACGTGGTCATTGTGCCGCAGGGAAGCCGCCATACCATCCGGGCAATCACGGATGTGGAGATCATCGAGGTGCAGACGGGCACGGAGCTCGTGGAAGAGGACATCATCCGGCTCAGCCTGAGCTGGGACGAAATTGAAGCGAAGTGCTACTAGAAGGGGGGAGACGCCGTGATGCTCATTGATTTTCTCCAGAACATGTACGATGAATCGGACATGACCTGCAGCGAGCCGGAAGGGCTGTGGGAGGAAATCGAGTACTACAGCGTCGCTCCTCAGGTGTATCATCTTCTTCGCGCCCGGGGCGGGCTGGACGGCCTGCAGGAGGAACTCCGGGCGAAGCTGAAGGAGGCGGCCGACGCCGTACTCTTCCATAACATGTTCGTCCGGAGCGAGATGAACAAGCTGCTTGCGCTGTTCGAGCGCGAGGGCATCGCGGTCATCCCGCTGAAAGGCACGATTTTCGCCGAACGGTATTTCGGTCACTTCGCCGCGCGCGGCACGTCGGATATCGACTTGCTGATCGCGCCGGCGGAATTGGCGAAAGCTTCCGGTCTGCTGCGCGGGATGGGCTATGAGCAGCAAGGGGCGGCGGACAAAACGCATTTCCATGTGCTGTTCAATAAGACGTTCCCTACGGGCAACTTCGGCTTCATCGGCGTGGAGCTGCACTGGGGGGTGCTGCGGACGCATGTATCGAGCACGGACATCGACCAGCTGTGGAGGGATTCCGCGCCATACGGCGTCTATCAACATGTACGCGAGCTGCGGCCAGAGGCCGTATTCTACCATATCTGTCTGCATGGCTACCATCATCAGCTGTTAGGCTTCAAATATATCCTGGACGTCGCGCACCTGCTCTTCGCGATCGGGGGGCAGATCGATTATGACGAGCTGTTTGCCCAAGCGAAGCGGGACGGCAACCTGGCCAAGGTCAGGATCGTCCTCACGCACGTCTATGGTCTCTTTCCCGCGCTTGAACACCTGAAACCGCTTCCGAAGCGAAAGCGGTGGCCCTTCTGGGGCATGGGGCTTGTTCGGGATGCGGTCGTCGGCGCCAAGGGCTGGCGGTATTACGCGTTCCGGATCGCCGCGTCCTTCGTCACGTTCGACAGCTGGAAGCAGAGCGTCTCGGACATCCGCTACAGCTGGTTCCCGACGAAGGAGTTCGCGCAATACGAGGAGCTCCAGCTTCGGGAGAGCGATTCCACCTTCAAGCTGTACCTGAAGCTGTACGCCAAGCGCTTCCAGCGCATTCGCAATTCCCAGCAGCCCAAAGCGAAATAATAAGGAGTCTTGTACCATGAAGAAAAAGATGAAGCGCGTCTTCATTTGGTCGGGATCCGCCGTCGCGCTCATTCTGATCGCGGCCGGTGCTTTTACCTGGTATACCTACCACTCCGTCAAGTCGACGGCAGCTAAAATGTACGAAGATCTGGGTCCGGTCAAGCCGGTTTACGTCAGCAAGGACACCGAAGTCAAGAAGCCGGCCGAGCCGGTGAAGATGAAGCAGCTGGATCCGTTCACGGTCCTCGTGCTCGGCGTCGACCAGCGCGCGGGCGATCGGGGCCGCTCCGACACGATGATCGTCCTAAGCGTCAATCCGGAGAAGCACAACATGCTGATGTTCAACATTCCGCGCGATACCCGCACGGACATTATCGGACACCATACGGTCGATAAAATCAATCACGCGTACGCCTTCGGCGGCGTGCAGATGTCGATGGCGACCGTGGAAAATTTCCTCGATTATCCGATCGACTATTACGTTAAAGTGAACATGGAAGGTTTCGCCCGCCTGATCGATCTGATCGGGGGCGTTGAAGTCGATAATCCGTTCGCCTTCGATTACGAGGGCTATTCGTTCAAGCAAGGCCACCTCGCGCTGAATGGCGCCGAAGCGTTGAAGTATTCCCGGATGCGGTACGACGATCCGCGCGGCGATTTCGGACGCAATTCCCGGCAGCGGGATATTTTGCAGGAAATCATGAACAATGCCGCCAGCGTCAACAACGTCGTCCACCTGCAGTCGATGCTGAGCGAGCTCGGGGACAGCGTCAAGACGGACGTGACGTTCGGCGAGATGAAGACGTTCGCCGCCGATTACCGGCCTCAGATCAAGAGCATCGAGACGGTGGAGATCAAGGGCACGGGCAAGATCATCGACGGCATCTGGTATTACCTCGTGGACGAGAAGGAGCGCGCGCGAATCCATAACGAGCTGAAGGCCCACATGAGCAAGCAGACGCAGCTGGCGTCCAAATGAGCGCCGCGGCATGGGTGAGGATCGCCCGGCTTGCGCTCCTGGGCTGGGTCGCGCTCATCTTCGTCTTCTCCTCGCAAACCTATCAAGAACAGAGCATCCAACCGAAGCTGCACCACAGTCTGTCGGAGTCCCGCGCCAAGGCGCTGCTGCCCGACATGACGTTCCGTTATCACGACGCCGAGTACGTCGCGCACCAGGATCCGTACGGCGTGCTGGAGTTTCTGTTCCGCAAGGGCGCGCATCTGTTCGTGTACGCCGTGCTCGCCTGCCTTGGAGCCGTCGCGTTCCGAGCCGGCCGCCGCCTGTCGAGGCGGTGGCCGATTCCCTTGTTGCTCGTGCTGCTGGTCGCTTCGCTGGACGAAATCAACCAGCGGCGCATCCCCGGCCGGACGTCGAATCCGGAGGACGTGCTCGTCGATCTGGCGGGAGCCGCCGCCGGCCTGCTCCTCTGGCTGATCTGGCTGCTCGTCTCCCGGCTGCGGCATAAACGCTTCTCTCCCGTCATAAAGTGAAGGAGCTTTAGGACAAGGGAGGGATCGCCGTGGGACGCCTTGGACGAGGCAGGCGGCTGCCGGTGCTGCAGCTGTTCGTCGGCGCGGTCATCGTCGCCGTCATCGGGCTGGCCTGGCACAACGCCAAGCGGCTGCTGCCGGGCAGCGACAGCGAGGGCGCGCTTCAAGCGGTGGAGCAGTTCTACCGGTTCGAGCAGGCGGGAGACTTCGGCAGCGCCTGGGAGCTGTTTCATCCGCTCATGCAGCAGCGCTTCGACAAAGCCGGCTATATACAGAAGCGGGCGCACGTTATGATGCAGGATTTCGGCGTCGACACCTTCGACGTGGAGCTCGGCGCGGCGAAGGCGGTCGCCGACTGGCGGATGGACGCGGCCGCCGCGCCGATTCCGAAGGTCTACCAGGTGCCCGTAACCGAAACCTTCTACAGTCCGTACGGCAACTTCCAGCTGGTGCAGAACTGCTTTGCGGCGTACGAAGCGGGCGCGTGGAAATTGCTCTGGTCATATCAAGCCGACCCCGCACAAGCGCAGCTAGCCGGCGCGAAATAATTGTGCGGAAACGCTTGACTTGATACAATTTGTATCATAAATTAAAGGAAAAGGAGAGTGATTCTCATGAAGAGGTATACGAAGCCGCGGATTCTGACCATTTCCAACCTGAACTTCGGCACGCACATCCCGTCCAACTCGGATTTTGCGAAATGGTGCCGTACGCCGCCTCACGATCCGTTCGAGGCGAAGTTGAAAAAGCTTCTCTGCCGTCATATCCATTAATCGGTAACCGGCAAGCTTGCGGCGGAGCGGACTTCGGTCCGCTCTTCTGCGAAATGGGCGCCAGCCCGACTAACTTCCATAAGGATGGAATCCCATGTACAAATACGAAGCCGTTGTCGGACCGAACCTCCTCTATTTCCAAATCGCGACCGCGCATCTGTACGAATGGGTCGCGGCGCATTTCAAGGCGCTTGAGCCCGGCGTCCGCCCGGACGTGACGGAAACCCGGGGCGCCGAGCTGCGCATCACGATCCACGACTTCTACGGCGGACCCTACGACGATGAAGATCCCGTCATCGAAGACACCGGCTCCGCGATCCTATATATGCGTTCCGACTACAAGCTGATCGCTTCGTCCCATTATTGCGAAGCCGAGATCTACGTCTTCGACGAGCTGGCGATGAAGCACGCGCTGATCAATCTGTACAGCGCCTTCCTCATACACCGCCGCGAAGGGCTGCTCGTGCACTCCTCCTGCCTGATCCAGGACGACAAGGCATACATGTTCGCCGGTCCGTCCGGCGCGGGCAAGTCGACCGTCGTCGAGCTGTCCTATCCGCGCCCGATTCTGTCGGACGAAGCGACGTACCTTCACGTGGAGAGCGACGGCGCGATCCGCGTGTACGATTCGCCTTTCCGCAGCGACGTGGAGACGCCGTGCAGCGTGCCCAGCTGCGCGCTTGCGGGCATCCTGTTCCTGAACCAGTCGCCGGACGTCTACACGACGCCGCTCAGCAAGAGCGACGCGTTCCTGACGCTGCTGGATAAAGTGTTCTATTGGAAGCATAACCGGTTGGAGACGGCCAACATGATTTGGCTGACCAAAGCGGTCGTCCAGCATGCGTCCGCCCATCAGCTTTATTTTCAAAAAAACGCGACTTTCTGGGAGAGGATCTCATGATGAACGAAACGGAGCTTTCGCGCAGAGCGCTCGTGCGCAATGACGCGCAGTTGGAGGTCGCGGAATTGGACGACGAATGGGTGCTGATGAACGTCGACACGCAGGTCGTCATCAAGCTGAACGGACTCGGCGGTTACATCTGGTCGAAGCTGCCGGAGTATCCGAACGTCCATTCGCTGGCCGGGCAGATTCGGCTGGAGTTCGAGGACGGCGGCGACGAGGTGGCGGCGGACGTGGAAGCGTTCATCGAGGATCTGCTCGCGGCGGGGCTCGTGTCCTATGCCTGAACAGCCGTGGCTGACCTTGCAGGCGGATGTCGCCCGCGACCACCGGTTCGAGCGGTATCAGATCTTTGCGACGTCTAGCGCTTTCCAAGTCTCGGACGCGAGCGGCCGCATCGCCATGACCGTACCGAAGGCGTCGATTCTGTCGTTCGAGGTACGGGAGGCGGTCGGCGGCGGCGCGCTCCTGCTCGCGACGGCGGGCGGAACCGTGGAAGCGGGGCGCTTCACGCTCCCTTACCTGGAAGCCTGCCGTCATGCGCTGCCCGCGCTGACGGCGTGGCTCGCCGTATCCCCCGCGGACGAGCCTTCGGAAGCGGAAACCGCCGTCCGGGCGGACAGCCGCGCCTGTCCCCGCTGCGGCAAGCCGGTGAAGCTGGGCCGGTCCAAATGCATGCGCTGCAGCAATAAATGGAGCATGCTGAAGCGCATCCTCGCCTACAGCACCCCGTACCGCAAAGCGCTGCTCGGCAGCGCGATTCTCCTGATCGCCTCCGTTATGCTCGAGCTATTCCCGCCTTTCCTGACCAAGCTGCTCATCGACAATATCGTCTCGCCGGGCGCGAGCTTCGCCGTGCTGGGCGCCGCCGCGGCAGGCCTCGGACTGATCTATGTCGTCAGCGCCGGCATGCAGATGGCGCGCAACTACCTCGGCACCGTGATCGGGGGCAAGCTGATCGGCGATATCCGGCGCGACATGTTCCGCTCGCTCATGCGGCTGTCTCTCCGATATTACGACCGGCGCCAGGTATCCCAATTCATCGGACGGATTCAGGGCGACACGGAGTCGCTCAAATTCGTGCTGAACGAAGGCATCATCCAGTTCGTGTCGCAGCTGCTGCTCGCGGCCTCCATCCTCGGCATGCTGCTCTATATGAGCTGGGAGCTCACGCTCTATCTCCTGCTGCCCGTGCCGCTCATCGGCGCCGGGTTCCTCTGGATCTGGCCGCGGGCAAGGAGGCTCTGGTACAGCCAGTGGCAGTCGCAGATGACCATGCAGAACCGGATCGGGGAGACGCTCCAAGGCATTCGCGTCATTAAAGCCTTCGCCCAGGAAGGGGCGGAGCGCGAGCGATTCGACCGCGCCAACGAGGAGCAGGTCAGGCGGACGGTGTCCATCTCCAACCTGTGGCTCGGGATGGGACCGTTGTTCGCGCTGTCGACGTCCTTCGTCGGCCTGATCATTTGGTTCAAAGGCGGCCGCTTGGTTATGGACGGGGAAATGACGGTCGGGACGCTGATGGCGTTTTCGAGCTACCTGCTTATGTTTTACGGACCGGTGCAGCTGCTGGCCTCTTCGATGAATTGGATGACGCAGGCCTCCAGCGCCGCCGAGCGGGTATTCGAGACGATGGACGCGCCGATCGACGTGGCGGATAAGCCGGAAGCCGAGAGGCTGGAGGCCGTGGAAGGCGAGATCCGGTTTCAGAACGTTCATTTCGGCTACGAGCGCGACACCACGGTGCTGAAGGGCATTCAATTCACGATCCAGCCCGGCGAAATGATCGGCGTCGTCGGTCATTCCGGCGCGGGCAAGACGACGTTGATCAACCTGATCTGCCGCTTCTACGACCCGAGCGAAGGCGCCATCCTGCTCGACGGGCGGGATTTGCGGGACATCGAGCAGGAGAGCTTGCGCCGCCACATCGGCGTCGTGCTGCAGGAGACGTTCCTCTTCGACGGCACGATCGCGCAAAACATCGCGTACGGTCTGCCGGACGCCGATCCGGAGGCCATCATCGCGGCCGCCAAGACGGCGAACGCGCACGCGTTCATCAGCCGGATGGCGGAAGGCTACGACACCATGGTCGGGGAGCGCGGTCACCGGCTCTCCGGGGGCGAAAAGCAGCGGATCGCCATCGCCAGGGCGGTGCTGCTCGATCCGCGCATCCTCATTCTCGATGAAGCGACCGCCTCCGTGGACTCGGAGACGGAGCGGCAAATCCGGCAGGCGCTTGACCGCTTGATCCAAGGACGGACGACGATCGCCATCGCGCATCGGCTGTCGACCCTGCAAGGCGCCGACCGGCTGGTGGTGCTGGACAAGGGCCGGATCGGCGAGGTCGGCACGCACGAAGAATTGTACGCGCGCCGGGGCGCCTACTACCGGCTCGTCGAATCGCAGCAGCAGCTTACGGAATCCCCGCTGGAGGTTGGTTAACCATGTCGAACGTCTTGTATTTGAAACCGAAGCCGAAGCCGGCCGTCGCGCTGCTTCGCCTGCCCGACGGCTCGCTGGCCGCCGAGAAGGACGGCGTCACGCACGAGCGGATCAGATTGATCCGCAATTTCCCTTTCTCGTTCCCCGACAGGTTCATCTCCGTCCGAACGGAGGACGGCGAGGAAATCGCGCTGCTGCGGGATTTGACGGATCTGGGAGAGAGCGGGCTGCGTCTGGCGCAGGAAGAGCTGCGCAGGCAGTACATCGTGCCGTCCATCAAGCGTATTCTTGCCGTGGTCAAGCAGCGCGCCGAATGGGTGTGGCAGGTGGATACCGATTACGGGAAGTGCGCGATACGCATGGAAAACCTGCACGAGCACATCCATCCCGTCGCGCCGGGCCGGTTCGTGCTGACGGACGCGGACGGCCGCCGTTATCTGCTCGCCGGCGTGGAAGAGCTGGATCCGGAAAGCCTCGGCTTATGGCGGAAGATGAATTGAGGGTTCGCGCGAAAGACAATGGCGATCCATGAAAATTTTTGATACATAGTGGAATATTTTCGCAGGTAGTGATACAATTCGTATCATAACGGGATCAAAAATAGGAGAGGGGTCGCATACGCATGAGCACGAACGCGCAGCCGCTGGCGGCGGATACGTGGATCGTTCAGACGTCGGGCCACTTGGCCAGCGATATGAACGGCGAGAAAGTCCTTCTGAGCATAGGCAGCGGGAACTATTACAACCTCGGCCGGGTCGGAGGGCGCATCTGGGAGCTGGCCGGGCAGCCCGTATCGATCGGCAAAATCGAGGCCGTCCTGCTGGGCGAGTATGACGTCGAGGCGTCGGCATGCCGCTCCGAGCTGCTGGCGTTCGTCGAGCTGATGCGTCGCGAATCGCTCGTCCGGGTCGGCGGCGCCGCAGGCGAACCGATCGCGTGAGGCGGGCCGCTCGGCTTGCCCGCGCCGTGAAGCGATTCCGGGCGCTGGACCGGGAACGCCGCTCGCTGCTGCTGGAGGCGTATGCCTATCTGGCTTGGGCCCGCATCCTGAAGGCGCTGCCGTTCCGCTGGACCGTGCCGTCTCTGGGCAGCAGCATGGTCGAAACGCCGCATGAAGGCGATCCTTCGAATGAGGAGCGGCTGCGGCGAATCGCGAGCGCGGTGCATCTCGCGAGCCGGCACAGCTGGTGGGAATGCGCGTGCCTCGTCAGGGCCGTGGCCGCCATGAAGATGCTGGAACGCCGCGGCATCGAGAGCACGCTGTATCTTGGCACGGCCAGAGATGCCGACGGCGCGATGATCGCGCACGCTTGGCTGCGAAGCGGCTCCCGCGTCCTGACCGGCGCGGAGGAGATGGCCGGGTTCGCGGTCGTCGGCGTCTTCGGGAAACGAATCGAAACGGGGGAGAAGCGGAGGGACGCGGCTTATGGCTGATACGGGCGATATGGAAGGGGAATCCCTGCCGAAAGAATTGTCGTTTCTTCTCGGCTTGCTTCGGGAAGAGGAGGAGCCGGACCTCGACGGGATCGACGACCGTGGACCCGATCCGGCGCTGGATTGGAACGCGGTGCTCTACTTGGCGCAGCATCATCGGATTTATCCGACGGTCTACGAACGGCTGAGCCGGCTGGAGGGCAATCGCGTGCCGGAAGCGGTGGGCCGCGAATTCGAGGCGCTTTACCGGCTCAATACGTTTCACATGCTCCATCTCTCGGGCGAAATGGAACGCGTCTGCGCGGCCTTCGCGGAGAGAAGCGTTCGCTGCCTGCAGCTCAAAGGACCGATCCTGGCCGGCGAGCTGTACGGCGATCTGTCCAGACGGACGTCGAAGGATTTGGATATGCTGGTGTACGAAAGGGAGTTAGAGCAGGCGGAACGCGTTCTCGCTGAGCTCGGCTATGTCTCGGAAGAGGAGCCAGCGGTCTTGAATTCTCGCAAGCGGGTATCGCATCATGCCTCGTATTGGAACGACGAACGCGGCGTGCAGATCGAGATTCATTGGAAACTGAACGGTTACGGCATGCCGGAGCCGGGGTTCGAGGCCTTATGGGAACGTCGCCGCCGCAGCGAGCGGTCGGGCGACCCCGTTTACTTTCTCGGTCCCGAGGACCTCTTCCTTCACTTGGTGACGCACGGCGCCCGCCATGGCTGGTTCCGGCTGCGCTGGCTGACGGACCTGGACCGGCTGGCGCGCCAAGGCTTGGACTGGAAGGGGCTGCTTCCGCACCTGCGGCGCTATGACGCCGAGCATCTGGCGGGACAAGCCTTCCTGCTGATGTTCCGCCTCTTCCGCACGCCCGTGCCGCAGGAAACGGCGCCGATCACCTGCAGCCGGCAAGGAGAACGGCTGGCCGAGGCCGCGTTCGAGCTGATCCGGACGCCGCTCGACCCGCGCGTGAATTTGAAGTTCGAGCGCTACTTGCTCGCGTTTCTGCCATGGCGCCAGCGGCTGCGTTACGTCGCCGCCCTCTTGTACCCCAGCGCAAAGGACGCAAGGGCCGTTCCGCTGCCGAAGCCGCTGCACGTGCTTTATTTCGGCCTGCGTCCGATGCTGCTCGTATGGCGGCTGCTTCGCGGCGGCGAACGGAGTGACGCTGCCTGATTGGGGCGGATTTGTCGCGCTCTTGGTGATACATATTGTATCTGAAATCGATTTTATTGTGGAAGAGGCGGAATGCTGTGAACATGACGAACGGCAAAGCGCGAAGAGGCGCGGTGCGCATCCGGATCTGGAACGGCGTGAAGGCCGACGTGGCGATCGACGACGTCTTGGGCAGCAGAGTGGAGTCGAAGGCGACGCCCGTTCTGATACGGGATGTCTGCCCGATCGGCGTGCGCTTCCTGACCCATCTTCGCTTCCCGGTCAGCCCGGACTACCGGATCCGGCTGTCCTTGAGCTTCGGCGAGTGGACGTTCAGTCTGGCGGGGTACGTCGTCTGGCGGCGGAAGGAAGAGAATCTGTACGCGTACGGCTGCCGGTTGATACCCGATCCCCAAATCCGGCGGGCGCTGTCGGCCGCCCTGAAGGAGAAGCTGGGGCTGATGATTCCCGAACGGCGGCGCATTCTCAGCCTGTACCAGCAAATGCTGGACGGCGCCGCGGTCCCGTCCTCCGCATACATGGATACGAGTCTATGAGGTCGTCGAGCGCGTCCGACTATCGTCCGGCAAAGGCCGGGATATTTTTTGATTCCTTAGTTACAAAATGTATCGAAATAGGGTAGAATCGAACTAGTCGAACAAGTGGGCAAATCGAACCGGCATTGGAGTTGGAAGGACCTATGAGCGCGATCATCGGCTTGCTCTATGAGGACGAAGCCCGTCCGGGCGATGACGCGATCCGTACGATGATGCGCGCGCTGGATCGCTATCCCGCCGACGATAGGCGGGTTTGGAACGACGGGCGAGCGGCGCTTGGCTGTCATGCGCAGTGGATTACGCCGGAGTCCGTTAAAGAACCGATGCCGTATTACGACGAAGCCGGCCGGCTGGCCATCGCGGCGGACGCGATTCTGGATAACCGGCACGAGCTGTACGACCGGCTGAACATCCCGTACGGCCAAGGAAAATGGATGTCCGACGGCGAGCTGATCCTGCGTGCGTACCGCCGCTGGGGAGCGGACGCGCCGGGTTATCTGATCGGCGATTTCGCCTTCGTCATTTGGGACGAACGGGCGCAAACGCTGTTCGGCGCCCGCGATTTGGTCGGAAACCGTACCTTGTATTATCATGCATCGGACCGGCTGTTCGCCTGCGCGACGGTGGCCGATCCGCTGTTCGCCCTGCCCGGCCTGAAGAAACGGCTGAACGAAGCGTGGCTGGCCGAGTTTTTGGCGATCCCGTCCATGCTCGACTGTGCCGATCTGCACGCCGCGCCTTATGACGGCATTCGGCATTTGCCGCCGGGCCATTCGTTTACGGCCGGAGGCGGGAAGCTTAAGCTGCGCCGATACGGATCGCTCATTCCGATGGAAGAGCCGCCGGGGCTCCGGTCCAACGGCGAGTACGAGGAAGCATTTCGCGACGTATTTATGAAAGCGGTATCATCGAAGATGCGCGCCCGCAAAGGAATCGGGTCCAGTCTCAGCGGCGGCTTGGACTCCGGCGCGGTGGCCGCTTTCGCGTCGGCCGCCCTGCGCGGCACGGGGAAGATGCTGCGGGCTTACAGCTACGTGCCGCAAGCGGATTTCTCCGACTGGACGCCGAAGAGCCGGTTCGCCGACGAGCGGCCTTATATCCGGGCGACGGCTCGCCATATCGGCTTAAGCGAGCAGCAGGACTTGGAGTTTCCGGGCGGGAGTCCTTGGACGGCGGTGGACGATTGGCTGGACCTGTTGGACGCTCCGTACAAGTGCTTTGAAAATTCGTTCTGGATGACCGGGATCTTCGAGCAAGCGGCGCGGCAGGACATCGGCGTGCTATTGACTGGCGCGGGCGGTAACCTGACGGTGTCGTGGGGCTCGGCCGTCGATTATTACGGCTTGCTGGCCAGACGGCTGCGGCTGCTGAAGCTGGGCCGCGAAATCCCGCGCTTCAGCGAACGGATGGGCATCGGCAGGTCCCGGCTGCTCAAGATGGTGCTGAAATCCGCTTTCCCCGTGCTGGACAAGCCGGCCGGAGAAGAGCCCGCCTTGATTCATCCGGATTTCGCCAGGACGTCCGGGGTAGAGGAGCGGCTGAGACGGCGGGGAATCGGACCGGCTGCCTCGCCCGCCGATTTTATTCGAGCCCGGCTGGACGAGTTCGAGTCGCTGACGTTTCCCCATATGACGGGCAACTTGGAGACGAGACTGTCGCTGCGTTACGGAATCTGGGAGCGGGACCCGACGTACGATCCCCGGGTAATCCGGTTCTGCTTGTCGGTACCCCTCGAGCAGTATGTACAGGACGGCGTCGACCGCTCGCTCATGCGGAGGGCCACTCGCGGTTATCTGCCCGACGAAGTCCGGCTTAACCAGCGTTATCGCGGCGTGCAAGGGGCCGATTGGATCCATCGGATGCGGCCGGAGTGGCGGGCGTTCATGGACGAATTGAAGCGGTTATGCGCCGACAGCGTCTCCGCGCAGTTCCTGAACGTCCGTCAAATCAAAGCGTCCATGGAGGCGGTCGGCACGGAGCCGCGTCCCGAGTTGGCCTTCGATTCGAACGCGAGACTGCTGATGCGCAGCCTGATCGTCTACCGGTTTCTGAAACGGTTGGCCTGAGGCGGCGCTTCGGCATTGAAGGGAGGTGAACAACGTGGAAAAGCAGTCGAAGAAAGAATGGACGACGCCTACGCTGGAAGTGCTCGACATCAAGAATACGATGCATGGAGCCGGTGGCTCGATCGTAGACAAGAATCGTATCGATGCGAAGCATCCGAGCTAATCCGCCCGGGCATGTAACGGGACTGGGGAGGTCATGGCCGATAGGCGGCCGAAGTGAAGGCGCCTATCGGCTAGACTCATAAGCTGGATACGTAGGCTGGGAACGTAGGCTAGATAGTAGGCTTGGTACATAGGCTGCTTAATAGGCTAGACACAGCGCTAGGTTCAATATAATAGATAGGTAAATAAGCCAGATACATAAGCCAGATACATTAGCTAACTATTTCAACTCTATACATATGAGCTAGACTCATCGGCGAAAGGAGACAATCATGATCACGACCGCACGCGACTATCGCTATACCGTATTCGGCCTGCGGGTCGCGAGCGAGTTCGAGCTCGCCGAGCTGCGGGTCGCTAGCGCAGAGGATGATGCGGCCGGCGACGCCGGCGGGAGCGCCGTCGAGATTCGGCGCGGCGAGCTTGCCGCGGAATGGGCCGCGCACGGCGCCGAGGCCGAAGCGAACGACGATTGGCTCGCGTTCCCGGCGCACGGCGTACTGTTCCGCGTCCCGGACGTCGCGATCTATCGCATCAGCGACGGGGAGCGGATCGTCGTGTCGCCGTTCCCGGGCGCGGACGACGCGCTGCTGCGCCTGTACCTGCTCGGCACGTGCATGGGCGTGCTGCTGATGCAGCGCCGCATGCTCCCGCTGCACGGGAGCGCCGTCGTCATCGAAGGCCGCGCGTACGCGATCGTCGGCGAATCCGGCGCCGGCAAATCGACCTTGGCGGCGGCCTTCTTAAGCCGAGGATGCCGGCTGCTGACCGACGACGTCATCGCGGTCGCGCCGCGAAGCGCCGACGGCGCGCCGCTCGTCTATCCCGCCTATCCGCAGCAGAAGCTGTGGCAGGCGAGCCTGGAGCGGCTTGGGATGGACGCGGGCGCGTACCGGCCGCTGTACGACGCCAAATTCGCCGTGCCGGTCGCGGCCCGCTTTTGCGAGCGGCCCGTCCCGCTTGCCGGCGCGTTCGAGCTCGTCCGATCGGAGGACGACGCGGCGGTCGGGCTGCGGAGCATCGCCGGCATCGAGCGCCTGCCGGTGCTTCGGCGGCATACGTACCGCGATTTTCTGATTCCTCTGCTCGGCGGGGAGCAGTGGCACTTCGAACGGATCGCGGACTTGGCGGGCCGCATCGGCCTGTATCGGCTGAGCCGGCCGGCAGTCCGGTTTAGCGCGGGCGAACTCGTCGACGCGGTGCTCGAGGCCGTGCGCGGCGAAGCGCGGACCGGGGAGCGGACGACGTGACGGAACTCTATCAATATATGAAGCAGCTGCATCGCTACGCGGGCATCCGGCTGTACGCGAATTTGGCCGGCATGCTGGCGACCGGCATGCTGGAGGGAATCGGCCTGTTCCTGATGGTGCCGATGCTGGCGCTGATCGGGGTGTTCGATTCCGGCGCGGCGGCCGGCGTGCCGTTCGTCTCGCACGCTGCCGCCCTGCTGGGCGGCATCGAAGACCGCTGGAAGCTGCCTGCCGCGCTCGGCCTGTTCGCGGCCGTCATGGCGGGACAGGCGTATTTGACGCGGAGCCTGACGGTGTTGAACGAATCGATCGAGCAGGGCTTCATCCGCCGGATGCGGCTGGACGTCTACCGGGCGCTGATGCGCGCGGAGTGGTCGTTCTTCCTGAAGAAGCGCAAATCGGATTTCATCCATATCATGACGCAGGAGCTGTCCCGCGCGAGCTACGGCATCTACCTGGCGCTCCGGCTCGCGACGACGCTGCTGTTCACCGCGGTGCAGGTCGGTCTGGCCGCCTGGCTGTCCTGGCAGCTGACGGCCTCCATTCTCGCCGCCGGGGCTGCGCTGGCCCTCGCGCTGCGGCCGATCGTCCGGAAGTCCAAGACGAACGGCGCGGAGTCGACGGAGCTGCATCAACGCTACTATGCGGGCATGACCGAGCATTTCAACGGCATCAAGGACATCAAGACGAACGGCATGGAAGCCGCGCACCTGAGCTGGTTCGAGCGGCTGTGCGAGGGGCTGGACGACAACGCCGTCCGGTTCGCGAGACTGCAGGCATCCTCGCAATTCTATTACAAGGCGGTCTCCGGCGCGCTGATCGCGGGCTTCGTCTACCTCGCCTTCGAGGTGCTCCGCGTCGAATCGGAGAAGGTGCTGCTCGTCGCCGTCCTGTTCTCCCGGCTGTGGCCGAGGTTCCTTGCGCTGCAAGCCAGTCTGGAGCAGCTCGTCCAATCCCTGCCCGCCTTCAAAAGCCTCTCGGAGCTGCAGCGCGAATGCGAGACGGAAGCCGAGGAGAACGTGGCGGAAGCCGATGACGACGACAATACGCCGGGCATGCGCATGGAGCGGGGCATCGAATGCCGCGGCCTCGATTATCGGTACGACCGGAACGGGGCCGCCTACGCGCTTCAAGCGATCAACCTGACCATTCCGGCCAACGGCATGACCGCCATCGTCGGCAAATCCGGCGCGGGCAAAAGCACCTTGATCGACCTGCTCGTCGGCCTGCTTCGGCCCGAACGGGGCGAGGTGCTCGTGGACGGGCGGCCGCTGGCCGGCGCGGAAGCCCGCGCGCTGCGCAGGAGCGTCGGCTACGTCTCGCAGGACCCGTTCCTGTTCCATGCCAGCATCCGGGACAATCTCGCGATCGCCCGCCCCGGCGCGAGCGAGGACGCGATGTGGGAGGCGCTGCGCGCGGCCGCGTCGGAGACGTTCGTCCGGCGGCTTCCGCTCGGACTCGACACGGTGCTGGGCGACCGGGGCGTCCGCCTCTCCGGCGGCGAACGCCAACGGATCGTGCTCGCGCGGGCGCTGCTGCGCCAACCGGCCGTGCTCGTGCTGGACGAAGCGACCAGCGCGCTCGACGGCGAGCACGAAGCGCGGATTCAGGAAGCGCTGGACCGCCTGAAGGGCAGCATGACGATCATCGTCATCGCCCACCGGCTGTCGACGATCCGGGGCGCGGATCAGGTCGCGGTGCTGGAGAGCGGCCGGCTCGCGCGGCTGGGGGAGTATCGGCAATTGGCCGGCGAAGAAGACGGGCCGTTCGGAAAACTGCTGAGCTATCAGCGCACGAGCAGCGGGTGAGGCGAAAGCCGGGCCTGCCGCTTTTTTTGTTTTGCCCATTTTCGTAAGCGATTTCAGAAAAAAGCGTCTTCACGGCGACAAAATTTCGGCCCTTCCGATTGACAATTGGCGAATGTTGTCATATTCTAATCTTAATTGATACGAAACGTAACATGTAATTCATATTTTGATACAAAAGGTATATAAATAGAGGGGACATTCGATACCGTAAAAGGGGAGATCCATGATGAATAAGGATCAATTTTATTGCGTCGGCTGCGGGAAACTGACGGGCAACGCGGAAGCGGACAAGCTGTTCACGACGGGCTTTTACCGGATCGTTTACCGTCTCGGCTGCTGCAAGGCTTGCTTGAAGCGGGCCGCCGAAGAGGACCGGCAGCAGCGGAGCCGCACGCTCCCGCAGGATGCGCCGCCCTATGGCAGGTTCTCGGCGATCGGCTTCGAAGCGCCGAAGGAACGGTTCCTCGTCTTTAATTGATCGCCGACCGATTCACTACGTTTCCCGCGCATGATCTCGCCGCCCGCTTCGCCCCCGTTACCTTCCCGCCTTCCAATCGCTTCCTGCATTCGGTATACTGATGGGGACAAGACGCGGGTCCGAGCGGCAACGCCAGGGCACCGCGGTTACGGGGGGTTAGGACAATGGCGTATGGGACCGTATCGGACGAGCAGCCGATCGTGCGGCTGCAGCAGGTCACGAAGGTCATCGGCAAGCGGACGATCATCGACGGCTTGACGCTCGACATTCCGCGGGCGGAGGTGCTCGGCTTTCTGGGGCCGAACGGCTCGGGGAAGACGACGACGATCCGGATGATGGTCGGGCTGATGCGCATGACCAAGGGCGACGTGCTGATCGGCGGGCACAGCGTCCGCGACGAGTACGAGCAGGCGATCCGGCATGTGGGCGCGATCGTCGAAAATCCGGAAATGTACAAGTATTTGACCGGGTATCAGAATCTGCTTCATTTCTCCCGGATGGTGCCGGGCATCACGAGCCAGCGGATCGACGAGGTCGTCGAGCTGGTCGGGCTGAAGGAGCGCATCCACGATAAAGTGAGGACCTATTCGCTCGGCATGCGGCAGCGGCTCGGCGTGGCGCAGGCGATCATGCACAAGCCGTCCCTGCTCATCCTGGACGAGCCCACGAACGGGCTCGATCCGGCGGGCATCCGCGAGCTGCGCGACTACCTGCGCAAGCTCGCCAAGGATGAGGGCATCGCCGTCTTCGTCTCCAGCCACCTGCTGAGCGAGATGGAGCTGATGTGCGACCGGGTCGCCATCATTCAGGGCGGCAAGCTGATCGACGTGCGGCTGATCCAGAGCGGCGCGCAGCTTGCCGAGACGAGCGGGCCCGTGGTGTTCGAGGTCGACCGGCCGGACGACGCCGTGCGGCTGCTGGCGCGGCACGAGCCGGCGCGCGTGGAGGAAGGCGCGCTCGTGCGGGCGGACCGCGAGACGGTGGCGGGGATCAACGCGGAGCTGGTCGGAGCGGGCATTAAGGTATACGGGATTCGCGTCCTGAACAAATCGCTGGAGGACCAATTCCTCGAGATGACGGGAGGCCAACAGCTTGTATAACTTTTTGCAGCTCGTCCGCAACGAGAATATGAAGATTTACCGGCGCATCGGCACGTGGATCATGTTCGGCATCATTCTGCTGATCGTCATTCTGCTCAGCGTCCTGTCGAAGTCGTTCGACAAGGGCGGGGAGTCGATGTGGAGCGTCATGAACAGCATCGAGCAGTTCAGCTACCTGCTCGTCACGATTTTCACGGTCGTGGTGTCGGCGGAGAGCGTGGCGGGGGAATTCTCCTCGGGTACGATCAAGCTGCTGCTCATTCGGCCGTGGAGCCGTTCCAAAATCCTGCTGTCCAAGTACGTCGCGCTGCTGCTGTTCGCGCTGCTCATGACCGTTGTCATGCTGGGCAGTTCGTTCGTGCTGAACCTGATTCTGTTCGGCTACGGCGACGCCAAGACGGCGAGCGACGCGCTCGGCGTTCCGAACAGCTCCGGCCCGTTCAGCTATATGATCCAAGCGTACATCCTCGATTATATCGGGCTCATCATGATCGTCACGTTCAGCTTCATGCTCTCGACGCTGTTCCGCAGCGGAGGGCTGGCGATCGGCCTGTCGATGTTCATCTACTTCTTCGGGATGATCGGGAGCAACCTGCTGATGATGCTCGAGTACAAGTGGGTGGACTACCTGCTGTTCCTGCACCTGAATTTGAAAGGGTACTTGGGCAGCAAGGAAATCGCCCGCGGGATGACGCTCGGCTTCTCGCTCGCCGTGCTCGCGGGCTACTACATCGTGTTCGTCGCGATTACGTGGCTCGTGTTCAACCGGCGGGATGTCGCGACCTGACGGCTTCCCGGGCATCGCGTTCCAAGACGGCTCCTGACTTCGGTCGGGGGCCGTTTGCGTTGGTATCAGCCATTCAGATGCCAGGCATCGGTATCTCGTATTAACCGCGATGACAAGAGGCGCGGTATGCTGGAGATACAAGCTTGCGTCTAGCGCAGATATCGGGAGGGAACGGTAACCATGGAACGACCTGCAAGCGAACGTAAAACGATCCTCGTCCTGCTCGGAGGCGCGGCTGCTTTAATCGTCGCGATGGGCATCGGGCGGTTTGCCTTCACGCCGATCCTGCCGTCGATGCTGGATCGGCAGTTGTTCACGGCCGCGGGGGCCGGTTATTTGGCTTCAAGCAATTATTTGGGGTATTTGCTCGGCGCGGTCGCGCTCACGCTGGTCCGGGTGAAGAACCGGTCCGCGGTGCTGGCCGCGGGACTGCTCGCCAGCATCGCGACCACGTGGGGCATGGCGGCTTGCGGCAGCCTCGACGGCTGGCTGGCGCTCCGCTTCTTGTCGGGCTTCGCCAGCGCGGTCGTCTTCATCCTCGTATCCGGCATCGTGCTGGAACGGCTGTCGGCGCTGCAAACCGGTGTGTTTTACGGCGGCGTGGGCACGGGCATTCTGCTGACCGGGCTTTCGGTTCCGCTGCTCAGCCGGCAAGGCGACTGGAGCGCGGCCTGGCAAGGCTTGGGGGCGATCAGCCTCGTCTTGGGCGCTGCGGCGTGGCCGGCGCTGCGGGTTCGCTCCGGCGGGGCGAAGCCGTCCGTCCAGGCTGCGATTGCCGCTCCGCCGTCCGACGCCCGCCGGATCGTCATCGTGCTGATGATCGCCTACGGGCTGGAAGGCTTGGGGTATATCGTAACGGGGACGTACTTGGCGGCCTTCGCCAAGACGGTCTCGAGCCTGCCGAATTTGGCGTCGGTCAGCTGGATGGTGGTCGGCGTCGCCGCGGCGCCGTCGTGCCTCGTCTGGTCGCTGCTTGCCTCCGCGTGGGGGAAGAAGCGGACGCTGACCGCCGCCATGCTGCTGCAGGCAATCGGCATCGCCCTGCCGGTGCTGGCGCCGTCGTCCGTCGCCGTGTTCGTCGGCGCGTTCCTGTTCGGGGCGACGTTCATGGGCATTACGACGCTATTCGTCGCCTACGCCAAAGAGCTGTATCCGCAGAACAACCGGACGATGATCGGCTGGCTGACCGCGTTCTTCGGGCTCGGGCAGATGATCGGGCCGCTCGTCGCGGGCATCCTGCTCGCGGGGAACGGCGGTTATCGCGAAGCGCTGCTCGGCGCGGCGAGCATCGTTTTGCTGGGTGCGCTGAGCCTGTCGCTCGGCATCGGCCGTTCGTCGGGACGGGCGGCGTTGAATCGGACGGTTTAGGAAGGCTTCGCGGCCCGCGAAATCGAAAGCGCCCGGAATTTTTTCGTTTTTCATGCGGTTCGTGGCTTTGCAGACGCGCTCACCCGGTTCGTTCGGCGCCTCTGATGTCCGCCCGGCTACCCGCCTGCCGGGATTTTTCCTTGGCGGGGATCTCCTTGGCCGGCTGAGGGGCAGGCTGCGACGGATCGTGCTCCCGCAGATGGCGCGGCTTGGATTCCGTCTGGCGTTCCATGCGACAATGGCCGTTATAGATCCCTCCGTCCTGAACGAGTATCGAATGCGCCAAAACGTTGCCGTGCGGCTGGCCGGAAGCGGCGATGGTCAGGCGTCCCTTGACGTTGACGTCGCCGAAGACCTTGTCGGCGATCGTCAGGATCTGCGCCGCGATGCCGGCCCGCGCGATGCCGTATTCGCCGACGATGACGTCGCCTTTGCATGCGATCTCGCCTTGGAATTCGCCTTCGATCCGAATGCCGGAATCGCTCGCCAGCTTGCCTTCCGCGCGCGTCCCGAGGCCGATGGTCGTTTCGGCGTAACCGATCCGTTTGGAGTCTTGGACATCGCGTCGATTCATCCTCCTTCCTTCGGTGGTAACGTGCTAATAGCTATTTATTCTTGGACATGAGGAACATGCTATGGCGCATCGGGGATCGTCCCTGCAAAGGGGATCCGCGATGTATAGGGCCCGGCGGTTGCGAGCAAGCTAAGGGGTGCGGCATCCGGGCCGACTCGGGGGGAGGGGCGCCATGATTTGGGCATTGCTCGTACTGATCGTCTTCATTTTTCAAATCGCGACGATACTCGTGCTCGAGTACCGCCGCCCGTCCAAAACGGTGGCCTGGCTGCTTATCCTGTTCGCGCTGCCGATCATCGGCTTCGTCATGTACTACTTCCTGGCGCAGGAATACAGGCGGCGGCGGACGCTGCGCCGGCGGGGCGTCGTCCCGAAGGAGACGATGCTGCAGGCGCTGCTGCGCTGCAAGCTCGTGCACCGGCCGGAGGACATGCGCGGCGAGGAATTCCGCAGCCAGGAACGATTGTACCGGATGCTGCAGAGCATGACGTTCTCGCCGATCACCGGCTGCAACGAGACGACGGTGCTGACCAACGGGGACGCGACGTTCGCGGCCATGCTGGCGGCGATCGAGGAAGCCCGGCATCACGTGCACGTGGAATTTTATACGATCCGCGACGACGGCATCGGACGCCAGCTGAAGGACGCGCTGATCCGCAAGGCGCGGGCGGGCGTGGAGGTGCGGGTCATCTACGACGGTCTCGGCAGCCTGGAGCTTCCGGCCCGCTACGTCCGCGAGCTGACGGAAGCGGGCGTCGAGACGCAGTGCTTCCTGCAGGCGAAGCTCGCCTTCTTCAACAAGCGGATGAACTTCCGCAATCATCGCAAAATCGTCGTCGTCGACGGGCTGGTCGGCTTCGTCGGCGGCATCAACATCGGCGACGAATACCTCGGCGGCAACCCGAAGCTCGGCTTCTGGCGGGACACGCATTTGCAGGTGAAGGGGGATGCCGTGTACTTCTTGCAGGAAGTGTTCATCCAGGACTGGTGGTTCACCGCCCGTAAGCGGCTCGCCAAACCGGCGTACATGCCGGCGCACGCCTGCAAGGGCGAGGAGCAGGTGCAGATCGTGGCCAGCGGGCCGAACAACAAGGACGCGGCCATCCTGGAATGCGTCTTCGCCGCTCTGGCGGTCGCCAAGACGCGCATCTACATTACGACGCCGTACTTCATCCCCGACCCCAGCGTGCTCATGGCGCTGCGCACCGCGGCGCTGAGCGGCGTGGACGTGCGCATCATCATCCCTTACGTGGCGGATACGAGGCTCGTGCTGTTCGCGACGTTGTCGTACGTGGAGGAATTGGTCACGGCGGGCGTGCGCGTCTACCGGTATCACGGCGGCTTCGTGCACGCGAAGGTGGTGATCGTGGACCGGCTGCTCGCGTCGGTGGGGACCGCGAACATGGACATGCGGAGCTTCTTCAGCAATTTCGAGATCAACGCGCTGCTGTTCGACGAGAAGGCGATCGAGCGGCTCGAGAAGGACTTCATGGCGGATTTGGCGTCGTGCGAGGAAGTGAACCGGTCGCATTTTCAGCGGCGGCCGGCGTGGCAGAAGGCCGGCGAGATGGCCGCGAGAATGCTGTCGCCGCTCCTGTGAAGGAGCGGCTTTTCGGCAGTTTGCTTATTGGCGAAGGACGGTATCGCGGAATGGCGGGACGACGAAAAACCGGCAGGGGCGGCGTCGGACGCCGGGTCAGCTCGGCTGGAGCGACGGGCGGTCGAGCCCGACGATGCCGGCAAGGGGATGCTTGCGGCCGAGAATGAGCGCGCGGAGCAGCCCGGCGCCGATCATGCTGTAGACGGTGCCGTTGCCCCCGTAGCCCAGGCAGTAATAAACGCGGGGCCACTTCGGATCTTCGCCGATGAACGGCAAATCGTCCCGCGACCGCGCGAAGGTCGCGTTCCATTCGTAGTCGGGCCGCGCGTCGAACGACGGGAAGAGCTCCTGCACGCGCGCCGACAGCTTCTCCGCGATGCGGTCGCGGGCATTGTGCCCGGCGAGGGGCTGGCCGTATGGCTCGTCGTAGCCGCCGGCGATGACGCGGCCGTCCTCGGTCAGCCGGGTATAGAAATAAGGACGGGCCGTCTCCCAGATCATATAGCGCCCGTACCAAGGCGACAGCTCCCGCTGCGGCGGGGTGACGATGACGCTCGAACGGTCCATCTCGGACCGGATCAGGCGGCCGCGCAGCTCCTCCGGCTCATAGCCGACGGCGTAGACGACGTGCTTCGCGCGGAGTTCGGGGCCGGCGGCGGTTCGCAGAACGTGCGTGCCGTCGCCGGCCGTTTCGTGGGCGACGATATCGGTTTGTTCGTGTGCTTGCAGGCCGAAGCGCGCGGCGGCCTCGTCGACGACGGCATGAACGAACCGGTACGGATTGACCTGGGCGTCCCCGTGCGTGACGATGGCGCCGGGCTTGCGGAACGGGTAGCGGGCGCCGATCTGCTCCGGCTCCCAATATTCGACGTCGAAGCCGGCGGTCTTCAGCGCTTCGTATTCCCGCTTCAGCTTCGGCACGTCCTGATCCGTGCTGGCGCAGTACAGGCTGCTCGCGGGTCTGTACTCGGCGTCGATCGGGAGCGCGGAGGCGATCGCGCCGAGATCCTGAACGGCCTCGGCGCAGGCGCGGTAGAAGCGGACCGCGTCCCGCTCGCCGATCCGGCCGATCAGCTCCGAGAGCATAATGTCGTTGCAATACTGCAGCAAGCCCGTATTGGCGAGCGAGCTGCCGGCGGCGACGCCGCCGCGCTCCACGAGCGCGGTCCGCAGGCCGGCGCTTGCCAAGACATAGGCGACGACGGCGCCGGACATGCCGCCGCCGACGACGGCGGCGTCGACGTCCGCCGAATCGCGGAGCGCCGGGTACGTACGGGGATGGGGCAGCGTTTCCTGCCAATACATGCGGCCTTCGTGCAAATCCTTCATCTCTCATCATGCCTCCCGCGGGTATTATGCCCAATTCCGGCCGCAAAATGAACCGGCGGAACCGGCGACGGACCGGACCGTCCGGCCGCGCGACGCGGACCCGTGCCGCCGGCAAGCGGCGGACGGGCGGCGAACGCCGCGGCCCGGTCCGGGGGCAGCTCAAAAAAGAGGGGGAGCGCCCCTCTTTCGTCCTTGCCGCGCCTACTCCTGTATCGGATCCGGAACCAGCCCTTCTTCCTGCAGCTGGCTGTTCGTTTTCATCTGCTTCATGTCGTGGCCGAGACGCTTCAAGTCCTGCATATCCTGCACCATCGAGCCGTTCTTCGCCCGCTCGACCGGCTCGGATTTGCGGCCCGCCTGCCCGGCGGACGAAGCCTGCTGTTCCCGGAGCGGATTCGCTTCCGTCATCGTCGTCACTCCTTTCGGGTTCGGCTTAAGCTTTACTACACGCGCGGGCGGAGATTTGAAACGCTCCCGGCGGAACGTCGCGGCGGCAGGCGCGTCTGTCGAATCGCGGAGATGCGAAGCGGCGCCGCGGCGCATAGGCTGTCGTAGCGCGTGGGATGGTAGGAGACAAACGCGATTTCGTGGTACAATCAGGTGTTGGCATTATACGCTGTACAGCTTTGGAAACGACAGGGGATAGCAGGATGATCAATCAAACACCGACGCCGGCGGACGTGCTGGGCGTGCCGCTTGTCTGCTCGACGCGCGGCGGCGTCGTGGAAAACGTGCACGCCGGCCATGCCGCGGTCGTCTCCGCCTCCGGCGAGCTATTGGCGGAGGCGGGCGACGCCTCGATCCGGACGTATATGCGCTCGACGGCCAAGCCCGTCCAAGCGCTTCCGGCCGTCATGGGCGGCGTGGCCGAAGCCTTCGGCCTGGGGGACGACGCGATCGCGCTCATGTGCGCGTCGCACCAAGGCACGCCGGCTCATGTCGAGGCGTTGGAGCGCATGCTCGCGCTGACCGGCGTCCGCGAGGAGCAGCTCGTGTTCGCGCCGCAGCTGCCGGCGAACCGGGAAGCCCGCGACGAGCTGCTTCGCCGCGGGGGCGGCCCGCGCAAGCTGTACCACGTCTGCGCGGGCAAGCATATCGGCATGCTGGCGCTGTGCAAGCTGCGCGGCTGGCCGATGGAGACGTACGCGGAGCCGGAGCATCCGCTGCAGCGGGAGGTGCTGCGGACGGTCGCCGCGCTCGCGGATCTCGAACCGGACGCCGTCGGCTGCGCCGTCGACGGCTGCGGCTTGCCCGTGTTCGCGCTGCCTTTATGGCGGCTCGCGCTGATTTACGCGCGCTTCGCCGCGTGGGACGCCGCCGCCGGCCCCGGCGGCGCGACGGGCGCTTCGCCCGCGGGCGCGGAGCGGGCGGGCGGCGCCTGCGCCGCGGCGGCGGCCCGCATCGCCGCCGCCATGCGCCGCCACCCGGTCCTGGTGGAAGGACCGGACCGGCTGGCGAGCGTGCTGCTTGGCGACGGGAACGTCGTCGCCAAGAGCGGCGCGCAGGGCGTGTTCGTCTTCGCCCTGCGCAAGGAAGGCATCGCCGGCGTCGTCAAGCTCGCAGACGGAGGCGAAGCGCCGTGGCCGGAGGCCGTCTGCGGCATGCTGGAGCAGCTCGGCCTCGGCGAAGACATCGTCGCCGCCGTTCGGCGGAGCTTGCCGCCGGAGATGGTCAACGACGCCGGCCAGGTGACCGGCCGGCGCGAGCCGTGCCTGCGGCTGCGCCGCTTCGATCGGGGCTAGCGCCCTTGCAAGCCCCTTGAACCGGTTTCCGATCGGGACCGGTTCAAGGGGCTTTTTTGCGCGGTTTCGCGCCGTTCGGGCCGCCCGGCGGAGACGCGTTCGCGGGGCCGGGGCGTTTCAAGCCGCGGGCAGACGGTGTATAAGCCAAGTAGCAAGGGGCGGCAACGCCGACAACGAAAAACCGAAAGGGTGATGGTTATGTTAGGGTACGCGGTATTGTTTTTGATTGTTGCGCTGGTGGCGGGGGTGCTGGGGTTCTTCACGTTGGCTTCGGCCGCCGCGGGCATCGCGAAAATTCTGTTCGTCGTATTCCTCGTCCTGTTCATCCTGTCGTTCTTCTTCGGCAGAAGACGCGCCTAGCCGGACGGCCTGATGAACGAAAGGCGAACGGCAGACCGCGCATGAGTTCGGCTCGGCGTTCGATCGCGGCTTAGCCCGATGACGGCTTTGCGATCGCGACGCCGGCGCGCGCATCGTGCGGCGGTCAGCAGGACAAGCATGAGCGTAGGAAGTCCACGCACGGCAAGAAGCCTCCACATCCGCTTGAATAGTGGACGTGGAGGCTTTTTAGCTTGTTGATGTAGAAAAACCGGAGGTGCCCGAAGCTTCCCTAGGGATCGAGCGAACCTGCCTCGTATTAGATGAAGGGGGCCGGTTCGCCTTCATTCCCCGAAATGCCATGCAATCCAACCAAGGCAGGTAGTCGAAGCATCTTCATCTTCCGAAATGCCCTGCGTTCCGGCCAAAGTAGGTTACTGGAACACCTTCACGTCCCGAATTCCCCTGCGTTCCAACCCATATAGGTAACCGGATCACCCTCATCCCCCGAAACGCCGCGCCTTCAAACCGATGTAGGTAACTGAATCCCCTTCACGCCTTGTAACGTTGTGCATCCCGCATATGTAGGCTGCCGAACCGCCTTCATCCCCCGAAACGCCCTGTTTTTAACGCATCAAGGCTCCCAGCTCGCCCTTCACGCTCCGGCCCGCCAGCGGCCCCCTCCGCCGACCGCGCCGATTCACGCCTTCCCGCCAGTTCGGCTCTCCTTCTCCCGCAGCGACTTCATCGCGTCCCGGTACGCGGTCGGCGACTGGCCGTAGAACCGGCGGAACTGCTTGGAGAAATAGAGCGGGTCCTGGAAGCCGACCGACGCCGCGATCTGCTCGACCGTCAGCTCCAGCCGTTCGCGCAGCAGGAGATGCGCCTTGTCGATGCGCAGCTTGAGCAGGAAGGTAACGGGCGTGACGCCGGTCTGCCGCTTGAATTGGCGCGAGAGATAGGCGCGGTTGTAGCCGAGCGTGTCCGCCATGTTTTCGATCGTGATCGGCTCGGCGTACTGGGTGGACAAGTACCGGAGCACCTGCCGGGTGAGCGCCTCGCCCTCGCCGCCGCGCGGCTGCGCGCCCGTTTCGCCGTCCGTCAGCGCGGAAGCGTACTCGGCGAACAGCAGCTGCAGATAGCCGGCGGACCGCAGACGGGCGGCCGAAGCGCCCTGCCGGAAGGCCTGCATCGTCTGATGGTACAGCACGCCGATCCGGCGGTTCCGTCCCGCGTCGGCGACGGGAGCGGGCAGGCCGAGGCCGGCTTCCGCGACGAGCGCGGCCGCCTGGCGGCCTTCGAAGGCGAGCCAGCGGTAGCGCCACGGATCCGTTTCGCTCGATTCGTAGCTGATCAGCGTGTCCGGATGGATCAGAAAGGAATGGCCGGCCCGCAGCTCGTGCCGCCGCCCGGCGCACGTGAAAGAACCCGAGCCGGAGAGGACATGATGAATCAAGTAGAAGTCGTACACCTTGGGCCCGACCGAATGGCCCGGCTTCGTCTGGCTTTCGCCGGCGAACAAGACATATAAATCACCATGCGGATTGGGGTCGGGATTGGACAGCACCTTATAGGTTGCGCGCAGCTCCATCTTCAGGAAACTCCTTTGTTTACAATTCGTCCATCTGTCTCTCATTGTACCATAGGCGATGGCGCGACTTCGATGCGGGGTCACAAAATTCCATCCTATCCTCACATCGTACCATTTCGCTCCGCGCGCCCTTCGGCTATACTGATTCTAGAATCAGACCCCAACATTCGACGGAAAGCGGTGCGGCATAATGGCGAACCTGCAAGAACTGACCCAACGATTTTTGAACGTATACGGCGAATCCTCCGAATCCATCGCGATTTTCCACGCCCCGGGCCGCGTCAACCTGATCGGCGAACATACGGACTACAACGGCGGCTACGTGTTTCCGGCGGCGCTGACGTTCGGGACGACGATGCTGGTCCGCAAGCGCGGCGACATGCGGCTCGGCCTCGCGTCCACCAACTTCGAGGAGCATAAGCATCTGCCGATCGCGCCGATCGTCTACGACGAAGCGGACGACTGGATGAATTATCCGAAAGGCATCGTGCACGAGCTCGAGAGCCGCGGCGTCGTCTTCGGCAGCGGCTACGACCTGCTGTTCCACGGCGAGATTCCGAACGGCGCGGGCCTCTCGTCCTCCGCCTCCATCGAAGTCGTGACGGCCTACGGGCTCTTGACGATGGAAGGCCGCGAGACGGACACGGTCCAAATCGCGCTGCTCGCGCAAAAGTCCGAGAACGCGTTCAACGGCGTGCAGTGCGGCATCATGGACCAGTTCGCGGTAGCCAACGGCAAGAAGGACCACGCGATCCTGCTCATGTGCGATACGCTCGAGTACGACCTCGTGCCGTTCAACTCCGGCGATTACCGCCTCGTGATCGGCAACACCAATAAGCGCCGCGGCTTGGTCGATTCCAAATACAACGAGCGCCGCAGCCAATGCGAGCAGGCGGTCGGGGACCTGAAGGCGGCCTTCCCGGACCTGACGCTGCTCGGCCAGCTGACGCTCGGGCAGTTCAACGCGAACAAGCACCTGATCAAGGACGACGTCGTGCGCGCCCGCGCCGAGCACGTCGTCGAGGAGATCGACCGCGTGCTGCAATCCATGAAGGTGCTGAAGGCCAACGATCTGGCGGCGTTCGGCCGATTGATGAACGCGTCGCACGACTCGCTGCGCGACCTCTACGAGGTGACGGGCGCCGAGCTCGACGCGATGGTGGCCGCGGCGCGCACGGTGGACGGCGTCCTGGGCTCCCGCATGACGGGCGCGGGCTTCGGCGGCTGCACGGTGTCGCTGGTGCGCAAGGACGGCATCGAGACGTTCAAGGCGGAAGTAGGCCGCAAGTACACGGAAGCGACGGGCTTGGTCGCGGACTTCTACGAGTGCTCGATCGGGAACGGCGTCGAACGCCTCGCCTAAGCAATACGGCAAGGCACGGCGGAGGTTCGCCGGCAAGCCCGGTCAGGGAGCAGGGTTTTCCGAAGAAGCATGGTTATCGCACGATCGCACGACAATACGGATTGGAAATCGAGAAGGGAGAGGAAACATATGGCGGTATTGGTAACGGGAGGCGCGGGCTACATCGGCTCGCATGCGGTGGCGGCGCTCCTCGAGCGCGGAGAGGACATCGTCGTCGCGGATAATTTGCAGCAGGGTCACCGGAACGCTGTGCTCGGGGGCAAGCTGTACGTCGGCGATCTGCGCGACGGCGATTTCCTGGATACGGTGTTCGGGGAGAACGACATCGACGCGGTCATTCATTTCGCGGCGAACTCGCTGGTCGGCGAGAGCATGAAGGATCCGGCCAAATATTACCACAACAACGTATACGGCACGCTCTGCCTGCTGGAGAAAATGAACGCGCACGGCGTGAAGCGGATCGTCTTCTCGTCCACGGCGGCGACCTACGGCGAACCGGAAAACATCCCGATCCGCGAGGACGACCGCACGCTGCCGACGAACACGTACGGCGAAACGAAGCTCGCGATGGAGAAAATGATGAAATGGTTCGACGTCGCGCACGGCGTCAAATACGTCTCGCTCCGCTACTTCAACGCCGCGGGCGCCCACGCGGGCGGACGGATCGGCGAGGACCATCACCCCGAGACGCATCTCGTGCCGCTCGTCCTGCAGGCGGCGCTCGGCCAGCGTCCGCATATCGCCGTCTTCGGCGAAGACTATCCGACGGAGGACGGCACCTGCATCCGCGACTACATCCACGTGAGCGACCTGGCGGACGCGCACGTGCTGGCCGTCGACCGGCTGCGCCAAGGCGGCGACAGCGCCGTCTATAACCTCGGCAACGGCACCGGCTTCTCGGTCAAGCAGGTCATCGACATCGCCCGCCAAGTGACGGGGCGCGACATTCCGGCCGTCGTCGAAGCGCGCCGCGCCGGCGATCCGGCGGTGCTGGTCGCCTCGTCCGAGCGCGCCCGCCAAGAGCTGGGCTGGAACCCGACGCGCAACAAGCTGGAAGACATCATCGGCAGCGCGTGGGCCTGGCACCAGGCGAACCCGAACGGCTACGGCGACCGCTAAGGCCCGCGAACGAACGCGCGGCGAGAAGGAGACTAGAACATGACGGAACAACAACGAACCGGCGCGAACGACGCGCTGCTGCTGATTGAGCGGCTCGTGCGATTCGCGGCCCGGCGCGGCATGATCGAACCGCCGCTGGATGCGATCGCGTCCCGCAACGCTTTGCTCGACCTGTTCGGCTTCGCGGAAGCCTACGACGGAGAAGTGCCGGAGGAGCAGCTGGACAGCCCGGCCCCGCTGCTGGAGCCGCTGCTCGACTACGGCGCCTCCATCGGCCTTATCCCGGACGATACGACGACGTTCCGCGATCTGCTGGACGCGCGCGTCATGGGGATGCTCATGCCGCGTCCGTCCGAGACGGCCGCGCGGTTCCGCCGCACGGCGGAGCGCGACGGCATCGAGCGGGCGACGGACGACTTCTACCGGCTCAGCATCGATTCCAATTACATCCGGATGGACCGCATCGCGAATAACCAATATTGGGAGCAGCCGACCGCGTACGGCAAGCTGGAGATCACGATCAACCTCTCCAAGCCGGAGAAGGATCCGCGGGAAATCGCGCTGCTGAAAACGGTGGCGCCGAGCAATTATCCCAAATGCCTGCTCTGCGCGGACAACGTCGGCTACGCCGGGCGCGCGGACCATCCCGCGCGGCAGAACCTGCGCGTCGTGCCGCTTGAGCTGCAGGGCGAGGCATGGTACTTCCAGTATTCGCCGTACGTGTATTACAACGAGCACAGCATCGTGTTTCATAGCAAGCACGTGCCGATGCGCATCTCGCACGCGACGTTCGCGCGGCTGCTCGACTTCACGGACGCGTTCCCGCATTACTTCATCGGCTCGAACGCGGACCTGCCGATCGTCGGCGGCTCGATCCTGAACCACGACCATTTCCAGGCGGGACGCCACGTGTTCCCGATGGAGACCGCCAAGGCGGAGCGGCTGTTCGTCCGCCCGGAAGACGACGGGCTGACCTACGGCATCGTGGCGTGGCCGATGAGCGTCGTTCGGATCGGCGGCGCGGACAAGGCGAAGGTGCGCGAAGCGGCGAACGCCATCTTGGATGCTTGGCGCGCTTACGGCGATCCGGAAGCCGGCGTGTACGCGTTCACGGAGAAGGACGGCGAGCAAGTGCCGCACAACACGATCACGCCGATCGCCCGCGTCCGCAAGGGCGGCGGCTGCGAGCTCGACCTGGTGCTGCGGAACAACCGCACGAGCGAGGAGCATCCGGACGGCATTTTCCATCCGCACGCGAACCTGCACCACATCAAGAAAGAGAACATCGGCCTCATCGAGGTCATGGGCCTCGCCGTCCTGCCGGGCCGGCTCAAGACCGAGCTCGAGGGGATCGCGGGCTTGCTGACCGGCGAGGCGGCGTACGACGCGGCGTCGCTGCAAGGCGGACCGCTCGCGAAGCACGCGGACTGGATCGCCGCGATGATCGAAGCGCACGGCACGAGGCTGTCGGCGGAGCGGGCGCAGGACGTGCTGCGGGACGAAGTCGGCCGCAAGTTCCTCGACGTGCTGAAGGACGCCGGCGTGTATAAACGGACGCCGGAAGGACAGGAGGCGTTCGCCCGGTTCCTGCGTTCGCTCGGCCTCGTCGAGCGGGAAGCGTAAGGCGATAGACGGCCGAAACGGAGGCCGGGCAAGACGAGAAGGCTGTTCGCGCCCCCGGGCCGAACGGCCTTTTTCGCCGCCGGCGCAAGCCTTAATGCTGACATAATAATCGTTTGTTATGCTGGCGGGGTAACAGATCACGCATACTGCGGGCGGGAGTGGGACGAATGAGAATAACGGTAGTCGGAACGGGATACGTAGGGCTGGTATCGGGCACGTGCTTCGCGGAGCTGGGACATGACGTCGTCTGCGTCGATAAGGACCAAGCGAAAATCGCCCTCCTGACGGGCGGGGACATTCCGATCCACGAACCGGGGCTTCGGGAGCTCGTCGAGCGGAACGCGGAAGCGGGCAGGCTGGGCTTTACCACGGATCTGGGGGCGGCCGTCGAGCGGGCGGAAGCCGTCATCCTCGCCGTCGGCACGCCGTCGCTGCCGAACGGAGAAGCGGACCTGACGCATCTCGAGGGCGCCGTCCGGGAGATCGCCTCCGCCATGAACGCGTACAAGCTGATCATGACCAAAAGCACCGTGCCGGTCGGCACGAACGCGCGGCTGCGCGCGCTGCTCGCGTCGCTGACCGGCCGGCCGTTCGATATCGTGTCGGTACCGGAATTTCTCCGCGAAGGCTCCGCGGTGAAGGACACGTTCCATCCGGACCGGATCGTCGTCGGGGCGGACCGGGAGGAGGCCGGAGCGGCCGCCGCGGCGCTGCACCGGCCGCTGACCGACCGGATTTTCGTGACGGACGTCCGCAGCGCGGAGATGATCAAGTATGCTTCGAACGCCTTTCTGGCGACCAAGATATCGTTCATCAACGAAATCGCGAACATCTGCGAGAAGGTCGGCGCGGACGTCGAGCAGGTCGCGGCGGGGATGGGGCTGGACAACCGGATCGGCTCGTCGTTCCTGAAGGCGGGCATCGGCTACGGCGGCTCCTGCTTCCCGAAGGATGCGCGGGCGCTCATCCAGATCGCCGGCAACGTCGATTACGAGTTCAAGCTGCTCAAGTCCGTCGTCGACGTCAACCGCGACCAGCGGTTCGGCGTCGTCCGCAAGCTGCGGCGCCTGTACGGCGATCTGGCGGGGCGGACGATCGCGGTGTGGGGGCTGGCGTTCAAGCCGAATACGGACGACGTCCGGGAGTCGCCCGCCGTCGACATCGTCGCCGCGCTGCTCGACCTCGGAGCGCACGTCCGCGCGTGCGATCCGATCGCGCTGCCGAACTTCCGGAGCCGCCATGACCACGAACGGATCGCGTGGTGCGGCGACGCGCTGGAGGCCGCCCAAGGGGCGGACGCCGTCTGCCTGCTGACGGAGTGGCCCGAATTCGCGGCGGTCGACCTCGGCCGCTTGCGGCAGGCGATGCGGCAGCCGGTGCTGATCGACGGGCGCAACCAGTTCGACGCGGAGCGGCTCGAGGGCGCCGGCTTCGCGTACAGCTCGATCGGTCGCCCGGCATTGAACCGGGAAGAGGGCGAAGCGGCCGAGCCGGCGGACGCGCAGCCGAACCGAAACCATATCGCGTAAACGACGAATACAGCCTTGAACTCATCGCGCTTCAGGCTGTATTTGTTTAAATATTGATAATTTCACGCGAATATGACAAAATAACTGGAATATTTTTATAAAATGAAAAGGAAAAACGGAGGTTACGGCGAAACTATGAACGAAGCGTAATTTCCAGATTCGGAGGGACAATCTGATGCCGCAGCCGATATTACCGATTGACGAATTTCTCGCGCTGGAGACCGACGAGCAGGTGGAGAAATTAAAGCAGTGGAAAATGGACTACACGCTCAAGGATATCCGCGAAGCGTGGGGCTTCAAGCATTCCGCGCAATATTACATGCTGCTCAAGAAGCTTCGCATATACGAGCGCGTCGTCAACAAGTCCGATAAATTTTCGCCGGAGCAGCTGCTCGCTTCCCGCGGCGGCGCCGACGCCTATGCCGGTGCGCCTTACTCGGCTGCGGGGCGGACGTCGCCGGAGGACCAGTTCGGCTACGAGCTGAACGTGACGCTGACGGGACCGGAGCTCGCGGAGAAGCTGGAACGGCTGGCGTATTTCCTTAAGGGCGAGCACAAGACGGTATCCGTCAAGCTGTCGATTTCGGCGTCGGGCGCGTTCGCGCAGCAAGAAGAGGAACACGAAGAAGAGCGGTAAGCCGGGGACGAGCCGGCGATTCGCTGGCAGTATTAGACAAATAGTGGAAACGAAACAACCCGGACGCAGCGCGCGTCCGGGTTGTTTCGTTGTCAGTTTACGCCGATAATTGTAAATTAATGTAATTCCTATCGGATCAATCGCTGCCGCGCAGCTGGCCGAGCTCCGAGACGATCGCTTCGACCTCGCTGATGCTGAATTTGTCTTTGGACGCGACGATGTCGTACACGTCCCGCAGATCCTCGTATTTGGCCAGGCTGAAATTCGACGCCTGCATGGCGGCTCCGGAAGCCATGCGCAGCTTGTTCTTGATCGCTTCGATCATGAAGGCGATGTTGTCCTCGTTCGGTTCTGCCAAGTTTCGCACCTTTAATCTCCTCCCGTTGTCTACGTGACTGCTCGTATTGTAGCATGCCTGCCGTATGGCCGCTACACCCGGACCGCGCCTCGCCGCGGGCGCATTTGAAGCCGCATGGCGATTTCGGTACAATGGGGACAGCCGTAACGAGGGGGAAATCGAGATTATGGGAAACCGGGCCAAAGCCCGCAGGGCGCGGCTGGACGATCCGGTGCCGCGGGAGCGCGTCGGCATCGAAGGCGCGGCCGCGCTCTTGCGCAGGGCGGCCGCCGCGGAGCCGGACCGCGGCCGGGTCGCGTTCCTGTGCATCGGCACGGACCGCTCGACGGGCGACGCGTTCGGGCCGCTCGTCGGGACGCTGCTGGCCGAGGCCGGCTGGGCCAACGTCGTCGGGACGCTGGAGCACCCGTGCGACGCCGACATGTACGACGCGATGCGCGCGGCGATTCCGGAGGGCATGCTCACGATCGCGATCGACGCGTGCCTGGGTATAAAAGAAGAGGAGCCCGGCTACGTCGTCGGCGAAGGCCCGCTGTTCCCGGGTCATGCGGTCGGCAAGCGGCTCGCGCCCGCGGGACATTACAGCATCGCCGGCATCGTCGGGCCGAAGAGCCCGAAGCCGTACTGGACGATCCAGCATGCCTCGCTGCGCGAGGTGCTGGAGCTGGCCCGCGCGCTGGCGGATGCCGTTCAGGCGGCATGGGGGCAGCCCGCGCCGCCGGGTTCCGGGCCGCAAACGGCCATTACGCCATACACGGCCATTACGCCATAAACGACCATCGGCGCCTAAGGCGGCCGAATACGAAGGGATGAGAGACGCATGACAACGAATCCACGCTCGATCGCAAACCGGACGTTCGCGACGCCGGACGGCCATACGATCGCTTATTACGATTCGCAGGAAGCCGGCACGGGCAGCGACGGCCGGGTCGTCGTCCTGCTGCACGGCTTTTGCGGCAGCTCGGCTTACTGGGAGCGGACGCTGCCGCTGCTGCGGGGCGCGGGCCGCATCATCGCGCCCGATCTTCGCGGCCACGGCCGCAGCTCGGCGCCGGAAGCGGACGCGTACGCGATGGAGGATTTCGCGGAGGACCTTTCGCGGCTGCTGGCGCATTTGAATGCCGGGCCCGTCGCGCTGTTCGGCCATTCCTTGGGCGGCTACGCCGCGCTCGCCTTCGCGGAGCGGCATCCCGGGAAGCTCGCGGCGTTCGGGCTCGTGCATTCCACGGCGAAGCCCGACGGCGAGGAAGCGAAAGCGAACCGCGACAAAGCGGCGCGGGCGCTGCGGACGGACGGGATCGGACCGTTCGTCGAGGGCTTGGTGCCGAAGCTGTTCGCGCCGGCGCACAGGGAATCGATGGCCGATGACGTGCGGCGCATGATCGACGTCGGCCAATGCACCAGCGCGGCGGGGGCGGCCGCGACCGCGCTCGGCATGAAGGCGCGCCCCGACCGGACGGGCGTGCTGGACGGCCTCGAGGCGCCGCGGCTGCTGGTCGCGGGCTCGGAGGACGGCGTCGTGCCGCCGGCCAATACGTTCACGGCGGACGGTCCCGGGGTGACGCAGGCGCTGCTGGAAGGCTGCGGCCACATGAGCATGGTCGAGGCGCCGGAACGGCTGGCCGCGGAGCTGCTCGGGTTTTTGAACGATAAGCAATAAAGGGAAGCGGCACGGCCGCAATTCATGGATGACGTCGCCAATCCGCGGAGCGATGCGCGCCGCCCTGCCGCAAGGCAAGTGCCGGCCGTTTCGCTCCGGGCATGCTTAGAGCTTTTGACCGGCGCTGCCGGAAGGGGAGGAGAACCGAATGTTCCAGCGGGATTTCTTTATGCGGATGATCCAGCAGATGGGCGAGGCCGCCGGCGTCATCATGGGCCTGCGCCAGCAGCGCAAGCACGAGGAGGCACTGCTCGTCATCGACGATTTGCTCGACCGGCAGTTCCGGATGAACGGCAAGCTGATCAGGCAGCTGTCCGACGCCGATCTCGTCCGGATGATGACCACGAACGGCGTCGTCGAGACGGCGAACTTAAGCGGCGTGGCGCTGTTGATGAAGGAAGAGGCGGCGATCCTGAGCGAGCTCGGGCGGACCGATCAAGCGTATCCGATCGAGCTCAAGGCGTTCCACCTGTTCATGCGGCTCGCGCTGCTGGACGCGCCGGCGATGCTGCGGACGCCGTCGGAAGAGGCGGAGGAGCTGGCCGGCCGGCTCGGCGAATACGAGCTGCCCGGCGCCACGAAGCTGCTCATGCTGGAATGGTACGAGGGCGACCGGCGCTACGACGAGGCCGAGAACATGCTGCACGAGCTGCTGGAGGACGGCGCGCTGACCCGCGCGGAAGCGGTCGATTTCTACAGCCGGCTGCTGCTGCTGCCGGACGAGTCGCTGGAGGCGGGGGGACTGCCGCGCGACGAGGTGCTGGACGGGCTGGGACGGATCAAGCAAGACACTGAGAAGGTTTAGTCAGATACGGTTTAGGAGCTGAAGAACGGACTATGGATAGCAACGAGCAGTGGCGGCGCGACCTGGAGGGCTGGGTGGCGGAAGGGCGGATGGGCGGCGCGACGTTCAGCCAGCTTCGCCGGAAGGACGGCGGCATCCCGGCCAAGACGGTGATTCGCCCCGTCGAGCTGAAAGGCGCGCTGCATTATCAATTTCAATATTACGCCGACAACAAAGTCACGCACGAGAACGTGCCGCAGGCGGAAGCGGCCGGGCGCATGGCGGATTGGCTGGAGGCTCATTACCGGCAGGCGCTGATCCGGACGGACGAAGCCGACGTGCAGGTGCTGTTCTCCAAGAAGGGCAAGGCGGCGGTGCTCCGCAAGCCGTCCTCGCAGCCGCAGGCGAAGCGGGAAGAACCGCTTTCGCACAACCGGCAGAAGCAGCGGGTGGTGCGGGAAGGGGAAGCCGCGCCGTTCCTGGTCGAGCTCGGCATCATGACGAAGGACGGCCAGGTCGTCGCGAAGAAGCAGGACAAGTTCCGCCAGATCAACCGGTTTCTCGAGATGGTCGAGGACGTCCTCCCGCATCTGCCGGCCGACCGGGAGATCACGATCGTCGATTTCGGGTGCGGCAAATCGTACTTGACGTTCGCGCTCTACCATCTGCTCGCCGTGAAGCGGGGACGCCGCATTTCCGTCGTCGGGCTGGACCTGAAGGCGGACGTGATCGCCTTCTGCTCGCGGCTCGCCGAGAGGCTCGGCTACGACCGGCTGCGGTTCCAGGTCGGGGACATCGCCGATTACAAGGATCGGTCCGAGGTGGATATGGTCGTGACGCTGCACGCCTGCGACACCGCGACGGACGCCGCGCTCGCCAAGGCGGTGGAGTGGGGCGCCTCCGTCGTGCTGTCCGTTCCGTGCTGCCAGCACGAGTTGTTCCGCCAGGTCGCGAACGAGACGATGAAGCCGCTGCTGTCCCACGGCCTGCTGAAGGAGCGGTTCTCCGCGCTCGCCACGGACGCGATCCGCGCGCAGCTGCTCGAAGTGCTCGGCTACCGCACGCAGCTGCTGGAGTTCATCGACCCCGAGCATACGCCGAAAAACATGCTGATCCGCGCCGTCAAGACCGGCGCCAACCGCGCGGACGCCGCCGCCAAATGGCAGGAATACGCAGCGTTCCGCAATATGCTGCAGGTCTCGCCTTATCTGGAGCGGGCGCTCGAGGACAAGCTTCGCCTCGCCGCCGGCGATGTCAAATAAGGTGACAACTTTTATTGTCGGATATCCGGGCATTGTGATAGAATGGAAAAGTGTATACGAAAAATCGTCCCAGGCCTTTTGTCATGGCATATTAAATAGTGATTTGGGTGGAGCTCATGGGACTAACGGCAGGTATGGATCTTGGCTTGCTCTTAGGTTTGTTCGCTATCTTCGTCTATGTGTTCGTCAAGAACGTCATCACTACGCAATATAAGGTTTATCTGCTCTTCCACGTCTTCATGATGCTTTGGCCCATCGGTCAGATCGGCGTCCACTCGACAGATCGCCCGCACCTTCAGATTATCTTCATCACGCTCTCTTTTGTCGGATTCACGATGCTCGGCTTCGGCTGGCTGCTGTTCGCGAAATTTTTGGTGAACGGCGCCTACTACAGGCCGGGCCGAAACGTCGTTCTGCTCACGTTGGCGCCTTCGCTGCTGCTGTCCGCGGCCATGATCTGGAACCCGGATAATCTGTTCGTTGCGCCGGTCGGCGGCGGGTACGCCGAGCGGGTGTACGGGCCCGTCTTTTGGGCCGTGATCGTGCAATTGGTCGGTTATTTTCTTTATGCGATCGGGATTCTCCGGAAAGCGTACCGCTCCGGGGACGCCCGGTCCGGCGGGCCGCGGGTCGGCAACGCGCTGATCGGCCTCGTCATTCTGGTGGCCCTGCCGACGCTGGACCTCATCGTCAACGTCGCGCTGGACCCGTGGCTTCCGGTCGTTCCCGGCATGACGTCGCTCAGCATTCTGCTGTCGGACATCTACTTTCTGTTCTCGCTGCAGAAGCACCGTTCCTTCGATCTCGTGAAGGTGGCGAAGCAGGACGTCATCGACACGCTGTCCGTCGGCATCGTCGTGCTGGACGAGCAAGACGTCGTCATCGAGATGAACCGGAACGTCAACCGCAGCCTGAACATCGCGCGGGGCAAGCGGCTCGACATGGAAGCGCTTTTGGCGGCCCATTCCTTGGCGGGCGGCGTCGACGAAGCGTTCCTGAACGGCTTCCGCGCGCACGCGGGCGACCGCATACATACCGAGATTTCCATCGGCGCCGGGAACGGGCCGAGGCAGTACATGGCGATGCACGCCGCGCGCGTCCGGGCGGGCGCGAGCTTGCGGGGGAGAGTCATCACCCTCCAGGATATTACGGAGCTGAAGTCGCTCGTCATGAAGTCGCAGGAACACAACCATTCATTGCAGGAGCGCAACCGCGCGCTGATCTACATGCAGGACGAGCTGTTCCAGGCGAACCGGAAGCTGGAGCAGATGGCCGTCACGGACAGCTTGACCGGCTGCTTCAACCGCAGGTTCATGATGCAGCAGCTCGAGCACGAAGTCCTGACCAACCTTCGTTACCGCATCCCGTTCGCCGTGTTTCTGTTCGACATCGATCTGTTCAAGCTCGTCAACGATACCTACGGCCACGTCGTGGGCGACGAGGTCATCCGGCGAACGGCCGAAGCGGTCCGCGGCACCCTGCGGCGGACCGACATCCTGGCGCGGTACGGCGGCGAAGAATTCGCGGTCTACCTGCCCCACACGAACAAGGAGCAGGCCGAGATGCTGGCGCAGCGCGTCCGCGAAGTGGTGGAGTCGAACGAGATTCCGACGGGCCGCGGCCGCGCGCCGATCTCGGTGACGATCAGCATGGGCGTCCACGTCGTGGAAGAGCAGACGCATCTGCAGGTCGACGACGTGAAGACGTATTTGAAAGAGTTGTTTTCGAAAATCGACACGGCACTTTACAGGGCAAAGGACAACGGGCGAAACCGGGTCGTCAATCACTGAGTCGAAAGGGGATCGGCGGGATGGCGAAGAACGGGCAGGTTGTCGGGGTTGCCGCGGCATTGGGCATGACGGCGGCGTCCGCGGGTTTATGTTATATGGCGTCGCAAGGACGCGCGCTGCTCCCCGTCGAAGCCGGACTCGGCGCGTTCGCGGCCGTCGTCCTGCCCGCCGGCTGGCTGCTCGGCCGCTGCTACGACCGGCTGAAGACGGACGCGACGGTCGACGCCTTGACGGGCGTCTACAACCGGAGGTTCATCGAAACGACGTTCCGGAAGCTGCAGCGCCAGGCGTCCCGCAAGCGGAAACGGATGGCGGTCATGCTGCTCGACGTCAACGATTTCAAGGACGTGAACGACCGGTTCGGCCATCAGCAGGGGGATTCGGCGCTCGCCCTCATCGCGGAGACGCTGCGCCTCTGCGCCGAACGCGGCGAGTTCGTGGCCCGGTGGGGCGGAGACGAATTCATTCTGATCTGCCCTTACGCGGACGACAAGGCGATCGAACGGATCACGAAACGGATCCACGACCAGCTGCTCGCCCTATCCCGCAAGATCGGGCTCCGCTTGTCGGTCTCGACGGGCTGCTCCGTTTTCCCGGATCACGGGAAGGACCTCGGCCAGCTGACGCTCGGCGCCGACAAGAAGATGTACGCGGACAAACACGCAAGCAAAACGCAAGAAGCCGAACCGGCAGCGCTGCAGGCATGAACGGCCAGCGCGCGATAAAGGCGGGAGAACATCTATGAGAAAAATGCACATTACCTCCGTTGCTCCGGGAGAACGGCTTGCCCGCCCGATTTTGCAGGAAAACGGAAACGTGCTGCTCGGCGCCGGCGTGGAGCTGAACCAGCGTTTCATCGACAGATTGATGGGGCTCGGCATCGATATCTTATTTATCGACGATCCGTTGACGGAAGGCTTGGAGCCGAGCGCCGCCATTCAGGACGACACGCGGAAACGGGCAACGGAATCGATATTCAAAACGATGACCTCGATCATGGATCAGCCGGTCATCAAAGGCCGCACGATCGCGCCGGAGCTCGGGCGGACGTTCCGCAAAGTATTCGGCGACATCGTGCAGGATCTCGTCGGCCGCGAGGAAGTGATGGTCAGCCTGACCAACATTCACGTCGCCGACAGCTATCTCTTCCATCATTCGCTCAACGTCGCGATTCTCGCAGGTATTATGGGCCTCGCAAAAGGGTATAATCGAAATCAATTGGAAGAACTCGGCATGGGCGCGCTGCTCTTCGACATCGGCATGACGCGGATCCCGAAGGAGCTGCTGAAGAAGACGGGGCCGTACGCGCCGGCCGAACGGCTGCAGATGCAGAAGCATACGGAGGAAGGATTCAACCTGATCCGGGCGCAGCACGACATCTCGCTGCTGTCGGCGCACTGCGCGTTCCAGCATCATGAACGGTACGACGGCTCCGGCTATCCCCGCAAGCTGAAGCGGGACGAGATTCACGAATACGCGCAGATCGTCGCCATCGCCGACGTCTACGACGCGCTGACCTCCGCGCGGCCGCACCGGAAACGGTTCACGCCGACCGAAGCGATCGAATTTTTGTTCGCCGCGGGGAATACGTATTTCGACTTGGAATTGATCCAGATTTTCTGCAGGCATATATCCATCTATCCCGTCGCGACGACGGTCCAGCTCAATACGGGCCAGATCGCGGTCGTGGCCGTGAACAACCCGCTCGCGGTGCACCGGCCGGTCGTGCGGATCATCCGCGAAGCCGACGGATCGTCGCCGCCGGCCGCCTACCAGATCGACCTGAAGGACGAGCACGGCCTCATGATCGTCAAGGAAGTCTAGGACGATGAGCACCGCCGATTGTCATTCGAATTCACAACTTCATAGACATCGATACTAGCAAACTTGCCGAAAGGCAAGGACGCAAAGCCAAAGGGTCTAAGGTTCGCGAACGCGGACGATTGACAGCCTGGCTGCCGAAATGTACCCCCGGTCGACGCCGGGGAACAGGAAGCGGCTCCGTTGTGAAGGATGCGCTTTTTTTCATTATGGGGGAGGAAAAGGAGAATGGCAGGAGGCATGAAGGCAAAAATCCAGGACGTATACGGCAGCGGCGATCGCGGGAAGTTTTCGCTGAAGGCGCTGCTGCACAGCCGCACGGTCGTCGAGAAGGACGGCTACGTGTCTACCGGCGTCCTCACGCACGCCGAAGGCGACATGATGGAAATCGAGCTGACGGAATTCCGGAACTTCGAACTCGGCGATCCCGTCAACCTGACCGTCTACTCGCCGGTCGGCATCCATCGGCTGCGGTCGTCCGTGATCGCGAAGGCGAACGGAGCGCTTGCCGTCCTCTTCCCGGAACGCGCGCTCGCCGGCTTGGAAGAACGGCGCGAATCGCCCCGCGTCGACGTCGCGGTGCAGGGCAAGCTGAAGCATCGGCAGACGGAGACGGTAACGGGCAAGAACGACGAGCGGCACACGTTCGAGATCGAAGAGGAATTCGAGCTCGTCACGCGCAACATGAGCGATTCCGGCATCGGCTTCAAGCTGCTGTTCGGCGGGCCGAAGCTGGACGTCGGCGACGTCTTCGACGTCACGCTGGCGCTCGAGACGCAATTTCCGTGCAGGCTGGAAATCATCCGCAAGGACGACACCGGCCAGCGGGAGGGCTACGGCGCGCGGTTCGTGGACTTGAGCGAGCAGCAGCGACGCGGGGTGCGGGCATTCCTGATCCGGGAGCAGGTCGGGACGTATTTCCGGTTGAAGCAGCAGAAGCTGAGCCGGTGAACGATGGCTCGCACGATATCATCGCAGGGGAAGACGTTGACCGGGAAGCCGGCGGCGTCTTCCTTTTTTGAACGATCGGGTAAGCAGAAGTAAGCCGGTTGGCAGAGAAGGGGACGGCATGCGAACAATTTGGCTCGGCATCGGCTCGCTCGCCGCCGCGGCGGCGCTGGCGGGGGCGGCATTCCGGTACGGCATGTATTTCGATGAACGGTTTTACCGTTGGGAATGGCCGCTTTGCCTAGGCGGCGCCGCGGTCGCGGCTGGCTGCGCGATCCGGACGCGAATCGCCGGGGGGCGCGGCGAATGGTTCGTTGGGGCGCCCGCCGCGCTAGGGCTCCTGCTCCTTGCGCTGCTTTACGCGCTGGCGCTCCTTCGCGAGCCGGCGTCCGTGCTCGGCACGCTGCAGCAGGCGCTGCGGTATGCCGCGTACGCGGCGTTCGCGCTGCTCCTTCACGCGGCGTTCGGCGCGCGGGAACGGCGCGCTTGGCTGGAAGCCGCCTTGCAAGCCTCGGGTCTCGCCGTGGCCGGCTACGCCTTGGCGGGCTGGCTCGGGTTCGCGTCGTTCCCGTCCATGATCCTGACGACGGCGGACGCCCGCGTGTCCGCCGTCGGCGCGCGGTTGGCGGGCTCCGTGCAGTATCCCAACTTCCTGGGCACGATCGCCGCCGCGTACGGGATCTGGAGCGTGCTGCAGCTCGCGCGCGCCGGTTCGGAAAGCCGGTTCGGCCTGTACGCCGCCGGCGCCATGCCGTACCTGCTTGCCGGGCTGCTGACCGAGTCGCGCGGAGCTTGGCTGGCCGCCGCCGCCGCGTGGGCCGCCGGCTGCGCGCTGCTCAAGGGCAGAGAGCGTGCCGCCTGGCTCCTGTACGGCGGCTGGACGGCGCTGTGCGGCGCGGCGGCGTACCGCGCCGTCGTCGCCGCCGGCCTGCGGGGCGCGGCGGACGGGAGCGGCGGCGGCGCCAGCGCGCCGGAGACGGCGCTGCTCCTGCTGCTGTGCGCGGCGTCGCCGGCGGGCTTGTACGCGCTGCGCCGGCTCGTTCGGCGCGGCGGGGAGCGGCGGCTCGGACGGCTCGCGTGGCCGGGGCTGGCGGTTCTTGCGGCGGCGTCGGCCGCGCTGCTGCCGCCCGCGATCCACGGACGGATCGCGGGAGGCGGTACCGGCGGCGGCACGGCGGGCGCGCGGGCGCTGTTTTATCGCGACGCGTGGACGCTGATCCGCGAGGCGCCGCTGCTCGGACGGGGCGGCGACGCCTGGCGGAGCCTGTTCCGGCGCGTGCAGTCGCAGCCGTACGTGGGCAGCGAGGTGCACAGCGGGTACGCGGAGCTCGCGCTGGATCTCGGCGCCGCCGGCCTGCTGGCGGGCGCCGCCGCGCTGGCGCTGCTGCTGCGCCCCGTCTGGCGCGGCGACCGGGCGGGGCTGCTGCCGATCGGCGTGCTGCTCGCGCACGCCTTGATCGACTTCGACATGTCCTTCGGGTATTACTGGCTGTTGCTGGGCGGCTGGAGCGTATATTACGCGAGCGGCGGAGAGCGGCGGACGCGGCTGCCCGGCTTAGAACGCGGGCGCGGGAGCGGCCTTGCGGCGGCGTTCGCAGGGGCCGTTGCCGGGGGCGCGGCGCATGCGGCGACGGCCGGCGGGGAGCCGGCGCCGGAAGCGCGGCGGGCGTCCGGCGGCCGGCCGCTGCCGGCGTCGGCCGCGCGCGAGAGCCGCTCGGCGGCGCGGCGGCTGCGGCTCGCGCGCCGCGCGCGGGCCGCGGTGCTCGCCGCGGCCTGCGCCTGCTTCGCCGCCGCCGCCGCGCTCGGCTGGCGCTTCGACGCGGCCGTGCGCCACCGCGAGGCGGCCGCGGCCGTCTCCGGCGCCGCGCGCGCGGCCGCGCTCCGCGCGGCGCTCGAGGCGAATCCGTATTGGACCCGGATTCGCCTCGAGCTGGCGCCGCTGGCGCCGCCGCGGGAACGGGCGGCGCTGCTCGCGGCCGGCCTGCGCCGGGAGCCGCAGTCCGTGCCGCTGCTGTGGGCGCTCGGCCGGCTGTCGGCCGAGCGCGGGGACGTCCGCGGCGCGGCGGCGTTCATGCGCCGCGCCTTGGCGCTCGACCGCTTCGATCGCGGCAAGCAGACGGAAGCGGTCGTGACGATGGCGCGGCTCGCGCGGGCGAAGCGGTCCGCGGCGCGCTTCGCGGAAGCGCGGCTGGCGGCCGGCGCCGCCGAAGCGTTCTACGCGGGCTTCGAAGCGCTCGACCGGCGCTACGCCGCCAACGGGCGCCGCTTCGCGGTGACGCCCGACGCCGCGGCCGCCGCGGAGCAGAGCCGCCTGCTGACGGCCCGGCTCGCCCCGGACGCCGCCGCCGACTGAGGCGGCGCGCGTAACCCGCGCGGCGGATGCCGGCGGCGCATACCCGCACAAGCACGAACAAGGCCAACCGGCCCGGCCCGGTTGGCCTTTTCCTATTCTTGCGCCGTCGACACCGCCGGCATCGCGCCCTCGCAAGCACCTCCTCCGAGAACGGGCCTTTGCACCGCGAGGATTGTCCACTCCCCGCGCCGGCTCGCCGCATATAGTGAAGCAACTCACCACGAGGAGTGATGAAAATGGCGTCCAAACGCGTCAAACCGCAGCCGTACGTGACCGGCTCCGGCAAAATGGTGCGCCGCGAGGTGCCGAGCAGGCCCATCCGGCAGACGGGCCCGATCTTCGACCGGCTGACGGTCGTCTGGGTGCAGTTCAACGGCGTGCCCTTCGATACGACGGGCTTCTTCGCCCAGCTCGTCCGCAACGGCCGCGTCGTGTCCACGGCCTCGTTCGACCGCTTCGGCGTCGTGCGGTTCAACAACATCCCGACGCTGACGAACGTGTCGTACACGATCCGCACGTTCGACCGGAACGGCTTCCTGTTCCGCTCCCGCTTCATTCCGGCGCGCGTCGAAACGTTCGCGATCATCGGCTGACTTTATGCGCGATCCTCATTCCCGACAACGGCAGCGCGGCTCTTCCGAAGCAGAAGGGCCGCGCTGCCGTTCCATGTCCGCGGCGGCCGGCGGTCATCCCCCGAACGCTTCCCGGAACGCCCGGCACAGCTTGTCGCGCTCCACGCCCCACAGCTCGGCGATGTCGGCGCTGACGTTCTCGTCCCACCAGTCGGAGAGCAGTCTGCGGTTGCTGGCATTCTCATGGATGAACTGGTAATTCAAAAACACCTTCTGCACGTAGAGCTTCTCGGCCAGCTCCATTTTGTCCTTCGGAATGTAAGCGCCGAGCCGCTTGACGGCGCGGTACAGTTCGTTTTCGCAGGCCCGCTTGATTTTGCGCGCGCTGGGGAAGACGGTCTCGTGCTTCTTGGCGGGACCGGATGGCTTCATCGTCACCGACTCCTCTCTACCCCTATATATGCGCCCGGCGGGCGATGCGTCACCGGTCGTCCGGGCCTGCGGGGGCCGTGCCTTTCGATGCGGACGAAGAAGGGAGCCTTCACGCCATCCGCCGCCGTACGCGGCATGCCATGCCGCCGGCAACGGCAAGAAGACCGGCCGCATCCGCGGCCGGTCTTCGCGTTCTTCCATTACGTTTGCCGGGAGATTCGGAGCCAGGCTCGGGCCCAGCCAATACCGCGAAGCGAACGGGGCGTTTGCCTAAGCCTTGCCTTGACCGCGACGCCCTAAGCCCTGCGCCGCTTCTCGACCTCGCCTCACAGCACCGTGATGTACCCCACCATCGGCCCGCCGTTCGCGAGCGACGTATGCGTCAAGCACTCGATGGCGAACGTGCCGCGCTGCTCCGCCGTGAAACGCACCACCGTCGTCTGCCCCTTGTTCACTTCGCCCTTCACGCCGAGCTCGTGAATGACGAACGGATGGGACGCGCCGTTGACGCCGGTAATCCGAAGCTCCACGGCTTCGCCTTTATGCACGACGATGGAGGCCGGATCCCAGCGGTACACCTCCAGCTCCTTGCCGTCCTTCGTGGTCGTCTTGAATTCGCCGGTCACGAGTTCGAATGCGCGCGTCTCCCGCGGGGCGGACATGGCGTCGCGCGACGCCGTCCACTTCAGGCAGACGGCCGCGAACGCGATCGCGAGCAGCAGCAGGCAGACGAGCCGAAGCTGTTTTTTGCTGACGACGAACATCTTGGGCATGCCGCGTCTCCTTTCCGTTATCGGTCTGCTTGTCTTACTGCCAGTCTATGACCGGACTTGGCCCGCGATGCCTGCGGTGGAAGGCATGTCCGCAAATATGCTAGAATACCGTAAGAGAGAGACGAAATCATCCATGTACGGCATAAGCGGCACGAGCAGAGAAAACGACGGACGGGAGATGGAGCATGCTTCATGATTTGATTAACACCTTGTTGGATTGGATTGAAAGTCTCGGGTACTTCGGCATTTTGATCGGACTGATGATCGAGGTGATTCCGAGCGAAATCGTGCTGGGCTACGCGGGCTACCTGGTGTCGCAGCATTCGATTTCCTTCTTGGGCGCGTTCCTGTTCGGCCTCGCGGGCGCCGTCGCGCAGCAGTGGATTCTGTACGCGATCGGGTATTACGCCGGCCGCCCGTTCTTCGAGAAGTACGGGAAGTATATCAAAATCAAACCGAAGCATCTCGACCTGGCCGAGCAGTGGTTCCAGCGGTACGGGGACGGCATCGTGTTCACGGCCCGGTTCGTGCCGGTCATGCGGCAGGTCATCTCGGTGCCGGCGGGCATCGCGCGCATGTCGTTTTGGCGGTTTACGATGCTGACCGGCATCGCCTCCGTTCCGTGGGTGCTTCTGTTCGTCTATTTGGGCCGTTCGCTCGGCGATAATTGGCAGAACATCGACGAGAAGGCGGCGCCTTACGTGCAGCCGGCGATCTTGATCGCCATCGCGCTGCTGATCGTCTACGTCGTGTACAAATTGCTGAAGCGCAGGGGCAAATCGCTCTGAACCGTTTGTGCGGGCCTAACGCGGTTTGATACAATGGAAGCGACAGGCAGATTTGGAATCGAATAAGCCCGAACGGGCGATAGGGAGGCATCCTACGATGGGGAAAAACGTAGCGAACAAGCTGGGCAAAGGCATCAGCCCGCGGCAATTCGTCGACGGCATGACGAAGAACCAGGACGCGTTCAAGGACTGGGGCAGCCGGTTCGAATGGACGAACGAGGAGGATCGCGAATTCTTCGCGTCCCTGAATAACCGCGACGACCTGCGCAGCGTCATCATCGCCGCGGATTGGTGCGGCGACGTCGTGCGCAACATTCCGGTCGTGTTCAAGGCGCTGGAGCTGACGGGCATGCCGGTGGAGGTGCTCATCATGGAAGAGCATCTCGACGCGATCGACCAGTTCCTGACATACGGCGGACGCTCCATCCCCGTCGTGCTGATCGTCGACACCGGCGGCGCCGTGCTCGGCCAATGGGGACCTCGCCCGACCTACATACAAGAGCCGATGGCGGCATTCAAGCAAGCCAATCCGGACCGCGGCGCCGCGGACTACCAGGAGAAGCTGGCGGCAACCCGCCAAGAGATCGGACGCCGCTACGGTGAAGGCACGGCGTATCAGCAATTGATCGTCTCCGAGCTTCGCGAGCTGCTCGCTTCCGTCTAAGATGAACATCGAGACGTTTACGCTCGGCCCGCTGCAGACGAACTGCTACCTGATCACCGAGGAAGCGGGCAAGCGGGCGTTCGTGGTCGATCCCGGCATGGGACCGAAGCGCTTGATCGCGCGCATCCGCGAACGCGGGCTGGAGCTGGAAGCAATCGTGCTGACGCACGCGCATTTCGATCACATGGGCGGCGTCGAAGAGGTGCGCCGGGCGTTCGGCTGCCCGGTCTACCTGCACGACGAGGAAGCCGACTGGCTGGCGGACGCGCGGAAGAACGGTTCGGCCCGCTGGTCGGACGTCACGCCTCCGCTGACGACGGCGCCCGCGGAATACGCGCTGGCGGAGGGGCAGCGGCTGGAGCTGATCGGCCGGACGTTCACGGTGCTGCATACGCCGGGACACTCGCCGGGCAGCGTAAGCCTGCTGTGCGGCGGCCATCTGATCAGCGGCGACGTGCTGTTCAAGCAGTCGGTCGGCCGCACGGACCTGCCGGGCGGCAAGGAGCGCGACTTGTACGATTCCATTCGGACGAAGCTGTACAAGCTGGATCCGGCGGTTCGGGTCTATCCCGGCCACGGGCCGCAAACGACAATCGGATTTGAAATGGCCAACAACCCTTACGTGCCGGCCTAGCGCCGGTACGAAGGGTTCTATTCGTTATTGATGGAGGAATCGCAACGTGGCTGAGACGAAGCAGCGGTTGAAGGATGAAGAGGCGGAAGGCGCCTCGGGCAAAATCGAGCTGACGCCGGAAGAGCGGGCGGCGGAGCAGGCGGCCATCGTCAAGCGGGTGTCGGCGGAGTTGAACCTGCCGCACGGCAAAGTGAAGGCGGCGGTGTCGCTGCTGGACGAGGGCAACACGATCCCGTTCATCGCCCGGTACCGGAAAGAGATGACCGGCGAGCTGGACGAGAACGAGCTGCGTTCCATCGAAGAGAAGCTGCAGTACTTGCGCAACCTGGAGACCCGCAAGCGCGAGGTCGTCCGCCTGATCGACGAGCAGGGCAAGCTGACGGAGGAGCTGCGGGGCGCGATCGTCGCGGCGGCGAAGCTGCAGGAGATCGAGGACCTGTACCGCCCGTACCGGCAGAAGCGCAAGACCCGGGCCAGCGTCGCGCGGGAGAGAGGACTGGAGCCGCTCGCGCAGTGGCTGCTGTCTCAGCCGCGCCAAGGCGAGCCGCTGAAGGAGGCGGCCCGTTACGACGATGCCGGCAAGGGCGTCGTCGCGGCGGAGGACGCGCTGCAGGGCGCCATGGACATCATCGCGGAGCAGCTGGCGGACGACGCCAAGACGCGCGCGTGGGTGCGGCGCTATACGTTCGACCACGGCGTGCTGCGCACGGAGGCGAAGGACGCTTCGCAGGAGACGGTCTACGAGATGTATTACAGCTATCAGGAGCCGCTGAAGAAGCTGCCGCCGCACCGGACGCTCGCGATCAACCGCGGCGAGCGGGAGGACGTGCTGCGCGTCGCGCTGGACGTGCCGGCGGACAAAATCCGCGACTACATGGACCGCCAGCTCGTCCGGGTAGGCACGGCGCCGGAGGTGCGCGCGGCGCTGGTCGCGACGATCGAGGACGCCTACAAACGGCTGATCGCCCCGTCCATCGAGCGCGAAGTGCGCGGCGAGCAGACGGAGAAGGCGGAGGAGCACGCGATCGGCATCTTCTCGGCCAACCTGCGCAATCTGCTGCTGCAGCCGCCGGTGCGCGGCAGCGTCGTGCTCGGCGTCGACCCGGCCTTCCGGACGGGCTGCAAGCTGGCGGTCGTCGACGAGACGGGCAAGCTGCTGGAGGTCGCCGTATCCTATCCGACGCCGCCGAACAACAAGGTGGCGGAAGCGGAGAAGCTGATCAACGGCCTGATCGACCGGTACGGCGTGGGCTTGATCGTCATCGGCAACGGCACGGCGTCGCGGGAGACGGAGCAGTTCATCGCGGGCCTCATCGGGAAGCGGAAGACGGACAAGAAGGCGGGGGCGGGCGACCTCAAGTACATTATCGTCAACGAAGCGGGGGCGAGCGTGTACTCGGCCTCGAAGCTGGCGGCCGAGGAATTTCCGAAGCTGGACGTCGCCGAGCGCAGCGCCGTGTCCATCGCGCGGCGGCTGCAGGATCCGCTGGCCGAGCTCGTGAAGATCGAGCCGAAGGCGATCGGCGTCGGGCAGTACCAGCACGACGTCAGCCAGAAGCGGCTCGAGGAGACGCTCGGCGGCGTCGTGGAGTCGGCGGTCAACCACGTCGGCGTCGACGCCAACACGGCGTCGCCGTCGCTGCTCGCCTACGTGGCGGGCATCAACGCGACCACGGCGAAGAACATCGTGAAGTTCCGCGAAGAAACCGGCGTCTTCACCGACCGCAAGATGCTCCAGAAGGTGCCGCGGCTCGGCGCGAAGACGTACGAGCAGTGCATCGGCTTCATCCGCGTGCCCGAGAGCGCCAATCCGCTCGACCGGACGCCGATTCATCCGGAATCGTATGCCGTCGTGGACAAGCTGTGCGCCGAGCTGGGGCTGAAGCTGGACGGCCTCGGCAGCGAGCCGTTCCGGGCGGCGCTCGCCGCGCTGAAGCCGGACGAGATCGCCGCGCGGATCGGCGTCGGGGCGCCGACGCTGCGCGACATCGTGGACAGCCTGCTGCGTCCCGGCCGCGACCCGCGCGAGGAGCTCCCCGCGCCGATCTTCCATACCGACGTGCTCGGCATCGAGGACTTGACGCCGGGCATGGAGCTGCAGGGCACCGTGCGGAACGTCATCGACTTCGGGGCGTTCGTCGACATCGGCATCAAGAACGACGGGCTCGTCCACATCTCGCAGCTGAGCGGCAAATTCGTCAAGCATCCCCTCGACGTAGTGGCCGTCGGCGATACGGTGACGGTCTGGGTGCTGAACGTCGATCTCAAAAAAGGCCGGGTCGGCTTGACGATGCGCAAGCCGGGCTGACCGGCGCCCGCGGAAGCAGCTGCCGCGGAGCGCCAAAAAAGGGTGTTATCTCCGAGCAGTCGCGGACGTCCGTCACTGCAAAGAGATAGCACCCTTTTCCTTGAACGCCGATTGTCCGCGCGCGCCTCGTTTATAAGCTTGCGGAATCGTCTTCGGGCCGTTGAGTGGTACGATAGAAATACCAGCAGTCGTTCAGCAGCCGGATCTGCCGGCGGTCCTTCTTCAGGAACGCGCGCATCAGTTGGTTGCACAGCCATTGCGGCATCGCCGTCGCCCTCCTTCCAGTCTTCGCTCGTTGTACTAACAGTGTATGGAAGTAGGCGGATGTCCGTGCAAGTCCAGCTGCCGCGCGCGCAACAAAAGTCGGTTTTTCGCGTTTTACTGCTCGTATTCTTCTTCGTACCACTGCTCGAGCTGCGCCTGCAGGGCGCGGATCTCCGTCAGCAGCGAGACGAGAGGGTACGATTTCTCTTCAATGGAGGCGAAGTCGCGTTCCAGCAGATTCAAATAATCCAGGCCGGAGTGGACGGCGATCGACTTGTCGTGCAGCTCGACGTCCGCGCATTCGGCGATCGCGTAGGGCAGCGCCGGCACGTGGCTGGCCGTCAGCTTGTCGATCTCTTTATGGAGGCGAAGATTAAGCGCGCTCAGCTGGTACGCGTGCGACGCGGGCATTTCGACGAACGACACCTCCTGCCCGTGTTTCATGACGATGTATCGCATAATTGCCATAGTGATGAATCTCCTTTCGATAGGATTCCGAGTAAAGCCTCTTGACAGTGTAGCGTATTCGTCCTTTAAAATTCAAGTATAACCGGGTAAGGAGATTGAAGATGCAGGATCAAGTGTTGCAGAAATGGGTAGAGCGGGTGTCGCTGCAATATTTCGGCTTGCCGTTCCGCCATCGCGCTTCCTTTAACGGAAGGCTGAAGTCCACGGGCGGCCGTTACTTCACCAAGACGCACGATATCGAGATCAGTCCGCACCAGCTGCGCAACTTCGGCGAGGAAGAGACGGAGAAGATCATCAAGCACGAGCTGTGCCACTATCACCTGCATTTGCTGAAACGCGGGTACAACCACCGCGACGACGACTTCAAGCAGCTGCTGGCGAAGGTAGGCGGGACGAGGTACTGCAAGGCGCTTCCGGCGGGCGAGAAGCGCAAGGCCGAGCCGTTCCGGTTCAAGCTGCAGTGCCGCAGCTGCGGGATGGAGTATATGCGCAAGCGGAGGACGGATCCGCGGCGTTACGCGTGCGGCAAATGCCGCGGACAGCTGGTGCTTTTTCAGCTTGACTTCGCTTCCAAGACATGATACATTATTGCTTGTCACTAATTGCTATTCCCTGATAGCTCAGTTGGTAGAGCACTCGACTGTTAATCGAGTTGTCACAGGTTCGAGTCCTGTTCGGGGAGCCATTTCTCTTGGAGAAGTACCCAAGTGGCTCAAGGGGACCCTCTGCTAAGGGGTTAGACTGCGTAAGTGGTGCGAGGGTTCGAATCCCTCCTTCTCCGCCATTTTATTGGCTTAAGGCCGCAGGGCCGTTTTAGCAAGTCCGAACTCGCGATCCAAGGAGAACGGACGTTAGGGCCCGTTGGTCAAGTGGTTAAGACACCTCCCTTTCACGGAGGTAACAGGGGTTCGAGTCCCCTACGGGTCACCAATTGAATACTCGATATGGCATTTCATATCGCTTTGCGGTCGTGGTGGAACGGCAGACACACCATCTTGAGGGGGTGGCGCTCACAAGGCGTGAGGGTTCAAATCCCTCCGACCGCACCAACCTTAACTCGGACAAGTCCTTTAATCGAAAGGGCTTTTTTTATTGCCGCAATGCGTCCTTCGATGCCGGAGCCAGGGGCTCTGCATACGAAGAAGGGGTGCTTTCGTTGCATAGACCGTCAGGCTAACGCGAACAATACGGATTATGTCGGCCGGACAGCCGGACAGCCTTCCGTTCAACCGGGCCGATGACGGGGAAGCGCCTCGCGTATCTGCCCCCATGGTGCTCGAAAAAAAGTCTTGCCATCGCCCCGAGGGTTCGCTATAATAACTTTTGTTGTTTGCGAAAAGCTTGTCGAAAAACAACAAAACGCGGCCCGTTGGTCAAGTGGTTAAGACACCTCCCTTTCACGGAGGTAACAGGGGTTCGAGTCCCCTACGGGTCACCATTCTCGCTTTCATGCGAGTCATTAGCTCAGTTGGTAGAGCACCTGACTTTTAATCAGGGTGTCGTAGGTTCGAGTCCTACATGACTCACTTTACCTTTTTCGATATGGACAACTTCATATCGCACTCCGCGGTCGTGGTGGAACGGCAGACACACCATCTTGAGGGGGTGGCGCCCACAAGGCGTGAGGGTTCAAATCCCTCCGACCGCATCGAAGCAGGGCCGGTTTTCGGAATGGCGATCATTCTGGGGACCGGCCTTTTTCGCGTTTTCAGGCAAAGGTGATATAACGGCAATCGACTCCCGTGCCGGGAGGTTTTTTTGCGTTCGGGACTGTATGCGGGGCGGGGTCTTCGTTTACAATTGTAAGATGCTGGACAACCCGGCGGAAAGGATGCCGCACTCATGCTTAAAAAACTATTGACCGTGCTTTCGCCGGCGCAGCTCATCTCGGCGGCGTATTTCGTGGTCGTCATCCTCGTTGGCTTGCTGCTCATGCTGCCGATCAGCTTGAAGGCGGGCGTCTCGATCTCGCCGCTCGACGCCATGTTTACGTCGGTCAGCGCGATCAGCGTCACGGGATTGACGACGGTCGGGACCGGAGATACGTTCAGCGGCTTCGGCATCGCGGTGCTGCTCGTCGCCTTCCAGTTCGGCGCGATCGGGATCATGACGCTCGGCGCCTTCTATTGGATGCTCATGGGCCAGCATATCGGCCTGCTGCAGCGCAAGCTGATCATGATCGACCAGAACCGCAACAATTTGGCGGGCCTTGTCGAGCTGATGCGGCTCGTGCTGCTCATCTCGCTTTCGATCGAGCTGATCGGCACGGCGCTGTTCGCCGTCTATTTCTATGCGAGCGGTTATTCGCACAGCGTCGCCCACGCCTTGTATTACGGCTTGTTCCATGCCGTCTCCTCCTATACGAACGCCGGTTTCGACCTGTTCGGCGACTCGCTGATCCGTTATTCCGGCAGCTTCTACATCCAGGTGCTGTCGATGGCCCTGATCTTCTCCGGGGCGATCGGCTTCCCGGTGATGGCGGAGCTCTGGCATTACTTGCGGAGACCGAAAGGGAAGCGGTTCCGCTTCTCCCTGTTCACGAAGCTGACGCTCGTCACGCATGCCGTGCTGCTGTTCGGGGGCGCGTTCGTCATCCTGCTGACGGAAACGGGCCATTCGTTCTCGGGGCTGTCCCCCGGGCGGCAGGTCATGAACGCGTTGTTCCTCTCGGTCACCGCGCGCAGCGCCGGGCTGACGACCGTCGACGTGTCGACGCTGCACCAGGCTACGCTCCTGCTGGTCTCCGGCCTGATGTTCATCGGCGCGAGCCCGTCGAGCGTCGGCGGGGGCGTGCGAACGACCACGATCGCCGTCATCTTCGTCACCATCGTCATGTTCTTCCGGGGCGAACAAACGCCGCGGGCGTTCGGCCGTTCGTTCAACCGCGAGGACGTGACGAAGAGCTTCGTCTTCTTCATGCTGTCGCTGCTGCTCGTGACGGCGGGCATCTTCGCGCTGCTCATCTCCGAGCAGCATAAGTACGACCTCTCGGCGGTCATCTTCGAGGTCGCCTCCGCCTTCGGAACCTGCGGCATGTCGACGGGCATCACCGCCTCGCTGCATCCGCTCGCCAAGGTGACGCTCATGCTGCTCATGTATTTCGGCCGCATCGGCATGTTCCTGTTCATCTCGCTGTTCCAGGCGCGGAAGAAGCAGACCGGCATCAAATATCCGGAAGAGAAGCTGATCATCGGCTAGAACGCCGGGCGGTTTGTCTCCGACGCGGCGCTCCTTTATAATCAGAAGGAGTGAAGCGACTTCAGGCAGGAAGGGAATGGACCAGATGACGGAGCTGTACCATGTGCTGGGAGCCAAGCAGTTCGACCGGGCGTTTCTGGACGAGCTGTTCGCGGCGGCGGCGGAAATGGAGCGGGTGGCCGATGAAGGCGGCGAGCAGCGCTACCCGAACAAAATCATGAGCACGCTGTTTTTCGAAGCGAGCACGCGGACGCGGTTTTCCTTCGAGTCGGCGATGCACCGGCTCGGCGGCCGGGTCATCGGAACGGAGAACGCGAGCCAATTTTCCTCGACGATCAAAGGGGAGACGCTCGAGGACACGATCCGGATCATCTCGGGCTACAGCGACCTCATCGTCCTGCGGCATACCGAAATCGGGGCGGCCAAGCGGGCGGCGGCGGTATCGGACGTGCCGGTCATCAACGCGGGCGACGGCTCCGGGGAGCATCCGACCCAGGCGCTGCTCGATCTGTACACGATCCAGAAGGAACTCGGCGGCATCGACGGCGCGCAGATCGCGATGATCGGCGATTTGACCTACGGCCGGACCGTGCATTCGCTCAGCTACCTGCTGGCCAATTATCGGGACGCGCGCATTACCTTCGTTTCGCCGGACAACGTGCGCATCCCGTCGTACGTGAAGCGGTATTTGGACGAGAAAGGCGTCGCGTACGCGGAAACGGCCGATCTGGAGAGCCTCGCGGGCGTCGCGGACGTGTTCTACCAGACGCGCATCCAGAAGGAGCGGTTCCCGTCGCTCGAGGAGTACGGCAAGGCGGAAGGGAAGTTCATTATCGACCGCGCCCTCGTCGATGCCATGAAGCGCAGCGCGCTTATCCTGCATCCCTTGCCGCGCGCCGGCGAAATCCATCCGGACGTCGACGCCGATCCGCGGGCGGCGTATTTCCGCCAGGCCCAGAACGGTTTGTATATCCGGATGGCGCTTATCGAGCGCTGCTTCGGCGGCGGGCGGTAACCCCAGGGCAGGACGCGTACAAGGGAAAGAGCCTTCCCGCCGGCGGCGGGAAGGCTCTTCTCATGCTATGCGGTTATTGCTTCGTCAGAATGATCGGGCCGTCTTCGGTGATCGCGATCGTGTGCTCGTATTGGGCCGAGAGGCCGCCGTCGATCGTGCGCGCCGTCCAGCCGTCGGCATCGATCTTGCTCTGCCAGGCGCCGGTGTTCAGCATCGGCTCGATTGTCATGACCATGCCGGCTTTCAGGCGAATGCCGCGTCCCGGCGGGCCGTAATGCGGCACCTGCGGCTCTTCGTGCATGTCTTGCCCGATGCCGTGGCCGATGAAGTCGCGGACGACGGAGAAGCCTTGCGCTTCGGCGTATTGCTGGATCGCGTTCGACACGTCGCCCATGCGGTTGCCGACGACCGCCTGCTCGATGCCTTTGTACATCGAGGCTTCGGTCACTTCCAGCAGCTTCGCCGCTTGCTCGGAGACGCTGCCGACGGGATAGGACCAGGCGGAATCCGCCAGCCAGCCGTTCAGGTTGACGACCATGTCGATCGTGACGATGTCGCCGTCCTTGAGCGGCGCCGCGGACGGGAAGCCGTGGCAGATGACGTCGTTGACGGACGCGCAGGTCGCGAACGCGTAGCCTTTATAGCCCTTTTGCTCCGGCGTGGCGCCGTGCTGCTTCAGAAACTTCTCGACGAACTGGTCGATTTCCTGCGTCGTGACGCCGGGTTTGACCATCGTCCGGATTTCGCGGTGGCAGGCAGCAAGGATTTCGCCCGCCTTGCGCATGTGTTCGATTTCGTCTTTTGTTTTTAGAATGATCATGCTACACCTCTTTAATCGCTTATTATAGAGAAAAATACGGTCAAGGTAAAGAAACGGGCCGTCCGCGGACGGACGCAGAACTTACGGCAAAGGAGTCGGTGCGGGATATGAAACCGGTGGTGGCGAGAGTGGAAGCCGTCCTGATGGCGGACCACGGCGCGAAGAGCTTCGAGACGAGAAGGCTGGCGGAGGCGGAACTGGATTTCGGCGGCATACGCGGGGACCGGCACTTCGGCATGACGGCGAAAGCCGACGTCCGGCAGCCGGAATATCCGGGGGGGACGGAGATTTTCAACCGGCGGCAGCTGACGATCGTCTCCGCGGAGGAATGCGCGGCCATCGCCGAGGCGCTGGGCATTCCGCAGGTGAAGCCGGAGTGGCTGGGCGCGAATCTGCTGCTGTCGGGTCTGCCGGACCTGACGGCGCTTCCGCTCGGCTCGCGGATGATCTTCGAGAGCGGCGCGGGCCTGAACGGACAAGGGGAGAACTTCCCGTGCCGGGGGCCCGGGGAGCTCGTGCAGGCGAATTACCCGGATCATCCGAAGGTCGCCTCTCGCTTCGTGAAGGCGGCGTACCGGAAGCGGGGCATCGTCTGCTTCGTGGAGCGGAGCGGCGTCGTCCGGCCCGGCGATGCGGTCCGGATCTGGGTGAACGACGGGACGCTGCAGTAACCGGAGCCGAGCGGGACCAGGTTGAGGCGGAACGCGGGCCGGCTACCGCTCGCGGTAGGCCGCCGGCGAGACGCCGTGCTTCTGCCGGAAGACGCGGTAGAAGTACGAATAGCTGCCGAAGCCGCACGTCTCCGCGACCTGCTCGAGCGTCATGCTGCTGTATTTGATCCGCTCGATCGCCATGGATAAGCGAACGTTTTGGGTATACTGTATGATGGTCAAGCCGAAGCATTCCTTGAACAGGTGAACGGTCCGCGACACGCTGAGGCCGACGTGGGCGGCGACGTCCGCGACGGTGAAGGAGAGCGCGGCTTGTTCGTCGATGAAATTTTTCATCCGCGTCGCGATGAACGACTTGCCCTGAAGCTCGGACTGCGTGTCCGCGGCGCGGTCGAGACCGAGGCAGAGCGCGCGGAGCAAGTAATCGGCGAGCTCCGAATCGCCGTTCTCGAAGCGGCGCTTCTCCAGGATCAGCGCCTGCCAGAGCGACAGCCACCGCTCGTCCGGGACGACTTTGACCCGCTGCAGCCGCTCCTTGCGGCTCCACCAGTGATCGAGCCACTCGCCCCGGCAGATGACGAAATAATCGCCGCTCGAGACGCCGGGGCCAGCGCCGGACGACTCGTCCTGCGGCTGCGCGGACACGTTCAGGCTGTAGGAATCGCCCGGCTTGAACATCAGCAGGTCGCCAGCTACGATGCGCTGCATCCGTCCGTCGACGAGCGCCTCGCAGGCGCCCTCGGTCTGCAGCCGGAAGAGGTAGGCGCGCAGCCCCTCGGGATTGGTCATCTGGAACGGCTGCGTGTGGTAGGAATAGCCGCAGCTCATGATTTCGGCGTACACGGGACAACCTCACTTTGTAGCAATATTGGACATGTCATGGTTATATAATACATCTTATTAACGCTCGTAATCCACTATAATGGGTGTCAGATCGGTAAACCAACCACGCGTGAACGGCGCTCGCGCCGGGACGCGGAAGGAAAGGACGATAACGAAGATGAAAATCGGATTGCAGCTGTACACGCTTCGCGACGAAACGGCGAAGGACATGAAAGGCACGCTCCGCAAAGTGGCGGCCATGGGCTACGAGGGCGTGGAATTCGCCGGCTACGGCGACGTTCCGGCCGAAGAAATGCGCGACCTGCTTCAAGAGCTGAACCTGGTGCCGTTCGGCAGCCACGTGGGCCTCGCGAACCTCGAGAACAAGCTGGAGGAAGAAATCGCCTACCTGAAAACGATCGGCGCGACATACGCCGTCTGCCCGTGGATTTCGCCGGACAACGTCGCCCAAGGCGAATCGTTCTGGCGCGCGCTGATCGACAAGTTCGCCGGCATCGGCGAGCGTCTGAAGCAGGAAGGGCTGCAGTTCGCCTACCATAACCACGATTTCGAATTCGCGCTCAAAATCGACGGCGAATTCGTCTTCGACGCCATGTACACGAAGCTGCCGGCCGATCTGCTGAAGGTCGAGATGGATATCGGCTGGGTGCAATATTCGAACCAGGATCCGCTCGCGTACATCGCGAAATACGCCGGCCGCCTGCCGCTGCTGCACTTGAAGGATTTCCGCAAGGGCGAGCCGGGCAAACAAATCGACACGGTCGAGCTCGGCCGCGGCGATCTGGCCCTGAACGACATCATCGCCGCAGCGGCGAAAGCGGACGTGGAATGGATCGTCGTCGAGCAGGATACGTGCGCGAACCCGCCGCTGGAATCCGTGCAGACGAGCATGGACTGGCTCAAGGCGAACGGTCACAAGGCGTAACGCAACGGAGATCGGTGCGCGCGTTCAACCGTGGTTGGACCTGCGTCATATCGCTATTAACGATTCATTAGGGAGAAGGAGCAAGCTATCATGACAACCATTCGCGTAGCCGTCGTCGGCTGCGGCGCGATCGCGCAGCGCCGCCATATTCCGGAATACGCCGTCAACCCGAACGTCACGCTCGTCGCGTTCGTCGATCCCGTGCTGGAGCGGGCGAACAAGCTCGCCGACGAGTTCGGCGCCAAGGCATTTGCCTCGTACGAAGAAATGCTGAAGGAGATCAAGCCGGACGCGGTCAGCGTCTGCACGCCGAACTACCTGCACGCGCAGGTAGCGATCGCGGCCGCGAACGCGGGCGCGCACGTGCTCGTCGAGAAGCCGATGGCGTCCACGGACGAGGAAGCGGCGACGATGATCGAAGCGGCGAGCAAGAACGGCGTATACCTGATGGTCGGCCATAACCAGCGCCTGATGCCGCCGCACGTGAAGGCGAAGGCGATTCTGGACAGCGGCGTGCTCGGCCGCGTGCTGACGTTCCGCACCTCCTTCGGCCACCCCGGTCCGGAAGGCTGGAGCGTCGACGGCAAGGGCAGCTGGTTCTTCCGCCGGGACGAAGCGATCATGGGCGCCATGGGCGACCTCGGCGTGCACAAGTCCGACCTCATCCGCTATCTGCTGGGCGACGAAGTGGCGCAGGTCACGGGCTTCATCGGCACGCTGGACAAGAAGGACACGGACATCGACGATAACGCCACGTGCCTGCTGCGGATGAAGAGCGGCGCGATCGGCACGCTCGTCGCCAGCTGGACGTATTACAAGGGCGAAGACAACAGCACGGTGCTCTGGTGCGAGAACGGCGTCATGAAGATCGGCACGGATCCGCACGACCAGATCATCGTCGAGCTGCGCAACGGCTCCGTCGAACGGCATAACGTCGGCGCGATCAGCACGAACGAGAAGCAGCAGACGAGCGGCGTCATCGACGCGTTCGTGGAATGCCTCGTGACGAATACGCCGCCGAGCATTTCCGGCGAAGAAGGACGCAAGTCGCTGGCCGTCATCCTTGCGGCGTTCGAATCGCAGGCGACGGGCAAAGTCATCAGCTTGTAAATAAATCGGCGCGCGGCGCTGCGATGCGGGACCGCATACGGTCCGGCGCACGCTCGCGCCGGCCGTAATAAAAAGCCCGGCTTCGACCATTGGTCGAAGCCGGGCTTTTCGGTAGGGGCGAATCAAGCTTTGTACACGAGCGGATTGAGCTCGGACGCGGCCAGGTCGCCCGGCGCGAGGCCCGGGAACCAGGCCCGCAGGTCGTTTTGCCGCGCGCTGCTGTCCGGCTCGGCGATGCGGACGCCGTCCGCGACGTAGATGATCGTCATGACTTCGCGCATCGTCTCGGACGGGTTGCCCGGGGCGGAATGCAGCGTCCAGCCGGCATGGAACGTCGCGTCCCCGGCGGCGAGGGCGCCGTAAGTCGTCGTCGGCAGCTGCTTGCCCGCGATGAACGAGCCCAGCGTCTTGTGGGACTCGTCGGAGATCGCTTGGCGGCTCATGTAGCCGAGCTTCTGCGATTCGTCGACGAACGTCATGGAGCCGACCTCTTCGGACACCGGCACGAGCGGCATCCAGAGCGTGATCGTGTGCGGCGTGTCGAGCGGCCAGTACACTTGGTCCTGATGCCAAGGCGTATGCCCGCCGCCCGGCTCCTTGAACAGCGCTTGGTCGTGATAGACGCGGACGCCGTCGACGCCCATCAGCTCGGCGGCGATTTTGGCGAAGCGCCTTGCCATGACGAACCGTTTGGCGCCTTCGTTCAGCTGCCACAGGTTGCCGATCTGGATGAAGGCTTTGCCGTACGTGTCCCGCTCCGAGACGGGCTTCGTGTGGTAATCGCGCTCGCGGACGACGCCGGAGATAATGGGCTCGTACGCCGCGATTTCGTCTGGCGTCGCGACGTGCGCCAGCTTGATGTGGCCCTTCCGCTGGTACGAAGCGATCTGCTCCGGCGACAGCGGATAATCGGATTGCAGCGAAGGAAGCTGCGCGTAGTCGGTTCGGATGGCCATGTCGTTCTAACGTCTCCTTTTGGGGAACATCCGGACGGATGCAGGTTGGAATGACTCCATTATAGAGCGAGGCGCGCGGGGAATCTTTGTACCAAACCGCTGACTCTTTTGTCAAAAACGACTGCGTCGTCTATAATGGATTCGAAGGAGAACGCGTCGCGCGGGAAAGGATGAAAGCGCTTGTTTCTGTCCGAATTGTTGGTTCGCCATCCGGTCGTGCCGTACGTCCGCGAGGGCGATTATGCCGTCCGCACCCCGTGGACCGTGGCGGCCCGCCGGCTGCTCGATTACTTGCTGGTCTACATTCAGGAAGGCGAATGCCTCTTTCACGTCGACGGCGAGCCTTATGAGTTCCGGGCCGGGGAGTTTTGTCTGATTCAACCGGGGAGCTTGACGGTGCTCGAGGGAAAAACGAATTCGATCACGCCGTTCGCCCACCTCGACTGGTTCTATGACGACTTTCGCGAGACGCGTTATCCGACGCGGCCCGGCCAGGTCGATCTGGCGCCGTACCGGCATCTGCTGCAGCCGCGGCTAAACGACCTGCAGGGCGTCCATATCCCCGTCAAGCTTCGGCCGAAGCAGCCGGTGCAGCTGCGCGACCGGTTCCTCGAGGTGGTCGAGAATTGGCAGAACCGCAGCCCGCTCGCGCAGCTTCGCGTCCAGACGCTCGCGTCCGAGCTGCTGCTCGCGATCCTCGACGATCACACGGAAGGGCTGAAGGAAGCGGAGCGCGCCGCGCCGCAGCCGCTCAGCTGGGTCACGTCGTTCATGTCGTTCCGCTTGTCGGAGCCGCTGTCCGTGCAGGAGATGGCGGCGCGCGCGAATTTGTCGCCGTCCCGCTTCAGCGCGAAGTTCAAGGCGCAGTTCGGCGTCGCCCCGCACCGGTATTTGCTGCGGCTGCGCATTCAGTACGCCCGGGAGCTGCTTCGCCATACGGCGCATTCCTTGGAGGACATCGCGGCTTATTGCGGGTTCGCCGACGTCCACCATTTCGCCAAGACCTTCAAGAAGGAAGAAGGGATGGCGCCCGGCGCCTACCGGAGTGGCGGCGGGCCGACGTGAACGTTCGGGAACGGGCGGGCGAAGGCGGACCAGCACGAACGGGCGGACGAAAAAAGCACGGCGCCTTCCGCTTGCGGAAGAATGCCGTGCTTGATCTGCCCGTTTACGGACGGATGAATTCCTGCGTCCAGTACGGGTTCATGCTGCCGCCCTTGGCATAACCGACGCCAAGCTGGGTGTAGTTGGGGCTGAGAATGTTTTGGCGGTGGCCCGGGCTGTTCATCCAAGCGGTCATGACGGCTTGGACGCCTTGCTGGCCGGCCGCGATGTTCTCGCCCGCGTACGAATAGCTGACGCCGAACGATTTCATCATATCGAACGGACTGCCGTACGTCGGCGATTGATGGTCGAAATAGCCTTTGTCCCGCATGTCGACCGACTTGGCTTGCGCGACTTTGTTCAGTTCGGCGCTGAGCGTCAGCGGCTGAACGCCGGCTTTGGAACGCTCCGCGTTCACTTGCTGAAGGATTTGGTTCGCGATGCCGGAATCGACCGTACCTGCGCTTCCGCCGGCTGCCGTGCCTGTACCAGCGCCGGCACCCGTGCCGGTACCCGTACCCGTGCCTGTGCCGGTACCCGTGCCGGCGTTCGGGTTCCGATAGTTCCCGGCGTTGCCCGGATAACCGGCATTGCCCGTATTGCCGTTGTAATACCCGTTGCCGGCGTTACCGGCGCCCGCGTTGCCCGCATTGCCGGTCGTGCCGTTGTAATTGTTGCCCGCGCCCGGTACCAGCTGGCGCAGCCAATCGTTCAACGGATTGACGTCCACGCCTTTGGCGCGCAAGGTACGGTCGTTGTCGTACGCGTTGACGTTGTTCGGTCTGTCGGTCCGCGCGTACATCGGCAGACGGTCGACGGAGTTCGTGCGAATGCGTTGCGCTTCTTTGCTTGCCGAGTGATACGTTCCGTTCGGCGTCGTGCCCCTGACGGAGTTATAGATGAGTGCCCCTACCCCGAAAGCCAACACGATGCCCAGCAGCGTTCCGAAAAATCTTTTCATCTGAGTATCAAGCTCCTTTCTAACCACTAATATGTTCAGCGGCAAAAAGGGCTATGCGACTCGGAGGCGAGGGAGTTCAAGCAAAATGCTCCACGATCAGGACGTCGCGTCCCGCCAGCCGGACGTCGCCGGAGACGGCCCGGCCCGTGATCAAATCGGTGCCGGACAGGCCGTCCAGGCGGACGGTCGCGTCGTGCTCGTTATGGTTCAGCACGAACAGGTACGACTTGCCTTCGCGTTCGCGGCGCGTCACTTCCACGCCGGGCGCCTTGCCCGGAAGCGGCCGGATGCCCTTCGCGCGGCACAATTCCCCCAGCAGGCCCTGCAGGAAGGCGGCGTCGGGGGCGGAGGCGACGTACCACGCTTCCCCTTCGCCGAACCGGTTGCGCGTCAGCACCGGCATGCCGCGGTAGAAATCCTCGCCGTATTCCGCCAGCACGTCCGCGCCTTCGGCATGGATCAGGTCGCAGAGCAGGGAACAGGAATAAGCGCCTTCCAGCGCGCCGTGCGCTTCCTTCATGACGATCGCGTTCGTACGGCCCGGGAACAGCGCGTCGATCTCTTCCGCCCAGATGCCGAGCAGCTTGCGCAGCTCGCCCGGGTACCCGCCGAGCGCGACGAGGTCGTTCTCGTTCACGATGCCGCTGAAGAACGTGGTCAGGAACGTGCCGCCGTTCGCGACGAACCGCTCCAGCCGCTCGGCCATGCCCGGCTTGACCATGTACATGACCGGCGCCAGCACGAGGTCGTACCCCGTCAGCTCGTCCTCGAAGGAAATCAGGTCGACCTGATGCCCGAGCTCGTACAGCGCGTCGTAGTACCGCTGGATTTCATTGACGTACTTCAGGTCGACGGACGGTCCGCTCGACAGCTCGATCGCCCACCGGTTCTCCCAGTCGTACAGGATCGCGATGCGGCTCGGAAGCCGCGTGCCGAGCAGCTTCGCGCCGAACCGGTCCAGCTCCCGCCCGAGCTCCGCGCATTCGCGGAAGACGCGGGTATGCTCGTGGCCGACGTGCTCGATCAAGGCACCGTGGTATTTCTCGCAGGCGCCGGCAGAGCGGCGAAGCTGGAAGAACATCACGCTGTCGGAGCCGTGCGCCACGGCCTGGTAGCTCCACAGCCGCATGACGCCGGGGCGCTTCAGCGTGTTGTAGGCCTGCCAGTTCTGCTGGCTCGGCGTCTGCTCCATGAGCAGGAACGGCTGGCCGCCCTTCAGGCCGCGCATCAGGTCGTGCGTCATGGACGTGAAGCTGACCGGCGTATCCATGCCGGGATAATTGTCCCAGGACACGATGTCCATTTCCTTCGCCCATTTGAAGTAGTCGAGCGGCTTGTACGTGCCCATGAGGTTGGTCGTGACCGGGACGTCCGGCGTATGCCGGCGGACCGCGTCGCGCTCCAGCTTATAGCAGTCGAGCATGCCGTCGGAATTGAAGCGGGCGTAATCGAGCGAGATGCCTTGGAAGTTCGTGCGCGTCTCGGCCCATTGCTCGGACAGCGCGTTCGGCGGGACGATCTCGTCCCAGTCATAGAACGTATGGCTCCAGAAGCGGGTGTTCCACTGCTCGTTGAGCTTCTCGAGCGTGCCGTATTTCTTTTGCAGCCAGACGCGGAACGCCGCGGCGCAGTTGTCGCAATAGCAGTCGCCGCCGTATTCGTTGGAGATATGCCACAGCAGCAGCGCGGGATGGTCCTTGTAGCGGTCCGCCAGCTTGTCCGCCAGGCGTTCGGCGTACATGCGGTAGGAAGGGCTGTTCGGGCAGGAATTGTGCCGGCCGCCGAATTTGCGCTTGCGGCCTTCGAAGTCCGTGCGCAGCACGTCCGGATGGCGGCGGGCCATCCAGGCCGGATGGGCGCCCGTGCCCGTGGCCAGGCAGGCGTGAAGGCCGTTGGCCGCCAGCATGTCCATGATGCGGTCGAGCGTCGCGAAATCGTACGTATCTTCAGCCGGCTGAATCATCGCCCACGAGAACACGTTGACGGTGGCGACGTTCATGCCGGCAAGCTCCAGCATGCGCATATCCTCCGGCCAGACCGAAGGATCCCACTGCTCCGGGTTGTAGTCGCCGCCATATAACATTTTGGGCAGATGCGTCGTGTCCATGTTTTAAGCTCCCCTTTGCTGTGAATAGTGATAATAAGTCCATTTTATGGTATGCTTGTCCGTAAGGATATATAAAATACGATTGGCAGGATATGATAATATGGAACAGCTGGATGAACATCGCATCTTGCAGGCGAATGCCCATCGGAACCGTTACATGTTTACCCTCGGCGAATTCGATTTGCCGTTATATATGGACAGCATCGGCTACAATCCGGATCAGGAATCGGTCGACCGGACGAAAGGCTATCCCAATTTTCATTGGCTGCAGACGCTGGAGGGCGAAGGGGAGTTCTTGCTGAACGGCCGCCGCTACGCGCTGCCGCCGGGCAACGGCTCGCTGCTCTTTCCCGGGGTGCCGCACGCCTACGCCGCCAAGGGCGGCAGGAAGTGGTCCACCCTGTACGTGACGTTCGGCGGCGAATTGGCCGGCTCCATGCTGGCGGCGCTCGGCATCCGGCATACGGAATGGCTTCATTGGAACCAGGACGCGCCGATCACGTCGCAGCTCGTGCAGATGATCGAATTGGTGCAGAAGGACGAGGACCGGACGGGACTGAACGCCTCGGCGGCGCTGTACCGGTTCCTGACGATGGTGAAAATTTACGGCCAGAAGGGCGGGCGCTCGTCCGTCCATCAGCATCTGGAGAAGCTGGACCCGCTGCTGCACTGGCTCGACGAGCAGTACGGCGACCCCGAGATCGGGCTGCCCGACATGGCGACGCAGCTCGACATCAGCCCCCGGTACCTGAACTCCCTCTTCCGGCAAGCGTTCGGCATTACGGCGTACGCGTACCTGATTCGACTTCGCATCATGAAGTCTAAAGAAATGATGAGCTTCGGCGATAACAAGCTCTCCATCAAGGAAATCGCCCAGCTGTCGGGATACCGGGATTCCAGCCATTTCATCGCGGCATTCGGCAAAGCGGAAGGCATGACGCCGGAGCAGTTTCGCAAGCTGCACGGGCTTATGATATGAACGAGACGAACGGAGCGGAAACGAAGATGACGGAATTGAAAGCATGCGCGGTCTGCGGCACGGAAAAGCCGCTGTCCGCTTATACGAAGCGGTCGGGAGGCGCGGGAAGGCGCGGCACCTGCCGGGCGTGCCTGCGCAAGCGCAAGCGCGACGTGACGCTTCCGGCCGGAGCGGAGGGGCCGACGGCGATGACGTCCGCGGCCGCGGAGACGACGGCCCCGGCGCGGCAACGGCCGCGGACGGCGGCGATCGCGGGCGAACCGGCCGCGGCGGCGGAAGGCGCCGCGGCGGAGATCGCCGCCTCCGAGGGCGGCGCCTTCGAGGGCGAGACGCCCGCGAAGCCGAAGCGGAAGCGGCGCCGCAGAAGGAAGAAGCCCGCCGAGCTGCGCCGCCCGGACGCGGCGCGCGAGGCCGCCGAAGCGGCGGAGCCCGCGGCGGCAGCGCGCGCGGAGGCGCCGGCCGCTCCTGGGCCGGCGGCCGAGGACGGCGGCTCCCCGGCGGCGGAAGCGCCGGCGGCGGGGACCGGCGACGCGGCGGCCGAGCAAGCGCCGCTGCGCAAGCGGAAGCGCAAGCGCCGCCGCGGGAAGGCGGCGAAGCGGCAGGCCGGGCGGGATGCCGAGGCGGCGTCCGGCGGAGGCCGGCGGCCGCCGAACCGGGTCATCCATCCCGTAAAGGGCAATTTCTCGTTCAAGACGTCCCTCTTGAACGACCGCGGCCGCGGCATGATCCGGCTGCGCGGCCGCCGCGAGACGGGCAAGCGTTGGTCGACGGAAATCCCGACGGAAATGGCCGTCCGGATGGTGGAGGAAGGCGCGGCGGGCATCATTCATCCCGGCCTCATCCACAAGCTGTACACGAAGGCCGATTTTCGGATTCTCGTGCTGCAGCGGGACGATTACGTCTGCCGGTATTGCGGCAATTACGGAGACACGATCGACCATGTGCTGCCGAAGTCCAAGGGCGGCTTGTCCACGCCGGCCAACTGCGTCTGCGCCTGCGCGGAATGCAACCTGAAGAAGGCGGACAGCCTCGATTACGTGGACGACGAAGCGCTGCCGCATTACTATTTGCAGTCCTGATCCCCGTGCCGATTCCCGCCTTGATTAAGGTCGTGCTGGAAAATTTTATGGGGTTATCATGAGATTACTCCCGTGTTACCATGGGTGGCGTCGGAAGGCCGGCAACACTTTAGCACATGAGGAGGATCATTTCATGAACATGCAACCGTTTCGCGTAGGCGTCGCAAGCGTTCTCGCGGCAGGACTGATCGCGCTTGGGGGCGCAGCGCTGAACAAAGCGGAGGCAGCGGCTCCGAACGCTTCCGTAACGTATAAAGTGACGAGCAACGACACGCTTTATCAAATCGCCCAACAATACGGCATCGACCTGAACGCGCTCATCGGCGCGAATCCGTCCATCGCCAACCCGAACGTGATTTGGCCGGGCATTATCGTGAAGGTGCCTACATCCGGCGGATGGTACCCGAGCACGGGTACGGGCGCGGGAACGAACACGGGCTCGAATACGGGCGCGGGCTCGAACGCGGGCACTGGCTCCAACGCAGGGACGGGCACGAACCCAAGCACGGGCGCGAGCACGACGGACAAGAGCCAATTCGCTTCGCAAGTCGTGACCCTCGTGAACAAGGAGCGCGCGAACGCGGGTCTGCCCGCGCTGAAATCCGACGCGCTGCTGTCGAAGGTCGCCATGGACAAAGCGAAAGACATGTACGCCAAGAACTATTTCGACCATAACTCCCCGACTTACGGCTCGCCATTCGATATGATGCGTGCCTATGGCGTGAACTATTCTTACGCCGGCGAGAACATCGCCAAGGGCCAGCGCACGCCGCAGGAAGTCATGACGGCTTGGATGAACAGCGCCGGCCATAAGGCGAACATCCTGGGCAGCCACTACGGCAAAATCGGCGTGGCGTACTACAACGGCGAATGGGTACAGGAATTCACGAACTAAACGCTTATAACCGCGCTTTACGCCAAAGGCGGCCCTTCCGGGGCCGCCTTTCTTTACATTTCGAGGGGCGCCGTATATGATATAACCAATGGTTAGCAAATAAAAGGGGGCTTGTCGCAAACGATGACGACGACGCGAAGAAAGCAAATGACCGAAGACATGAAGGCGGCGATCCGCCAATCCGCGGCCGAGCTGTTCGCCGAGCAGGGCTACGAGCACGTGACGATGCGCGAAATCGCGAAGCGGGCGGGGTGCTCGCATACGGCGATTTATTTGTATTTCAAGAACAAGGAGGAGCTGCTGCAGCATATCGCCATTCCGTCGCTGCTGGAGCTCGAGCGCGGCTTCCGCGAGGAATTGGAGAAGGCGGACGCGTCGCCACTGGAATGCCTAATGGCGGTGTGCGGCCGGTACGTCGTCTTCTGCCTGAGCAGCGGCAGCCTGCATACGGTTCTGTTCATGTCCGGTTCCGTGCGGGTCGACGATCCCGCGCCGGCGCTCGAAATCAACGTCATCCGCAACCGCTTGTTCGCGACGATGCGCGATTCGCTGAATCGGGTCGTCCCTCCCGCCGAGGCGGAAGGCGGCGAGAGCGGCGAGGCCGCGACGAACCGGGCCCGGGTGCTGTTCTACTATATCCAGGGCTTCGTCAGCACGTATGCCGGCCATACGGAGCCGACGGCCATCCTGCTCGACCGCATCCTGCCGATCTTCGGCGAAGGCATCGTCGTCCTGACGAAGGGCATGGCGCAACATTAATTGTTTTTAATGTCGCAGGGTTTGGCGAATCCGAAGCGAATTAAGCCTAAGAGACTCGTTTCGGGGGATGGATCGGACCATGAGGCGCAAAGCCGTTTACTGCAATCGCGTGCTTGCTTCGAAGTTAAAACGAACGCTTACGCTCCGGACGATCGGGCGCAAGGAACCGGTGGCGAACGATCTTCATCCCGATTCCATGAGCTACCGCCGGCTCATCAAATATTTGCCGGAGCCGATCTTCGTGCATGACGGCGATACGGTCATCTTCACCAACCAAGCCGGACTGCGCCTGCTCGGCGTGACGGAAGCGGAGCTGCTGGCGAGGCCGTTCGTGAGCCATTACCTCCATCCGGACGTCCGCGAGAAGGCGAGGCACCGCCTGAAGGCGATTCTGGGCACGGACGAGCCCAACGAGTTCGAGGAGTCGAAGCTGGTGAGCGCCGCGGGCGAGATCATCGACGTCGAAGTCTCGAGCACCCGCATCCGCGACTATCCCGGCAAAGGGACGGTCGTGCAGAGCGTCTTCCGCGATATCCGCGACCGGAAGCGGGAAGAGGAGGCGCTCATCCAATCCGAGAAGCTGTCGGTCGTCGGCCAGATGGCGGCCGGCATCGCGCACGAGATTCGCAACCCGCTTACGTCTCTGATCGGATTTTCCAAATTTCTCAAAACGAGGATCAACAGCTACCACGATTATTTCGACATCATGCTCGTGGAGCTGGACCGGATCAATGCCATCGTGCAGGAATTCATGGCGCTCGCCAAGCCGCAGGCGAACCAGTTCCGCCGGCACGACCTGATCAAGACGATCCAGAGCGTGCTGACGCTGCTCGAGACGCAGGCGATCATGAACAACGTGCAGCTGTCCGCCAACTACGACGCCGAAGCGGCGGAGCTCCTCTGCGAGGAGAATCAGCTCAAGCAGGTGTTCGTCAACGTGCTCAAGAACGCGATCGAGGCGATGCCGCAGGGCGGAACCGTCGCCATCCGGCTGAAGTCGGCCGGGAGCGGGGACATCGCGGTGTCGATCGAGGACCAGGGCGTCGGCATTCCGGAAGAGCAGCTGCCCCTGCTCGGCGGCCCGTTTTTCACGACGAAGGACGGCGGAACGGGGCTCGGCCTCATGATCTGTTACCGCATCATCGAAGGCCACCGCGGCAAGATCGACATCGCCAGCGCCCACGGCAAAGGCACGACGGTGACGATTTCCTTGCCCAAAAACGAGTGAAACGATGCGCCGGCCCGGCCTGCTGGACGGATTTACCGGTAGGTTGGCCGAAGCAGCTGTGTTATCCTATTACGCGAGCCGAAACGATAACTCGTACGGGGGATCTTTTGGGAGCAAGTCACGTTGCTCCGTTCCCGTCATCTGATGCGTATCACATGACGGGTTCACCGCGCTTTTGGCGCTGGGGTGAATCGCGCGTTCCGCGCGTAGGGTCGAACTCCTCGACCCGAATCCGACAACTAACCTCGTAGGCCGCATGCGAAGATGGCGTCTTCGTTCCGCACCCGCTCGGCGGATCTGTCCTCTTCGTAATGACGTTCTTATGCCTGCTTTCCGGGCATGCGACCGTAAATCCTAAGGAGGCAACCGACAACATGAATCGTCATCATTGGAAGAAGGGCATCGTGGCCGCCGCGCTCGGCCTCGTCATTTTCGCCCAAAGCGCAGCCGCGCACGCGGAAGGCACGTACAAAGCACAGAACGACGACACGTTCTGGAAGCTGTCCCAAAAGTTCGGCGTCAGCGTCGATCTGCTGCAGCAGGCGAACCCGTTCGTGGAAGCCGGCAACATCTACGACGGCTTGATGCTGGTCATCCCGGCGGCCGAGAAAGTCAAGACCGCGGGTCCTGCGCGCGTCCTGAAGCAGGAAGCCAAGGTTGCCGTTGCGAAGAAAGCCCCGGCGGCCGTGGCGAAGAAATCCGCGCCGAAGGCGGCTAAGAAAGCGCCGGCGAAGAAAGCGGCAGCGACTGCTTCGAAAACCATGAAGACGGGCGTCAAGAAAACGACGGTCAAGCCATCGGCCGCCAGGAAGCCGCAGCGCGACCGCGTGTCGGTGAACGGCAAGTCGTACGTCTACTCGGACGTCATGACGGTCAAAGCAAGCGCCTATACGGCAGCGGCCTCCGAGAACGGCTGGGGCCCCGTCGACTACTTCGGCAACCCGCTGAAGCTCGGAACGATCGCGGTCGATCCCGACGTCATTCCGATGGGAACCAAAGTGTACATTACCGGCTACGACCACGGCGGTTTGCCGTCCGGCGGCATGCTCGCGGTCGCGTCCGACCAGGGCAGCGCCATCTCCGGCAACCGAATCGATATTTTCGTTCCGCAATCGCAGAAGCAAGCCAGCGAGTTCGGCTTCCAGAACGTCAAGGTCTTCATTCTCAATAAATAAGCGCACGATGACAAACGGCAGCCCGCGGGGGGCTGCCGTTTTCTATGCTGCGTTTATTCGTGCGCGGTAGCTTCATCACGGGCAGTGCGACAATCGTCTCCGGGCGCGGCGGCTCGGCGAAAGCAAGCCGTTCGGCCCGCTCAGGGCAGCCGGCGGGCCGCCGGACGGCCGAGCAGCTCCGGCAGCGTGACGATCGCGTAGCCTTTGCTCCGCAGCAGCTTGATCAGGCGCGGCAGCGCCGCGACCGTGCCGGACAGATCCTGCCCCGTGCCGCCGCCGGCATGCTGCAGGACGATCGAGCCGGGCTGCAGCGTCCGCTTGATGTTGATGAGAATGGCGCTGCTGTCGATGCTTCGCCAGTCTTCGGAGTCGACGTCCCAGTTGACGACGGTGAAGCCTTTGCCGCTCAGCCATTCCACCTGCGCCGGCGTGATCTCGCCGTACGGCGGACGAACGAATCTCGGGCTGTAGCCGACGAGCGGCCGCAGAATCCAGTCGGTCCGCAGAACCTGCTGCTGCATGGCGTACTGCGAGATCCGCGAGAAGACGGGATGGTTCAAGGAATGATTGCCGATGATGTGGCCTTCCCGCTGCATCCGCCGCACGATCGCGGGATGGGCGGCCGCGCGCTGGCCGACGACGAAGAACGTCGCGCGGACCTTGTAGCGCGCCAGCGTTTCGAGCACCTGCGGCGTGTAACGGGGATCCGGCACGTCGTCGAACGTCAGCGCGACCCGGCGAAAGCGCCGGGAGCCGCCGATGACGAAGGCGCCGGGATAGCGCTGCTGCAGCGCCACCCACGAAATCGCGGGCTTTTTCTTCTTCGGGCGCCGGACGCCGGAGAAGGCGCCGGTCTCTTCGGACGGATGCTGCGCTTGAGGTCGGTATTCGCTTCCCGCCGCGGCGGACCGCTTGCTGCTTGCCGGCTCGGCCCCCGCGGACGCGGCCAGCAGCATGCATGCCGCCAGCAGCAGCGCTTTTCGCGCTTCCCACCATCTTCGCATGGCCGTCCCTCCTTCATGAAGTCATTTTGCCCGCCTGCGTAATCGCGCATTCACGAAAATCGGAATCGGCACTTTACAGCGTTGCATTGAAGACGTAACATGAGAAGGAACCGATCACGCGAAAAAGGGGATAGCGTTCCAATGCCAACGATCGATATGCCGCTCAAGGAATTGCAAACGTATTCAGGACTCAATCCGAGGCCTGCCGATTTCGACGATTACTGGGAACGGGCGCTGGCGGAGATGCGCGCCGTCGACGCCGCGGTCGAGCTCGTGCCGAGCGAATTCCAGACGCCGTCGGCCGAATGCTTCGATTTATATTTCACGGGCGTCCGCGGCGCGCGGATCCATGCCAAGTACGCGCGTCCGCGCGATGCGGAACGGCCGCATCCGGCGGTCGTCCAATTTCACGGCTACAGCGGCAACGCCGGCGACTGGACGGACAAGCTGGGCATCGTATCGCTCGGCTTCTCCGTCTTCGCGCTGGACGTCCGCGGACAGGGCGGTTATTCCCAGGACGGCGGAGGCGTAACGGGCACGACGCTGAACGGCCATATCATCCGCGGGCTGGACGATCATCCGGACGAGCTGCTGTTCCGGCACGTCTTCCTGGATTGCGCGCAGCTGGCCGGCATCGCGATCGGCAGCCCCGAAGTGGATCCGGAGCGCGTCTATGCCATGGGCGGCTCGCAAGGCGGCGCTTTGACGATCGCCTGCGCGGCGCTGGAGCCGCGCGTCAAGAAGCTGGCGCCGGTGTTCCCGTTCCTGAGCGACTACCGCCGGGTGTGGCAAATGGACCTGGCCAAGGACGCGTACGCGGAGCTGCGCACGTACTTCCGCCATTTCGATCCGCAGCATAAGCGGGAGGACGAGATCTTCACGAAGCTCGGCTACATCGACATTCAGCATTTGGCGAACCGCATCCGGGGCGAGGTGATGATGGGCGTCGGCCTCATGGATACGATCTGCCCGCCGTCGACGCAATTCGCCGCGTACAACAAGATCACCGCGCCGAAGCGGCTGGAAATCTACCCGGACTTCGGCCACGAAGGCTTGCCGGGCTTCAACGACAAGACGATTCGATTCTTCCTGGGCGATTATTAAGAGGAGGCTGACGCGGCATGCTTATCGGCAATAACGAAAGATTGGTCATGATCGGCGATTCCATCACCGACTGCGGCCGGGCGAGACCGGTCGGGGAAGGCTTGTTCGACGCGATCGGCAAAGGCTACGTAGGCCTCGTCGACGCCCTGATTTCGGCGGCCTACCCCGAGCGCGGCATCCGCGTGACGAACATGGGGATCGGCGGCAACAACGTGCGCGATCTCAAGGAACGCTGGCAGACCGACGTAGTGGACCTGAAGCCGGACTGGCTGTCGGTCATGATCGGCACGAACGACGTCTGGCGGCAGTTCGATACGCCGACGATCAAGGAATCGCACGTGTACCTGGACGAGTACGAGGCGACGCTGGATTCGCTCGTCGCGGCGACGCTGCCGCAGCTGAAAGGGCTCGTCCTGATGACGCCGTTCTACATCGAATCGAACGAGAACGACCTCATGCGGGCGCAAATGGACCGCTACGGCGCGGCCGTCAAGCGCGTGGCCGAGAAGTACGGCACGCTGTTCGTCGACACGCAGGCGGCGTTCAACGCCGTGCTGGAGCATCTCTACGCCGGCACGCTCGCCTGGGACCGCGTCCACCCGAACCAGATCGGCCACGCCGTGCTGGCGCGCGCGTTCTTGAGCGCGATCGGCTACGAATACGGCAAAGGGCTGTAGAGCTGCGCGAGTAACGTAAAGTCACGCATGCAGACGCGCGCGTCCCGGCGCGATAAGCGAGCAGACGAAAGAGCCGCCCCCCGGCTTTGACCGGGGGCGGCTCTTTCCGCGTCGCGACCGCCGCGCAAGGCGTCGCGGGCGGGACGCGGATTAAATTTTGAAGATCGACATCGTGCGCTGCAGCTGCATGACGATCTGCTGCATCTTCTCCGTCTCGGAGACGACCGCCTGGACGGAGCCGATCTGCTCGTTCATGGCGGCGGACACCTGCTCCGTCCCGGCCGCGGACTGCTGCGTGATGGCGGAGATGCTCTGGATCGCTTCGGAAATCTTCCGCGCGCTTTCGAGCATCGCGTCGCTCTCGGCGGAGAAGCGGGCGATCTCGGCCGTGATGAACTCGACGCTCCCGACAAGCTCCGAGAAGACGTGCTCGGAATCCCGCAGCATGTGCAGCTGCAGCTGCACGACTTCTTCGTTGACCTTGATGTTCGCGATCGCCTGCCGCACGCCGGCGTCGATGTCGCGGACGAGCGTGAAGACTTCCTTCGTGGAGGAAGTGGATTCCTCGGCCAGCTTGCGGACCTCCTGCGCGACGACGGCGAAGCCGCGGCCGTGCTCGCCGGCGCGGGCCGCTTCGATCGAGGCGTTCAGCGACAGCAGGTTCGTCTGCTCCGCCAGGTCGGAGATCGTGCGCGTGATGGACGAGATGCCCTGCGCCTTGCGCGCCAGATCCTCGATCGTGGCCGCGACCTGCGCCGTCGCCTCGACGTTGCGCGTCATGCCCTGCGCCTGGCTGTCGACGGCCTGGCGGCCGCGGGCGACGAGGCCGAGCGTCTGCTCGGAGCGCGCGTTCATCTCCTGCGTCGCGTGGGCGTAGGCGCCGACCTTGTCTTCGATCTCGCGAATGGATTCCGCCATGTCGCCGACGTCCTCGGAGATTTCGCCCGCTCCGGTCGCCAGCTCGCCGGCCGACGCGGCGACCTGCTCCATAACCTGCTTCAGCTCGACGTTTTTATCGAAAATGCTGCGGCTCGTATCGTTGACGACGCGCGAGATCGTCGAGGTCTCCTTCAAGATGTCGCGAAGCTTGTCCACCATGCTGTTGAACGAATGCCCGAGCTCGCCGAGCGAGGAGGAGGAAACGTCCACCTTCTGGGTGAAGTCGCCCTTGGCGATGCCGAACGCGATGGACGTCATGTCTTGGATGGAGGATGTAAGCGCTGTCTCCATCACGCGGACAAGCGGATACGCGACGATTGCGGCGATCGCGACGATGCAGAGGCCGAGCAGCATGCTGCCGCCGGTAATCGCCAATCCGAGCAGCAGGGCGATCGCGAACAGCGCGACGATGGCGTAGCAGCCCGTCAGCAGTTTATTACGAATCGATAATGAAGAGAACCATGGCATGAGGCTCGCTCCTCCTAATTTTGGAATAATCCTATTATAGCATTGCAGTGCTTTTTGTCTATATTCGTCTCATCCGGTTCGATTCGAACGACTCATGTCGAAAGTACTGTAATATGTCCGAGGTCGGGTGTCGAAAGGACCAAAAAATCTGTAAGGTATTTGTAAAAAACTGTTGTAAGATTGGGAATGTTGTCCTATAATGGGACCATTGGATGAGATGGAAGTTTCATCTAAAACAGGACGACGGAGGCGGGAATAGTGAATCTGGAGGCAATGCCTTTATCTCGGCAAATCGATTTCGTGTTTAGACAGTTGGAAGACGAGCTGCTTTATTCGTTGGCGGGAACCGTAATCATTCAAATCCGCAACAATGTCGTCGGGAAGTACGGCGTTCGCCATAACCCCATCGAAAGCAAAAACGGGCGGATCGGGCCGGCGGAGCAGGGAATGACGCGGGAGCAGGTGCAGGCGTTCCGCCAGATGGCGGTCGATTCCATCAAGCTGAAACGCAGTTGGACGCACGGGGAGATCATGTACGATTTCTCGGTCCGGTCGGGCGCCTGGACGGCCGGCATTCTCTTCGAAAGCAATTACAATCTGGCGAGCGGCATGTTCCGGTATACGCCGAAGCACGGGCCGCAAACCCTGCGCGACGCGCCTTGACCGCGCCTTCATACATAACAAAGAAGCTGCCTCGGCTCATGGGGCAGCTTTTTTCGTCTCTATGAAGCGGTTGCCTTGGAGGAACTTCGCTTGGCCGTTACCGGGAAGCTCTTCCTGCAAGCTGCATTTCCGCCATTTGCACGAGTCTGCGCGTGATGTTTCCGCCGAGCGCGCCGGCGTCGCGGGTCGCCATCATGCCGTAATACCCGTCTTGCGGAATCGACACGCCGATTTCGCGGGCCACCTCGTACTTCATTTGATCGAGCGCCGCGTTGCATTGCGGGACGAGCAGGGAGTTGCTGCTGCGGTTGTTCGCCATTCGTCTTCACCTCCTTCGCGTACCCTTAGTATGGGTGCGCTGGAAGCGTTTATTCGGCGGCGCCGCTCCGGATCGGGATGTAATTATTGCCAGCTCAGAACGCGAAGCCGAGCGCGAGCGGAAGCAGGAACAGCCCGTAGACGAGCACGTTGGCGGCCAGGGAAGCGGGCGGCTCGTGGTTGCAGTCGCAGGCGGCGGCCGAGGTGCCTTGCCATTCCTGGAGCGCGGCGTGAAGCTGGTAGATGGCCGTCGCGAACAGGCCGATCGCGGACAGCTTGACGGCCGTGGCAAGATTCGGCTCGACGTAGCGGACGAGAGCGCCGGCGCGCGTCAGGAAGACGATGTAGAAGCCGAAGGCGGCGAGGATGCAGCACCGGATCAAATGATGCGCGATCGTTCTTCGCTGCCGGGTCGACAAGGGCGGCATGGCGCATGACCTCCTTCTTCGGGATGAGCGGGATTCGCGCGGTTCATGTGGATCATGGGATTCAGGTTCCGAATACGAGCTTCTCCGTCAGCAGCGATCCGATCCAGACCGCGGCAATCAGAAACGCGATGATGCCGACGATCGTGCGGCTGCGGAAGGCGGAGAAGAGCAGCAGGACGTTCTTGACGTCGACCATCGGGCCGAACACGAGGAACGCGAGCAGCGCGCCGGGGCCGAAGACGCCGTGGAACGACGAGGCGACGAACGCGTCGGACGTCGAGCAGAGCGACAGCGCGAAGCCGGCCGCCATCATGAACGGCGAGGCCAGCGCGGGCGAGGCGGCGACGGCCGTCAGGAGGCCCGGATCGGCATGCGACTGCGCGAGCGCGGCGACGAAGGCGCCGATGATCAGATATTTGCCGATATCGAAGAACTCCTCCGACGCGTGCGCGAACGTTGCTTGCACCCTTTCCGCGACGCCGCCGTTCGCATGGCCGTGGTTGTACTGGTAATCGCCGTCCGGCCGGCGGCCGGGCGAGACGAAGGAGTGCAGGCCGAGCTTGAGCGGATTGCGCTTCATGAACGCGTACAGCGCGAAGCCGAGCAGCAGGCAGACGAAGAAAGCGAGGCCCATCCGGGCATAGGCGATCGCAGGCTCGGCGGCGAACGCGCCCAGGGTGGAAGCGAACACGATCGGATTGAGAACCGGACCCGCGAAGATGAACACCATGCCGATGTAGGGCGGCATGCCCTTCCGGATGAGCCGGCGGACGATCGGAATCATGCCGCACTCGCACAGCGGCAGCAGCAGCCCGAGCAGGCAGCCGAAGAGCACGCCGGCGACGGGGTTGCGCGGGGTCAGCCGCGCGATCAGCCGGTCGGACACGAACACCTGCAGCACGGCGGACGCGAGGACGCCGAGCAGGATGAACGGAAACGCTTCTATAATAATGCTGATGAAAATATGCTGGAAATCGTGCACGTCGCCGAAGCTCCTTTCCCGCCGGCGCAAGCGCATCGGGCGCATGACGAAAACGCGGCTACGATTAAGGTATGCGGGCCCGTTCGCGAGCAGGACAAACTTTGCGCCGAAATTGCGCGGCCCGCAAAAAAAACGTTGCCAACGCTTGGGAAAAAGAGTAGAATTCGCTTTGCGTGATAATGATTATCATTGTTAATTAGATCGACATCATCTTCCATCCATTCACTCTTATAGGTAAGGGGTCTTCTTTCGATGAAATGGCGCAAAACAACGACCGGAGCCGCCGTGATGTCCGCGCTGCTCGCCGTCTCGGCGGCGGCAGCCGGCTGCAGCAACGACGGCGCGCACGTCAAGGTGACGGACTATAATTTCGACACGGCCGGCAACATGTTCGCTTACGCGGAATTCGAGCTGTCCGGCGAACCGCTGGCGGAGTCGCTCGGCGTCGATCTCGACGTGCTGGACGCGGGCAAGATCGACGAGCCGACCGCGTTCGACTATAAAGCGGGCATCGAATCGTACGAGTATTCCGAGGAGGGCATGTACGAGGTCGTGGAGAAGTCCGGGCTCGGCCTGCACCTGGCGAACGGCCCGGCGACCGCGCTGGAAGCGAAGGCGGCCGGCGTCTCCAACAACGAGCTGCTCGCGTCCCGGTTCCGGCATATGGCCGAGAGCGTCGGCCAGCCCGCGGAGGACATTCAGCAGAACATGTTCCCGACGTTCATCGAATATGCCTCGGGCGACCCGCAATACCCGCAGCCGGTCGATACCGGCAAGTTCGCCGACGGCGAGAACGGCGCGTACATCCCGAATTACCAAGTGAATTTCGCGTCGCTCCGCTGGGACCGCGACAAGATGAAGAAGCAGCTCGTGCCGGCCGCGTACGGCGGCGCGATGCTGAAGCAGTCGCTGTGGGCCGGAGATTTCCTCGGCAACCTCCACGACGCGAAGAGCGACGAAGAAGTGGACGCGTCGACGGCGAAGGAAGGGCCGGAAGGCGGCCAGGGGCTGAAGCTCGGCGTCAGCTCCGTCGACGGCATGCAGGGGATGATTTTGACCGACGAGGTCTGGAACAAGCTGCTGTACGTCCGCGACAACCTGTTCTATAACGCATCCGCGAAGTCGGTCGGCGCGCTGTCGGCTTCGTCCGAAGGCTACTTGCCGCACGCGGTCGACGTCGAGGAGGACGGCAGCAAGGACTTCGCCGGCGTCAAGAGCCTGAAGGTATCCGACGGCCGCAGCCTGCTGCAGGATCAGTGGCTGATGCTCTGGCCGGCGTCGGAGTTCTTCGGCATGACCGATCAGCGCCCGGCGAACCCGAACCGCAACCCGGCGTTCGCGCGCGTCTTCGACGGCGACCCGTTCCCGGCGGCGCCGGCCGTCAACACGGATGCCGACGACGCCAACGACGTCGACTCCACGGACCCGTACACCGTCGCGCGCGACGTGCTGCTCGCCGTGTTCGACAACGTGAAGAACCGCCACTGGAACGAGAAGGCCGGCGCGTTCGTGACGGAATCGGACGGCGCCGCGCAGGGCGCGCAGGTGGACACGTTCCAGGCGGGCTATACGATCGAGGCGCTGCGCATGTTCGAGCGCGCGATCGACGGCCTGCCGGTCGGCTACGCGAACGGCGAAGCGGCCGAAGGCCTGAATACGCCGCAAGGCGCCGCGGCGAAGGACATGATCGTGAAGCAGGCGGATTTTATCCTGAATTCGCTGATCAACAAGGACGGCCTGGCCGTGACCGGCTACGACACGGCGAAGGGCGAAGCGAGCGCCGACACTTCGCTTCGGGCGCAGATCGGCGCCATCCGCGGGCTGACGTCCGCGTTCCTCGTCACCGAGGACGAGAAGTACCGCGACGCGGCCCGCAAGCTGTACGCGGCCATGGACGAGAAGCTGTGGGACGACGGGCTGCAGGCGTACAAGACGAACGGCGACAAAGCCAGCTACGACGCGTTCACGGCGGGCGGCGTCTCCGCGGTGTTCCGTCTGGCGCTCGAACATCTGAAGAACACGAGCGGCGACGCCGATGCGGCGAAAGCGCTGGACCAAAGCGCGATTCAAGAGCGCTACGTGACGTTCTTCAAGCATGTCGTCAACGGGCCGAAGCTCGACGAGGGCATGCAGGCCAGCGAATTCTGGGATACCGGCGACGCGTACAAGGAAGGCGACGATTCCGGCAACACCGACGGCGACACGGTGCCGCAAATTCAGAAGGGACATGGTGAACATGGGATTGCTCCGATCCTTCTTCCGGTCGAAGTTACCGATTAACGGACGGCGGGCGGTCATGACGGCGGCGGGTGCTGGAGCACTCGCCGCCGCGGCGTTGCTCGGCGGCTGCGCCCATGACGGGGAGAAGGCGGCCCCGGCTCCCCAGTCCGGCAGCAGCATCGTCGCGAGCCCGGACGGGGAGACGCTCTACGTAGCGAACGGCGACAGCAACACCGTGTCCGTCGTCGACGCGAAGAACCGCAAGGTCGCGAAGGAAATCGCCGTCGGCAAGGAGCCCCGCGAGCTGGCTTTGTCGGCGGACGGGAAGACGCTCTACGTGACGTGCCGCTATGCCGATTCGGTGGAATGGGTCGACGTCGCCAAGGGCAGCGTGCTCGGCTCGGTCAAGACGGGCATCGAGCCGTACGGCATCGTCGCGAGCCCGGACGGCCGGACGCTGTATGTCACGAACTATCGCTCCGGCACGGTGTCGGCCGTCGACGCCGAGAGCCGGCAGGTCAAGGACAGCGTCTCCGCGGGGGACAACCCGCGCGCGCTGGCGCTGTCGGCGGACGGCGGGAGGCTGTACGTGTCCGATTATTTGACCGCGGAGACGTCGATCTTCGACACGGCGACGATGAAGCGGGTAAGCGACGGCACGCTGGCGCCTTCCCCGGATGTCGCCGACCGGAAGAAGAGCCAGGGCACGCCGAACACGGTGGAGCAGGTCCGGCTGACGCCGGACGGCGGCTCGCTGTGGGAAGCGCATCTGCTGACGAACACGGACACGCCGGTCCAGTTCGAGGAAGTGATCTTCCCGGCGCTGTCCGTCGTGGACGCGCGGACGGGCAAGGAGGACGCCAAGGCCCGCAAGGAGCTGTTCAAGGCGATCGACGTCAGGGACAAATTCGGCAAGACGATCATCGTCTCCAATCCGACGGACGTCGTCTTCTCGCCGGACGGCAAGAAGGCGTACGCGCTCATGGGCGGCAGCGAGGACCTGCTCGTCTTCGACTTGGCGCGGGGCGGCCGCGCGGGGCAAATCATCCACCACCTGCCGGGCGATCTGCCGATCGGCATGGCGCTGTCGCCGGACGGCGGCAAGCTGTACGTGCATAACGCGAGCTCGCACGATTTGACCGTCGTGACGCTGCCGCCGACGGAAGAGGAAGGCGGGCAGGCCCGCGTGGACGGCGAGCCGGTGAAGCTGGTCGCGCGGGACCTGCTGAACGCGCAGCAGCGGCTCGGGAAGACGCTGTTCTACAGCGCGAACTCCGACGACAATCCGCTTGCGGGGAACAATTGGATGAGCTGCGCGTCCTGCCATTCCGACGGCGAGGTCGACCGGCTGTCGATCATGACGGCCAAGGGACCGCGCAACGTGCCGAGCAACGCGCTGGCGTTCGAGACGGGGCTCTTCATGTGGGACGGCAGCCGCGACGACTTCTATGACTATATCCATACGGTGCAGGGCGAGATGGGCGGGCTAAGCGAGGTCGATCCGGCGAAGCCGCTGCCCGCGGACGCGCGGAAGCTGTTCGACGCGCTGGAGGCGTACATGACCATGCCCGACGCGTTTCCGGTGCCGCGCAGCCCGTTCCGGACGGCGGACGGCCAGCTGACCGAGGACGCGGAGCGGGGGAAGGCGATCTTCGAGGGCAAGGCGCAGTGCGTGGCCTGCCACGCGACCGACGTCATGACCGACAGCGCGATGGCCGTCGGCTCGGACGGCAAGCTGACGACGGCCGATACGGACTTCCTGCACGACGTCGGGACCGTTAACGGCGCGGACGTCGATTACGGCGGCGACGCGCGCGGCGCGTTCGCGAACAAGCGCCTGCGCGGCGTCTACGATACCCCGACGCTGCGCGGCGTCTACGCGACGGCGCCTTATCTGCACGACGGCAGCGCGCCGACGCTGGAGGACGTCGTGAAGCGGGCCGGCGACCGGCACGGGCATGCGTCGGAGCTGTCCGATAAGGAAATCCAAGACTTGGCGGCGTATTTGAAGCAGATTCAGTAGCGGAACGGACGATAGCCGCAGCGTGAGCGCTGCGGCTTTTTGCGCCGCCGATAGGCGGGCGGGCGTCGGCGTCGGCCTGCGGCGGATCGGACCCGGAGGCCGCCGCAGGCTCGGCACCGTGCCGGGAGAGGGCGTTTATTTTGCCCGTGTGGCGTGGTCTTTCTTGTCCTTGTGCCGGTTCAGCAGCGGGATCGAGATGGCGAATTGCTTGCAGTTGTCCTTCGTGATGCCGTTCCGGTCGAAGTGCAGCACGGCGTTGATCTCTCCGCCGAGGACGATGATGACGCTCGACAGGTAGAGCCACGTGAGCAGGACGATAATGCCGCCGATGCTGCCGTACGTTTTGGAATAGTTACCGAAGTTGTTGACGTAGAACGAGAACGCGAGCGACGTGGCGATCCAGCCGAACGTCGCGAACAGCGCGCCGGGGACGACCTCGCGGAACCGCAGCCGCAGATTGGGGACGTACAGGTACATGGCGGCGAACACGACGGCCATCACGGCGATCGGCAGCGCGAACTGGGCGATGCTCCAGACGGCGTCGATGCTGCCGGGCAGGCGCGTCTCGCGATACAGCATGTCCCCGATGACGCGGCCGAAGATCAGCATGACGAGGCTGAACACGATCACGAGCGCGAGCACGAGGGTGAAGACGAGCGAATAGGCCTTGACCTTCCAGAACGGCCGCGTCTCCTCGACGTCGTACGCCTTGTTCAGCGCCTTCATGATCGCGGCGACGCCGCTCGACGCCGACCAGAGCGTGACCAGCAAGCCGAACGAGAGGAGGGAGCCGCTGCGCGAGTTTTGGATTTCCTTGAAGGAGTCCGCGATCGTCTGGGCCGACAATTGCGGCATCACGGGCCGGATGCGGTCGATGACGTCGTTCACCGTCAAGTCGGCGAAGCTGAGCACCGCGATCAGGAAGATCAGGAACGGGAAGAACGCCAGAATCAAATAATACGTCAGCTGCGCGCCCATCGCCTGCACGTCGTCGTCCTGGAACCGGCAGTACAAATGCTTCGAGAACGACAGCACGCCCATGCGGCGCCGCGGTTTCCGCGGCTGCGCCGCGGGCGAGGGGCGGGTGCCGCCGGACGGTACGGTTCGGGGATCGGGAAGCCTGGCTTTCTCCGATTCGGGCATCGACCAAGGATTGGCCATCTGGATCTCCTCCTCGATATCGTTTACTGATCATTAACCAGCCCCCACAGCGGACAAACTAGGGCGGCTCTTTATCCTATGCGGCGTTTCGGGGGTTCTTGTCCTTCTCCGCTTGACAATCCATGCGCAAGAGCGTCATAATCGTTCTAAAGCAATGACGGGAACAAGTAAGCGCGGACGAATGCTGCAGAGAGCCGGTGGTCGGTGGAAACCGGCGCGGACGTCCGAGGCCGAATGGATCCCCGAGCCGCGATGAGGAAAGCGATCCCCGGGATCGGCCGTATGCATCGCCGTTTCGCTTCGCGTTAAGAAGCTTGGAGGTTTGCCGCGCCGACGCGGGCACGATTCGCGAAAAGCGGGACGCGGGCAAACGAATTAGGGTGGCACCACGGTCCTCGTCCCTTTGCGGCGGAGGGCTTTTTTTGCGTTCACATTCAAGGAGGCGTAGAGACATGAAACGCGTATTATCCGGCATTCAGCCGAGCGGTCAGCTGACCCTGGGCAACTACATCGGAGCCATTCAAAATTTCGTCAAGCTGCAGGAAACCCACGAGTGCTACTTCATGGTCGTCGACCTGCACGCCATCACCGTGCCGCAAGAGCCTGCGGCCCTGCGGGAACAAACCGAGTCGGTCGCGGCGCTGTTCATCGCGGCCGGCATCGATCCGGCCAAGGCGAGCGTATTCGCGCAGTCCCACGTGCCGGCGCATGCCGAGCTGGGCTGGCTGTTCACGACGCTGTCCTACATGGGCGAGCTGGAACGGATGACGCAGTTCAAGGACAAATCGAGCGGCAAGGAGTCCGTCGGCACCGGCCTCTTCGTGTATCCGACGCTGATGGCCGCGGACATTCTGCTCTACAACGCGGACCTGGTGCCGGTCGGGGACGACCAGAAGCAGCATCTGGAGCTGACGCGCGATCTGGCGCAGCGGTTCAACCAGCGCTTCGGCGACACGTTCACCATTCCGGATCCGTATATTCCGAAGGTCGGCGCGCGCATCATGTCGCTGGACGACGGGACGAAGAAGATGAGCAAGAGCAACCCGAATCCGGGCAGCTACATCGCCTTGCTGGATCCGCCGGACGTCATCCGCAAGAAGATCAGCCGGGCGACGACGGATTCCGGGCGCGAGGTGCGGTTCGATCCGGCCGAGAAGCCGGAAGTCAGCAATCTGATGAGCATCTACGCGCACTGCGCGGACATGACGCTGGACGAGATCGCGGCGCGTTACGAGGGACAAGGCTACGGGGCGTTCAAGAAGGAGCTGGCGGAGCACGTCGTGGCGAAGCTGGAGCCGCTGCAGCGGCGGTACGCGGATATCCGCGGCTCCGGGGAAATCCACGACATCCTGAAGCGGGGCGCGGAGCAGGTGTCGGCCGTCGCCAACGAGACCCTTCGCGCGGCGAAGGAGCGCATGGGCTTCCTGCTGCCCCGCTGATCGACTCGCAAGCTTGGGCCGCAAGGCCGGCATAGGGAAAAAAGAAGAACGCCGCAGACGGGGGATTACCCTTGTCTGCGGCGTCTCATTTTGGCGTTGACGATGAATCCGGCTCCGATGCTGAAGACGGTCAGAACGAAAAACAAGAGCGCGAGCCAGCCGCTATAGCTGATGGAAATAGCGGTGGCGCACATAAGCAGCACGGAGAAAACGGCGAAAAACAACGCCATGGGCTTGGACACGAATACCTACTCCTTTAGCTCGTCAAATATTTGCGCAAGGTTAGCATATTCTCCTCGCGAACGAATCATAATAAGTTTGCAACACACCATCGTAAGAGTTGAAAGGAGAAATTACAACATGGCAGGACGTAACAACGGAAGCAGCAATACGTTGGTTGTACCGCAAGCAAACGCAGCTCTTCAGCAAATGAAATACGAAGCCGCACAAGAGCTGGGTATCCAAATCCCGCAAGACGGCTACTATGGCAACTTCTCGACGCGCGACGCCGGCTCCCTCGGCGGTTACATCACGCGCAAGCTGGTCCAAATCGCCGAGCAACAACTTTCCGGTTCCTCGCAGTTCCGTTAATCCATAACCGGATCGAAGAAGCAACGGCCAGAAGCTCAAGGGCAACCTTGAGCTTCTGTTTTTGCATGAACGGACGCGCAAAAGCCTCTTCTATTTTGCAAGAAGAGGCCCTCCGAGTCAATACGTGTTCATGCGCAGCCGTTTCTGCAGCCGTTCGTCGCTGAGCCAGCCGACGTACGAGCCGAGCGTTTTGTGCTCCTTATCCATCAGAAGCACGCCGACGAACGGATACTGCTTTCGGTGCCGGTAGCGGACGTCCGACCAGCGGACTTCATAGCCCCAGGGATGCTCCTGCACGTCGGCGCAGGCGAAGGAGGTGAAGTACAGGAACGCGCGGATGGACGGATCGTTCCGGGACTTGTCGATCGCGGGATGGTCTTCGCAGCGGGCGCTGTCGATCCAGCGCAGCTTGCCCTGCCGGAAATCCCCGATGAAGAAGCGGCCGTCCGGCCGGCGTTTGACGACGTTCCAGTCGTGCAGCGAAATCGTCGGAATCAGAATGTGCTTGTCGCCGGGCCGATAATCGGGATCGATCCGGGCGAGCCGCCGCTGCAGCGTCCGGTGAGTCACGGTCCGCCAGATGTAGTACACGATCAGGAAAGCGTACAGCAGCGGGAAGATGACCGCGGGGTCGCCGACCCGGAGCGCCCACAAGGCGATGGCGACAAGGTGCGAGACGAAGATGACCGGGTCGAAAATATGGATGATGTTCCACGAAATCCATTTCTGCGTAAACGGCCTGGCCGCTTGCGTCCCGTACGTGTTGAACAAATCCGAGAAGACGTGGACGCATACCGCGAGCAGCACCCAGCCGCCGACATGGACCCACGGGAGACGGAAACGGAAGATCGCTTCGATGAGCAGGGTAATGGCGATCGTCCAAAGCGCGACGGCGGGAATGGAGTGGGACGCGCCGCGGTGGTGACGGATGTAGGCGGCGTTGCTCTTGAGCCGGAGCACCCCGTCGAGATCGGGCGCCTGCGAGCCGACGACCGTGCCGATCAATACGGCGGCGTACAGCGTCTGATCCCCGGCGACGACCGGGTCGACGGCGGCCAGCCCCGCGAGCCCGATGCCTACGACCAAATGCGTTCCGCTATCCATAGCTGAGAACCTCCTTGCATGCGTATGCGAAAATGGACTGATGGAATGGTGTATACTTCATATATGTACGCTTAAGTATTTTCCGAATCGTGGGCGTTTATAACGGGAGGCTGAAATTCATGTACATTTGTTTCGTCGAATATCGGATCGCGCCCGAAGCCGAGGCGCAGTACCGCGCCTGGATCGCGGACAAGCGTTCGGAAGCGCCCGGCTTCGCGCTGTACGAAGGCACCGACCAGCCGCAGCTGTTCGTCGAGGTATGGAACGCGGGCAGCCTGGAGGAGGCGGAGAACGTCAAAAAAGAACGCTGCGGGGAGCGTTCTTCTTGGCGCCATATGGCGGATTGGGTGCCGGGCGGCGCGGCGAAAATCCACGCCTGGACGTTCAAGCCCGTTACGGACGGCCGAGCGGAGCGGAATTCGTCGTAGGCGACGAAGGCAGCGCCGTGTTATTCGTGATGGTCACGCCGTTGAACGTGTACGAGTAGTTGATCGGGCCGTCGAACGTGACGTAGTCGAGGTTCAGCGTCAGCAGCAGGTAGCGCATGCCCGTGGACGGATCGCTGATGATGATGTGGTCGCGGCCGGCGGCCTCGATCACGCCGCGGAACACTTTCGCGTTCCATTCGCGGTTGTTCTCGTACGTCATGTAGAACGTCGCCATTTTGCCGCGGTTCATCCGCAAAATGTTCTCGACGTAGGATTCTTCCGAAGCCCCCCCGACGACGTTACCGCCGCCGGCCGCGATGAAGGATCCGTTCGGGATCATAGGCGGCTGCGCGGACGCGCCCGCAACGAGCGGCGACATGCCTTGGCTTTGCGCCTGGACCGGCATTTGAACCGGCAGCTGCATCGGCATTTGCGACGACATTTGCATCGGCATTTGCGCCGGCAGCGTCGTCGGCATCTGCGTCGGCATGCCGTAGCCGTAACCCGGGAATCCGCCCGTGCTTGCAGGGCTTACCGCTGTGTTGTACCCGTAACCGTTAGACATAAGATGTAACTCCTCGCTTTCTTGAATGGGTGACTTTGTTCATAAACCGCAGGACAATCGAAAGACTCGGGCGCGTAGAAGCAATGGGCTTTATATTTATCGACCAGCCGCTGTTCCCGCCGGGCCGCCGGCTGGCTGCCGCCCGGACTCCGGTAGACCATCTGCTGAATCGTGCGGATGTTGCGGACATCCAAGCAATTGCCGGACACGCGTTCGGCTTCGGGGCGCAGTAGCCGGGCCGGCTTCGCTTCTGCCGAATCGGACTTGACGACCGCCATCGCCGAAGCTTCCGCTTCCTTTCGTTCAGGTGGGCCATGAACCACATTGACACTGTATGGGGCTCTGGGCAAAATGGTTCCAACCGGTGTCAAATTCATGAACAGGAACCGCGAACATTGTCAAGAGCTTGTTTTTTCGGTATGATTAAAAACGATTTTAAAACATAGAAATGAGCGCCGAAACGACGCTCATCGGGATCGGAAGCGGGGAGGCTGGCTGTGCTTAAAGATTATGTGGCCCTGACAAAACCGAGCATCATTCGCTTAAACGCGATTGCGGCTTTCGGCGGGTTCTGGGTCGCTTCCAAATGGGATATCGATTGGCTGCTGCTGCTGTACATGCTCATCGGTTCGGCTCTGACGATGGCATCGGCGTGCGTGATTAATAACTATTGGGACCGCGAGTTGGACACGAAGATGGAGCGGACGAAGAACCGCGCCCTGCCCGCGAAACGGCTCAATCCGACCGCGGTGCTCGTGTACGGCATCGTGCTCGGCATTATCGGCGTGACGGTGCTGTTCACGCTGGTGAATCCGCTCACGGGCTGGCTCGGCCTGCTCGGCATCTTCGTGTACGTCGTCATCTACACGATGTGGCTGAAGCGGACGTCGACGTGGAGCACGTCCATCGGCGGGATCTCCGGCGCGATGCCGCCGGTCATCGGGTACTGCGCGGTCACGGGCGTCGTCGACGAAGGCGCGTGGATCTTGTTCGCCCTGCTGTTCCTGTGGCAGCCGGCGCATTTCTGGTCGCTCGCCATCCGGCGGGTGGAGGAGTACCGCGCGGCGGGCTTCCCGCTGTTGCCCGTCGTGAAGGGCATTCCGCGGACGAAGCTGCAGATGCTGCCTTACGTCGTGCTGCTCATTCCGACGGGGATTTTCATGTTCGCTTACGACTACGTCGGCTACACGTTCCTCGTTATTTCGCTGCTCGGCGGGCTGCTCTGGCTCGTGCACACGATCATGGGCGTGCGGGCCGGCGACACCACAAAGTGGGCGAAGACGAACTTTTTCATTTCCATTAACTATCTGATGGTCGTGTTCCTGATCATGATCGCGGATACGAATGGAGCGATCGGTTAGGGGGAGACGCTTTATGCGCGTCATGCGCAAGTACGGATTCGCGATCGCGGTGCTCGCGCTTTGCGCCGCGATGGGCCTTTATTTGTATCTTTCGTCCACGAAGGGCAGCGCCGTCAACCTGGACCAGAACCTCAAGGCGCCGAGCTTCGCGCTGACGGATCTGGACGATAACCAGGTCACGCTGGCGGACACGAACGGCAAGGTCAGGGTGATCTATTTCTTCTACGCCAACTGCCCGGACATTTGCCCGCCGACCACCTACCTGATGACGCAGGTGCAGGACAAGCTGAAGGACAAGGGGACGTTCGGCAAGGACGTCGAGTTCATGTGGGTGACGTTCGATCCGAAGCGGGACACGACGGACGCGCTGAAGACGTACGCGAGCAAGTTCGACATCGACGCCGGCGGCTGGAAATTCCTGCGCGAGGACAGCGAGGAAGACACGGAGAAACTGATGAAGGATTTCGGCTTGGGGCTGGCGAAGGATCCGAGCACGAACCTGTTCACGCATTCGGACGTGATTACGTTCGTCGACCGCGAAGGCGTGGTGCGCAAGTACTTGACGGGGTCCATCGACGAGACGCAGAACGCGGACAAAATCGTGGACGTCATCGACGCGCTGGTCAAAAAATAAGCGCCGATGACCATTTTTCTCTCCATATTGTGGAACAACGTAATCCCGCTGTCAGTCATGATCGCTCTAGGCATCACGCTGCATCGGGTTTTTTCTTTGGACATCAAAACGTTGTCGAAGCTCAACTTTTATCTGTTCTCTCCGGCCGTCATCTTTAATTTATTGTACACGACGGACATTACGGTGTCCGTGCTGCTGAAGGTGCTGCTGTTCTTCTTCGTCTTCATGCTCCTGCTCTACGGCTGCGTGGAAGTCATGATCCGGCTCCGGGGCACGCCGGGCGGCATGCGGGGAGCGGTTCGCAACAGCGTCCTGTTCTACAACAGCGCGAATTACGGCATTCCGCTCAACCAGCTCGCGTTCGCGTCGAACCCGTACACGCTTTCCGTGCAGGTGCTGATCATGATGATGCAGTCGCTCATCCCGAATACGTACGGCATCTACAACGTCAACGCGCATAAGCTGCGGGCGAAGGATATCCGCCGGACCATACTCGGCCAGCCCGTCATCTACGCGATTCCGCTCGGCTTCCTGCTCCATACGCTGCAGGTCCCCATTCCGCAGGCGCTGTCCACGCCGCTCGGCTATTTGGCAAACGCCTTCATCGGGACGGCGCTCATCACGCTCGGCGTGCAGCTCGGCAGCATAAAGCTGACGTTCCGCCATCCGAAGATGAAGGACGTGCTGCTCGCCTGCGGCCTTCGGTTGATCGGAGGCCCGCTGCTCGCGCTGGCGGTCGTCTGGCTGATGCGAACGAACGGCTTCACGGCCGTCGACGCCTTGATGGCGAAGGCGCTCATCGTGTCCTCGTCCGTCCCGACCTCGCTGTCCAGCGTGCTGCTCGCCGTCGAATTCGACAACGAGCCGGAGTTCGCGTCCCAGGTCGTGCTGCTGTCGACGACGCTCAGCATCGCGACGGTGACGGCCGTGATTTATTTCCTCCACATTTGACGGCGGGACGGTCAAATGCCGTCCTCTTTCGACCATATGGCGCCGCTCTCGGGCGGGTACTCGATATACGCTTCGAGGCCCGCCTTTTCCAATTGCTCGATCAAGTACTCTTCCGGCGTCTTCTCCACGCCGGGATAGCCGCGCCGGGTATGAATGTGCTCGGCGTCGGGGAAGGCGTCGCGCAGCATGCCGCGGATGCGCCGTCCGGACGAGTCGTTGTCGGTAAAAATGTAGATCTGCTTGTCGCCGGCTTCGCGGCGGAGCTTGTCGATTTGCAGCGCGCCCGGCGTGCCGTGGGTGCACAGGATGGGCACGTCCGCGTTCAGGACGCGCCGCAGCCGGCTTCGGTCGTTTTTGCCTTCCACGATCAGGGCGATGTCCATGGCGTTCACCTCTTACCGCCATCTTACCGCATTTGCGCCGGAAACGGAAAGACGGCCCGCCGTCGTCCGGCGAGCCGTCTATTCACGTCGAATTGGTCCTAGCAGAAGCAGCCGCTGAATACGATTACGAGCAGGATGAAGAGTACGAGGATAATGCCGATATGACCGAAGCCGTGATGGCCGTGGATTCCCTCTACGGACATTGTGAGTCACCCCTCTTTCGCCTATGGAGGACTAAGGCGTCTGGCGTTCTGCGCGAAGCATCACTGCCGCTTGCCACACAGTACTATATGCCCCGGAGTGACAACAGCCCTGTGCGCTTACCCAGAATGCGAAAAATGGGCGTCGGCGCGGTCTCGGGTGCGCGGGGTGTCGGCGTAGAAGGGCAGCACGGATACGGCGATCATGAGTCCGACGAACGCGATGTAGTACGGCGAGACGAAGTCGCGCAGCTGGCCCGCCAGCATCGGGCCGAGGAAGGCGCCGACGGAGAAGGCGATGGACAGGATGGAGAACACGCGGCCGTACCGCTCGCCGCCGCTTCGCTCGATCAGCAGGGAAGACAGCGCGGGGAAGATGACGCCCTTGGCCATGCCGAGGACGAACAGCAGCGCGTAGAACGGGATCGGCACGCCCGCGGCGATCGCGAAATAAGCGAGCGCGAGCAGGAAGGCGCCCCACAGCGAACGCTGAAACGGCGAGCGCCTGTTCAGGAACAGCATGCTGAGCGTGAACAGCGCGCCGAGGCTGACGATGGAGAAGAGGAGTCCCGTCGTCATCATGCCTTCCTTGGTCGTCGACATGAGCGGCAGCTCGAAGGACAGGATGCCCTGGGCGCAGCTCATGGCGACGGGCAGCAGGAAGATGAGCCACGGAATGACCGTCGTCTTCCCGCTCTTCTTCGCCGCTTCGACGCGCATGCCGATCGCTTCCGCGCCGGCCTTCGCCTGCGCGCCGCCGGACAACGGCACGGCCATCTGCGCGGGCACGTCGCGAATGAAGAAGAGCGCGCAGGTCGCCGTGACGATCAGGATCCAGCCGAGCACGTCGAAGGCCGTCGTGAAGCCGATCTGCGCCACGAGGTAGGCGCCCGCGGCCGGCGAGACGACGGAGGCGAGGGTGTGGATGAAGCCGTTGCCGGCCATCAGCTTGCGCTGCCGGATGCGGCTCGTGGCGATCCGCGCGAGCAGCGACATGCAGGCGGGCGAGAGGAACGCCAGCACGAAGCCGCTGACGGAACGAAGCGTCAGCAGCTGCCACGGATTCGTCACGTGGGATTGCAGGAGCAGGATGACGCCGGCGGCGCCGAGGCTGAAGACGATGAACAGCCGGCTTCCGAACCGGTCGACGCCGACGCCTGCGATCAGATTGCCGGGCAGATGCGTGATGGAATACAGCCCCATCATGAGGCCGATGAACGACGGCGCGGCCCCGAGCGACACGGCGAACGGGGTCAGGATCGGATATTGGGCGTGCAGGTCGAAGAACGCGACGAACAGAAACAGGTACAGCCAGATGGCGGTTCTCATAACGCGATCACTCCTTCGGGACGGACAAACCGATTGTTACTACTTGTACGCGGCCCGGGGCCGGGATATGTCTGGGCTTGGGGCCGGTTTACGCTCCCAGGGTCCTCGGGTATAATGGTTGGTAGAATGACCTATGGGCGGTATAATGGAGGCGTGCGCGCAAATGAGCTTTGATTTTAACTACGATACGGATACATGGGTGCAGTTTTTCAAAGACAACTGGCTGATGCTCGTCATCGCGCTCGTCGTGCTGTTCCTCGTCCTCCGGATCGTGAAGACGGTCGTGAAGTGGCTGATCGTCGTCGCGATTCTCGCGGGCGTCGTCATCTACAGCGGCTACTCGCTGGAGGACGTCAAGTCCATCGGCACGAAGGTGGCGGACGGCGTGAAGCAGGAAGCGATCTCGGCCATGGCGGGCGAGGCGAAGGACGCGACCTTCACGGATAACGGGGACGGCACGTTCACGGTGAAGACGAAGAACTTGGAGCTGGACGGCAAACCGGGCGACGACGAAGTGGAAGTCTCGTTCCGCGGGACCTCGCTCGGCAAGTGGAAAATCGACGCGACGATCCGGACGCTGATCGACCAGGCGAAGCAGAACGTCTGATTCGCCGGCCGGTCTGGCCGCAAGACGCGTCATTCTGAAATTCAAAGGAGGCCTCATCATGCATTCATGGGTTCAAACCCTGCTCAAACCGGAACCGGTTGCGCTCATGGTGGCGCTCATCCTGCTTGTTTCCCTGATATCGGGCATGCGAAGAGGTGCGTCGGGTTCCGCGAAGCACCTTTTCTTTTTTGTCTGGCAGGCGATCGCGGTCATCGTGTCGCTCGCGCTGGCCGGCCGGGGGGCCGTCTATCTGTCTCCGCTCGTCCGGGACTGGCTGGCGGCGCGGGACATCGCCGTGCCGAAGGAAGACCTGGGCGCGCTGAAGCAGTTTTGGTACACGGCCGTCACCAGCCTGCGCGACTTCGAGCTGCTGCGCTTCGGCGTGCTGTTCCTGCTCTTATATATCGTGATGCGAGTGGTTATTAACGCGCTGGAGCCGGTGCTGTTCGGCCTGCTGGACGCCGTGCTGCCGGCGCGCAGCCGCGACGGGCGCGGTCGCGGCGGTTCGCCGCTGATCGCCGGGACGGCGAGCCGGACGACGGGGGCGCTGATCGGCGCCCTGCTCGGCGGCGGCCGCGCGTTCATCCTGATGGCTTGCCTGTTCGTCTACGTATCCGTGCTGCCGAACGCGTTCGGCACGGACATCATCCGCGCTTCCGCGCTGTATAATAAAACGGCGTCGGAGCTGCTCGATCCCGTCGCCGGCGACGTGCTGAAGCGCGGGCCGGTCATCACGCAGGCGGTGGAAGCCGAATTCCGCCGGGTGCTGGAGCGCAAGTACGAAGTGATCGACGCGACGATCCCGCCGGATATCGGCGCGGCGGCCGCGGCGGCGATCAAGGGCGACAAGTCCGACGAGCAGAAGGCGCGCGCGCTGTACGACTGGGTCGGCACGCGGATCGCCTACGACTGGGACAAGGCGGACGATTACGTCGAGCGGGGCGTTTGGAAGGAACAAGCGCCGGCGGATACGTTCAAGACGCGCAAAGGCGTCTGCATCGACGTGGCGCGGCTGTACGCGGTCATGGCCCGCTCCGTCGGGCTCGACGTGCGCGTCGTGACCGGCGTCGGCATGACGGGCGACGGCGGCTACGGCCCGCACGCGTGGAACGAAGTGAAGCTGGCGGACGGCAGCGGCGCCTGGATCCCGCTCGACGCGACCTGGGCGTCGTCCGGCGATTGGTTCAACCCGCCGGGCTTCGACAAGACGCATATCCGCGAGGCGTAAGGAAGTCAAGCGGGAATAATGGAGAGGAAAGGGGTCCAAGCACGTGGAAGACGATCCGCAAAAGCGGGAGATCGCGAGACGCCGACATTTTGCGTTCCGGCTGAACTTATTCTTTTTCGCCACGTTTTTTCTGTTCAGCGTCCTGATCGTCCGGCTGGCGATCCTGCAGTTCGTCGAAGGCCCGTCGCTTCGCGAGGAAGAGGAGAAGCGGGGCTCCACGAAGGTGCTGATCCCGCCGATCCGGGGCAACATCTACGATTCGGGCGGCAAGGCGATCGCGTATTCGACCTCGACGCAGTCGCTGTATTACAGCATCGAGCCGGGCGAGAAGAAGGAAGACTCCATCGCGACCGCCCGCCAGCTCTATTACGTGTTCCAGCAGCACGGAGATCCGAAGGCCGCCGTGTCGCTCGAACAGATCGTCAAGAACATGGACCTGGACTACAAGAAGAACACGGTGTCCGTGCCCCGGCGCATCAAGAGCGGCCTGACGCCCGACGAGATCGCCTATTTCCTCGAGAACCGCGACCTGTTCCAAGGCATCGACATCGTCGAGGAAAGCATCCGGCACTACGACACGGCCAACACGGCCGTCCAGCTCGTCGGCTACTTGAAGAAGTTCGGCGGCGGCGCCGAGAACGGACTGTACAAGGACAAGGCGAAGACCGACGATCCGCGGCTGAAGTATTTGCAGCAGGAGGACGTCGGCTATGACGGCATCGAGTACATGTACCAGGACGTGCTGCGCGGCAAGAACGGGCTGAAGGTGTACCCCGTCAACGCGGCGAGCCGCATCATCGGGCCGCCGGTCGTGACGAAGCCTGACAAAGGCGACAATATTTATTTGACCGTCAACCGCCAGGTGCAGGAGACGACGGAGAAGGCGATCATGGATCAGCTGCATTATCTCCGGACGACGCCGACGGATAAACGTGCGCCGAACGCCAAGACGGGGTACGCCGTCGCGATGGAAGTGAAGACGGGCAAAGTGATCGCCATGGCGAGCATGCCGGATTACGATCCGAACATCTGGGAAGGCGGCAGCATCAGCACCGACGATTACAACGCGATCAAGTACGTGCTGCAGAACGGCGCCGTCAGTCCGGTCATCGGGCCGTACGACGATCCGAAGGAGCAGCGGAAGCATCCGTCCTCCATCGTCTTCCTCGGCTCGACCCAGAAGCCGCTGTCCGTGCTGATCGGGCTGAACGAGAAGCTGTTCACGACGAGCAGCGCGTATACGGATACGGGTTCGTTCTACTACGGGAAGGAAGGCTCGACGCGCCGCCGGATCGGCAACGCCAAGGGGCATGCGTACGGCACGCTCGACCCGTCATCCGCGATCTCCCATTCGTCCAACCCGTTCATGGCCAAGATGGTCGGCGACGCGCTGTACCGGAAGGATCCGAAGAACGGCGTGGAGATCTGGGATAAATACGTGAAGCAGTTCGGCCTCGGCGTGGAGACGGGAAGCGGGCTGCCGAACGAAAGCAAGGGCGTCATCGGCTACTTCCACGAGAAAGAGGCGGCGAGCTCGCAGTCCGCGCTCATTCTCGCGTCGTTCGGGCAGATGGGCCGCTACACGACGCTCCAGCTCGCCCAATACGCGGCGACGCTGGCAAGCCACGGCAAGCGGATGAAGCCGCAGTTCGTGAAAGAGATCCGCGACACGGACGGAAACGTCGTGCAGGGCTACAAGCCGGAAGTGCTGAACGAGATCCATTTCCCGGATGCCTACTGGAAAGAAATCGAAGCCGGCATGCTGAAGGTCAGCGTCAAGGAATTCAACGAAGCGCCGTACAAGGTGCTGCGCAAAACGGGGACGTCCCAGCAGCAGGTCAGCGGCAAGACGGTCGAGAATTCCGTCTTTATCGCGTCCGCGCCCGCCGACGATCCCGTCGTCGCCGTCGCCGTGGTCATTCCGGAAGGCGGCTTCGGCGCGGACGGCGCCGCGCCGGTCGCGCGCAAAATTTTGGACGCGTACAACGATTACATCGGCTTCGACGGCGTGCCGAAGAAGCCGGCCGGTTCGCCGTCGGGCGGCTCCGTCGGCGGCAACCCGTGACCGGACGGGTCCGAACGTTCCGACGGGCGAGCGATGCAGGCGCCGGAACGTGACCGGAACCGGGAAGAAAACGAGCCGATCGCAACGAAGAAGCGCCCCGCGGGCGGAAGACGCCGCCGCGGGGCGCTTCTTTTTTTTGCCGCTTCGGCTTGTCCCGTTGTTGCACAACGGCAACAGTGTTGCATAAGCTAAACCATAAGCGCTTTCGCGAAGGAGGAACTGCCCATGAAAGGACGTATGCGCAAGCACGCCGCGATCCGCCGGCTTCTGTACGCCGTGCTGTTTCTGGCCGGGACGCTTCTGGGCGCGTGAGGATGGCGGCCGGAACGGGATGCGCCGAACGAGGCGGACATGCGGCCCGCGCCGCGGATTATGGCCATGACAAGCCTGGCCGCGTCTCGCGGCCTTTTTGTCCGCCGGCGGTTTGGATTCTACCCATTCTGTGCTAAAATTGCTTCTAGTGGGCTGCCGCAGGCGCAGCTTGGCAAGGAGGCCAGCAATGGGAGCAATCAAATTCGTCGCGCTCGACATGGACGGAACGCTGCTGAACGACCGGCAGGAAATCAGCAAAGAAAACGCGAAATGGATTCGGAAAGCGCTGGATGCCGGCGTCGTCGTCAGCTTCGCGACGGGACGGGGCTATCAGGGCGCGGTGCCGTACGCGGAGCAGCTGGAACTGCAAACCCCGATGATCACCGTCAACGGGGGCGAAATATGGACGCGCCCGGGCGTCCTGCACCGGCGGACGCTGATGGCGCTGCCCGTGCTGAAGCGGCTGCACGAGCTCGCGCTCCGGCACGAGGACGTCTGGTACTGGGCGTACTCGACGATGGGCGTGTTCAACAAGGAGAACTGGAGCGAGCTCGGCGGGGACTACGCGTCCCAGCACTGGCTCAAGTTCGGCTATTACACGGAAGACCCTCCGATGCTGAAGGCGATTCTGGACGAGACGTCCGCATGGGGCGGCCTCGAGATCACGAATTCGTCGCCGTCCAACCTGGAGCTTAATCCGGAGGGCGTGACCAAGGCGGCGGCCATCCGCGAGGTATGCGGCCTGCTCGGCATCGACATGTCCCAAGTGGCCGCCATGGGCGACAGCCTGAACGATATCGCGATGATCCGCGAAGCGGGCCTCGGGGTCGCGATGGGCAACGCCCAGGACGAAGTGAAGGCGGCGGCGGACGTCGTGAACGTGACGAACGAAGAGGACGCCGTCGCGCGGTTGTTGCAAGACTACGTGCTGAAAGGGTGAGCCCGGCATGGAAATCGCAGGCTGGATCCTAGTCATCGCTTTGTTCGTCGTCGGCATGGCCGGCGCGATCTTTCCGATCCTTCCGGGAGCGCTGGCGATTTACGCCGCGTTCTTCGTCTACGGGTTTTTCATCTCGTTCTCGCCGTTCGGCTTCTGGTTCTGGACGATCCAGACGCTGATCGTCATCGTCCTGTTCGTCGCGGACTACGCGGTCAGCGCCTGGGGCGTGAAGAAGTACGGCGGCTCGCGCGCGTCCGTGATCGGCAGCACGATCGGCGTCCTGGTCGGCCCGTTCGTCATTCCGGCGTTCGGGCTCATTCTCGGCCCGCTGATCGGCGCCGTGGCCGGCGAGCTGTTCACGGGCGCGGGCTTCGAGAAGTCGCTCAAGGCGGGACTAGGGGCGGTCGTCGGCTTGTTCACGAGCACGGTCGTCAAGTTCATCCTGCAGGGCGCCATGATTGTGGCATTCTTCATTTGGATTTAATACGAGGAGGCAGACGAGATGATCAAGGTTACCGTTTGGAACGAATTTTTGCACGAGCACATCCATAACGAAGTGAAGGCCGTTTATCCGGACGGCATTCACGAGGCGCTGAAGGCGGGCATCGGCACGGACGGCTTCGAGGTCGCCACGGCGACGCTGGATCAGCCGGAGCACGGGCTGACGGAAGCGAAACTCGCGAACACCGACGTGCTCGTCTGGTGGGGACACATGGGCCACGACAAAGTGGACGACGCGATCGTCGAGCGCGTGCACGCGCGCGTCATGGAAGGCATGGGGCTCGTCGTGCTGCACTCCGGCCATTTCTCCAAAATTTTCAAGAAGCTGATGGGGACGGGCTGCGACCTGAAATGGCGCGAAGCGAACGAGAAGGAGCGCATCTGGACGGTCAACCCGGCGCATCCGATCGCGGCGGGGCTGCCGGAGCAGTTCGTGCTGGACCACGAGGAAATGTACGGCGAGCACTTCGACATTCCGGCGCCGGACGAGCTGGTGTTCGTGAGCTGGTTCGAGGGCGGCGAGGTGTTCCGCAGCGGCTGCACCTGGTTCCGCGGCCAAGGCAAAGTGTTCTATTTCCGTCCGGGCCACGAGACGTTCCCGACCTACTACAATCCGAACGTGCTGCAGGTCATCCGCAACGGCGTCCGCTGGGCGGCTCCTTCGGGCGCGGCCAAGCCGGTCCGCGGCAACCACCAGCCGCTCGAGGTCATCAAATCGAAATAAGCGCCGGACGACAGCTTCGGACTAGGAGACGAATAGCGGCTCATGGTTAAAAAGGACTCATTGATCAAAGGCACGATCATTCTCGCGGCGGCGGCGCTGGTGGCCCGGTTTCTCGGGATTTTCCAGCGCATTCCGCTCGATTATATGACGGACAGCCACGGCGGCGGGTATTTTACCGTCGCCAATAACATTTATCTCATGCTGCTCATCGTCGCGACCGGCGGCATTCCGAGCGCGATCAGCAAGATGGTGTCGGAGCGGTACGCGCTCGGCCGGCCCGACGAGGCGCGGCGCATCTACAAGGCGGCGCTGCTGTTCGGCGCCGTGACGGGCGTGCTCATCACGGTGCTGCTGCTCGTCTTCGCGCCGTTCTACGCGACGCATATCGCCGAGAAGCCGGGCGCCGACCTCGCGGTGCGCGCCATCGCGCCGGCGCTGCTGTTCTTCCCCGTCATCGCGATGATGCGGGGCTATTTCCAGGGCCGGCAGTTCATGGCGGCCGGCGGGATCTCCCAGATCGTCGAGCAGATTCTGCGGGTCATCACGGCCGTCGGCCTGGCATACCTCGCGCTCGCGATGGACTGGGGCCAAAGCTGGATCGCCGCCGCGGCGACGTTCGGCAGCGTGTTCGGCAGCGTCGGCGCGTTCGCCGTCATGCTGTCGTACGCCCGCAAGCTGAAGCGGCAGGACGCGAAGGACGCGGCGAGCGCGGGCGCTTCGCCGCGCCGCACGGGCCGTTCCGTCCTGTCGTTCGGCGCCATCTACCGGGAGCTCTTCAAAATCTCGGTGCCGATCGTCATTACGTCGATGACGGTGCAGTTCATTTATTTCTTCGACACCTCGTTCTTCATGAAGCTGACGCACGGCTATTACGCCGCCGCGGACGCGGACCAGATGCTCGACTGGCTGGGCGTGAAGGCGCAGGCGCTGGCCGGCATACCGCCGATTCTCGCGATCGCCCTCAGCCAATCGATGATTCCGATCATCTCGTCGGCGTACAAGGTGAAGAACATGAAGGAAGTGGAGCGCCAGGCGTCGCTCGTCATGCGGATCGTCGTCTTCACCGGCGTGCCGGTGTCGCTGATCATGACGGTGGCCGCGTTGTCCATCACCGGCCTGCTCTTCTCCAATACCGGAGGCAGCGGCGCCGTCGCGGCGCTGACCGCGGGCACGATCTTCCAGATCACGATGATGACGAGCAATACCGTGCTCACGAGCATGAACAAGCCGCGGCTGCCGATGCGGCACGCCTTGATCGGCATCGTCGTGAAGGTCGCGACGAGTCTGATCCTGGCGCCGCTGCTCGGCGTGTACGGCATTATTTTGTCGTCCACGATCTGCTTCATGGCGATCGCGTCGCTCAACTTCCGGCAGATCCGCAAGGAGATCCGGCTGAACATCCTCGGCACGCGCTGGGCGGGCTATGCGCTGACGATCGCGATCGCTTCCGGCGCGGGCTGGCTCGTCGATTACGCGTGCAGAACCTATATCGGCGGCACAGGCATTCCGGTCAAGATCACGTACGCGTTCTCCTGCATCGCCGCGGGCGTCGTCTCGCTCGGCCTGTACGTCGCGCTGCTGATTCTGCTCAAGGTCGTCACGCACGAGGACGTGCAGCAGTTTCCGGGCGCGCTGCGCCGGCTGCTGAGCCCGCTCATGCGGCTCGCGGGACGGCGCGGACCGGAATCTAGCAGATAACTCTTAACTTTCCAATAATCCCCTTATCATGGTAGAATAGGCCGTAGCCTTTTTACCTATGAAAGGGGATTTTATTCGTTTATGAAATCATGGATCCTGCGCAAGAAAGCTTTGGGATTGCTGCTGCTTTCGCTGGTCGTGCTTGTCGTGGCGGGCTGCCAGGCGGTGGGCGGCGTCGACTTCAACGCGATGCTGAAGCAAGCGGTTAAAGTGTCGGCCTACGAGGGCAACGAATCGGTAGAGTTCAAGCTGCTGATGAAGGACGGCGCGGCCGACATGCTCGCGGGCGAAGAGGCGGAGCTGCTGAAGCTGGTCTCCGACGTCAAGCTGACGCTGACCGACGTGAAGACGAGCGAGAAGGACGGCATGTCCGCCACGGGCAATCTCGCGCTCGGCGCCAAGAATATCGGGTTCGCGCTGAAAATGAACAACGAGGTCGCGGAGCTCGATCTGGAAGGCGCCAAGCTGCCGATTCTTCTGCCGCTGTCGGAAGGCGGCCTGGCCGTTCCTGACGGCGCGTCCGACGCCGACGCGGCCACGTTGACGAAAGCCGGCAAGGCGGTCATCGACGCCGTGAGCGGTTACGCGATCGACAACCTGCCGAACCCGTCCCATCTGAGCGTGACGCCGGGCCAAGAGACGGTCAACGGGGAATCCGTGACCGGGATGAGCGTTCATGCCGATCTGACCGGCAAGGAGCTGTGGAACTGGCTGAAGTCGTACCTCGACGCGCTGATCGCCGACAAGGAAGGCTTGAAGGCGATGCTGAAGGGCCTGCTCGAAGCGGTGCAAAGCCAGGAAGGCGCCATTGCGGCGTCCCCGGCCGAAGAGCTGTTCGGCTCGCTGCCGGAGGAGGACAACCTCGACGAAGCGGCCGACCAGATCTATGAGGCGCTGACGCAGCTGAAGGCCGAGCTGGCAAAGGCCGAGACGGAAGAAGCCGACGCGCTGAACAGCGTGTTCAACGACGGCACGTACGTGAAGGGCGACGTGTTCGTCGACGGGAAGCTCGACATTCGCAAAGCCGTGCTCGAAGCCGGCGTCAAGCTGACGGACTCGGCGGCTGCCGAGAATGAAGAAGAGGACATGGGACTGAACGCCATGATGCCGTTCGAGGGCATCCAGCTTAAGATTGCGTCGGACCGTTGGAGCGTGAACGGCGACGTGAAGCCGCTGCAGCCGTCGACCGGCAAGCCGGCGTTGAACGCCAACGCGCTGATGTCGATGCAGGGCTACGAAGTGCTTCGCCAGTTCGAGCCGAACTCCGTCGTCTACGATCTGCTGCGCAACCAGGCGCACATCAGCCGCCAGACGGTCATCATGAGCGCGGACTACAGCAGCAGCGCGCCGATCATCACGCCGAGCGGCATCACGATCGTGCCGCTGCGCTACACGGCCCAGTCGTTCGGCGCGACGCTCGCGAAGTCGGGCGGCTCGCTGATCGTCAAGGACGGCGCGACGAACGCGACGATCAGCTTGAAAAACGGCAGCGGCAATGCCATTATTAACGGTAAGACGGTCAAGTGGAGCTTCCCGACGACCGTCGTGAACGGCGTGACCTACGTGCCGGCGCGCGATTTCGCGAAAGCGTTCGGCGCCGAGATCCGCTGGGAGAACATGTTCGGAACCAAAGTGCTGATCATGGACCGCGAGCCTTAAGCCGCGAACCGCGATCCGCGTCCGTACCCCGTTCTCCCCGGCATCGCCAACGGAGGAGCGCCACGAAAGGAGAGGGATACGATGGAACGCATTTCGACGGAAGCGGCATTCCGCGAAGCCATACAAGCGGACGGCGTGACGGTCGCCGTGTTCAAGGCGACCTGGTGCAAGGACTGCCATTTCATTGAACCGTTCATGCCGGAGGTGGAGGCCGCGTACGGCGGCCGGATCCGCTTCCTGGAGATCGACCGCGACGACATGGCCGATCTGTGCAGCGAGCTGAACATTCTGGGCATTCCGAGCTTCATCGCCTTCCGGAACGGCGCCGAGCTCGTCCGTTTCGTAAGCAAGCTCCGCAAAGACCGGGCCGAGATCGAGCAGTTCCTCGACCGTGCCCTGCAAGTATCCGAAGCGTTGGCGAATTGATCGCCGAATGCGCGAAAAGCCCGCCGCGGCGGCCGATTACGGCCGTCCGGCGGGCTTTTTTTCGGCGCGCCGGCGTTCACAGTTTGAACATGGTATTTGTCGAATTTGTTCGTTATAATGGGAGTTGATTCTTAGGAAGCAAGGTGATGAAGTTGAATGATGCCCGCTATCGCGTGCTTGCCATCCTGACATGCATCGGCATGTTTCTCGTGCTGATCGCCGGCGCATTGGTCACGAATACGGACTCGGGCCGCGGCTGCGGCACGGATTGGCCGCTGTGCAACGGCAAGTTCGTTCCGGCGTACACCGTCGAGTCGTTGATCGAATATTCCCACCGCGTCATCAGCGGCGGCGTCGGCCTGCTCGTGCTGGCGACGTTCATCGCGACGCTCATGCTGTACCGCAACGACAAGGAGCCGATCTATTATTCGGCCGGGGCGGGCCTTTTCACGGTGCTGCAGGCGCTGCTCGGCGCCGCCGCCGTCGTCTGGCCGACGACCCCCGCGGTGTTGGCGCTCCATTTCGGCATATCGATTCTCGCGTTCATGTTTACGCTGCTGCTCGTCATCTGGTCGTACCGCAGGAAGCACGGGACGCTGGCGGACAAGCCGTCCAGAGCGCTTCCTCAGGCGGTCTTTTGGTTTTCGTTGCTGATTCTGGCGTATACGTATTTCGTTATTTATTTGGGCGCGTACATCCGCCATACGGAATCGGCCGGCGGCTGCGTCGGCTGGCCGCTGTGCAACGGCGAGTTCGTGCCGAATTTGGATGGCGCCACGTTCTACGTGTTCATGCACCGCGTCGGCGCCGCGATTCTGCTGCTCGTCATCGGCGCCTTGATGCTCTACGTGAACCGCGTCAGCACCGATCCGGGCATGCGCCGGTCGATGACGGCGACGTTCGTGCTCGTGTGCTGCCAAGTGCTGAGCGGGGCGCTGCTGACGATGACGCTGCGCAACGACGACTGGTTCGTCTTCACGAGCATTTTGCACAATATGATCGTATCCGGGTTGTTCGGCATCCTGAGCGATTTCATGATCCGGGCTTGGAAATGGCGCGAAGGGCGGTTGCAGGCATGAGTTTTACCGATTTGCGAGGCTTGATCAAGGTGCTGCGGCGCGAAGGCGACCTTGCCGTCATCGAGGCGCAGGTCGATCCGTACTTGGAGCTGGCGGAGATTCACCGCCGGGTCATCGACGAAGGCGGACCGGCGCTGCTCTTCACGAACGTCAAGGGGAGCCCGTTCCCCGTCGTCACGAATCTGTTCGGTACCGTGCGCCGCGTGGATCTTGCCTTCGGCCCGCGGCCGGAGGCGTTCATGAAGCAGGCGATCGGCGCGATGGACCGGCTGCTGCCGCCGTCGCCGAAGGCGCTCTGGGGCGAGCGCAATTTGATTTGGGATGCCTTGAAGGTGGGCATGAAGGAAGTGCAGGCGAACGCGGCCCCGATACTGGGCGCGGTGCGGCGAGAGCGGCCGCTGGAAGGCTTGCCCGCGCTGACGAGCTGGCAGCTGGACGGCGGCCCTTTCGTCACGCTGCCGCTCGTCTACACGGAGCATCCGGAGCATCGCGGCCAGCACAACCTCGGCATGTACCGAATGCAGATTTTCGACCATTCGACGACGGGCATGCACTGGCAAATTCATAAAGGCGGCGGCTTCCACTACCATGAAGCGGAGAAGCGCAACGAGGCGCTGCCGGTATCCGTCTTCCTCGGCGGGCCGCCGGCCCTGATCGCCTCGGCCATCGCGCCGGTGCCGGAGCATCTGCCGGAGCTGCTGCTGGCGTCGCTGATCATCGGCGGCAAGCTGCAGGTCGTGCAGGATCCGTACGGCCGGCACCGCATTCCGGCGCAGGCGGAATTCGTGCTGAGCGGAAAGGTCGAGCCGCATGCGCGGCGTCCGGAAGGCCCGTTCGGCGATCATTACGGCTATTACTCGTGGACGCATGATTTTCCGGTGTTCGACGTCAGCCATATGTGGCACCGGAAGGACGCGATCTACCCGGCGACGATCGTCGGCAAGCCGCGCCAAGAGGACTACTACTTGGGCGACTTCCTGCAGCGTCTGCTTTCGCCCGCGTTTCCGCTCGCGATGCCCGGCGTCAAGGAGCTGTGGACGTACGCGGAGACGGGCTTCCACGCGCTCGCCGCGGCCGTCGTGCGCGAGAGCTATTCGCGGGAAGCGCTCGGCACCGCGTTCCGCATCCTGGGCGAAGGCCAGCTGACGCTGACGAAATATTTGATGATCACCGACCGGCCGATCGACCTCGGCGATTTTCCGCAGCTGATGGAAACCGTGCTCGAGCGCTTCCGGCCGGAAACCGACTTGTTCGTCTTCGACAAGACGTCCCATGATACGCTGGATTACACCGGCGGCAAGCTGAACCACGGCAGCAAAGCCGTCATGCTCGGCGTCGGCGAGCCGGTGCGGGAGCTGCCGGCGGCCTACGACGAAGGGCCGATCGACGAAATCGCGGATGCCCGCCCGTACTGCCGCGGCTGTCTCGTCGTCTCCGGCGCCTCGTACGAGGGGGAGCCGGAGCTGGCGGTCCGGCTGCTTAAACGGCTGCGCGAGCGCGGCACGGCTTGGCCGCTCGTCATCCTGGCCGACGACGCGTCGATCGCCGAGGCGCAGACGCCGTTCCTATGGACGGTGTTCACGCGGTTCAACCCCGCGGACGACATCTACGCGGAGACGAAACTGAACCGGCACCACGTCGGTTACGACCTGCCGCTCGTCATCGACGCGCGCATGAAGCCGGGTTATCCCGACGAGCTCGTGCCGCGCGAGGACGTCGTGAAGCTGGTCGACGAGAGATGGCATTCGTATTTCAAACGCTAAGCGCGTATACTGGTCTAGAAGCCGTTGACGGCTCGGTCGCGCCGCCGCGCCGCACATCCGTGCAGGCGGCGGCGGTACGCCCGATGGCCGAGGATGGAGGAACGAAGACGATGCTCCGCATCTTGTTTGGCGAACCCCCGCGCAAGGACGAGGGCAAGCTGCTCGAGGCGTTTCAAGCGATGGAGCGGTTCGCCGCCCTGCTGCACGAACGCATCGAGCGCGGCTTGGATCCCGACCATAACCTGCGCAAATACGAAATTTACACGCTCGGGCTGATCTCGTCGCTGGACGAGCTGGAGCAAAGCACCTACGCGGCGTCCAAATACGCGGCGATGGTGAGCTCCGCGACGCACGAAGGCATGACGGAAGAGGAGCAGGTCAACTACAACCGGTACGTCTACTTCGACAAGAACGCGTTCATTCGCCTCTTCTCGCTGCTCGACAAGCTCGGCACGCTGATGAACGACTATCTTCATTTGGAGACCGAGCGGGTCAAGCCGCATTTTTCGTATTTCACGGTGCTCCGCCGGATGCGGGAACGGCTGGCCGACGCCGAATTGACGGCTAAGCTGCTGACGTTGAAGGAGAACGGCAAGGAGTCGATCAACCGGCTGCGGAAGCGGCGCAACATGGAGATCCATTTCATGAATTCCGAAATGCAGGACGATCTGCAGCAGAACCACGAAGCGTACTTCGAACAGCACCGCCTCGAAAATTTATCGCGGCAGACGCAGGACCTTGCGCAAATGATGGACCTGGTGCTGGACACGCTTAAGCTGACCTTTCATCATGCCTACAGCCAGATCAAGCATTGAATTGAACTGACCTGGGAGGGTGCTATGGAGCTGAGAGGAAGAACGGCCCTGATTACCGGAAGCGCCAAAGGCTTGGGCAAAATGACGGCGCTTACGCTGGCCGCGATGGGCTGCGACATCGTGCTCAATTACGTGAACAGCGAGCGGGAAGCAAACGAGTTGGCGGGGGAGATTCAACGGCTGCACGCGGTCAGGGCGACCGCCGTTCGCGCGGATATCGCCGTGCAGAGCGAGGTCGAAGCCTTGGCCGCGCAGGCGCTGTCGTGGTCCCGGACCGGCACCGTGGATATTCTGATCAACAACGCGGGCCCGTTCATTCGCGAACGCCGGCTCTTCGCCGATTACGACGCGGCGTCCATCACGGGCCTCGTCAACGGCAATCTGCTCGGCGTGATGCTGCTCGATCACCATGTGCTGCCTGGGATGCGCAGCAGACAGTGGGGGCGCGTCATTCATTTCGGCTTCGGCCATGCGGGGGAGGGGCGTGCCTGGCCGCACCGGGCGGTGTATGCCGCGGCGAAGACCGGCCTCGTCTCGTTCACGAAGACGCTTGCCGTCGAAGAGGGCGCGAACGGCATTACGGTGCACATGGTCTGTCCCGGCGATATTCGCGGTTTGAACAAGGAGCGCACGATCGCCGAGGTGGCGGGCGAGCGGGACGAGGAGTCGCCCCGCGGCCGTCCGGGCAGCGGCGAGGACATCGCGCGCGTCATCGCGTTCCTGTGCCTGCCGCAGTCGGACTACATGACCGGCAACATCGTCGACGTGACGGGCGGCTTCGACCCCATCAAGACGACGATCAAATCCAATGCATAACGAGCGCCGATCGGCGCGCAACAAAAAGCGTCTTGCCGCCGGCAAGACGCTTTCAGGTTTAATGGGGCAAGAAGCGCAAGCTTAGAATACTTGCATAACCTCTTGGACGCCTTCGACTTCCTCGAGCAGAGCGCGTTCGATGCCCGCTTTCAGCGTGATCGTCGAACTCGGGCAGCTCCCGCAGGCGCCCATCAAGCGAAGCTTGACGATGCCGTCTTCGACATCGACGAGTTCAACGTCGCCGCCGTCGCGCTGCAAGAACGGGCGAAGCTTATCGAGCACGTCGAGTACTTCGTCATACATGGTGCTTTGTGCGTTTTCGCTCATTGCAATCCACTCCTTTCTCCCCTATTATAGTACAAAGCGATGCAATTGAAAATGGATATCAGTAACTAGAGGTCAGGTGATTCATCATGTTGAAACCCATCATCGAATTTTGCGCGAGCAATATGCATCACGGCACGGATAAGCTGATGAAGAAGCTTGAAGCCGATCCGGATATAGAAGTCATTGAATACGGCTGCCTCGGCAACTGCGGCGAATGTTATCTCGCGCCGTTCGGCATGGTCAACGGCACGATCGTGTCCGCGGATACCGTCGAAGAGCTGGAAACGAAAATGATGGATGAGATCGAAGAACAGCAAGCCGTGCAAGAAGCGCTGGATCGGATCATTGACGATCTGTGAAGACCGTCTCGCGAACCCAACCGCTTCTTACGCGCATTTCCACAGGTTAACCGAAATGATGCTTGGACATCCACAAGACGCCGCTCTTGACGAGCCGCGGCACGCGTCCGAGCATCGTCGCGCGGCCCATGAGGCCGAAGCCGTCCTTCTTGCCGAGGGAGCCGAGCGTGCCTTTCAGCTTGATCTTGCCGAGCTTCGGCGTCTTGCCGGTCCAGATCGCCTGCATGACTTCGGCGACTTGCTTGCCTTGGCCTTCCGCGGCCTGGGCGCTCGGCGAGAACGGCAGAGAGGCGCAGTCGCCGACGATGAATACGTCGTTGTAATCCGGCAGCTGGTGGTGTTCGTTGATGATGAGCCGCCCTTGGTTATCCTTCGGCAGGTTCATGCGCTGCACGAGCGCCACGGGCTGAATGCCCGCCGTCCATACCGTCACGTCGGACAGGATCGGGCTCGTGCTGTTGGCGTCGTACAGGACGCCGTCTTCGAGCTTGTGCAGGGATACATGGCCGCGCATCTCCACTTCGTGCTCGATAAACCAGGAGGAGACGTACTCCTGCAGCTTGCCCGGGAACGCGGAGAGAATGCTCGGACCGCGGTCGATGATGCGGATGTTCAGATCCGGCCGGCTTTCGCGCAGCTCCGCGGCGACTTCCACGCCGCTCAGGCCCCCGCCGACGATGGACACTTGACCGTATGGCTTAACGTCGTTCAGCGCCATGTAGGTTTTGCGGGACGACGCCATCGTTTGAATGCTGTTGGAATGCAGCTCCGCGCCTTCGATGCCGTGGTACTTGTCCGTGCAGCCGAGCGCGACGACGAGCCAGTCGTAGGACAGCGGCTCTTGGCCGGCCATGACGATGTGCTTCTCGTCCAGGTTGATGTCCGTCACTTCGCCGTAGGTCACGATCAGCCGCGGATCCGACGGGAACGCCACCCGGAGGTCGACTTCCGGCGACGTGCCGGCGACCAGCGCGTAATATTCCGTCTTCAAGCCTTGGAACGGCATCCGGTCGATCAGGACGACGACCGTGTCGTCGGGGAGCTCGCCTTCGAGCAGCGCGTGCGCCACCGTCAGACCGCCGTAGCCGCCGCCGAGAATTACGAATCTTTTCATAATAAATCCCAACTTTCTATAGATGCGATAGTACTGCCGATTCGGATTTGTCATGTAGTATGCACACGACAGACCTTCGCAATGAGAGGTCCTCGTCGCGAAGGTCATGGGAATGACTGCTTTGACTGCTTATTCGTACACTTTGACTTCGTTGTAGAAGGTGTCGCGTTCCACCGGAATGCGGCCCGCGCCTTTGATGAGCCAGATCAGGTCTTCGCGGGTGATGCCTTCCGGCGTCAGCGCGCCCGCGGCGTGGCTGATCCGCTCTTTGACCATCGTGCCGTGAACGTCGGAGGCGCCCATCGTCAGCGCGACTTGGGTCAGCTGCGTGCCGATGTTGATGAAATACGCTTTAATGTGCTGAAAGTTATCCAGCATCAGCCGGCTGATCGCGATCGCCTTCAAGTCCTCGAACGCGGAATTGCGGCGGCGAATGCTGGCCTTCGGGCTGATCGGCTGCATGGACAGCGGGATGAACACTTGAAAACCGTTCGTCTCGTCCTGCAGCTCGCGAAGCTGAAGCATATGGTTGATGCGGTCTTCCTTCTTCTCGACGGAGCCGTACAGCATCGTCGTATGCGTGCGCAGGCCGAGATTATGCGCCGTGCGGTGCACCTCGAGGTATTGCGAGACGTCGGCTTTGTCGACGCGCATTTTTTTGCGGTACTCGTCGGACAAGATTTCCGCGCCGCCGCCGGTCAAGCTTTGCAGGCCGGCCGCGATCAGTTCCTGCAGCACTTCTTTGTAGGTGAGTCCGCTGATCCGGGAGAAGAAATCGATTTCCGCGGCCGTGTAGGCTTTCAGCGCGACCTCCGGAAACCGCTCGTTCAGCGCCTTCAGCGAATCCACGTAGTATTGGAACGGCACGTGCGGATTATGGCCGCCGACGATGTGGAACTCCCGGACGTCGGGATGAATATGCTGTTCCACATAGGCGATCATCTCGGGTCCGCTCAGCGTATAGGCGCCTTCGTCGCCCTGATCCTTGCGGAAATTGCAGAACGCGCAGTGCGCTTCGCACACGTTCGTGAAATACAAGCTCATATTTTCGATGAAATAGACCTTGCGGCCGTTCTTCTTGAGGTTGACCTCGTTGGCCATCATGCCGATCGTGAGCAGGTCGTCGGAGCGATACATGAACTCCCCGTCTTCCCGGCTCAGCCGTTCGCCGGAACGAACCTTCTCCACGATGGCCTGCATCTGTTTGTCTGCTGTCGGTATTGCCACATTCATGACGGCTTCCTCCTAAGTCCGCCGGGCACGCGTATTGTTGCAGGTCCGGTGAATGGTATAAAGAACAGAAACGACTTTGTGAAAAAAATTACTTATTCTTTCCCCAAAAAACCTTTGAAACAACTTTCCTTATTATAAACCTCATCACATCGGGCGGCAACCATTAACTCGTGGCAGCGCGGCAAAGAGCTGGAAAGCCCGCCCTTGCCGAACTCCGGCCGATTTTGAACCGGACGGCGAATTCGCGTACAATGAAGGCAGGGAACCGAACAAGCCCGCAACGCGGAAAAGAGGGATGAAATGGCAAACACATACACCTATACCCGCAAAGAAGAGGCGGTAAACGCGATCACCCACGGCATCGGGGCGGTGCTCAGCATCGCGGCGCTCGTGCTGCTGATCGTCTTCGCGGCGCTGAAGGGCAGCGCGGAGCACGTCGTCAGCTTTACCGTTTACGGGTCCATGATGCTGATGCTCTACGTGGCGTCCACGCTCGTGCACAGCTTTCCGGAGGGCAGGGCCAAGCAGGTGTTCGAAATTATGGACCATGCCTGCATCTATTTGTTCATCGCCGGCACGTACACGCCGATCGCGCTGCACGTCGTCCAAGGCGCCGCCGGCTGGACGCTGCTGGGCATCGTCTGGGGACTCGCGTTCTGCGGCGTCGTGTTCAAAATGTTTTACGCATCCAAGTTTATGTTCACGTCGACGTTGGTCTACCTCCTGATGGGATGGATGATCGTCTTCGCCTGGGGCTCGCTGCGGGCGAATTTGGCTGCGGACGGTTTGCATCTGCTCATCGCGGGCGGGCTGCTGTACACGGTCGGCACGGTATTCTACGTATGGCGCAGCTTCAAGCATCATCACGCGGTCTGGCATCTGTTCGTGCTCGGCGGGTCCGTGCTCCACTTCTTCGCGATCATGCTCTACGTCCTGCCGCGATAACGGCAGGAAGCGGCCGGGTTATCCGGCGGAAGCGCCCGAAACCGAGCCGTATGCTTATTGAGTCCCGGCGGGAAGTGCAGTATACTGATTACTATAGAAACGTAAGTAGGTTTGCGGAGACTGACCCTAGGAGGGATTATGATGATTCATATCAGCGAAACGGCCAACGAGAAAATCAAAGAAATGCTGGAAGCCGAAGCTTCGCCGGAGCTGTTCCTGCGCGTCGGCGTGAAAGAAGGCGGCTGCAGCGGGTTTTCTTACAGCATGGGCTTCGACGACGAGCAGGCCGATACCGATAAAGCGATGGAACTGAACGGCTTGAAGGTCGTCGTGGACGAAGGCAGCGCCAAATACTTGAACGGCCTCGAAATCGACTTCAAGGAATCCGCCATGGGCGGCGGCTTCACCATAAACAATCCGAACGCGACGGCGACATGCGGCTGCGGTTCTTCGTTCCGCACGGCGACGGAAGCGGGCAACCCTTCGGCGGAACCTTGCTGATCGGACGCCTTTGGCGGGCGGAAAGCCGGCACCGGTAAGGGTTCGGAGGCAGGAAGGCTCCCGTGGCGGGAGCCTTTTTCTTGTGCTCGCGGACGCCCCGGGCCGGGGGCCGTCAAGGGGGCGAACAGACAAAAAAGTTATTATTTAGTAAATGAAACATCTCTGTTATACTGAAAAAAATGCTAGTGACAAATTACTCATATCAGGATAGAACTTTGTTGCTAGATCGCTTATTATTAAGGTAGACATGGGGCGAGGCCGCCAAAAAGCAGCGGCAAACGGGGCCGCGCCGCCAGTAGGCGACAATCGCGGAAGGCGATGAAACGCCCCGGCATCCCAAGCGGGACAAGCGGGCCGCATTGGCGCTTCGCGTTCGGCCGTGGCGGGGCACGCAACAAGCCCGTCCGGCGGCGTTGGCGGCGCGAATCGGCATCGAACCAACGAACGGAATGTTGTTTAGTAGAAGGCGGAGGACGAAGACTACCATGAATTATGCACTGTTCTTATTAGGCTCTTTAATCGAGTATTGCACAACATTCGTTCTGATGTTCGCTTTATTCCGTTTCCCGCTCCGGGGCATCTTGACCCAAATCGTCATCATCGCCTTCATGATGAGTCATTTCTCCTACATAACGCGGCATTATACGGAGATCAACAGTTACTCCTCCTATCTGCAGCTGGTGCTATTGATCATCGTGACCTGGGCGGTATTCCGCGTGCCGCCGTTCTATTCCTTCATTATGAACGGGGCGGGCTTCATCAGCTTGTTCGCGGCGCAGGGCATTACGATTTTCTTGATCGTCCTGACGGGCACCCCGTTCGCCCACATTACCAAGGATCCGGAAATCATCTTCGCCACGCAGCTGCTCTCCGGGATCATCCTGGTTGCCGTCAGCCGGTTCATCGTCATCAAAAACTGGGGTTTCGATTACGTCCCCGCCTCGCACCGGGTTTACATCGAATTCAACCGGACCAACTCGGCCCTGTTTGCCGTAATCGCCTCCAGCATCGTCATCGCGCTCGTCGCGGGCATCGCGCTGAAGGGCAATTTGGAGAAATACATCGTCGTCGCGGGAACGACGTTCCTTTGCTCGATTCCCGTATTCCTTTACTACAGCAGAAGGAAGGATGTCGAGGATGCTCGATAAACTCGCCGTCGGCCTGCACGACCGGATGGTTGCCGCAGGCGTGGAAAAAGCGCCGTCCGCGGCGGTCATCAAATACGCGTTCGATATCTTGACGAATACGTTATCCGCCGCCGTCGCCGCGCTGATCATCGGCGCGTTCACCGGCGAGTTCCGAAGCACGTGCTTCGCGCTGCTCGTGCTGGCCGTCATCCGCTACATGTCGGGCGGCTATCACCTGAGATCCAGTCTGCTGTGCGCGACCGTTTCCACGCTGACCCTCGCCGCGATTCCGCACATTCCCGTCGCGGACGCATGGATGCCTTACCTCACGGGCTTCGCGGTCATCATGATGCTGTTTTTCGCTCCCGCGAATTACGATACCTACGCCACGCTGCCCGCCCGCTATTACCCGCTGCTCAAAGTCCTTTCGGCGTTATTCGCCGCTTCGAACTTTCTCGTTCACTCCGATATCATGACGGTCGTCATCGTCTTGCAATCGATTCTTCTCTTATTTAAGGAAGGAGGTGAAGCAGAATGAAGAAGAACGCGTACCGTTTGCTCGGCGTCGTCATCGCAGGCGTCGCCACGATGTTCGTCACGACGGGCTCTTATGTCATTTTCCACAAGCCAAGAATCCCGGCTGAGCTCAGAAAGCAGGTGTAAGCATGCTGATTCCGCTGGTCAAACGCTATAATAAGAAAGATTTCGATATCGTATACGTCCACCGCAACGACGTACTGCTCATGCACAGCAACTACGGACAGATCAACTACCAGCACAAGGACGGGACGATTCTGAATCCGCTCTCCACGTTTGAGGAGCATGAACGCTTTCTGACGCAGGACAAGTTTGCCAGAGTCGACCGCTGCTACGTCGTCAACATGGACCGCGTCGAGTTTTTCGACGAGGAACGGCAGCGGGTATTCTTCGATCCGGAACCGGTCGGCAAGACCGCGCCCAGCGCCCCGGTATCGTTCTCCCGCATGGACACGGTCAAGGACGTTCGCCGCGGCAGCGCGAACGGAAGCTCCGTCCAAAACGGGAATGCTCAGTTCTCGCGATAAGCAGTACCCTGGCTTTCCTGCCGAAGGAAAGCTTTTTTATTTGCCCGCCGTTTAGTCGCCCGCCGTCCGCGCTCGAAGGAACGGAGAACGGACAATTGCCCGGGCAATATCGACAAGGGTTATGTCGCCCCTTCTAGCATGCACGATCTATCAGCCTACCAAATCAGGCGAGTTGACCATATCAATCATCCAAGAGACATAGGGAGAGGAGGCATAAGCTATCGTATAGGAAACCAGGAAGGGGAGGACTATGATGTCGGATGAACAAGGAAGGCAGCTGGCAAGCAAATGGGCCAAGACGGAGGCGCTGCTTTCGCATGCGCAGATCGCGCCGCATATTCCGCCGACCCGGATGTTCACGAAGGATAATTTGAGCAGCATGCTGAGCCATCATGGCATGGTCGTCATCAAGCCGGTGAAAGGCGCGGGCGGGCACGGGGTCATTAAGGTTTCCCGCGAAGGAGGCAGCTACAAGTATACGTACTATTCGAAGACGAACCGGTTTCAAAGCTTCGACGGACTCTACCGATCGTTGAACTCGAAACGGGGAAAACGCCGGTACTTGATTCAGAAGGGAATTCGCCTGGCGACCATCGGCGGCCGGCCGATCGACTACCGGGTGAAGTACGTCAAGCAGCCGGAAGGGCATTGGGCCATCACGGCGATCGTCGGCCGGCTGGCGAAGCCCGGACTGTTCGTGACGAACATTTGCCGCGGCGGCACGCTGCTCAGCGGATCCGAAGGCATTCGCCGTTCGTTCTCCAAGTCGGTCGTCGTCTCGAAGAAGCGGGAAATGCGGACGCTGACGCAGCTTTCGACCGCGGTACTGGAAAGCCGGTTCCCCGGCATCGGGCAGCTCGGCTTCGACTTCGGCATCGATCAATCCGGTAAGATCTGGATCTTCGAAGTCAATACCCGGCCTCAATAATTTCGTAATATAATCGATTGATAGGTTGATAGAAGACCATTAAACTTTTTTATCAAAAATGGAAATTTGTTCCCTGTGTATAAACGTATCCACAAATCCCCATCGATATTTCCTGTTTTTTCGACGATTATTCACAGCGTATTCACATGCTGTCCACATGGGCGTGTGGATAATCGGAACGCTTGTTCTTGGGCTCTGGGACATGCTAAGATGAACTGGAAGTAAGAGGAAGGGGGGCTGTGATATGGAACAGCTGTCTGATGAATTGCTGCTCGATGCTTATATCGCCGCAAACAAGTACAACCTGGAGCCTGAGTTTATCGAGATGTTGAAGGCCGAACTGCTGCGCAGGCAGATCAGTCCGGACGCCTATCGCAATTCGGCTTAGCTCGGATCCAACCCTTCCGATTAACTCCATTTCCGCACCGCGGCTTCAAACGCTGCGCCGCACCGGCGACAGTACGCGACATGGCTGCAGCTTTGGGCCGCCGACATCCTTTCCTCCATCGTCATATCCGTAACCCAATCGACATCATCCGGCTGATAAGGCGAATAGGGTCCCGTAAAATCGGCCGTACGGCCCAAATCGTCGACCGCCGACGCGCACGCCGGACAGGGAACGGCCAGCTGTTCCAACCCGTTGCAGATCGGACATAACATAACTAAAGGGTACCCTCCTCAGCCCGAGCGGAACGCTCGCATCATGTTGGCTAACGGTAGGATACCCTTTTTATTTTCGTATTGATACGCCGCTTCGGTTACAGCTTCATGCTGCTGCTGTGGCCGGGCGACAGCTTGGCCGTCGGATCGACGTACACCTTGGCGTTATTGATGGCCGTCGGGGCTTCGCCGAAGCCGACGGCGATCAGCTTCAATTTGCCGGGATACGTGGTGATGTCGCCGGCCGCGAATATGCCCGGAATGCTCGTTTCCATGCGCGAATCAACGAGAATGGAGCCGTTGTCGATGTCCAAGCCCCACTCGGCGATCGGTCCGAGCGCGGAGACGAAGCCGAAGTTCACGATGACGTCGTCGATCGCCAGCTCTTCGGACTCGCCCGTCTTGACGTGCCGAAGCGTCGTGCTTTCGATCCGATCCGGACCGTTAAGCGCCGCTATCTCGTACGGCGTCCGCACGCGGACGCTGGAATTCATCAGATTCTCGACGCTATGCTCATGCGCCCTGAATTTGTCGCGCCGGTGAATCAACGTGACGCTCGCCGCGATCGGCTCCAGCATGAGCGACCAGTCGACCGCCGAGTCTCCGCCGCCGCTGACGAGCACGTGCCGGCCGCGGAACCGGCTTAAGTCGCTGATGAAGTAATGCAGGTTCTGCTTCTCGTAACGTGCCGCTTCCTCCAGCTCCAGCCGGCGGGGTTCGAACGCGCCGACGCCGGCCGTAATGATGACGGACTTGGCATAATGGGTCGTCTTGTCCGTCATGATGGCGAAGTCGCGCTCGTCGCGCTTCACGACCTGCAGAACTTTCTCTTCCAATAATATCTCGGGTTCGAACAGCGCCATTTGCTGTTTCAGCTGCTCGACCAGCTCGCCCGCGGTCACTTTCGGAAAGCCGGCGACGTCGTAAATATGCTTCTCGGGGTACAAAGCCGCGAGCTGGCCGCCCAGCTGCGGCATGCTTTCGATGATCTTGACGGAAGCCTGGCGCATGCCGCCGTAAAACGCGGCGAACATGCCGGCCGGGCCGCCGCCGATGATGGCGATATCGACTTGCGGGGAAGCGGAACTGGACACGGTCTACACCTCCAAAAGGTTGAAAATCATCACGGAAGATCCGCCTTTCTTTCAGTACATTATATATGGTTTACAAGCCTCTTTGAAAGATGGAAATTGGATGTTATTCTAAAGTTTTTCGTATATTTTACCCTTGAAGTTTACGGGAAAAGTTTGTATCATGTGTGGTATTAGTAACGGGGTGTCGAAAGGCGCCGGGCACGTTTTATAACATAAATGAACATGAAGATTCGCACACTACAGGCAAGAAATGATAAATGATTGTCTGTTTTTGCTTGTTTGTGTAAATTTTCACTTACTTAACTAGAGAAAGAAAAAGACTTTACGAATGGATGGGATACTGCGATGAGCAACATACCGAAAATTGTGATTCTGGGTGCCGGTTACGGCGGCATCCTCACGGCGCTTCGGCTGCAGAAAGAGTTGAATTACAATGAAGCCGACGTCACGCTCGTCAACAAGCACGACTATCATTATTTCACGACTCATCTGCATATGCCGGCCGCGGGTACGGACAAGACGGAAAATGCGCGCGTCAGCATCTCCAAGCTTATCGATGAGTTCAAAATCGATTTCGTGAAATCGACGGTCGTGCAAATCCGGACGCAGGACAAAAAAGTCATCCTCGAGGACGGGACGCTTTCTTACGATTATCTCGTCATCGGCCTCGGGGGCGAGCCGGAGACGTTCGGAATCCCCGGTATGCTCGAATACGCCATGAACATCCGCAGCCTCAACTCGGTCCGGTTGATCCGCGAACATATCGAATACCAATTCGCACGCTACAAGCGCGAGCCGCACCGCACCGATTATCTGACCTTCGTCGTCGGCGGCGCCGGCTTTACGGGCATCGAATTCGTCGGCGAGCTGGCCGACCGGATTCCGGAGCTGTGCAAGCAGAACGACGTGGACCGCTCGCTCGTCAAAATCTACAACGTCGAAGCGGCGCCGACGGCGCTCCCGGGCTTCGATCCGGAGCTGGTGGAATACGCGATGAACGTGCTGACGAACAAAGGCGTCACGTTCCGCATCGGCACCGCCATCAAAGAATGCACGCCGGACGGCGTCATCGTCGGCGACAACGAAGAGATCCGCGCGGCGACGGTCATCTGGGCGGCGGGCGTCCGCGGCAACCGGCTGATCGAAGATGCGGGCATCGAGACGATGCGCGGCCGCGTGAAGGTCGACGAATTCCTTCGCGTGCCCGGTCACGAGAATATCTATGTCGTCGGGGACAATTCCCTGATGTTCAATCCGGAAGGCCGCCCGTATCCGCCGACGGCGCAGATCGCCATGCAGCAGGGCGTCGTCTGCGCGCATAACCTGGTGGCGTCCATTCGCAACCAGCCGCAGAAGAAGTTCGAGTTCAAGAACAAAGGCACGGTCGCGTCCTTGGGCAAGGGCGAAGCAGTCGGGCTGGCGTTCGGCAAGAAGTACAAGGGACGCGTGGCGGCTTGGCTGAAGAAGATGATCGATATCCGCTACCTCTATATCATCGGCGGGATTCCGCTCGTGCTCCGCAAAGGGAAATTCCTCTAATGCGCCACTGCAGCGTGCAGGTGCGCGGGCTGCTGACGCGCGACGAGCTGGATCGGTATAACGCGCTCATGGAGGTCGGATCGTTCCTGGAGTCGCAGAACCGCTACGATCTCGCGTATACGGTGCAGAAGGAAGTCGATCTGCTCATTCTGCCCGCGATCGAGCGGCTGAAGGAGAAGAGCCGCGAGCGCGACCGTCAGACGGAAGCGTACCTGGAAGCGAAGCGGCTGCTTGAAGAGGACGACGAGGATTAAGCGAGGATTTATATAGAAGAAAGCGGATGGAACCCGAAGGCCTCCATCCGCTTTTTTTGGCGTAATCGCAGGAACGCCGACTTAAACGCGGAGCATCTCCGCGACCTTCTCTTCGGTCAGGCGGTTGCCGACGTAGAAGTCCCCGAAATCGCCGAAGCGCGCGCTCACTTCATCGAAGCGCATTTCATACACCAGCTTCTTGAACTGCAGCGCCTCGTCCGCGAAGAGCGTGACGCCCCATTCCCAGTTATCGAAGCCGACGGAGCCGGTGATGATCTGTTTTACTTTGCCCGCGTACTTCCGGCCGATCATGCCATGGCTGCGCATCATTTCTTTGCGCTCGTCCATCGACAGCATGTACCAGTTGTCGCTGCCTTGGCGGCGCTTGTTCATCGGATAGAAGCAAATATGGTTCCATTTCGGCAGAATCGGCTTCAAGCGCGCGACGATTTCCGGGTTTTGCAGCGGGTCGGAGCCCGGCTGGCCCATGTAGTTGCTCAGCTCGACGACGCTGACGTACGAATGCGCCGGAATCGTGAACGCGGCGAACGCGGATTTGTTGAACGCCGTCTCGAGCTCGTTCAGCTCCTCCAGCGTCTCGCGCAGATGCATCAGCACGAAATCCGCCTTCTGGCCGACGATGGAATAGAACGCCGTGCTGCCTTGCTTGCCGTCTTCGACGGACTGCCACTGCTTGAGGAACGCGTTCAGCTCGTCCAGCGCGAGGCCGCGCTCTTCGTCGTCCGCCGCGGTCCACGCGATCCAGTCGATGGAGCGGAAATCATGCAGCGCGTACCAGCCTTCCAGCGTTTGAGCCGCTTCACTCATTTGTCATCTCTCCTGTCTGTTTTGCGATACTAACCCGCAGGTTCATGTCGCATTCATTGTATCCCAACGGCGGCGGCGAGAGCAAATGGCGGACTTGTGACAACATGGCATTAGAAATTGACTTCCAATTCGCCATCTACTACACTATTTGTAGCGAAAGGGGAAGAGTTTCCGCATGAATACGGACGTTAACATTTTGCAGCTCGTCATCGCGACGGTATTGTTTTTCGTGATGATGTTCGGAATCGGGTTCATCTTGAACATGCTGCTCAAAACGACCTTTTTTCCGATATATTTATTCCTGATCGTGCTGGTGCCGGTCTTCATCTGGCAAACCTGGGACAACTCGAAGACGTTCTCGGGCAATTTCACGTCCTTCACGTTCGTCGATATCTTGCCGGGCATCGGCGCCTTGATCGGCGCGTACATCAGCGGCACGACGATTCGCCTGCTTCGCCGCGGCGGGTACAAAATGTTCTAGGACGCAAGAACGGATTCCGGTATGGTCATACTAAGGGAAAACGCGGGCGATGACGGCCGCGGCACGCGCTGCCGCGGATGATTCGGATCGCCGCGCGCCAACCGAGGTGAAGGGCTGTGCCGTTTTTTCGTATAGGGGATGTCGAGCTGCACCGGCATGAGCCGGCCGGCGGCGGGAAGGACGGGACGGTCGTCTGCGTCCATCCGCCTTGCCTGACGGGCCGGCTGTTCGACAGCGTCGAGCGCGAGCTGGGGAACGGGCTGCGGACCGTGCGCTGGGATATTCGCGGCCATGGCCGAAGCCATGCAGGAAGCGCAAGGCTGACGCTGGCCATGATCGCCGAGGATATGCGGCGGCTGCTGGACGATCTGGGCGCGAAACGGGCGTACGTCTGCGCGTACGGAGCCGGCGCGCCGGCCGCGCTTACCGCGCTGCTGCTCCATCCGGAGCGCTTCGCGGGCGCCGTGCTGCTGTCCGGCAGCCTGCCGTACGCCGACATCCGAAGCCGCTCCAAACTGCAGGCGGCGTACGTGTCGAGCCTGCTTGCGCCGAAGGGGCCGATCGCGTTCCGGGCGGCTTGGCACGAGGGGCGGACGCGAGCGGAGTTCGAAGAGCTGCGGCAGGAGGCGGGCTTGGGCGACCCCGGCAAGTGGCGGGATTACGCCGCGGCATGTCTGGACGGCCGGCTGGACAGGCAGATTCGCCAGATCAAGCAGCCGGTGCTGCTGCTCTACGGCGCGAAGGATGCGACAGGGGCGGACCATGCGATTCGGCTGCACCGGCTGCTGCCGAAAAGCGAGCTGTACGGGATCATCGGCGCGAAGGGCCAGCTGGCGACGCGCGAACCGAAAACGATGGCATTCGTCATCCGGCAGTGGTCGGACAAACAGGCGCATCCGGAAATCGCCGACACGCACGAGGAGCGCGAGCAACTGTTGCGGGAGCTGGCCGAGCACGGCGCCAAGGAGCCTGGCCAAGCCGGGCTGGTTCATTGAAGGCAGGAACGAATCGAGGGAAAATTCCCTGTCCCCAGGGGAATTTTCTTTTTTTTGCGTCCTGAAAAGGACGTCTCTTTTATGATAAACTAGGTACAAGAATCCAAGACGGACGGAGTCGAGGAACGAGATGCGGATCGGCAGCATGCACCAATTCACGGAACATCACCGCTTTTACACCTTTCGCGCTTTTTCGCTAAGCGCCGTCGACCGGAAGATGATCGGGCTAATCTATCAATCCATGGTCGGCGCGTTCGCGGCCGGTCTCTATCAGCTGCTCTATCAGCAGGTGGCGGAGGACCGCGTGGGCTATTCGCTACTGGAGCCGCAGCGGAAGCTGCTGCTCGGGCTGGGGCTCGACATGCACGAACGGGGCCGGCAGGAGCTGGCGAATCAGGCGTCGCGGCTCGAGGCGGTCGGCCTGCTCCAGGTGACGCGCCTCGGCGTGCCGGATAACGACGACGTCGTGTACGAATACGAAATCGCGAAGCCGCTGTCGCCGGACGAGTTTTTCGACAGCCCCCACCTCACGCTGCTGCTGCGGGACAAGGTCGGCAAGCATGCGGTCATCGCGCTGCGGGAATCGTTTTACGCGAAGGAAGCCGACGAGCTGGCGGGCGCGGAGCTGACGCGGGAGAACATTTCGGTGCCGTTCTACGAGCTGTTCCGGCTGAACGCGCAGGGCTTCGATCCCGAGCTGGAGCAGGCCCTGACGGAGGTGGCGCCCGCGAGGCAGCCGGCGCCGAAGCCGCAGCAGACCGAAACCGCCGGCATCCAGTACGGCGACATCATCATCCGCTTCCCGCGCAATTCCGCGAACCGGCAGTACGTCGAGCGCCTGCGCGGCAACGAGGACGCGATGGCGCAGCTCAACTACGTGGCGTACAAGTACAGCCTGAGCGTCGTGGATCTGTGCCGGCTGCTCGACGAGGACGACGTGTTCGCGGCCGGCGGCGAGCTGCTGCTCGACGAGCTGCAGCTGCGGGGCAATCAGCTGTACCGCCAGGACCGCAAGCGCAGCGACGAGCGGCAGCGGCTGTACGGCCGGCTGGAAGCCGTCAAGGCGGAGGAAGGCAAGCGAGCCGATGCCGGCGACGACCTGCCCGAGGAAGTGGCGGTGCAGGCCGAATTCTACATGGACGTGCCCGCGCAGCTGGCCGGGCGGTGCGACATTCACCAATACAACATGCTGATGCGCAACGAGCCGCATACGCGGTTCATTGCGCGTTTCTTCCCGGGGGCCGTGCCGGAATGGCTGATCCGGGTGTTCGAGGTCATCGATCATAATTACCGGCTGCAGGGCGCCGTCATCAACGTGCTGATCCATTACGTGCTCGGGATGAACGACGCGCAGCGCGTGACGAAGACGTACATCGACGCCGTCGCTTCCAATATGCTGGTGAAGGGCATCGATTCCTTCGAACGGGCCGTCGGCTACGTCAGGGAACAGCTGAAGCTGGAAGAGGACAAGGAACGCCGCAGGGAACAGGGCGCTTCGGCGCCGCGAAGAAGCGGGGGAAATGCCGCCGCCGCGAAGGGCAGGCGCAAGCCCCAGATTCCGATCATGCCGGATACGCCGAACGGCACGCCGGTGACGGAAGAGGAGCTGGCGGAAATTCTCCGGGTGGCGCGCAAGCTGGACGGAAAATCAACGTAAGATGAGGTGAGACCGCGATGGCGATGGAATCGTTGGGCGACCTGCTGAAGGCGATGCCGGGCGGCAGGAACGTGAGGGAGCAGGCCGACAGGCTGATGGCCGAACTGCTGGAGGACCCGCTGGTCGGAAGGCTTCGCGGCAAATATCCGGAGCTCGACGACGAGACGATTCGGCTGAATTTGAACCGCGTTTATCAGTGCGCGAAGGAATATCGGAACTGCTCGAATTGTCCGGGGCTCGATCAATGTCCCAATGATTTCGAAGGGCATTACACCGAGCTGACGGTCGAGACGGTCGGCGAGCTGGTGCAGCTGAACGACCGCAAGGTCCCTTGCAAGAAGCTGACGGCCAGACAGTCGGAAACCCGGATTCGCAGCCGCATCCGCAGCTTCTATATCGACGAACGGGCGCTGTCCCAGGGGTATTCCGCGGACGAGATCGTCAAGAAAGACCTGGAGCGCGTGAAGGCCGTCGGACAGATCGTCAACTACATCGACCGCACGAAGGAACAGGGATTGCAGGCGGAAGGATTGTACTTGACCGGGGCGTTCGGGACGGGCAAGACGTTCCTGATGTGCTATATGCTGCATGAGCTCGCGAAGGCGGGCCATACGGGCGCGATCGTGTACATGCCGGAATTCGTGGAAGACATGAAGGCGCTCATGTTCGAGCAGGGCAAGCTGAAGGAAACGATGGATATCCTGAAAGACACGGATCTGCTCGTGTTCGACGACATCGGCGCGGAGAATTTGAATCCGTGGGTGCGGGACCACGTGCTCGGCTCCATCCTGAATTACCGGATGAACCGCAAGCCGACCTTCTATACGTCCAATTATGGCCTCGACGAGATCGAGCAGCATTTCAGCTTCACGAACAAGGACGGGGACGACTTGCATAAAGGCCAGCGGCTGATGGACCGAATCCGGCCGTACGTGCAGCCGGTTCACGTGACGGGGCAGAATAAGCGCGGTCGGTAACGCGGTGCTATATGCGGTGCTATATGCCGTGCCGAAGCCGTGGGTACGTAACGATCATAGAAGTAACCTGCACTTATCGACTTCATTCGCGATACTCGCAAAAAAGAGCCTGCCGTTCGTCGAACGGCAGGCTTTTTTTGCTTCTCCGGCTGATCGCGGAATCAAGCGAACAGCAGGTTGTACAGCACTTTCGCCGCTTCCGCGCGAATGGCGTTGCTGCGCGGCGTGAAGCGATCGTCGCTGCCGGTCATCAGGCCGGCGTGAACGGCGTCTTGGACGGCTTCCTTCGCCCAGCCGCTTACCGCGGCCGCGTCCTTGAAGCCCGCGAGGTCGGAGGCGATGCCGCCCGCGGCCGAGCCGCTGCGCTTCTCGTAGACGTTGACGATCATGATCGCCATCTCTTGGCGCGTGATCGCCTTCGACGGCTCGAACCTGCCGCCGCCCGTTCCGGTGACGATGCCGTTCTCGAACGCCGCGGCGACGGTGTCGGCATACCAGCTGCCGGCCGGCACGTCGCTGAACGGCGCGGCCTTGGACGCCTTGAGGTTCAGCGCGCGGACGAGCATCGTCGCGAATTCGGCGCGGGTAACGTTCGTCTTCGGTCCGAAGGCATCGGCCGAGACGCCTTCCACGACATGCTTCGCGGTCAGCTCTTGAATGACGTCCGCCGCCCAATAGGAGGCCGGCACGTCCTTATACGTTTTCAGATAGGAGAAGACGCCGTATTTGCTGAAATGGCTGACGTCCGCCGTGATGACGCCGTCCTTGACGGTGCCGCCGACGTATTCGACGGCGCCCGCGCCGGTAAGGTAGTAGATGCCGGCAAGACGCGCGTTCGCGTCGGCCGTCAGGCGCAGCTGCAACTCGACCGGCTTGGCGAAGTTCTCCAGCTTCTTCGACGTGCCGTCCTTCAGGACGACGCTCAGCGACAGCTCGTACGCCTGGCCTTGCGGCGAGAGCCCCGCGCCGGCTGCGCCGGCGACGGCCGAGGCCGCTTCATCCGCGCTCAGCGCGCGAACGTTCAGCGCAAAGCTGGCGTCGCCGTCCGTGCCGGTCAGCTCCCCAAGCGCGGCGAGCACTTCTTTCGGCAGCGTGACGCTGCCGCCGGCGAGCGCGATGCGCAGGCTGTTGTCGCCGACCGTCTGACCGACGGCGGGCGGGAATAGGATTTGCAGGTTCGCGGCCGCCGGTTTGCTCGCATCCAGCGTCGCGATGCCGTTAGCCGGCGCGGAGACGTCGGACGTCGTGAATCTCACCTGCTGGGCGGCAGGGTCGACGGGAGGCGTAACGGGCGGGATATTGACCGTGCCGTTGTTGCTCGTGACGCTGAACGTCGCGGTGGAGACGTCGGTTCCTTGGCCCGCTACGACCTGATAACTGCCGACCGCCGCGTTCGACGAGAGCGCGAACGAGTCCCGGTACTTGCCTTCGCTCGCCTTAACGGCGTCGAAGAACAGGATGGTCCCGTCGGGATTCAATACCTTGATGATGACTTCTTGGGCGTTCGTCGTGCCGCTGATCGTGACGGTGCCGCCTTGCGCAAGGCTGGCGATGGCGTCGATGGTCGTGCCGGCCGTCGCGTTGATCGAAGCTTCGGCGGCGAAAGCGGCGGCCGGAATCGACGCCGGAACCGCAAGCGACAAGGCGAGTGCCGCCAGAAGGGCTGCTTTTCTCTTCAACGATGATGCTCCTTTCTGATGGGGCGGCCCGGAAAGATCGCATAGACCGGCTCCGGGCGCGCCTTCGGCATGGATTAAGGGGTTGTCGTGTTCGTGTTCGTAATGCGGCCCTTCAAGTCGGCCGTAATCGTGCCGTGGTTGAACGTCTTCAGCACGTATTGGTAGAACGCTTCGATGTCGGTGCTGCCGGCCGTCGGGTTTTTACCCTGCGTCAGCACCGTATAATTGTCGCCGCCTGCGGCCATGAAATTATTGACGACCGCCGTGTACTCGCCAGCGTCATCGATCGGCGTGCCGTCTTCCTTGGTCAGGGACGTGACGCGCTCCGCGATCGGCTTGCTGAAATCGGCCGTGTATTTCAAGCCGGAGATTTGCAGCGTTTTCGTGTCGGACGGCGAAGCGCCCCATTGCTGCTGGAGCAGCGTCTTGATTTGCGCGCCCGTCAGCGTCATCTTCACGAGCTGATTGCCGAACGGTTGAATACGGAACAGGTCGGAGTATACGATCGAGCCTTTCGGCAGATCCGCGCGAATGCCGCCCGGGTTCATGAACGAGAAGTCGGATTGCATGGCGTCCTTCATCGCGTCGGCGATCAGGTTGCCGAGCGCGTTTTCCTGCGTATAGGCATTGGCTTTGGAAATGATGTCCGTCGTCGTGCCCACGGGCTCCTGCAGCTCGGGGTGCCGTTCCAAGGAATCCGATACGATCTTGGCTACCTCCGGATCCGGCGTGATGCCGGCCTGGTTCACGTCGACGATCGTCGCTTCCTTCTTCACGATATCGTGCGTCTCCGGATCGATCTCGAGATCGACGTCCGCGAACGCCGTGCCGTACGAGTAGGCTTGGAAGACCAGCTTGTTGTCGACCGTGCCGTTGACCTTGGCGTGATTGTCGCCGGCGAAGATCACGTCGACTTCATCGTCGACCGCTTTCGCCAGATCGGCGGCTTCGCCGGTAATCGTCGTGCCGCTTTGGGAAGCGGGATCATGCGCCAGGACGACGATCGCTTTCACGCCTTGCTTCTTGAGCTCCGCGACGGCCTTATTGACTTCCGGCGCTTGTTCCACGATGTTAACCGGTTCCAGGGCCGCCGGCGATACCTTGCTCGGCGTCAGCATCGTAACGAGGCCGATGAAGCCGATTTTCTGGCCGCCGATTTCTTCGACGACATATGGCGAGATAATCGGTTTGCCCGTCGCTTTGTCGATGACGTTGGCATTCACGTAGTCCATCGTCGTTTTATTGAACGTGATGGTATTGTTGATCGGGTCTTTGCCGCCGTTCAATTGCGCCATCAGAGCCGGTACGCCCTGGTCGAACTCGTGGTTGCCGAGCGTGGCGACGTCGAAGCCGAGCAGGTCGAGCATGTCGAGCGTCGGCTTGTCGCGGTCGAGCGCCGACACCGGCGAGCTGGCGCCGACGGCGTCGCCGTTATGCACGAGCAGCGTGTTCGGGTTCGTGGCTTCGTACTGCTTGAGATAGGTCGCCAAGTAAGCGGCGCCGCCCAGAACATTGCCGCCGGCCGTCGTGGAATAGTCCAATTGGCCGTGGAAGTCGTTGATGCCGAGCAGCTGCACCTTGACGTTTTCGGTCGGCTGCGTGCCGCCGCCGTTCAGGTTCAGCTTGAAGATGCCGAAGCCTTTGTCGTCCTGCTTGTCCAGCGACGTGATGTTCGGGTTGTCCGCCAAGTAGTCTTTCGCCGAAGGAGACGTCGCGAACGTGACGTTGACGTTTCCGTTGATCGGCGCGATCGACCAGTTGCCGTCGGCGGACAGGTTGATCGTCTTCTGCTCCGTAATGTAATCCATCAGGATTTGACGGTTCTCGTCGGCGGAGTCGACGACGAGCGGAGCGCCCTTCACGCCCGGGAAGTTGCCGCCGCCGTTCGCGCGGTAGTTGTTGCTGACGACGACGAACTCTTGATCCGGGTCGATCGGCTGCCCGTTGTACCGCAGGTTGACGATCCGGCTCGACGAAGCGTCGTTGACCGTGCCGTCCGCTTTGTACTTCGCGGGCTTCGTCACGTCGACTTGGTACGTCACGCCGTCGATGACGTCGAAGTTGAATACCGGAAAGGACGGGTTAAGGAGCGATTGCTCGCCGGTCTTGCTCGGATCGATTTGATTGAACATGCCCGCGGACATGTCCAGCCAGTCTTTCACGACCGAGCCCTTCACTTTGATCGCCTTCAGGGTGTTGTCGTACAGGTACAGGTCGCTTGCGCTTTTGATCGCGAGGTCGCCGGCTTTGATGTCGGTATACTCCGTCGGGCCGTTGCGTCCGGCCTTGAACGGCGCGCCGACGGACAGGATCGGAAGGTCTTTGTCAGGCGAATTGTCGGCTTCCAGCTTCTTCTGGACATACCATTTCTGCGCCTGCGTCACGATTTGGACCGACGGGTCGTCCTGGACGAGCGCGAAGTAGCTGTAGATCGGGGCCGTCGTTTGGCCGATTGCTTGGTTGACGTAGGCGATGGTCGCGTCGTGCTCGTCCTTGATCGCATTGACGATCGCCGGATCCGCGTCGACCAGCGGCTTCTTGTTGGCCGAGTCGTAAATGTACTTATTCGAAGATTGCGAATCGACGACCTGCCACTTGCCGTTGACCTGCTTCATATTCAGATCGATGATGCCGAGGTTCGCGCCGCCGAAGCCGGCTTGGACGGCCGCCACGCCGTTGATCGTGCCTTTGTCGTTGTCGACGCCCGGATACGGTTGGCCTTGCGCGTTCTTGAAGATCGGATCGAGGGCGCTCACGCTGGCGGCCGGGAACACCTTGTGCGTATGGGAGAACGTGATCGCGTCGATGCCCGGCACCTTGCTGAGCGGGTAGACGGCGTCTTCGAAGCCTTGGCCGGCGACGGCCGAGCCGTTGAAGCCGGAGTGCGTCAGGGCGATGACGACGTCCGCGCCTTCGGCCTTCATCTCGGGGACGAATTTCTCGGCGGTCCCGACGATGTCCTTGGCGATGACGTTGCCGCTCAGATTGTCCTTGTCCCAATCCATGATTTGCGGCGGAACGAAACCGATGAAGCCGACCTTGACGGTCTGCGAGTTGCCGTTCTCGTCCTTGAACGTTTTGTCCATGATGACGTAAGGCTTATATTTATTGACGTCGTTGTCGGGATTGTCGTCGTGATCATCCACGTAAACGTTTGCGTTCACGTACGGGAAAGAGGCGTCGTCGGTCGCTTCGTCCAAATAATCGAGACCGTAATTGAATTCATGATTGCCGTAAGTCGCGATATCGTAGTCCATCAGATTCATCGCTTTGTAGGCCGGATGAACATCCCCGTCTTTGAGCGGGTTGATTTTCGCCATGTAAGTGCCGAGCGGCGTGCCCTGCAGCAGGTCGCCGTTGTCGACCAGCAGCGAGTTCTCGGCTTCCGCGCGCGCTTGCTTCACGAGGGAGGCGGTTTTAACAAGGCCGACCGTATCGGCTGGCGCGTCCTTGAAATAATCGTAGTTCATGAAGTTGGTGTGCACGTCCGTCGTCTCCATGATGCGGAGCTTCAGGCTCGTGCCCCCGATCGTGAGCGGGTCGGCCAGATTGGTGCCGACTTCGGTGAGCTTGCCGGAGTAGGTATCGACGACGAACACTTTGAGCGACAGTCTGCTTCCGGTCGCGTTAAAGTGAGCCGTCAGCTGTTCGCTGCCGGTAATGTCATGCGTAACCGCGGCGATGCCGACGGGCGTCGTGCCGTTGAACAATTCAAAAATGACGGTTTCATCGCCTGCATGTCCGACGGACGTAGGCGTGACGGTGACGGATGCTTTGACCCCGCCGTCGGTTGTCAACGACGGATCCGCGATGACGAACGGACGATCGGCATTCGGTTCTGCCGTCGTCGCGGCGGACGACCGCGTCGTGACGCTGCCGACTTCCATTGCGGCTTGGGCATGTACCGGAACGGCGATGTAAGACGAGGTCAGAAAACCGGCGAGAAGGGAAGCGGCGACTGCGGTCCGCATCAGCTTCTTTTGAAGATATGCCATTTTTTAGCAATTCCACCTTTCATTTGGTATAGAAGTATTATAACAACGAGAGTGTCATGGCAGATTTAAAAAGATGTTAAAATTTCGAAAAATTTGTCAATTTCAATCTTTAGCGAAACGACGCCTTTATCCGAATAACGGCGAAAAACCGCACGCTGCTCGCGCGCGGTCTTTCGTGAGTTCCTGGGCGTTACGGCTTAAAAATTTTGTCAAAAACGCCGCCGTCGTTAAAGAATTTCGCCTGCGCCTGATCCCAGCCCCCGAAGTTGCGGATGTTCGTCAGCTCGAGGCTCTTGAACTGCTTCGAATACTGCGCAGCGACGGTCAGGTTCGTCGGACGGTAGAAGTTTTGGGCGATGGTCTTCTGGCCTTCGGCCGTGTAGAGGTAGTCCAGGTACGCTTTCGCGACGTCGCGCGTGCCGTGCTTGTCGGCGTTCTTGTTGACGACGGCGACCGGCGGCTCGGCCAGGATGCTGTACGAAGGCGTCACGATTTCGAAGTCCTTCGGATGCTCCTTGAGCGCCAGGTACGCTTCGTTCTCCCAGGCGAGCAGCACGTCGCCGATGCCGCGTTCGACGAACGTCGTGGTGGAGCCGCGGGCGCCGGAATCGAGCACGGGCACGTTTTTGTACAGCTGCGTCACGAAGCCGGTCGCTTTGGCCTCGCTGTGGCCGTTGTGCTTCAAGGCGTAGGCCCAGGCGGCGAGGAAGTTCCAGCGGGCGCCGCCGCTCGTCTTCGGATTCGGCGTGATGACGGAGACTTTCGGCTTGACGAGATCGCTCCAATCCTTGATTTTCTTCGGATTGCCCTTGCGGACGAGGAAGACGATCGTCGACGTGTACGGCGAACTGTTCTTCGCGAAGCGGCTTTGCCAGCCGTCGTTAAGGAGACCGGCCCGCTGGATCTCGTTGATGTCGTAGGCGAGCGCCAGCGTGACCACGTCCGCTTCCAAACCGTCGATGACGGAACGGGCTTGCGCGCCGGAACCGCCGTGGGACTGCTTGACCGTGACGGTTTGGCCGGTTTTCTTCTTCCAATAAGAAGAGAACGCCTGATTGAACTGCGCGTACAGCTCGCGCGTCGGGTCGTAGGACACGTTCAGCAGCGTGACGTCCTTTTTGGCGGGTTTCGCCGATGCGGCAAACCCGGTCGTGGACAACGACAGGATCAGCGCGAAGGCGGCGAAGACGGCGAACAGCTTTTTCTTCATAACGAACAACTCCCCTGGCATAGATAATTTCCGCCGGCTTCAAGGCTGTCTATATGAGAAGAGGCCCCGAATCTCGGCCTGCGAATCATGCCCGAAGCATGATTGACGGCGAGAGAATCGGGGCCTCCGGCATACCGGTCGGCTCGATGGACTCATCGTAAACCAACAATTCCCACCTGTCAACTGTGAATTTAACGGTCGCCGAGCGAGCGGCTCGTTGCGGATCGAGGCGGTATCCATACCTTATCGATACCGGATTATCGCGATGACCAAGCCGAAGCGCATACGTATAGAAGCTTTATAAGTGATATTGATAACCCCTATCAGGTTTCTTAAAAAATGAATTGACAAGAAAGCTAGTCCATTGCTATTATGGCTCCATAAACCAACTAAACAGGTAGGATTAATTCTGTTTTTACTACCGGACAACGCGGCGTAGAAACACGTTAGTCATCCCTAAAACGAGTACGAGGGGTGCTTTGACATGTCCAACATGAAAAAGAGGAACGTTTTGCCGTTGAAAACCTTGATGATCGCGATTGCGTTCGCGTTCGCCCTGTCGGGCTGCGGATGGAATTCGGGCCCGAACAACGCGGCGAATTCTTCGAACGGCGCCGATCAGTCCGGCGGCAACGCCACGAACGATGCGGCAAGCGGCGCGAACGGCGGCGCGGCCGACGAACCGGCGTCATCCAACGACGGCGGATCGAAGAAGCCCGTTGAACTGCTCAACGTCTCTTACGATCCGACGCGCGAACTATACGAAGCGTACAATAAGCTTTTCGCCGATTACTGGAAACAGGAGAAGGGGCAGGACGTGACGATCAAGCAGTCGCACGGCGGCTCCGGCGCGCAAGCCCGCTCCGTGATCGACGGGCTGAAGGCGGACGTCGTCACGCTGGCGCTCGGCTACGACATCGATTCGATCGCGCAGAAGGGCTTGATCAACGCCGATTGGCAGCAAAAGTTCGATAACAACAGCTCCCCGTACACGTCGACGATCGTCTTCCTCGTCCGCAAGGGCAATCCGAAGGGCATCAAGGACTGGAACGACCTGACCAAGCCGGGCGTCCAGGTCATTACGCCGAATCCGAAGACGAGCGGCGGCGCGCGCTGGAATTACCTGGCGGCTTGGGGCTTCGCGCTGAAGCAGAACAACGGCGACGAAGCGAAAGCGCAGGAATTCGTCAAGGCGCTGTTCAAAAACGTGCCGGTCCTGGACACGGGAGCACGCGGATCGACCACGACGTTCGTCGAGAAGGGCATCGGCGACGTGCTGCTCGCCTGGGAGAACGAAGCGCTGCTGTCGGTGAAGCAGCTGGGCGCCGACAAGTTCGAGATCGTCTATCCGTCCCTCAGCATTTTGGCCGAACCGCCGGTCGCCGTCGTCGACAAGAACGCCGACAAGAACGGCACGCGGGAGGTCGCCGAGGCTTACCTTGATTATTTGTACACGGAGCCGGCCCAGCAGGTCATCGCGCAAAACTTCTACCGTCCGCAGCTCGCTTCCGTGTCGGAGCAGTACAAGGACCAATTCCCGGACATCCCGATGCTGAAAATCGACGACGATTTCGGCGGCTGGGCGGAAGCGCAGAAGAAGCATTTCAGTGACGGCGGCGTATTCGATCAAATCTATGCGCCGGGTTCATAAGCGATAACGAGGAGCTGACTCTACACATGACGAGTTCCGCAACGAAGAAGGCGAAGGCGCGCAGCGTGCTGCCGGGCTTCGGCCTCTCGCTCGGCTTCACCGTGTTTTACCTGAGCATCATCGTCCTCATTCCGCTTATCGGCGTCTTCGTCAAAACGTCCGGCCTGACGCCGGAACGGTTTTGGGAAACCGTCTCGAACGCCCGCGTGCTGGCGTCCTACAAGATCAGCTTCCTGACGTCCTTCTACGCGGCGCTCGTCAATCTCGTGTTCGGCCTGATCATCGCGTGGGTGCTCGTCCGCTATAAGTTTCCGGGGAAGAAGCTGATCGACAGCCTGATCGACATGCCGTTCGCGCTGCCGACGGCCGTGGCGGGCATCTCGCTCACCGCGATCTACGCGCCGAACGGCTGGGTCGGCAAGCTGCTCGAGCCGCTCGGCGTCAAGGTCGCCTTCACGCCGCTCGGCATCACCCTTGCGCTGATCTTCATCGGCCTGCCGTTCGTCGTGCGGACGGTGCAGCCGGTGCTGCAGGATCTCGACCGCGAGGTGGAGGAGGCCGCGGTCATGCTCGGCGCCTTCCGGTGGCGGACGTTCCGGCGGGTCATCCTGCCCGAGCTGATTCCGGCGCTCCTGACCGGCTTCGCCCTCGCGTTCGCGCGGGGCATCGGCGAGTACGGCTCCGTCGTCTTCATCTCCGGCAACATGCCGATGAAGACGGAGATCGCGCCGCTGCTCATCATGACCAAGCTGGAGCAGTTCGATTACCGGGGCGCGACGGCCATCGCGCTCGTGATGCTGGTCGCGTCGTTCCTGCTGCTCTTGCTCATCAATTACCTGCAATGGCGGAGCAATCGCCGCGTTGCGGCGGCATAAGGGGGGAACGTCATGGCTGGCGCGGTTACCGTACATTTGGCCGAGAAGGCGGCGCGACCGAAGCATATCAACGAATCGCTCGTCGTGCGCATCGTGCTTATCGGCATTTCACTGTTATTCTTGGGGTTCGTCGTGCTGCTTCCGCTGATTTCGGTCTTCGTCGAAGCGTTCAAGAAGGGCGCGGACGTCTACTTCGCGGCGCTGCGGGATCCGGATGCGCTGTCGGCGCTGAAGCTGACGCTGCTCACGGCGGTCATCGCGGTTCCGCTGAACACCGCGTTCGGCGTCGCGGCGGCTTGGGCGATCAGCAAGTTCCGGTTCCGGGGCAAAAACGTGCTCATCACGTTGATCGATCTGCCGTTCGCGGTATCGCCGGTCATCTCCGGCCTCGTGTTCATCCTGCTGTTCGGCGCGCAGGGCTTCCTGGGACCGTGGCTGTCGGATCATAACGTCCAGATCGTGTTCGCGCTGCCGGGCATCGTGCTCGCGACGACGTTCGTCACGTTCCCGTTCGTCGCCCGGGAGCTGATCCCGCTCATGCAGGCGCAGGGCGTCCAAGAGGAAGAAGCCGCCGCGAGCCTCGGGGCGAAGGGCTGGCAGATCTTCTGGCGCGTCACGCTGCCGAACATCAAGTGGGGGCTGCTCTACGGCGTGATCCTGTGCAACGCGCGGGCCATGGGGGAGTTCGGCGCCGTATCGGTCGTCTCCGGGCACATCCGCGGCGAGACGAACACGCTGCCGCTGCATATCGAAATCTTGTACAACGAATATCAATTTTCCGCTTCGTTCGCCGTCGCGTCGCTGCTCGTCATGCTGGCCGTCATCACGCTCGTCGTCAAGAGCTTCATCGAATGGCGAACGGCCAAGCAAGCTCCGAGGGAGGAAGGCTGATATGCATATCGAGGTTCGCAACGTCAACAAAGCGTTCGGCGCCCATCAAGCCGTCCGGGACGTGAGCTTCACGATCGAACGCGGCAAGCTGATCGGCTTGCTCGGCCCGAGCGGAGGGGGCAAATCGACGCTGCTCCGCATCTTGGCCGGGCTCGAAACGCCGGATTCCGGCGATATCTTCATCGACGGCAAGCGCGTCAACGACGTCAAGCCGCAGCTGCGCGGCATCGGCTTCGTCTTCCAGAATTACGCGCTGTTCAAGCACATGACCGTCTTCGATAACATCGCGTTCGGGCTGACGATCCGCAAGGCAAGCAAAACGGAGATCCGGAGCCGCGTGAACGAGCTGCTCGACCTGACCGGGCTGCGCGGCTTCGAGCACCGCTATCCGCATCAGCTCTCCGGCGGACAGCGGCAGCGGGTCGCCTTCGCCCGGGCGCTGGCGCCCAAGCCGGAGCTGCTGCTGCTCGACGAGCCGTTCGCGGCCATCGACGCCAAGGTCCGCAAGGAACTGCGCACGTGGCTGAAGAGCTTGATCGCGGAGCTCGGCATCACCTCGATCTTCGTGACCCATGACCAGGACGAAGCGGTCGAGGTCGCGGACGAGATGCTGATCGTGCAGCAGGGCCGCCTGGAACAGCAGGACTCGCCGATTCGCATCTATACCGATCCGCAGACGGCGTTCGTGGCCGGGTTCATCGGCCATTCCAGCGTCGTCGAGGAGCCGGGCAGCCTGCGCGGCTTCGAGAAGGCCGTTCAGGCGGCGGGCGCGCGGGCGATCGTGCGGCCCGAATTCGTCGAAGTCGGGCGTACGTACGAAATCCCGTTCCCGTCCGCGGCGGTCACGGGCAAGGTCCGCCACGTCTTTTTCCGCGGGGCGCATCTGGAGCTGGACGTCGAGGTCGGGCCCAACCGGCTGTCCGCCCACCGTTCGCTGGACCAGGAGCCGCTGCAGCCGGGAGACGAGGTCGCGGTGCTCATCCACCGGTTGTACGTCATCTCGGAAGAATCCGCGACCATGGTGGAAAATCCGTTGAAAGCCGATCCGCTTCCGGTTCATATATGAACCGGAGAACGAAGGCGCAAGCCGTTATGCAGCCGCCTGCCACGCTCAACACTATTAGGAGGGATTTATGATGGCGAAGCCAATCGTATTGGATCAAGAATGGTTAGACCGCATTGCGACGCAGGTGAACGGATTGGAATACGGCTCGGTGCTTATTACCGTTCACGACGGCCGCGTCGTCCAAATCGACCGTACCGAGCGCAAGCGGTTCGACGCCAATGCCGCGAAGCAGGGACAGCAGGCGCCGGCGCAGATAGCCCCTGAGAAACTGAAGGCGGCGAATGGCTAACGCCCCGGATGGCTGTACGCGCACGAATAACGCCCGATGACTCGTTGATCGTCAACGAGCATCGGGCGTTTTTTACGGACGCGGCCGCTGCGTCCGGCCGAGGCTAGCTTCTATCCGCCGCCGCCGCTTGCGTCTGATTCGCGTTGGCCGGCCAGAAGGCGCGTCGGCCGCACAGCACGGTAAGCGCGGGCACGAGGAACGGCCGTACGAGGAATGTGTCGAGCAGGACGCCGATGGCGGTGATGGTGCCGAATTGGACCAGGACTTGAATCGGCAGCGTGGCGAGCACGGCGAAGGTACCGGCCAGGAGCAGGCCGGCCGACGTAATGACGCCGCCGGTCCGGGACACGCCTTCCTTCACCGCTTGACCGAGCGGCATGCGCCGGGCGTTGGACCAAATGCTCGATACCATGAAGATGTTGTAGTCCTCGCCGAGCGCGACGATGAAAACGAACGCGTAAAGCGGGATGAGGCCTTGTATCGCGTCCGCTCCGAAACCGTAATGAAGCACGAGCCAGCCGAGACCGAGCGCGCTGAAGTAGGAGAGCAGCACCGTTGCCACGAGATAGAGCATCGCCACGACCGAGCGGAGATAGCCGACGAGCAGCAGGGCGATCAAGGCGACGATGACGGGGATGATCCTGCCGGCGTCGCGATTCGTCGCGACCCGCGTATCGTACTGTTCGGCGGTTGGGCCGCCGATCCAGACCCGGTCCCGGGCATCCGAGATGCCGGCATCGGCGAGCGCTTGTTCCGCGGCTTGGCGAACGTCCGGGAGGAAGCGAACGGCTTCGCTGGCGTACGGACTCGCCGCGAGCTCGACGTCGTAGCCGCGAATGCCGGCGTCGTGCGCGCCCTGACGGGCGTCCGACACGGAGGCAACAAGCGGCAGGGCCGACAGGGCTTCTTTCACGCCGGCCGCTTTTTCACCCGAGTGCACGATGACCTGCACGGGTCCGAGTACGCCCGGTCCGAAATGCTCGCCGATCAAGGCGAAGCCTTCGCGCGAGCCCGTATCTTCCGGGAACGAAGAGAGGGTATCGAACGTGTATTTGATTCCCGCGGAACAGAGCACGAACACGAGCAGCAGGGCGGTCGTCAGCGCCGCGATCAGCTTCGGCTTCCGGACGACGAGTTCCCCAATCCGGTCGCCCCAGGTTACCCGCGCCGGCTTGGCGATTGCCGGATTGCCTTTCTTGCGGGCAAGGCGCTGCTCCATCTCGGGCGTTCGCGGGATGAACGGGAAAAACGAGCCTCTGCCAAGCAGGCCGAGGAACGCCGGCACGAGCGTCAGGCTCGCGATCATCATGACGAAGATCGCAAGGCTGAACGGAACGGCGAAGCGCCGGAAGCTGCCGAACTCCGCGAGCAGCAGGGCGAGCAGCGAAAGCACGACGGTGAGGCCGCTCATCGCGATCGCGCCGGAGGCACCGCCGAACGCTCGCTTCAGCGCGGCGAGCGGACCGGCTTCTTCCTTCAGCTCGCTGCGAAAGCGCGAGATCAGGAACAAGCAGTAGTCCGTGCCGGCCCCGAACAGCAGCACCGTCATGATGGACAGCGACTGCGAGTCGTAAGCGATCCAGCCCGCCTTCGCCATCCACCCCAGCAGCGGCGTCACGGCGCCGTAGGCGAACCCGACGGCGATCAGCGGAATGAGCGCGAGCACCGGTGAACGGTAGATCAGCAGGAGCAAGACCAGGACGAGCGCGACCGTGGCGAGAAGCAGGGAGACGTCCGCGTCCTTGAACAAACCGGTCGCGTCGACGGAGATGCCGACCGGTCCCGTCGCGCGAACGGCGATGGCGCCTGCGTCGTCGAGCGCCGTCCGGAAGGGATGCTGCCCGGCGAAGACGGCATCGGTCCGCTCCCGCAGCTCGTCGAGTCCCGCTTGATGCTCGTCGCTGCCGGCATTTCGATCGAAGAAGACCGGCTGTACGAGCGTCGTGCCATCCGCGGATACCTGCCGCTTGAGCGATTCAAGCGGCAGGGCGTGAAGCGGCGCGGAGCCGTCTTGGTACGGCAGCGGGCGGGCGGCGATATCCTGCGACAACGACTGGATGCGCCGCAAGTCCGCGTCCGTCAGGCCGGATGCGCGATGCCACGTCAACAGGGCGGGGAGGCCTTCATCCGCCGGGAATTCCTTCTCGATCACTTGCTGTGCTTGGACGGACGGCTGCTTCGTCCCGAAATTGCCCAGCGTGTCGTCTTTCAGATCGTTCGCGCTCGGCAGCCATACGTTTAGCGCCGCCACGGCGGCGATCCAGACGGCGAGCGTGAACCAACGCCCTCTCCGGCCGCCGACGGCCTCCGCAATTCGAATCAGCATGTTCATGGCATGTTCTCCTTTGCTGTGATTTCTTCTTGCCGTTAACTTATCGTTCGATAAGTTAACGGTTGAAAAAAGGCTGCCGGGCAGCTAAACCGAAGGCGGTTCAACTGCCGACAAACCGTAAAGCAGCACGTTGACGAGAACGGCGGCCTGCTTCTCCCAATCCCTGATGCTGCCTGCTCCGAAATCGGGGCGGGTTGCCGAAGCCGTCGCCGGGCCGTTAACCGGCGCGGCGACGGACTGGTTGATGAGTCCCATCAGCAGCCTTGCGGCCGTCTCGGGTCCGACGCCGAATGCTTGGGCTTCGCGCAGTCCGCCGTCCCGCTGGCCGTTCTCGAAGATCGATACGATCGGTTCGAAGTAGGCTTCCTTCCATAAGGCGTAAATCGTCATCTGCGATGCCGGAGAAAGCTCGTGCCGGATATCGTGGAACATTTGGCTCAGGTCCTCCGGGTGATTCGCCATCATATAGTAGGTCACGTGATAGAGACGGTCTCGAACCGCGGCTTCGCGGCGAAGGATCCGTTCGAGCGCCGCTCGCGTGCCTTCGCATACGTGGCGCATCACCTCCACGTACAGCGACTCCTTATCCGTGAAATGATGATAGAGCGCCGGCTGCGTGAGGCCGCACCTCTTGGCGATGAGCCGCGTCGACACGGCGCGGTAGCCGAGCTCCATGAACAGCTCTTTGGCCGTGCGGACGATCAAGGCGCGGGTTTCGAGCGATGGATTCGATTTCGGTCTGGGCATGCCTGGAAGTCCTTTCGTTCATTCGCTTATCGCTTGATAAGATGTTACCCCGAATTGCGGCCGCAGTCAATCAATCGAAGTCGGTCGCCTGCCGGCGAGGCGGGTTGGCGCGGGCATTCTGGCGCTTGTCGGCGTTTTTCTTCGCGCGCATCGTCACGGATTGTTCCTTGCGGGTTTGGCGCGCGAGCTCCCGGCCGGTCTTCTTGTAGCTCAAGTATCGCTTCTCGTCGAGCGAGCCGTCCCGGATCGCTTCCCTGACGGCGCAGCCGAGCTCCTTCTCGTGCCGGCAGTCGCGGAACCGACAGGCGGCCGCGATCGCTTCGATGTCCGCGAACGCTTCCTGGCGGCCGGCATCGGACTCCCACAGCTGCAGCTCGCGCATGCCGGGGGTGTCCATCATCACGAAGCCGCCCGGCAGCGGGAACAGCTCGCGGTGCGTCGTCGTATGCCGGCCGCGCGCGTCGTCTTCGCGGACGCCCTGCACCAGCTGCCGGTCCTCGCCGGCCAGCCAGTTGAGCAGCGTCGATTTGCCGGCGCCGGACGAGCCGGTGACGGCGATGGTGCGGCCCGGCAGCAAATACGGCTGCAGCTGCGCGCGGCCCTGGTCTTCGAGGGCGCTGACGGCATGAACCGGCACGCCGGGCGCGGCGGCTTCGACCTCCGCGACGCGGCGCGCGGCATCGTCGCAGAGGTCGGCCTTCGTGAGCAGGACGACCGGCGAAGAGCCGCTCTCCCAAGCCGCGACGAGGAAACGCTCGATTTTGCGGACGTTGTAGTCGCCGTTCAGCGCGTTGACGATGAAGAGCGTATCGATGTTGGCGCCGATGACCTGCTCCTCCGGCACGGTGCCGGCGGCGCGGCGGATCATCGCGGTGCGGCGGGGCAGCACGGCGTGAATAACGGCGCGGCGTTCGCCGGGCAGCGGCTGCGCGGCGACCCAGTCGCCGACGGCCGGGAATTCGCCGCGGGACGCGGCCTGGAATTGGAACTTGCCGCTTACCTCCGCGGCAAGCTCGCCATCCTCGGTCCAGACGCGGTATTGGCTCGCGAACTGCGCCGTGACGCGCGCGGGCACGAGGCCGGCGCCGCCGGCCGGCAGCGCGTCGAACGCGAGACGCCAGCCGTCGTTCCAGCCCAACAATTCAAGCGCGGAGCGGCTCGGCGCATCGGCATTGGCACCGGCATCGGCATCCGCGTCCGCAGAGACGGGCGCGTCCGGGGCGGTCGACGCCGCGCCGCTGTCTTGCCATTTCATTTCATCGCGTTCCTGAAGCTTGCGGATCGCTTGGCGATCGGTGTTTAGATTCAAATCGGAAAACCCCTTTTTCCTGGAATAGTGGTTGGTTCGGTGCGTAGACGGGACGTTCGCGGTCGCACAGCGGCCGATAGGGCGGGCGGGAGACGACGCAAACAACGACAAAAAGACCGCGGGAAAGAAGCTCCTGCGGTCTGCGCGGCATCGCCGTCCGCCGATGATTTCCTTCGGCGGACGGACGGCCGGACAGCAAAAAGCCGCAGGAAACCGGAGCATCCGGTTCCCTGCGGCTACGACGGCGAAGAAGCGGGCGTAGCCGCGACTGCCGTGTTTGTTATCCGACCGAGACCGATGCGCATGCGATTTCCGTAACCGATACAATCGAAGTCGTGTTCGCCATTTACATCAGCCTCCTTATAGTAGATGTTGCCATTTTATGCGGAATCCGGCCGTTTGTCAACCGTTCCCGCTTTCGAAAAACGGCCCCGCTTCGGGCAGCTGCCGAAACAAGGCCATGGATTACGAAATCGCGTATTTGATAATCACCGCAACGGCGAAAATAACGAACATTATCCCGAAGAACCCGCCAAAGCCCATCGCGACGTCGAAAAAGTCATCGCGCGGCTCCTCGTTCACGTGCTCGCGCGGATCTCTAACATTTTCCATGGTTTCATTATCCTCCTCTGGGGCGACGATTGCTCCCCATAGTATACCCAACTTTCAGAATAATTGTAAAGGCGCCGGACGTGACAAAATTGAGGACATTTTCCAATCGGGCGATCGTCGCGGACAAGTTCTTCCGCGGCAAAACAAGCGTTCGTGTGGTACAATGGAAGGCAGCGCAAGTGCGGGAGGAGGACGACAATGGGGGATCAATACGCCGCCGAGACGGCCGCCGACAGGCGTCTCGCGGAAGAACGGATTCGCAGCAAGCTGGCGCTGCTGCCGGATCAGCCGGGCTGTTATTTAATGAAGGATGCCGGCGGCACGATCATTTACGTCGGCAAAGCGAAGGTGCTCAAAAATCGCGTGCGTTCGTATTTCAACGGCAGCCACAACGGCAAGACGCTGCGGCTCGTCTCGCTCATCCGCGATTTCGAATATATCGTTACGTCCAGCAACATGGAGGCGCTCATTCTCGAGTGCAACCTGATCAAGCAGTATCATCCGCGGTACAACGTCCTGCTGAAGGACGACAAGACGTTTCCGTACATTAAGATCACGGGCGAGAAGCATCCGAAGCTCGAGGTGACGCGGCGCATCGTGAAGGACAAGGGCAAATATTTCGGCCCGTACCCGAACGCGTTCGCGGCCCAGCAGACGAAGAAGCTGCTTGACCGGCTGTACCCGCTCCGCAAGTGCGGCACGCTGCCGGACAAGGTATGCCTGTATTATCATTTGGGCCAATGCGTGGCGCCTTGCGAATTCGAGATCGAGCCGGGCACGTACGAGAACATGGTGCAGGAGATCACGCGCTTCCTCGGGGGCGGCCACGACGAAGTGCGGAAGGCGCTTCAGGCCAAGATGGAAGCGGCCGCGGAGGAGATGGAGTTCGAACGGGCGAAGGAATTCCGCGACCAGATCGTCGCGATCGACGCCGTCATGGAGAAGCAGAAGATCACGCTGAACGACGCGATGGACCGCGACGTGTTCGGCTTCTCGGTCGACAAGGGCTGGATGTGCGTGCAAATCATGTACATGCGGCAGGGCAAGCTGATCGAGCGGCGGGCGACGATGTTCCCGTATTACGGCAGCGCCTACGACGATTTCATGACGTTCGTGACGCAGTATTATTCCGAGAACCCGGCGCTGCCGAAGGAGATTTTCCTGCCGGCGCAGCCGCAGGCCGATGAGACGCAAGCCGAAACGCAAGCGGGCGACGTGCAGGCGGCCGGCTCGTTGGCGGCGGATGCCGGAACGGGAGCCGGCGACGGGGACGCAGCGGCAATGGCCGGCGCGCAGGCCGATGCGGCGGCAACCGGCCTTATGGCGGCGGAGTCGCAGGAGCCTTACGGCTTCGGAAGCGACGCGCCGGACGACGAGCGGGAGGAGCAAGCCGCGGATGGCGATCAGCCGGCCGCCGGCTCGCCGGAGGAGGAAGTGCGCAGCTCCCTCCAGAAGTGGTTGAAGGTGAAGGTATTCATCCCGCAGCGCGGCAAGAAGAAGGACGTCGTGGCGATGGCCGTTCACAATGCCAAGATGACGTTGGAAGAGAAGTTCAAGCTGATCGAGCGCGACGAAGACCGCACGTTCAAGGCGGCGGAAGGGCTGGCGGAAGCGATCGGGCTGCCGCAGATCGGCCGCATCGAGGCGTTCGACAACTCGAACATTCAAGGCACGGATCCCGTATCGGCGATGGTCGTCTTCACGGACGGCAAGCCGGACAAGAAGGAATACCGCAAGTACAAGATCAAGACCGTCCAGGGTCCCGACGATTACGAGACGATGCGCGAAGTCATCCGCCGGCGCTACGAGCGCGTGCTGAAGGAAGGGCTTCCGCTTCCGGACCTGATCATCGTGGACGGCGGGCGGGGACAGATCTCCGCGGCGCTCGACGTGCTGGAGAACGAGCTCGGCTTGTTCGTGCCGGTCTGCGGCCTCGTCAAGGACGCGAAGCATAAGACGGCTCAGCTCATGACCGGCGACCCGCCGGAGGTGGTGCCGCTGGCCCGCGACAGCCAGGCGTTCTACCTGCTGCAGCGGATCCAGGACGAGGTCCACCGCTTCGCCATCACCTTCCACCGCGAGCAGCGGGGCAAGTCGATGGTGGCGTCGCGCCTCGATGCCATCCCGGGCATCGGCGAGAAGCGCCGGAAGGCGCTGCTGAAGCATTTCGGCTCGATCAAAAAAATCAAAGAAGCGTCCGTCGAAGATTTCCGGCCGCTCGCGATCGGCGAGAAGCTCGCCGCGCAAATCATCGAAGCGTTGAACAACGAGGAGCCGTCCTGAGGACGGCTCCTTTTTGTTGTGTCCGGGGCCGGCGGCCAGCGGCTGAGCGCGCGCCTGTACCCATGGCTTGCGCGCGAACCTCGCGCTTACGTATCGATCGCGTCGATGGCGCGCGGACCGGACCGCTTGGCGCGGCGGTCCCAAGAGCGGAACAGCCAGGCGATCGGAATCGGCAGCAGGATGTAGACGATGCCGGCCGCGATATTTTCGGCGCCGCCCATGAAGACGAGGGAGAGCGCCATCATGGTGCTGTCGAAGACGGCGTGGGCGAACAGCACGGTAATGAAGCCGAAGCGCAGGAACATGAAGCTGAAGACGAGGCCGATGACGGTCAGCTCCAGCAGCCGGGTGGTGGACGGGAAGATCGGATAGGTGACGTGCCCGAGCGCCCAGATGACCGTCGGAATGAGCGAGGCGACGAAGCTGTTCCGGAACCAGCGCTTCATGAGCCCGATGCCGAACAGCCGAAATACCGCTTCCTCGGAGATGGCGGCGCACCAGGCGAGGAGCGGGAACGCCCACGGCACCGCAAGATTGTAGGTCGATTGCGTCACGTCCGTCGTCGACCAGGAGCCGTACGCGTGCATGAGCACGATGAAGATGACCGTCTGCAGCCCGAGCAGCGCGAACGCGGTCAGGTAGCCGAGCCACATGCTCCGCCATACATGGTCGCCGTAGCCGGGTTGACCGTAACGCGGCCACTGGTTGCGGCCCATGGCCCGCCACAAGCCGTCTCCGCCGACAAGCGAGAAGTAGACGGCGAGCGCCATGACGACCGTGACGAGGCAGCTGACGAGGACGGCCGCCGCGGCGAGCACGTTGCCGTCGGACGTTTCGCCGTAACCGGCGAGCAGGCCGTCCTTCATGTTGACATCATTGACGATGTACATGGCGAGGAATAGCAGCGAGATGACGATGCCGCGCACGAAGGAGCTGTGCTTTCGGTACAGGGAGGCGTAAATGATGGCCAGAATGAACAGGACGAACGATAAGAACAGGCTGCCCAGCGTCGATAAGTAATTGGCGAGCTTCTTCTGTTTCGCGACGTAGTCGGCGTAGCTCTGCGGCACCGCGAACGCCGGTTTGAACGCCGTTATGCGGAAGCTGCCGTTCTCCAGCTTCTCGCCGCGGACCGTCAGGCGGAGCTTGGCAGCTCCGGCGCCGGCCGCGCTTTTTTTCTCGAACACGACGGTTTCGGTATCCGGCTGTTCGCGGAACGCCGTCAACTCCGCTTTCGGGTACCCTTTGGAAGCGAGGAAGGCGAGCGCGGCATCGCTCAGCTCGGTTCCCCGAGCCGGAGCGCCCTGCAGCTTGCCCAGCCGGTTCCAGCCGACGACCGAGCCGTTCTGCATGTGCAGATAAACGAAGATTTCGCTGCCGTCGGGCATGTCGGCCGTCGTCTGGTACGTCTCGGTCGGCAGCGTGCGGTCGTAGTTGTCGTCGTAGCCGCGGGTCAGTTTGTTCTTTTCCAAGTAGCCGTACAGCAGGCTGTCCGATTGATGCACGGCATGAACGGCGACCGGCCGGCTCGCGAACTGCTTCTCGACGAACGCCGCCGCTTTCGCCTCCGCGTCGCGTTTGTCCATGACCGGCTCGCTTCCGCTGTCGAAGAAGGAGTCGGCCGTCGCCGGAACGATTTGCACGAGCAAATACACGATCAGGCCGATGCCGGCCAGCAAGCCGTACCATTTCCAATTCGGGTTTAACCGCAATGGGTCCATTGAGCACCTCGTCTGCATAGAATCTTCGTTCGCCGCCGCGCGGCGCGCGGGCCGGCTTGTCATATTCATATTCGGGATAGCGGGGCATTAACACGTTCGGCCGAAGCAAACTTTGCGCCGCGCGGTCCCCGCGATCTTATCGGTCCTGGAATCCGCATGAATCCCTCCTCTTATCATCGGCAGCTTCGCGCCCGCCATCCATGGTATTGGATACGAAAAATGGCAAACAATAAATGAGGGGGATAGTTTCCGTCCGTTCCGCCCCGCGGTAATGGAACCCGAAGCCGCTAGACCGGCTTGTACTGGGCGGCGACCTCCTCGATCCAGCGGCGCACGGCGGGATTGAAGCCGTCCGACTGGTCGTAGATGAGCGACGTCGTCCGCTTCGATTCCTCCAGCTCGAGGATCGGGACGACCTGCAGGTCGTTGTCGGCCAGCATCTGCGGCCGCAGGTACGACTTGGGCAGCAGCGTCGCCGCGCGGCACGTATGGAGCAGGCGGAGAATCGCCTCGAACGAGTCGATTTCCATGCGGACGTCGGGCAGCAGCCGGTATTTCTCGAACAGCTCGTCCGTCAGGATGCGGTACCAGGTTCCCTTGGAGAACAGAATCATCGGCAGGCCGTTCAGGTCCGTGATGACGGGCGCGCTTTTCTCCATTATAAAATGGTTGCGCGGCAGGACGAGGACGAGGTGGTCGTCGAACAGCGGCACGCACGTCAGCTGGGCGTCCTCGATCCGGGAGGCGACGATGCCGAGGTCGGCCTTCCGGTCCCGGATGAGCGTGACGATTTCGTGCGTCTTGCCCGTGATCGCTTTGATGTCGAGCTCCGGGCTCCGGGCCGTCAGCGCCTGGATGAGATCCGGCAGCGAGGTTTGCAGCGTCGTGAGGCTCGCGCCGATCGTGAAGGTCGCGCGTCCGGCATGCTTGTATTCCGCGAGCAGCTTCAGGAAGCGCAGATGCTGCTGCCGCGCCTCTACCGCGTAGTCGTACGTCAGCTGGCCGATGCGGGTCAGCTCCAGGCGTTTGCCGACGCGCCGGAAGAGCAGCGCGCCGAGCTCCTGCTCGAGCTTGGCGATTTTGCGGGAGAGGGCGGGCTGGGACAGATTGAGCGCCGCCGACGCTTTGTTCATGCTGGACTGTTCGACGACGACGGTAAACATGTTCAATTCTTCGAGCACGGCGTGCACAGCCCCTTTTCCGAAGTATCGTATATGCAAATAGGTTATAACTTTTAATGAATAATACGCAATTCCATTATAAGCGCAAAAGGAGTATCATGTGAAATGTGACCATTTTGTGTGAATCTATTATTTATTGACGCTCATCTGGGCTGGGGTTACAATGGAGAATGGTTTTGGCGAATGGCGAAAATTGGCGAATGGAACGCCACAGTTTGGAAAGGAGAACGTTTACGTTATGAAAGGAAATTCGTATTTATCGCGCAAGATTCACTCCTTGCTCGGAGTCATCCCGCTCGGCCTGTTCATCATCGAACACATGGTATCGAACTTCTCGGCCGTCGAGAAGGGGCCGCAGGGGTTCAAGGATACCGTCAAGTTCCTGAATGACTTGCCGTTCGTCTTCGTCTTGGAGCTCGTCGGCATCTGGCTGCCGCTGCTGTTCCACGGGGTGTACGGCCTCTATGTGGCGTACCAATCCAACCTGAACACCGGCCGCTTCCAATATGGCCGCAACTGGGCGTTCACGCTGCAGCGGATCACCGGCGTGATCACCTTCATTTTTGTTTTCTGGCATATGTACCAAGCGAGGTTCCAAGTCATGATCGGCAACCTCACGCACGAAGAACTCGGCAATCAGATGCACACGATCACGACGAACGGGTTCTACTTCGTGCTGTACGTCATCGGCATTCTGGCCGCGACCTTCCACTTCAGCAACGGCATGTGGGCGTTCCTCGTCAGCTGGGGCATCACGGTCGGACCTCGCGCGCAGCGCGTCTCCTCTTATATTTGGATGGGCGTGTTCGTAATCGTGGCGGTGTTGTTCTTGGCGTCGCTGATCGCCTTCCGCGGCGACGAATTCAAGGAGGCGGCTTCCGCTGCCCTGCAATTGACGAATCTCGTTTGAGTTTAAGACAAGGAGCGAAATGCAATGGCTAAAAACAGAATCATTGTCGTCGGCGGCGGACTCGCCGGCCTGATGGCTACCATAAAAGCCGCGGAAGCGGGCGTACACGTCGACCTGTTCTCGGTCGTGCCCGTCAAGCGGTCCCACTCGGTCTGCGCGCAAGGCGGCATCAACGGCGCGGTCAACACGAAGGGCGAAGGCGATTCCACGTGGGAGCACTTCGACGATACGGTCTACGGCGGCGACTTCCTGGCGAACCAACCGCCGGTTAAAGCGATGTGCGACGCCGCCCCGGGCATCATCCACTTGATGGACCGAATGGGCGTCATGTTCAGCCGCACGCCGGAAGGTCTGCTCGACTTCCGCCGTTTCGGCGGCACGCAGTACCACCGCACGGCGTTCGCCGGCGCGACGACCGGCCAGCAGCTGCTGTACGCGCTGGACGAACAAGTCCGCCGCTGGGAAACGGCCGGCCTCGTGACGAAGCGCGAGCACTGGGAATTCATGGGCGCGATCCTGGACGACGACGGGGTTTGCCGCGGCGTTTCCGCGCAGGACCTCCGCACGATGGAGATCCATACGTTCGCCGCGGACGCGACGATCCTGGCGACGGGCGGCCCCGGCATCATTTTCGGCAAAACGACGAACTCCGTCATCAACACGGGCACGGCCGCCAGCGCGGTCTACCAGCAGGGCGTGTACTACGCGAACGGCGAGTTCATCCAGATCCACCCGACGGCGATTCCGGGCGACGACAAGCTGCGCCTGATGTCGGAATCCGCGCGCGGCGAAGGCGGCCGGATCTGGACGTACAAGGACGGCAAGCCGTGGTACTTCCTCGAAGAGAAATACCCGGCCTACGGCAACCTGGTGCCGCGCGACATCGCGACGCGCGAGATCTTCGCGGTCTGCGTCGACGAGAAGCTCGGCATCAACGGCGAGAACATGGTGTACCTCGATCTGTCGCACAAGGATCCGAAGGAGCTGGACGTCAAGCTCGGCGGCATCATCGAGATCTACGAGAAGTTCACGGGCGACGACCCGCGGAAAATTCCGATGAAGATTTTCCCGGCGGTTCACTATTCGATGGGCGGCATGTGGGTCGACTACAACCAGATGACCAACATTCCGGGCCTCTTCGCCTGCGGCGAATGCGAATACCAATACCACGGCGCGAACCGTCTCGGCGCGAACTCCCTGCTGTCGGCCATCTACGGCGGCATGGTTACGGGACCGAAGGCCGTGGAATACATCAAAGGCTTGAAGAAATCGGCCGAAGACCTCCCGTCCTCCGTGTACGACCGCGAGAAGAAGCGCCAAACGGACAAATACGAGGGCATCCTCAAGATGGACGGCACGGAAAACGCGTACGTGCTGCATAAAGAGCTCGGCGAACTCATGACGAACAACATGACGGTCGTGCGCTTCAACAAACGCCTGGAAGACACGATCTCGACGATCAAGGAACTGAAGCAGCGCTACCGCAACATCAACATCAACGACACGGCGCGCTGGAACAACGCGGGCGTGGCGTTCACCCGCCAGCTGTGGAACATGCTGGAGCTGTCCGAAGCGATGACGCTCGGCGCCCTGCTGCGGAACGAAAGCCGCGGCGCGCATTACAAGCCGGAATTCCCGGACCGCAACGACGAGGATTTCCTCAAGACGACGAAGGCCAAATGGACGGCGGAAGGGCCGCAAATCTCGTACGAGGACGTCGACGTGTCGCTGATCACGCCGCGTAAACGCGACTATTCCAAGAACAAGTCCTAGGAAGGAAGGAGAATCACGATGGCGGAAGCAGCAGTAGCAACGAAAACGGTCAAGCTGATCATCACGCGCCAAGACGCGCCGGATTCCGCGCCGTATACGGAAGAATTCGAAGTGCCGTACCGCGCGAACATGAACGTAATCAGCGCGCTGATGGAAATTCAGCGCAATCCGAAGAAGAGCGACGGCCAGAAGACGGCTCCCGTTTGCTGGGAGTCCAACTGTCTGGAGGAGGTTTGCGGCGCTTGCTCCATGGTTATCAACGGCAAGCCGCGCCAAGCGTGCAGCTCGTTGATCGACAAGCTGGAGCAGCCGGTCCGTCTCGCGCCGATGAAGACGTTCCCGGTCGTGCGCGACCTCGTCATCAATCGCGAGCGCATGTTCAACGCGCTGAAGCGCGTGAAGGCGTGGATCCCGATCGACGGCACGTACGATCTCGGGCCGGGACCGCGGATGGCGGAAACGAAGCGCCAATGGGCGTACGAGCTGTCCAAGTGCATGACGTGCGGCGTCTGCCTGGAGTCGTGCCCGAACGTCAACGACCGGAACAGCTTCATCGGTCCGGCGGCGATTTCCCAAGTTCGCTTGTTCAACGCGCATCCGACGGGCGAAATGCACATGGAAGAGCGTCTCGACGCGCTTATGACCGACGGCGGCATCGAGGGCTGCGGCAACTCGCAAAACTGCGTGCGCTCGTGCCCGAAAGGCATTCCGCTGACGACGTCGATCGCGGCGATCAACAAAGATACGACGAAGCATCTGTTCAAGAAATGGCTGGGCATGTAGCTTCGGTGTGAAGAAAATCCGCCGCTTAGTTGGCGGGCGGAAGAGGCATTGCGGCAGGATGACCTTGCTGCGGCTCCCCCGGAGGGGCCGGCACGCCGTACGTCATTTACGATTCGCGCTCCCGTGGTGCTTCGCACCAAAGTCGCTCGACTTCGGAAATGCCGTGCTCCGTGCCGACCCGGAGGCGCCGCTGCGGATTCCTGCGCGGTGCCTCTTTTTTGTCCGCCGCGTCAAGGGAGCGGCGGCTTTATAACCTACGCTGGTCCGGGGAGGCTCACGTCTTGGCGCGCCAGACGCAAAAGAGGCAGTTCCCGTCGGGAACTGCCTCTTTTGCTATAAGAGCATAAGCCGCGCGCTACGGCCGCTTAGCACCAATGTTCGCCCCAATCTTGAATGGAGCGGATAACGGGCTCTAATCCTTGCCCTTTGGCGGTTAATTCGTATTCGATCCGGACGGGCATCTCCGGATAAACGTTCCGTTTAATGATGTCGCACTGCTCGAGCTCCTTCATCCGGTCCGTGAGCATCTTGTCGCTCATTTCGGGAATCTGCTCTTTGATTTCCTTGAACCGTTTCGGCCCGCCCAGGAGAACGCGTATGATCAAGCCGGTCCATTTTTTGCCGAGCAGCTCGGTAGCGCATTCAAACTTCGGGCACATTTTGGAATAATCCACGTTATCACCCCGCTTTCTGTTCTTTCTATTGTAACACAGGACGATTTGTAAAGGGAATGGATATTCGGCTTCCGTCCAAAATACTTTTGAATTTGTATCAACTATACTTAAGTAAGTACAAATTTCGCCGCGAAATGGTCTCATGCTTGTCTCAAAATCGGCGTCCTCGGAAAATTCGCTTATGTTTGCCGGGACCGAAACCGAAATATTTTCTAGTACGCTGGCGAAATCGCCCTGCTATAATAGGGGGGCATGGAACGAAGCGAAAGAAAGCCGTACAAGGCGGCATCGAGGTGCTAGCATGGCAGACAATTGGGGATTTTACGAACGGCGCGACGGCGGCGAACAGCTGCGCGTGCTTGTCAATACGGGGTATAAAGGCGATGAACCGGCGGCGGATTATCCGGACCTGCTGTCGATTACGGTCAATTTGTATCCGGTCCGCGAGCAAGTGAAGACGAGGCGGCAGTTCGTCGCGCAGCTCGAGGAATTGGAATCGAAGCTGGAAGCGTGGCTCGAGAGCGGACGCGGGGCGATCTATGCCGGACGCATCAACGCGGCGACCCGCTTGGAGTTCTACTATTATTTGCCCGCGGACCGGCCCGGGGAGGACGCGCTGCGCGCTTGGGTGGACGAGCATTGGCCGCACCGGGCGCAGTGCTACGTGAAGCCGGATCCCGAGTGGGAATTTTACCGTTACCTGCTGCCGGACACGCTCGAGGAGCTGTTCGTCCATAACGCGCAAATGATCTACGCCCTTATTCATAAAGGCGATAAAATCGCGCAGCCGCGTAACGTCTATCATTGGCTGCTGTTCCGGGAGGACGAGGACCGGCTCGCGATGGAGCGGCTGCTGGAGAAGCAAGGGTACGTGATCGAGAAAGAGAAGGAGAGCAAGCCGGAGCAGGATTATCCGTATCCGCTCGTCATCAGCAAGTTCGAAGACGTCAAGCTCGATACGATCAACGCCCGCGTCCGCGAGCTGCACCGGCTGCTGGCCGAACGGGACGGGCGGTACGACGGCTGGGGCGCGGTGATGCGCCTTTCGCCGGCGAAGCGGTTCCGCCGCTACGTCCGCCGCCGGAAGGAGTCGGCGCATCTGGCGCTGCGGCGCGTACTGTCGTGGCGCTGCTCACAATCGAATCAGAACGAGGCCGGCAAACAGTAAGACGAAAGCCGACCATTGCGGCGCATTCAACCGCTCGCGGTAGAGCAGGATGGAGCCTGCGGCGACGACGAGGCTGTTCGCGGCGAAGATCGGCCCGGCGATGCTGGCTTGTCCCGTGCCGAGCGCGAGCGCATAGAGCTGCAAGCCGGCGTACGAGAACAGGCCGGCGATCAGTCCCCATTTCAACCCGGTACCGATGCCGGAGGCGGCAAGCCGGCGCGCGACGACGAAGTCCCCGATCCGGCCGGCGGATCGGATGCGCGTGCGATCGCGGAGGGTGAATGCGACGAAGCCGGCGAACGATAGCGCATAGGCGACGAAGAGGACGGGTGAGCTGGCGAGACCCATTTCCTCGGTCACCTTCATGCCGCCGTTGCGCAGCGCGAACAGCGCGATGCCGAGCCCGACGTACAGATGCCACGGCGGCCGGATGCCTTGGCGCCGGCCGCCGGACTTCATGGAGATCAGCGCGACCGCGGCGAGCAGAAGAATCACGCCGGCAAGTTCGAACGCCGACAGCGCTTCGCCGTAGGCCGCGATGCCGAGCGCGACCACGAGCAGAATGTTCATGTTCGTGAGGGGCGAGGTCAGACTGGCGGGGCCGTATTCGAGCGCCTTCACGAACAAGGCGTTGCCGAGCGCGGAGCCGGCGCCGATGATCGCGCCGGCGAGCCAGACGCGGACGTCGGCCAAGCCCGCGAGGAGGCTGTTCTCCGCGGCGCCGTTCGCGGCGAAACCCGCCGCGCCGGCAAAATAAAGTCCCAGAAACAGATAGGCGGGAGAACCGCCCTGCATCTGGGACACTTTCATCCACCAGCCCGCAAGCCCGAAGAGCAGTGCGCTGCCGACGGCTGCTGCAAACCACATGCCATTCACCTTTCTGCCGGGACGCGCGAAAAATTGTCACACAACTGAAATGTTCCTGTTATCGTCCCATTACATTCGTGGGGTAAGATACTGACCAAGACCCCCTTTTGATTATATATGCGTTGTTGGACCTGCCGCGTGCAGGTCCCTTTTTTTGTCCGGAGGGTCAGAGCGGCACGACGACCGGCTGCCGGTTTTTGTAGTACTGCCACTGCTTGAAGCCGATTTCCTTCAGCCGCTTCGCGACCCGTTCCCAATCCTCGCCGACGCGGCTCGGCTTGTGGGCGTCGGAGCCGAACGTGACGGCCACGCCGAAATGGCGGGCCCGCTCCAGAATCGCATCCGACGGGTACCAGCCGCCGACGTCCTTGGTGCCGCCCGACGTATTGATTTCAATGGCGACCCGGCTGTCCGCGATCAGCTTCAGCGCTTCGTCGACGGCGTCCTCCGCCGGGATGTCCGAAAACGCCGGGTAATAGCCTTTCATCGCGTCGATATGGCCGAGGATCTGGAACATGCCGCTCTGCGCGGACTGGCCGATCAGCTTGTAATAGAGCCGCTTCTGGTCCAGCTGCTTCTCCGCCGACAAGCCTTTCCACCGGTTGCGGTTGAATATGCTGACGCCGCCCGACTGGTGCACGGAGCCGATGACGTAATCGAACGGAATCGGCTCGTAGACGGCGCGATAGACGTCGGCGTGCTCCGGGAAGAAGTCCGACTCCACCCCCAGAAGCACGTCGATTTGGCCTTCGTACTTCGCTTTCAGGCGCTGGACTTCCTCGATATAATGCGCGAATTCGCTTCGGGCCATCGCGATGCCCGGGTTCGGGTGGTCGTGCTCGCTCGCGAAATAGGGCGAGTGGTCCGAAATCCCGATGACGCCGAGCCCTTCCTTGATCGCGGCTTGAATATAATCCTCGATCGTGTCGTCCGCATGCCCGCACCGGAAATGATGCGTATGTAAATCGAATTTCATGTTTCGTCCTCCTATTCGCTGCTGATGAATTGATCCTCCGGCATGCCCTTCAGATCGCTCAAAAACTGCTGCATCGCGGAATTGATGTATCGTCCCGACTTGTAGACGAGTCCGACGGGGTGGCTCATGTCCAGCTCGTTTACCTTGATGCGCTTCAGCGTGCCGAGGCGCACTTCGTTGGCGATGGCGAGCTTGGAGACGACGGCGGCGCCGAGGTTGATTTCCACCATGCGCTTGACTTCCTCGCTGCTCGACAGCTCCATGACGATGTTCGGCTGCAGGTCGTATCTGCGGAAAATTTGGTCCAGGAACCGCCGTCCTAACGTATCGGGCGACAGCATAATCATGGGTATGTCCTTCAGCGATTCAACGGTAGTATGCTTCAATTCGCTCATCGGATGCTCCGGCGCGACGACCAGCTCGTACGTGTCGTAGTACAGAATCGCCGTCTCCACGTTGGGATTGCGTTCGGTCAGGTACGTGATGCCGATATCGACGCTGCCGTTCTCGACGCTGGCCATGACGCCGGTCGACGGCATGGAATGGATGGTCGTCTTGATGAGCGGGAATTGGTTTTGAAAATAAGACAGCACGCGCGGCAAAATCTGAATGGCGATGGAGGAGGTGGTGCCGAGCACGATGTGGCCTTGCGGCGTCTGGTTGAGGTCGGACAGCTTCTGCTTGAGCTCCTCCACGATGGCGAGAATCCGCTCCGCGTGGTCCAGGAACACCTGGCCGCGGTCGGTGAGCGTAACGGGCTGGTTCCGATCGATTAGCACCGTCTTAAACTCGTCCTCGAGACTTTTGATTTGCGCGGATACGGCCGGCTGCGTCAGATTGAGCAGCTCGCCCGCTTTGCGGAAGCTCATGGTGCGGGAAATCGTCAACAACGTTTCAAGCTGGTTAATGTTCACGGAAGCCCTCCCTGTCTATTAAAGTTTTTTATCACCCTGCCATATGATTATAAATGATAATCCGGCGAACAGCAAAGAACGGGAGGCCGATTCCGCCCGGCTTCACAATACCTTTAGAAGGATTCATGGGACAATTGTCGAAAGGTCTGATAGAGTGTAAGCCAAAAGCGCTATAAAGGAGCGAAACGACCGCATGGATTCGAAGGCAGTCAGAAGCTGGATCATGTACGACTGGGCGAATTCCGCGTTCGCCACGACGATTATGGCCGCGGTGATGCCGGTCTTCTACAAGGAAGTCGCGGGCGCGGGGCTTGCGGGCAATACCGCGGAAAACTATTGGGGCTTCACGCAGACGGCGGCGATGATTCTGGTCGCGGTCCTGTGCCCGATTCTGGGCGCCGTCGCCGATTATACCGGTTCGAAGGTCCGGTTCTTGTCGGTCTTCATGTTCATCGGAGCCGCGTCCTGCGTCGGCATGGCCTTCATCGGCGAGGACGGATGGCTGCTCGCGTCGATTCTTGTCGTGATCGGCACGATCGGCTTCGCCGCCTCGAATACGTTTTACGACGCGCTGCTGCCGAGCGTCTCGACGCCCGAGACGATGAACGCCGTCAGCAACAAAGGATACGCGATGGGCTATTTGGGCGGCGGATTGCTGCTGTCGGCGAATCTTGTTATGATATTATTTTACGATAAACTGGGCTTTCCGTCGAAGACGGCGGCGACGCAGACGGTCTTCGCGACGGTCGGCGTCTGGTGGATCCTGTTCTCGCTTCCCGTCATGCGCAACGTCAAGGAGAAGGCGGGCGCGCATGTCTCCGGCTTCGCTGCGGCGATCGGCGGCGGCGTTGCCCGGATCCGGGCAACGGCGGGCACGTTGAAGCGCTATCCCGAGCTGCTCAAGTACATGGCGGCGTTCTGGTTCTTTAACGACGGCATCAATACCGTCATCGTCATGGCGACGATTTACGGCAGCGGCATCGGCATCGAATCGAACGACCTGATCGCCGCGCTGCTGATCACGCAGTTCGTGGGGTATCCCAGCACGCTGCTGTTCATCAAGTTCGCGAGGCGGATCGGCATCAAACCGTCCATTTACAGCTCGCTGCTCGTCTACGTGCTCATCGTCATTTTGGGCTTCTTCATGACGAGCGCCATTCATTTCTATTTGCTGGCCGCGCTGGTCGGCCTCGTGCAGGGCGGCAGCCAGGCGACGGCCAGATCGCTGTACGCCGAGCTCGTGCCGCCTTCGCGGACGGCGGAGTTTTTCGGCTTCCTCAGCCTGTCCAGCAAGTTCGCGTCCGTCGCGGGCCCGTTCGTCTTCTCGGTCGTGGGCACGCTGACGGGCTCGAGCCGTTACGGCATTTTGGCGCTGTTGGCCTTTTTTATCATCGGCATCGCGATCCTGGTCGGCGTGAACGTAGAGAAGGGACGGCAGGAAGCGCTGGCGGGGGAAGCGGCGTCTTAGAACGGATCGGGAAGCACCGGAGTCAGTCGCAAGGGGAGAGGACTTACAACATGAAAGGAACGACGCATCTGGCGATCGGGGTCGCCATCGGCGTCGCGGCCGCGGCGAGCCATCCGTTCGCGGCGAAGCATGCCGCGCTCTATGTCGCGGTGGCGGCGTTCTCGGCGCTCGGCGCGGATCTGGACGGCACGAGCCTGCTGAGCGGCAAGCTGAACCGCACGGCCAAGACGGTCCATTGGCTGCTGATCTGGGGCGGCCTCGCGCTCGCGGCCGCCGCGGCCGGCGTATACGCGGCGAAAGGCGAGCTGCGCTTGGAATGGGCGGTACCGGCGGTGATCGTGCTGCTGCTCGGGTTGGTGCTTGGGAATGGCACCATCCGCAACGCGCTCGTTTGCGCGATCGGGCTCGGGCTGCTGTACGGCGGCTTTGCGGGGGAGATGAGCTGGCTGATCGGCCTCGGCGTCTTCATCGCCTGGGTGCCTTGGCTGAATCATCGCGGCCTAAGCCATACGGCCTGGGCGGTAGCGGCTTGGTGGGGAATCGGCCTGGGGCTGGAGCGGCAGCTGGCGCTGGACGGCATCGCGCAGACGGCGATGTGGGGCTATCTGTCCCATCTGATCGCCGACACGCTTACGCCGAGCGGCGTCAAATGGCTGTACCCGCTGACGAAGAAGACGTTCAAGCTGCCGATCGGCAAGCTGTAGCGCCTAGGCGGACGCGGCGTGGGCACACGATTCCGCGCAAACGAAAAAGCTCTCCAGGACCGCGGTCCTTGGAGAGCTTTTGTTCGTTTGCGATTAATCGGAATTCAGAGCCATTCTTTCTTGCGGAAGATGAAGAACATGCCGAAACCGAGCAGCAGCATGAACGTCAGCAGGACGTACGAGCCGCCGTGCAAATGAAGCAGCGGCATATAATCGAAGTTCATGCCGTAGATGCCGGTCAAGAACGTCAGCGGCATGAAGATCGTCGTCAGCGCCGTGAACACGCGCATGATTTCGTTGGCGCGGTTGGCCAGGCTGGACTGATAGGCTTCGCGCAAGTTGCCCATGAGATCGCGGTACGTCTCGAACGTCTCGGCGATCTTCACCGCGTTCTCATAGATGTCGCTGAAATATTTTTGGAGCTGATCGTCGATCAGCTTCAGGTCCTTTTTGTTGAGCGTCGCGATCAATTCCTTCTGCGGGCCGAGCACTTTCTTCAGCCACAGAATCTCGGACCGGAGGCCGATGATTTCGTTCAGATGCGACTTCTTCGTGTGCATGAGGATGTCTTCTTCGAGACTCTCGATGCGCGCCTCGATCCGGTCGCCGACGAGGAAGTAATTATCGACGACGATGTCGACGAGATGATACAGGAAGTAGTCCGGCCGGCTGACCTGCTCCTCGAGCAGGATCGGCTTCAACGTGCGGAGCTCGTTGATTTTTTGCTTCGTTACGGTAATGATATAATGGCGGCCCAGAAAAATGTTCAGCGCCCGCAGGAAAATTTCTTCGTCGTCGAACCGGATGCTGTTGATGACCAGGAAATAATGGCCTTCGTGGATTTCGATTTTCGGCCGCTGCTCTTCTTCGCTCAAGCAGTCCTCGACCGCCAGATCGTGCAGCGAGAACAGCGGCTGCAGGACTTCCAGATCGTCCACGCCCGCGTCGATCCAATAGAATCCTTCGCCAGGCGGAATCGTCGCCGTCGCAATATCTTCGATCGGCGTGAATACGCCTTGCGTTACATGACGGATTTTCATCCGCGCTCCTCCTCTCTTGCCCTAATGCTGATTGTTTCCCGGATGCCGGCATGAGGAAGGAAGCGCGTGCGAATACGCCTATCGGCCCATTCGCTTCACCGCAGCGTATGTAAAGCGCGGAGGTACGAATAGGATCGAACGGGCGCAAGCGGACGCGCTACTGTTCCTGCTAGCCGGTAATCGATGCGGACGCGCGCAGGAACCGCGGCGAAATGCGCGGGTTCGATGCGGTTGTCCGCAGGCCTCGGGTCGCCTTCCATATTCGTAAACACCCCTTTGTAAATTCCGATTTTTGATTGCGCTCGCGCAATCCTTGTCTAGTATACTCCGACAATGTCTTTCCATACAAGAAGAAAAGCGGCGGGTGTCCCTACGTCATACCATATGCGGGGAAAAGCCCGCCGTGACACGTTTTTTGCCCGGTACGGCGACGATGCCTTGACGGAAACGGCGGAATGAATTAAAGTATTTCCATAACGTGTTCGCACAATTAAATAAGCAAGCTTTCTTATCAAGAGCAGGCGGAGGGACTAGCCCGATGAAGCCCGGCAACCGGCGTGAGAACGCACGGTGCTAATTCTTGCGGAAACGTCAGGTTTCTGAGAGATGAGAGGCGCATGTACGATAAAGTGATGCCCCTCTCTGCGGAGAGGGGCTGTTTTCGTTCACGCTCCTCAGTAAAAATTCACGACTGGAGTGAGTAGACATGCCGATTAAAGTACCGGACCAATTGCCCGCGAAAGACATTCTCGCGGAAGAGAATATTTTCGTGATGGACGAAAGCGTCGCCTATCACCAGGATATCCGCCCGCTGCGGATCGCCGTTTTGAATCTGATGCCGAACAAGGAAGTCACCGAGACCCAGCTGCTGCGGCTCATCGGCAACACGCCGCTTCAGGTCGAGGTCGTGCTGATCCATCCGAAGACGCATACGTCCAAGAATACGTCCGCGCAGCATCTGGACTCGTTCTATAAGACGTTCGACGACATCAAGCATCTGTATTTCGACGGCATGGTCATCACGGGCGCGCCGGTCGAGACGATGGATTTTGAAGACGTCAACTATTGGGAAGAACTGAAGGATATCATGGATTGGTCCGCGCGCAAGGTCACGTCGACGTTCCATATCTGTTGGGCCGCGCAGGCGGGCCTGTACCACCATTACGGCGTGCCGAAGCACGACCTGTCCGAGAAAATGTTCGGCGTCTTCCCGCATCAGATCGAGAAGCGCAACGTGCCGCTGATGAGAGGCTTCGACGAGCAGTTCTTCGTTCCGCAGTCGCGCCATACGGAAGTGCGCCGCGAGGACATCGAGAAAGTCGCCGATCTGGACATTCTGTCGCATTCGCCGGAAGCCGGCGTCTACCTCGTCGCATCCCGCAACGGACGGCAGATCTTCGTGACGGGCCATTCCGAATACGATCCCGCGTCGCTGAAGGCCGAATACGACCGCGACCGGGCGAAGGGCTTGGACATCGCCATTCCGAAGAATTACTACCCGAACGACGATCCGTCGAAGCAGCCGCTGTCCACCTGGCGCTCGCACGCGAACCTGCTGTTCTCGAACTGGCTCAACTACTACGTGTACCAGCAAACCCCGTACGACTTAGGGGCAGGCATTTAGCTTCATCTAATACGCAACGGAGAGGGAGAGAACGCAGTCCATGAAAATCGAAAGCCGCCTCGCGCAAATTGGATCCATTAAAGAGCCCGTCACCGGAGCCGTCAGCTTCCCGGTGTACCAATCGACAGCCTTTCGCCACCCGCGCCTCGGAGAGAGCACCGGCTTCGACTACGCCCGCACGAAGAGCCCGACGCGCACCGTGCTGGAAGAAGCCGCGGCGGAGCTGGAGTCCGGCGACGCCGGCTTCGCCTGCAGCAGCGGCATGGCCGCGTTGACGACGATTTTCTCGCTGTTCGGGCAAGGCGACCACCTGCTCGTGTCGCTCGACCTGTACGGCGGCACGTACCGACTGCTCGAGCGGATCATGACCCGCTTCGGCGTAACGGCTTCCTACGTGGATACGAACGATCTCGACGCGCTGAATACGCTCGTCACGCCTTCGACGAAGGCGATTCTCATCGAGACGCCGACCAATCCGCTCATGATGATCACGGACCTCGAGCGCGTCTGCGCCTGGGCGAAGTCGAAGAACCTGCTCAGCATCGTCGACAACACGCTGCTGACGCCGTTCTTCCAGCGTCCGATCGAGCTCGGCGCCGACATCGTCGTGCACAGCGCGACGAAATACCTCGGCGGCCACAACGACGTGCTGGCCGGGCTGATCGTGACGAAGGGCAAGGAGCTGTCGGAACAAATGGCGTTCCTGCACAACTCGCTCGGCGCCGTGCTCGGGCCGCAGGATTCCTGGCTGCTCATGCGGGGCATGAAGACGCTGGCCCTGCGCATGGAGCGCCATCAAGCCAACGCGACGGCGATCGCGAACTGGCTGCTGACGCACGAAGCGGTCGACGCGGTGTATTATCCGGCGCTTCCGCATCATCCCGGACACGAGGAGCAGAGCCGCCAATCGTCCGGCAACACCGGCATTTTCTCGTTCCGCCTGAAGAACGCGGCCTACGTCGAGCCGATTCTGCGCCACGTCAAGCTGATCGCGTTCGCCGAGAGCCTGGGCGGCGTCGAATCGCTGATGACGTATCCGGCGGTGCAGACGCACGCGGACATTCCGCTCGAGATCCGCGAGCGGATCGGCGTCGACGACCGGCTGCTGCGCTTCTCCGTCGGCATCGAGCATCAGGACGACTTGATCGCGGATCTGGCGCAGGCGTTCGAAGCGGCCAAACGCGAAATCGGGGAGGCGTAGAAGATGTCCAACTCACAAGAGCGCGACCCGAACAAAAAGCCCGAGACGCGATTCGCCACGAAGCTGATCCATTTCGGTTCCGAAATCGACGAGCATACCGGCGCGTCCAGCGTGCCGATCTATCAAGCGTCGACGTTCCACCATCACGATATTTTCAATCCGCCGGTCCATGATTACAGCCGTTCCGGCAATCCGACGCGCCAAGCGTTGGAAGACTACATCGCGGTGCTGGAGGGCGGCGTCCGCGGTTTCGCCTTCGCCTCCGGCATGGCCGCGATCTCGACGGCGTTCCTGCTGTTCTCGACCGGCGACCACGTCATCGTGACGGAGGACGTGTACGGCGGCACCTACCGGCTGCTGACCACGGTGCTGAACCGGCTCGGCATCGACTCCACGTTCGTGGACATGACCGATTTCGAGGCGGTCCGGGCGGCGTTGAAGCCGAACACGAAGGCCGTTTTCATGGAGACGCCGTCGAACCCGACGCTCAAGATCACCGACATCGGCGAAATCGCGGCATGGGCGAAGCAGCATGACCTCATCACGCTGCTGGACAACACCTTCATGACGCCGTATCACCAGCGGCCGATCGAGCTCGGCGTCGACATCGTGCTGCACAGCGCGACGAAGTTTCTCGGCGGCCACAGCGACGTGTTGGCGGGACTGGCCGTCGCGGCGAACGACGGCCTCGCCCGCCGCTTGAAGCAGCTGCAGAACGGCCTCGGCACGGTGCTCGGCTCGCAGGAATCGTGGCTGCTGATGCGCGGCATGAAGACGCTGCAGGCGCGCATGGAGCACAGCGAGCGGAGCGCCCGCAAGCTGGCGGAATGGCTGAACGCGCACCCGGCGGTGACGCGCGTCTACTTCCCGGGCTTGGCGGATCACCCGCGCCGGGACGTGCACGAGAAGCAGTCCAAGGGCTACGGCGCGGTCGTCTCGTTCGACGCCGGCGACGGCGAACGCGCGAAAGCCGTGCTGTCCCGCGTGAAGATTCCGCTCGTCGCGGTCAGCCTCGGCGCCGTCGAGAGCATTCTCTCGTATCCGGCGATGATGTCCCACGCCGCGATGCCGCCCGAAGTACGCCAAGAGCGCGGGATCACGGACGGCCTGCTGCGGTACTCCGTCGGCCTGGAAGACATCGACGATCTGATCGCGGATCTGGATCAAGCGCTGAACGGGTAAATGGCGCAAATAAAGCAATGCGCGGCAGTCCGGACGGACTAGCCGCGTTTTTCGTCATGTTGGCGGAGATTTGCTGGCCCGGACGCCAAATGACGGCCGTTATCGTTTGTGGTAGACTGAAGTGAACCTACAAGGTACGGAATCGGATAGAGAGAAGGAGGTCTCCGCATTGCAAAACGTGGACCGCATACTGGATCAAGCATTGCAGGGGAATCGGATCGGATTGGAAGAGATCGTAACGCTGTTCGAGTCCGACGAAATCGAAAAAATGGGGCATGTCGCCAATCAGCTGATGCTGCGGCGCCACCCGGAGCCGATCACGACGTTCGTCATCGGCCGCAATATCAACTATACGAACATTTGCGACGTCTACTGCCGCTTCTGCGCGTTCTACCGTCCGCCGGGCTCGAAAGAGGGCTACGTGCTGCCGGACGAGACGATTTTGCAGAAGATCAAGGAAACGACGGACGTGAACGGAACCGAAATCCTGATGCAGGGCGGCGTTAACCCGGACCTGCCGTTTACGTATTATTTGGAGCTCCTGCGCAAAATCAAACAACAATTCCCGGCGATCACCATGCATTCGTTCTCGCCGGCGGAGATTCAGAAGATGGTGACGCTGTCCGGCTTGTCGCTGGAGCAGGTGCTGATCGAGCTGAACCAAGCCGGCCTCGATTCGCTGCCGGGCGGCGGCGGCGAGATTCTCGACGACCGCACGCGGCGGAAGATCAGCCGCCTGAAGGGCTCCTGGACGGACTGGATGGACGTCATGCGCACCGCGCATAAGGTCGGCATGAACACGACGGCGACGATGGTCATCGGCTTCGGCGAGGAGATGGAGGAGCGCGCGCTCCATCTGCTGCGCGTCCGCGACGCGCAGGACGACTGCATCGCGAACGGTTACAACTCCAAAGGCTTCCTGGCGTTCATTCCGTGGACGTTCCAGCCGGAGAACACGAACATGAAGCGGGAGAAGGCGACGCCGGAGGAATACTTGAAGACGCTGGCGATCAGCCGCATCGCGCTCGACAACATCGACAATTTCCAGTCGTCTTGGGTGACGATGGGACCGGAGATCGGCAAGCTGACGCTGTCTTACGGCTGCAACGACTTCGGCAGCACGATGATCGAGGAGAACGTTGTCTCCGCGGCGGGCACGACGCACAAGGTCAACATCGGCTCGACGCTGCAAATCATCCGCGAAGCGGGCAAAATTCCGGCCCAGCGGAACACGAAGTACGAGATCTTGAAAGTGTTCGAGGGATCCGAGCAAGCGACGAACGATTTCATCATGCAAAATTAATCCGGATGCGAAAGCTCCCTTTCGGCGAACCGACGGTTCGCCGAAAGGGAGCTTTTTTTATGAGCCGCTAGCACGCTTCGCGGCCGCGATAATGCCGCCATTCCGTTTTCCGCTGCCACATCCCCCCTTTCATCCCAAGCCCTCGCCAGCGCAGCCAGCGCATTCATCGTATATCTGCTTTCGCTGAACCATATACTGTTAAGGAACCTCGGAATCGCGGATTCAGCTTGCAATGCTGGACATTCCGGCTCGCGAAGAGCCTTGCGCCGCTTTGATAATCGCAGCCGTACGGTGGTGTTATGCGGCTTGCATCGCCGGCCGGGGCCGACCGTCAAACCCAATTGCAACCCATGCGCTTCGACGCTAAATCGCCCCGAACGGGCCTTTGCCATCGCTTTCTTTGCTGATGCTTTGAGTCAGTTTCGCTCTAAATGGTCGAGGTTTTCGACCACTCAAATACGCAAAAACGTAAGCCCATGCTTTCGAAGTCGGTTTTTGCTTTAAATGGTCGGTCCTCCGACCACTCAATTACGCAAAAACTTTTAGGAGTGAGCCTATGGAACTTTTCACCGTTTCTTTGCACTCGGCTTCTACCGAAGCGATCGACCGGCTTCACCGGTATTTATGCGTAGAAATCGCCGACTTACATAGTGCCGATCACGCCGTTTTCGCCGGATTCGCCCGACCTTCCCATACGAACATGGAGATCGCCTGCATCGCCGACCTCCCGCGGTTCCGGCTGCAGGACGACGGCCCGGCGATTTACCGGACGGCGGCGGTGGCGTTCGCGCGTTATATCCTGAACGAGCTCGAGCCCATGCTGCTGCGCGCGATCATCCGCAAGCAATACCGCTACGAGGAAGCGGGGGAGATCGAGTCGGTCTCGCGCTACTGCCACAACATTCTGTACGGCTCCGGCACCGCCTCGCCGCAGGAGGAAGACAACGCCGCGGACATGCGGCACTCGGACCTCGAACGCAGACTGGGCAAAATCGCCGACGAGCTGGAACAGTTCCTGACGAGCAACACGCGGCTTCATCTGGACGGCTTCGTGTCGTTCCGGCTGGCGTCCTATTGGCAGGAGCTGCGGGACGTCGTCGCGTACGCCGTGGACGAATACGTGATGGATAAACAGTACCAGGAGTTCATCTCCCTGCTGAAATATTTCGTGCGCATGCAGGAAGTGAAGCTGCCGATCGTGCACGTGCTTCATAAGGGCGGCAGCGAGTTCGTGCTTTACGACCAGGAATTCCAGCTGCTCGACACGGTTCCGGCCGACCGCATTGTAGCCGAGATGCTGGAGTCCGAAATGAACATGGAGGACATGATCGTCAGCACGCTGATCACGGTGTCCCCGCAGCAGATCGTCATCCATACCAGGCAGCCGGAGCTTCCGGTCATGCGGACGCTGGAGACGATTTTCGAGCAGCGCGTCCGGCTGTGCTGCTCCTGCGGCCAATGCGGCCATCATTTCGACGAATCCGGCCGCCCGAGTCCCGAGTCCGGGAAGCGGGTCCGCAACGTCAGCCCGTAAGCCGCAAACCTCAAGCCGAAAACCGGTTCGGGCTTGACCTTGCCGTGCGCGCGTCATATAATTAAGGTATCTAAAAGCATTGACAAAGACATGTATCTCCGTCCCCGCACGGTCCAGAGAGAGGAGCCCAAGGCTGAAAGTTCCTCGCGCTGCAGCGGCGATATACCCCTTTGTAGCTGTGAGGTTGAAACCAAGCGTCTCGTTTGGCGGTAAGCCGCACCGGTTCGTTCCCGTTACGGAACCTCGACAAGGATCGGCTCTCGCTTCGGAACGGAGACCGCCGATTGAATTAGGGTGGAACCACGGGTCAATGACAAGCACTCGTCCCTTCGCGGGATGCGTGCTTTTTTTATTGCGCGCATGTCCGCAGCCAATACCGATCTGGGAGGAACGAAGGACATGGCAATTCAAATCAAACTGCCGGACGGCGCCGTCCGGGAATACGCGCAGGGCACGACGATCGAAGACGTGGCGGGCTCGATCAGCAACGGGCTGAAGAAAAACGCCGTCGCGGGCAAAGTGGACGGCAAAGTTGTTGACCTGTACACGCCGCTCGAAGGAGACGCCGCGCTGGAAATCGTGACGCTGGACTCGGCCGACGGGCTCGAGGTGTACCGGCACAGCACGGCGCATCTGATGGCGCAGGCGATCAAGCGGCTGTTCAAGGACCGCAGCGTGAAGCTCGGCATCGGGCCGGTCATCGAGGACGGCTTCTACTACGATATCGATATGGAAGAGCCCCTCACGGCCGACGACTTGGCCAAGATCGAGAAGGAAATGGAGCGCATCGCGCAGGAGGACCTGCCGATCCGCCGCCGTGCCGTCAGCCGCGAAGAAGCGGTGGCGATTTTCACGGAAATCAACGATCCGCTGAAGCTGGAGCTTATCCGCGACCTGCCGGAGAGCGCGCAGATCACGATTTACGACCAGGGCGAATTCTTCGACCTGTGCCGCGGCCCGCATCTGCCGTCCACCGGCCGGATCAAGGCGTTCAAGCTGCTCAGCGTGGCCGGCGCGTACTGGCGCGGCGATGCCAAAAACAAAATGCTGCAGCGCATCTACGGCACGGCGTTCCCGAAGAAAGCGCAGCTTGACGAGCACCTGCACTTCCTCGAAGAAGCGAAGAAGCGCGATCACCGGAAGCTCGGCCGCGAGCTGAAGATGTTCACGTTCTCGCGCGAGGTCGGCCAAGGCCTGCCGCTCTGGCTGCCGAACGGCGCCCGCGTGCGCAGAACGATGGAGCGCTACATCGTCGATCTCGAGGAGCGTCTCGGCTATCAGCACGTCTACACGCCGGTATTGGCGAACGTCGAGCTGTACAAGACAAGCGGCCACTGGGAGCACTATCACGAAGACATGTTCCCGAAGATGATCATGGACAACGAGGAGCTCGTGCTTCGTCCGATGAACTGCCCGCACCATATGATGGTGTACAAGAGCGAAATGCGGTCGTACCGCGACCTGCCGGTCCGCGTCGCCGAGCTCGGCACGATGCACCGCTACGAAATGTCCGGGGCGCTGACGGGCCTGCACCGCGTGCGGGCGATGACGCTGAACGACGCGCATATTTTCGCCCGTCCGGATCAGATCAAGGATGAGTTCGCCCGCGTCATCAATCTGATTCGCCAGGTTTACGAGGACTTCGGCATCAAGGAATACCGTTTCCGTCTGTCCTACCGCGACCCGCAGGATACGGAGAAGTATTTCCAGAACGACGAAATGTGGGAAATGTCGCAGCGCATGCTGCGCGAGGTCGTCGAGGAGCTCGGCCTGCCGTTCTTCGAGGCCGAAGGCGAAGCGGCCTTCTACGGTCCGAAGCTGGACGTGCAGATCAAGACGGCGCTCGGCAAGGAAGAGACGCTGTCGACGGCGCAGCTCGACTTCCTGCTGCCGGAACGGTTCGAGCTCGAATACGTCGGCGACGACGGCAAGAAGCACCGCCCGGTCGTCATTCACCGCGGCATCATCAGCACGATGGAGCGCATGACGGCGTTCCTGCTCGAGAATTTCGCGGGGGCGCTGCCGCTTTGGCTGTCCCCGGTGCAGGCGAAGATCATTCCGGTCTCGACGGCTTACGAAGCGTACGCGCGCGAAGTCGAGGAGAAGCTTCAGCTGGCCGGCATCCGCGTGGAGAGCGACTTGCGCAACGAGAAGCTCGGGTACAAAATCCGAGAGGCGCAGCTCGAGAAGGCGCCGTACATGCTCGTCGTCGGCGAGAACGAGGCGAATTCGGCGTCCGTATCCGTGCGCAAGCGCGGCGAGGGCGATCTCGGCTCGAAGCCGGTGGCGGAATTGATCGCGCTGCTGCAGGCCGAAATCGCGTCGAAACAGGTGTAACGCCGGACACGCCGCGGGGGTATGCCGCGTAACCGCATAAAGCTTGTCGTCGTGGGGAATCCTTCGTGGTAAGGAGGCTATTAATCCACATGACGACAAGCTTTTTACCGCTTTACCGGATCTTGACGGCTTGCGCGGCGGCGATCCTGCTGCTGAGTCAAGTATTCGAGCCCGAATGTACGGCAGAAGGCACCGCAGGCGCGAATATGCCGAAGGAGAAGCGGGAAGTCCGCGAATCGGTCATGGCATCCGTATCGGCGAAGCACGTACGTCCGATGCAAGTCGTGGCGACCGGTTACACGGCCGGCGTGGAATCGACCGGCAAGCGGCCGGGACATCCCCAATACGGCATCACGTATTCCGGCGTCAAGGTGCGCCGCGGTTTCGTATCCACGATCGCCGCCGATCCGAAAGTATTCCCCATCGGAACCGTGCTGTACGTGCCGGGCTACGGCTACGGCATCGTCGCGGATACGGGCTCCAAAATCAAAGGGAAGAAGATCGATTTGTATTTCGAAACCAGGAAGCAGGTCTACAAGCAATGGGGCAAGCGCCAAGTCACGGTATACGTGCTGAAGCGCGGCAACGGCAAGCTGACCGAAGCCAGAATGACCGAGCTGAACGAAGCGGTGACCGCCGAGAAGACGCTGCCTCGGGCATTACTGGAGTCCTAACGATAAAACCGGGAATGTTCGACGCCAGCCGTTGAACATTCTCTTTTTTTTACAGATTTGCTGTGCTACAATTATTGTAAACGGTATCATGGAATACTGGGGGCGGTTATGGATGAACGGCGATCGGGGTTCTTCCGAAGAGCGGAACCGGGCGGAATCGCGGCAATTCGACATGTTCGAGGACAAGCTGCTGCAGTTGTACCAGGAGATGATCGCGGTCGCGCTCGCCAAGGTGTACAACAAATCGGACGCCCAGGACGTCGTTCAGGAAGCATGGGTGCGCATCCTGACGAAGCATCACTCGCTTCGCGAGCGGGACAAGCTGCAGGCATGGGCGAAGGCGATCACGGCCAATACCGCCTCCAACGCGAACCGGCAGTCGCGCCGCGTGCTGCCGTCCGGGGATCGAGAATGGAGCGCCGGCCTGGCGGACGTCCGCGAAGAATCCGACATCCTGCTGGAGATCCGGGAGCTGCTGGGCCAGCTGGATCCCAAGACGAGAGCGCTGCTGCTGTACAAATTCTATTACGGCTACAAGGACCAGGAAATCGCGGCGGCTTGGCAAGTGCCCGTGGGTACGATCAAGGCGCGGATTCACCGCACGAAGCTCCGGTTGAAGCAATGGATGACCCAATGAAGTGACCGCGGACGGCTCCATTCGGAAGCGTCCGATACCGCCCGGATAGCCGGGCCGAATCAAGAAGCCCGTTACATAAACGCTTTGCGCGCCTGCCATACTAAGTGACGTACGGGAGGTGAGCAGCAATGGCGAAAAACAAAAACAACAAAATGAACGCGTCCACGCAATCGAAATTCCAAACGGAATTCGCGGCCGAAAACGCATCGATCAACAACGCAACAACGAAAGGCGCTTCGCAAAAAGCGGAGAAATAACATAAACTCGCCTTGCGGCGCGAAGAGGGACCCCGAAGCGGTCCCTCTTTTCTTTTGTCGAAACCCGTCCTATACGATTGGTTAATTCTGTCAACTTGTCGAAAAGGTAGGCGATTCGATGCAAGCGCTGCGGCGATTCAGGGATAAAGGGGCCGTCTGGTCCAACCGGGACGACGGGACGTTCATCTTCTCGCAGCCGGAAGCGGGGCAGCTCAACGCCAAGGGGCGCGATTGGTGGCAAGGAGCGATGGAGGGCCGCGCGTTCGCGTCGGCCGTCTACGTCTCCGCGATCACTAAGAAGCCTGCCTGACGATCGCGGTGCCGATCCGTTCGGCCTCCGGCACGATTGATCGGTGTGATAGGAGCTGACATCGGCGTCAATTAATTGCCATTTTTTCAGCCGATAAAATGGTTTTCAAACGGCGCCGGATCATGTAAGATAGAACTTGTAACGATTTATGACATGTAAGGATAGAGGGGTTGTCATGACGGATCCAATTTCCTACATTCCGCCTTCGCGCATGCGACACCGCAAGGCCGCCGAAGTCATCCCATTCTTAAGCACGTACATCGCCAAGCGCGAACAGGAAATCGCGGAGATCGAACAGATGATCGAACGCTACGAGAAGCGCCGGCTGCAGGAAGAACGCAGCTACCAGTCCATGTCGACGCTTCGCCGGCTGCTTTCCGGGAAGAAGCCCGCGCATCATCTGGCCGTCGAGTACATCCATTACGTGAAGCGTCCCATGGAGAAGGTCCGGACCCTGCGTCTCGAGATCGAGCAGGCGCGCGCCATCCTGAACACGCCCGATCCTTCCGCGATCGTGGCCGTTTCGAGCGACATGGCGGACGAAATGAATTGATTGAACGCTCACGACCATGAACCGAATCAAACCATGAACCGAATACCATATACCGAATGACGAACATAACCGAATCCATACCGCCCTTTGCCGGGCGGTTTTTTGTTCGCTCCTTTCGCTTCGAAGAGGCAGCGAGGCACGCAAAAAAACCGGCTTCCCGCCGGACCTTTCGGTCTCGCTTCGGTAAGCCGGCGCGTTCGGCCGATCGCCGCTCAGTCGTTTCTTGGCGTCAAGCGTTCCACGTCGAGGAAATCGTGATCTTGGTTGTAGGCGGGCACGCCGTGGATGCCGACGTCGAGCCCGATCAGCTCCTCGTCCTTCGAGACGCGGACCGGCATGATGCGCTTGATGAGCAGGAACGACAGCCAGGTCAGTCCGAAGCCCCAGACGCAAACGACGGCAAGGCCAAGCGACTGGACGCCGAGCAGCTGCCAGCCGCCGCCGTAGAACAAGCCGGCGTATTCTTGGCCGACTCCCTTGGTCAGCGACGGCATGGCGAACAGTCCGACCGCCAGCGTGCCCAGCGACCCGCTGACGCCATGGACGGCGAACGCCCCGACGGGATCGTCGACGCCCTTGCCTTCGAGCAGCTCGGTCACGAGCACCATCGCGACGCCGCAGACGACGCCGATCAGCATGGCGGCCCCGTCGGAGACGAACGAGCAGCCGGCGGTGATGCCGACGAGCCCGGCGAGCGAGCCGTTAATGACCATCGGCGGGTCGGCTTTCTGGTAGCGGAACATCGTGAACAGGATGCAGCCCGCGCCGCCGGCCGCCGCGGACAGCATCGTCGTGACGGCGATATGGCCGATGGAGCCGTTCGTCGCGCTCAGCGTGCTGCCCGAGTTGAAGCCGAACCAGCCGAACCAGAGGATGAAGGCGCCGACGGACGCGAGCGGAAGGTTGGAAGGGGGAACGATGTTGCTTTTGCCGTCCGGCGTGAATTTGCCGATCCGCGGACCGATGAAGATGGCGGCCGCGAGCGCGGCGAAGCCGCCGAGCGCGTGGATGACCGCGGAGCCGGCGAAATCGATCACGCCGAGCTTCCCGAGCCAGCCGCCGACGCCCCAAACCCAGTGGCCGGCAATGGGGTAGATGAGGCCGGTCATCGCGACGGCGTACAGGATGTACGCCTTGAAATGAATGCGCTCCGCGACCGCGCCGGAGACGATGGAGATGACCGCGATGACGAACGCGCACTGGAACAGCCAATAGGTTTCGTGCGAGATATCGAACTGAATATGCGACAAGTCCCCGCGCAGCAGGAACCCGGACCAGCCGATCAAGCCGCCGGCGTCCTTGCCGTACATCAAGCCGAAGCCGAGAAAATAAAAGACGAGCGCCCCAAACGTGATGTCGACGAAGACCTTCATGATGATGCTGACGGCGTTCTTCTGCCGAACGAAACCGGCTTCGAGCAGAGCGAACCCGCCCTCCATGAGCAGGATCATCGCAGCGGTCAGCACGACCCAGATCGTATTCAGCCCCGTGGAGAGCACTGCCGTGTCCATAATTACCAACCCCTTCCAAGTTTGATGTCAGGTATTAGATGCAGATCGTAGTCCGACACTCATTATATAAGCGCCGCGTAAGCGATGTCAACGCACGAAGTGACAAGATGTGACATCACTATGTAAGCGCTATCCGGAAGGAGTCGGCCTCCGTCTCGAGACGTAGCCGGCGTTCAATCGTCAGACCCTTTTATGCCGCTTGCGGCTTCCGTTATACTGGGAGTACAAACCTTGCACTACGATTTGGGAGCTGGTGGCGTCAATGAACGGAAATTTTATCAATCGATTAATGTGGGGCCTCTTGATCATCGTCGTCGGCGTCGGGCTCCTGCTCCGGCAGGGCGGCTACGTCGACTTCGATATCGGGGCGATCTTCTCCGTCTTCTGGCCCGTGATCCTGATGTTCCTGGGGGTTCAGGGCTTGCTCCAGCGGATGGCGTACGGCCGCGGAAGCGCCTTCGGGTCCGGCGTGCTGATCGTGCTCGGCTTTCTCTTCCTCGGCCGCAACCTGGACCTGTTCGTCTGGTCGGTCGGCGACATGATCAAATTCGCCGGTCCGCTCGTTCTCATCATCTTCGGTCTCTCCATGATTTTTAAACCGAAGGCCAAGAAGCGCGGCGACGAAGCGAAGGACAAATGGAAGGACGAGTGGCAGGCGTACAATTACGGGCCGACCGAGGAACCGGCCGTGCCTCCGGCGCCGCCGCTGCACCCGGATCCGACGATGGCGTCGTTCGATTTCGGCGACGGCGGGGCGGGAGCGAAGGAAGCGCCGTCCGGTCAAGACGGCGAACAGGCGCAGGGGCCGCGCCAATCGGGACAGGAGCGCCCGCAAGGTCCGCGCCAGGGCCCGCATCAAGGCCAAGGGCCTTCTCAAGGTCCGCGCCGGGAGCGTCCGGAGGGCGAAGCGGGAGGCGGCATGCCCCCGTACGGCCAAGGGTTTCCGAACCATTCGCTTCATCATAAGCGGATGAGCCATGCCGAGCGCCACGCGCTCCATGCGGCGAAAGTCCGCGAACGGGTCGAGCGCCGGCATTTCCGGCACTACCAGCGCCATCAACGGCATCCGGACCGCAAGGACCGCGTGGAATGGTGGAATCACGATCCGAACGTCCAGACCCGCTCCGGCTTCATCGGCGACATTTATTTGGGGCACGATTATTGGGAGCTCAAGCCGATGAACATTTCCCACTTTATCGGCGACACGGTGCTGGACCTGACGAAGGCGCAGATCGTGCCCGGCGAGACGGTAATCAACATTTCGTCCTTTATCGGCGACGTGAAGGTGTACCTCCCGAACGATTACGAATTCGGCGTGCACGTGGTGTCGAGCGCGTTCGTCGGCGACGTGGCGGTGCTGGAGCAGAAGGAAGGCGGGATTTTCAAAAACATCGACGCGGAAACGCCGTATTTCCAGGAGATGGACAAAAAAATCATTCTGCACGTCAGCACGTTCATCGGCGATGTGCGGGTCACGAAAGTAGGCTGATCCGCGGATGATGGTGCGTTTGTTTCGCAACAGCAAGTGGGACATGATTTTGCTCTTCGTCTGCTCCTCCGTCGTGTCCGTGCTGATCTGGGAGCTCGGCTGCGGATTGCTGCCGGACCGGGGACCGCAGAACGATTGGTGGATCGGGATCGCCGCCTTGTTCCTGCTGGTCAGCGCGGGCTTCGGCTACTGGGCGGCTAAGCGGATCCAGCGCCAGATCGATATGATGGTCATCGGCCTCAAGCAGGCCGCCCACGGCAATTACGGCACGCGGCTGCCGGAGGAAGGGGCGTTCACGCCGGCGTTCCGCGAGTTCAACGACATGCTGGAATCGCTGGACGAGCGCATGCAATGGATCCAGCGTTCCGGCGAGGAGCAGGTGATGCGCGAGGCGGCCTCCAACGAGGCGGCCGTGCTGGAAGAACGCCGCAGGCTGGCGCGGGATTTGCACGATACGGTCAGCCAGCAGCTGTTCGCCATTCATATGTCCGCCTCCTCGCTGCCCAAGCTGCTGGAGCTGAATCCCGACCGCGCGAGCGGCGTCATGGATCAGCTCATCTCCATGTCTTCGATGGCGCAGAAGCAGATGCGCGGCTTCATCGCGCAGCTCCGTCCGATGGAGCTCGAAGGCCGGTCGCTGCAGGAGGCGCTTGACAAATGGTTTCCCGATTACTGCCGGCAAAACGGGCTTCAAGGCGTGCTGGAATGGCGGGTCAAGGAGAAGCTGTCGGATGCGAAGGAGCATCAGCTGTTTCTCATCGTCCAAGAGGCGATGGCCAATATCGTCAAGCACGCGGGCGCGCAGACGGCGCTGCTCACGGTGGCCGAGACCGAACGGCAAATCGTCATGACCCTGCAGGACGACGGCGCGGGCTTCCGGGCCGATCAAGTGAAGCGCGGATCGTACGGCCTCTCGACGATGCGCGAGCGGGCGAGCAAGCTGGGCGGCGACGCCTCGATTATCAGCAAGCCGGGAAGCGGAACGAGAGTCCGCGTCACGCTGCCGAACTACGTGAACCATAAAGGAGCCGATCGAAACGATGAGCGCGAATGACGGATGGAAAATCATGATTGTCGACGACCATGACATGGTGCGGGCGGGCTTGCGCACGTATTTGATGCTGGACCCGAAATTCGAGGTCATCGCCGAAGCCGCGAACGGCCAGGACGCGATCGACCAGCTGCGCGCCGGCATTCCGGGCGGCCCGCCGCAGCTCATGCTGATGGACCTCATGATGCCGGTGATGGACGGCGTGGAAGCGACCAAGATCATCATGCAGGAGCACCCGCAGCTCAAGATCGTCATGCTGACGAGCTTTCTCGAGGACGAGAAGGTCGTCGCGGCCGTCGAGGCCGGCGCCGTCAGCTACGTGCTCAAGACCGTGTCCGCGGAGGAGCTGATCTATGCGCTGAACGGCGCGGTGAAAGGCATGCCGGTCATGACGCACGACGTCTCCCAGGCGCTCACGCGCGGCCTCCGGCAGCGGAGCACGCAAGGGGCGGACGAAGGCTTGACCGACCGGGAGAAGGAAGTGCTGCTGCTGATCGCCGAGGGCATGTCGAACAAGGAAATCGCCGACGAGCTTCACATCAGCATCAAGACGGTCAAGACGCACGTCAGCAACCTGTTGATGAAGTGCGAGCTGGAGGACCGGACGCAGCTGGCCGTCTACGCGCATCGAAAAGGGTGGGTAAAGACGGGATAATTGTCAGCGGGGAGGGGCATCTTATCGGTATACCAAGGCCAAGAGGAGAATGCCCGCAATGATCCCCCTGGAATCGAAGCTGGAGTCAAGCGAGAAGGAATTTACCGAAGTGAGAGGCATGCTGGAAGAGCATGCGTTTGCGTTGGGCGGCAACTGGGATTACGATCACGGTTATTTCGACCGCTCCTTGGACGAGGAACGGATGGTGTGGCTGCGCATGCCGTTCGACGTGATCAACGGAAACATCGACGAGGATACGCAGGATCTGGACGCCAAGATCAAGATGGGCCGTCCGTTCGTGCTCAAGCACGTGTACAACGAAGGGCTCGACGCGGAAGCGCACGTCAGTCCGATCGGCAGCCTGATGGATCAATTCCAGGAGCCGGTCGACGCCGACGCCGAAGTGGAATCCAAGTGGGTCGCCCAAGCGAAAAAAGTGCTGGCGGAAGTAGAAGAACGCCTGCTTCACTAGCGCGTTTGATAGAAAACGATTCGAGCCGGGTAATGCTGTGTAGACAGCTTCCCGGTTTTTTATGTGCCATTATAACAATTTTAAGTTTGATTTAAGGTAGATTGTGCAAGATAGAACTATAGAACGAACCAAGCAAACGCAAGCCTACGTCAACACTCATGGGAACTTTAAGGAGGAATACAGGATGGACGACCAGAACAAAAAGAACGATTACGACGATTTCTTCAAACCGGCAGGCGACCGCGACGGCGACGATGCCGGGTCGACCAATAGAGCGCAAGACGACAAGCACGAGGAAGAGGGCGCCGGCAAATCTTCCTACTATTACTCGTACGGGCCGTTCAAGCCCGGTGCGGAAGCGGCGCGCGGCGAGGACGGAGCGATCGAAGACCGGCAAGCGAGCGTTCCTCCGAGCCCGCATAACGTGGAAGTGACGCCGCCGACCCAGCTCCGGCCGTTCGCGCCGTCCCAATCGGCGCGCGGCTGGCAGCCGAAAGAATCGCGCCGGTCGCCGTTCAAGGCGATGTTCGCCTCGTTCCTCGTCGGCGTCGTCGCCGTCGGCTCGCTCATGTACGTGTCCGATAAGCAAAACTGGTTTACGTCGGAGCAGGCGCTGTCCCAGCAGTCGGCGAGCTCGGCCTCCTCGGCGGTCGGCAAAGCGGGCGACAGCGGCAGCGTATCTTCCGCGGCGGACGTCGTCCGGCCGAATAACATCGCGCAGCTGTTCGAGAAAGCGAGCCCGGCCGTCGTCAAGATCGAGACGTTCACGCGGCAGCAGTCGAGAGGCCAGCAGGGCGGCGCCGGCAGCTTCGACGATTTCTTCAGCCAATTCTTCGGCGACGAGAACGGCGGCCAAGGCCAGGACAACGGTCAAGGCCAAGGCGGCGGCCAGGATAAAGGCAGCCAAGGCACCGGCGATCTGACGCCGGAAGGGATCGGGACCGGATTTTTCTTCGATTCCAGCGGCTATATTTTGACCAACGAGCACGTCGTCGACGGGGCGGACGAAATCCACGTCACCGTGCAGGGCACGAGCGAGCCGTACGTGGCCAAGAAGCTCGGCTCCGATTACAACCTCGATCTTGCCGTGCTGAAGGTCGAAGGCAAGAATCCCTTCCCGACGCTGCCGATCGGCGATTCCAACAAAATCGACATCGGCGACTGGGTCGTCGCGATCGGCAACCCGTACGGCTTCGACCATACGGTAACGGTCGGCGTGCTGAGCGCCAAGGAACGCCCGATCAGCATCCCGGACAGCCAAGGCACCCGCGAGTACCAGCACTTGCTGCAAACGGACGCGTCGATCAACCCCGGCAACTCCGGCGGCCCGCTGCTTAACCTGAACGGCGAAGTCGTCGGCATCAACACGGCAGTCAGCTCCCAGGCGCAGGGCATCGGCTTCGCGATTCCGACGAGCACGATCACCGAGGTGCTCGACAACCTGAAGTCGAACACGGCGATTCCGAAGAAGCCGATCCCGTTCATCGGGGCGACGCTGGCGCCGATCAACGACGCGCTGCAGAAGGAGCTGGAGCTCTCCAACGCCAAGGGCTCCGTCGTGTCGGACATCATCTACAAATCGCCGGCGTACATGGCGGACCTGAGACAATACGACGTCATCACGGGCTTGGACGGCAAGAGCTACGACACGCCGGACGATCTGATCGCCGCGATCAAGACGAAAGCGGTCGGCGACAAAGTGAAGCTGAACATCGTGCGCAACGGCCAGAAGATGGACCTGACCGTCACGATCGGCAACAAGAACGATTTCGAGGCGCAAACGCAGCAGCAGCAGCAAGAACAGCAGAATCAATAACATAGTCAGCCGTACGCGAGCAACGACCGAACCAAGGGCGCAAGCAGTCTTCATGGCTGTTGCGCCTCTTTATTTGCGCCCGGGCGGAACGGATGCGTTTCACCGCGGCGCGGAAGTGCGATATAATGTAGAAAGTTTTGGACGAAGCGATATTTGACCCTGGAGGATTGCCATGAGACCGCATATCTTAGTAGTGGACGACGACGAAAAAATCACCTCTTTGCTCCGGCGCAGCCTGGCGTTCGAGGGTTATGAGGTGGCGACGGCCAACAACGGACTGGAAGGCTTGAAGCAGATGCTGTCCAGCGATCCGAATCTGTTGATTTTGGACGTGATGATGCCGCAGGTGGACGGCTGGGAAGTGTGCCGCCGGGTCCGCGAGGGCGGGAGCTCCGTGCCGATTCTGATGCTGACCGCGAAGGACGACATCCAGGACCGGGTACGCGGGCTCGATCTCGGCGCCGACGATTATCTCGTCAAGCCGTTCGCGCTGGAAGAGCTGCTCGCCCGCGTCCGGGCGCTGCTCCGCCGCAAGCCGGATAAGCTCGAGGAGAGCGCGAGCCGGCTGCAGTTCGAGGACCTGACGCTGGATCTCGACTCGCGCGAAGCGATTCGCAGCGGCCGCCGGATCGATCTGACGGCCAAGGAATTCGACCTGCTGCAGCTGCTGATGCAAAATCCGCGCCGGGTTCTGACCCGGGACGCGATCATGGATAAAATTTGGGGCTTCGATTACAGCGGGGAATCCAACGTGCTCGAGGTGTATATCGCCATGCTGCGCCAGAAAACGGAGGACGGCAGAGGCTCGCGGCTCATCCAAACCGTGCGCGGGACGGGTTACGTGCTTCGGGGAGAAGGAGGCTGAGGCGCGATGTCCATCCGGCTGCGACTGACGCTGTGGTATTCGGCGCTGCTTGCCGTGACGCTGTTTATTTTCAGCGTCTCGATCTATCTGTTCGTCAATTATAATTCCTATCGCGACGCGAAGAACGAAATCCAGGAGCAGCTCCGGACTATGAACATCGTCGGCTCGCTGGATTATTTCAATGGGCTTAATTTGGATTTTAACAATCCGTTTGCGAGCAACGTGTATATTCAAGTGTCGAACTACACGAACGGAAAATTCGTGCAATCGGACAATTTGACGCGGGCGAACAAGAAGTTTCCGGTACCGGACGCGAAGACGGTGCGCGAAGGCTACGTGACGCTCAAAGTCGACCAATACAAATTTCTCGCCTATCAATATCCGCTGCATCTGAAGGAGAACAAGCAATTGGTCGGCCTGCTGCAGATCGGGGTCTACACGGGGCCGATCGACAATTACATGCGCAACCTGCGCACGATTCTGATCTTCGCGTCGTTCGCCGTGATCGCGATCGCCTTCACGATCGGCCTGTTTCTGGCGAGGCAGGCGTTCCGCCCGGTCGAGAACGTCATCCGCGCCGCGAAGAGCATTCAGAACGAGTCGGATCTCAGCATGCGCATCCCGCGGATCGGGCCGAACGACGAGCTCGGCCGATTGACCGACACGCTGAACGGCATGCTCGGCCGCATCGAAACGACGTACAACGAGCTCGACGACGCCTACAAGGCGCAGCGCCGGTTCGTGTCGGACGCGTCGCACGAGCTGCGCACCCCGCTCACGACCATTCGCGGCAACATCGAGCTGCTGGAGCGGATGTGGCCGCCGGCGCTGGAATCCGGCTTGCCTGAGGAAGACGCGCAGACCGAGGACGAACGCCGCCGGATGACGATGACCCGCGAGGCGATGCACGATATCGCGGGCGAGGCCAAGCGCATGTCGAACCTCGTCAACGACCTGTTGGCGCTGGCTCGCGCGGATGCCGGCTACCAGATGGAGAAGACGGCGCAGCCGCTGCTTCCGCTTGTCGAAGACGTCGCGCGCCGCGCGCAGCTGCTTCCAAGAAACGCCGATTGGAAAATCGGGAACCTAACCGCCATTCAAAACGTACAAGTAATTGCGCACGCTGATTTTTTGCGTCAGCTGCTGTTCATTTTCGTGGAAAATGCATTCAAATACACGCCAAGCGGGCATGTCGAAATGCGGGCGGTCCGTTCGCAGGACCAGGCCGGCATCATCATCAAGGATACGGGCATCGGCATGGACGCCGACGAAGTGCCGCACATCTTCGAACGGTTCTACCGGGCGGACGAATCCCGCGGCCAGACGAGCGGAACGGGGCTCGGCTTGTCCATCGCGAAATGGATCATCGACGAGCACGGCGGCTCCGTCGAGGTGTCGACGCGCGAAGGGCAGGGCACGACGTTCACCGTCTGGCTTCCGATTGCTTTCCACGACGATGCGAATGAAGTATAATTTATTGAGGCGATAGGCATTCGAATCGTCAATTGGATGGTTGAGCAGGGAAAGCAGGTGCTGGTTTCATGGAAATTGTGAAAATATCGCCGCGCGGCTATTGCTACGGCGTCGTGGATGCGATGGTGCTGGCGTTGCAGACGGCGCGGAACTTGGATCTGCCGCGGCCGATCTATATTTTGGGCATGATTGTTCATAATAGTCATGTGACGGAAGCGTTCAAGCAGGAGGGCGTCATTACGCTCGACGGCGAGAACCGGCTGGAAATCCTGGAGCAAATCGATGGCGGGACGGTCATCTTCACGGCCCACGGCGTGTCGCCCGAAGTGCGCGACCGCGCCAAGGAGAAGGGGCTGACCGTCGTCGACGCGACCTGCCCGGACGTGACCAAGACGCATGACCTCATTCGCGAGAAAGTCGCCCAAGGCTACGAGGTCGTCTATATCGGCAAGAAGGGCCATCCGGAGCCGGAGGGAGCGATCGGCATCGCGCCCGGCCGCGTGCACTTGGTGGAGCGCGAATCGGACATCGATGCGCTCTCGCTGGACGCGGAGCGGATCATCATCACGAATCAGACGACGATGTCCCAATGGGATATCCGCCATCTGATCGGCAGGCTGGTCGAGACGTTCCCGGCCGCCGAGGTGCACAACGAGATTTGCCTGGCAACGCAGGTCCGGCAGGAAGCGGTGGCGGGCCAGGCCAAGGAAGCCGAGCTGTGCATCGTCGTCGGCGATCCGCGGAGCAACAATTCCAACCGGCTCGCGCAAGTGTCGGAAGAGATCGCGGGCGTGCCCGCCTACCGCGTCTCGGACGTGTCCGAGATCGACCGGCAATGGCTGGCAGGCAAGAAGCGGGTAGCCGTTACGTCCGGCGCTTCCACGCCGACGCCGCTTACGAAGGAAGTCATTGCCTATTTGGAGCAATACGAGGATGAGAACCCCGAGACCTGGGAGATTCGGCGCACGGTGAACATGGATAAGTTGCTACCCGCGATTCGCTCGAAATCGGCCAGGTAAGCGAAAGGAGCGCACGCGCATGTCTTCACCGAGAAAACCGCGCTCGATCAAACGTTGGATCAAATATAAATACACCCAATTGATGCGGGCCCCCGGCGGCCCGTCCATCGTGGCCCTAGGCTTCTCGATCGGCATTTTCGTCGAAATGTTTACGCTCCCGACTTACGGGCTGGCGTTTTTTCTAATATTTCCGCTGATTTACTGGTTCGGGGCCAGTTTTGCCGGCGCCTTGGTCGGATTCGTGTTCGGCAAAATCATTTTCATTCCGGTCGCGTTCGTCAACAGCATGGTCGGCGGTCTCGTGCTGCCGAATCATCTCAGGTTTCATATTCCGGTCATCCCGAATTGGTTGAACCATATCCTGCTGGTGAACTTGAAGCTGATTGTCGGAGGCATAATCGACGGGTTCGTGCTCGGCGCGATCTTCTACTTCCCGGTCCGGTTCGCCATCAAGTACGTGGCGGATAAACGCAAGGAGAAACGCAAGCTGCGCCGCACGGCGCTCGAGGCGAAACCGGTCGCGGAATGACCGCAAGCCGGTCTCTTGACGGGACCGGTTTTTTCTTGTATAGTTGCTTTATCGATTAAAAGCATAAAAGCCTAACAGCGTCGAAGCTTAAAAGCATATACGCGTTTAAGTGTGAAAGGGGATTGTCTACATGATCGTCATTACGAAGAACAACGAACCGGAAGAGCGGATCGCGGAAATCGTCGCGCATATCGAGAAGGTAGGCGTGCAGGCGCACGTGTCGCGGGGAACGGACCGCACGGTCATCGGCATCATCGGCAAGGCGGAGCCGACGCTCGCGGAGCATCTGCGCCAAATGAAAGGCGTCGAGAACGTCATCAAAATCTCGAAATCCTACAAGCTCGCGAGCCGCGACTTCCATCCCGACGACACGGTCATCGACATTAAGGGCGTGAAGATCGGCGGGGACAACCTGACGATCATGGGCGGACCTTGCGCGGTGGAGACGCCGGCGCAGATCGACGAGATCGCGCGCCTGGTCAAGGCGGCCGGCGGCCAAGTGCTGCGCGGCGGCGCGTTCAAGCCCCGCACGGGACCGTACAGCTTCCAGGGCGTCGGCGTCGAAGGATTGGCCATGATGGCGGAAGCGGGCAAAAAGCACGGCCTGCTCACGATCACGGAGGTCATGACGCCGGAGTACGTGGACATCTGCAGCGAATACGCGGATATTTTGCAGGTCGGCACGCGCAACATGCAAAACTTCGACCTGCTGCGCAAGCTCGGCACGGTGAAGACGCCGGTGCTGCTGAAGCGCGGCTTCAGCGCCACCTACGACGAGTTCCTGAACGCGGCGGAGTACATACTCGCCGGCGGAAATCCGAACGTTATGCTTTGCGAACGCGGAATCCGAACATTCGAAACTTACACGCGCAACACGCTCGATCTCGCGGCCATTCCCGTCCTGCAGGAGCTGAGCCATCTGCCGGTCATCTCCGACCCGAGCCACGGCACGGGCCGGCGCGAGCTGGTCGAGCCGATGTCCAAGGCGTCCGTGGCCGCGGGGGCGAACGGGCTCATCATCGAGATGCATACGGATCCCGACAACTCGATGACGGGCGACGGCGTGCAATCCCTGTTCCCGGACCAATTCGCGCGGCTGCTCAAGGAGCTGGAACAGCTTGGCAATCTGGTCGGCAAGCGGTTCGATACGCCGAAGGAAGACGCGGCCTACTTTACGACGTGGATCAAATAAATCGCCGAGAAACGGCGCCGTTATAAGGTTTTCAGAGCCGGAGCCGCCTCATCCGAGGCGGGCTCCGGCTTTCGTTTTCGGCGCCGAAATAGGGCGAAACCATTCATGAAAATTATGTGAAGTTAGCTCACAATGGGGTCAAAAAATACCTGACATAGCTATTGACGAGACTAGGCCTTAATTCTATAATTACAGACATAGTTTAGTGCAGAAGTTGAACAATCAATGTCCTACACATCGCAAATGTTCGGAAATGGAGGAAATACCTAATGTCAGTTCAAAACGTCTTGAACACGATTAAAGAGAACAACATCATGTTTGTCGATTTCCGCTTCGTGGATCTTTCCGGCCACGCACACCACATCACGCTTCCCGCGACGGAAGTGGATGCCGATACGTTTGTAAACGGCGTTGCCTTCGACGGCTCCTCGATCCCGGGCTTCCGCGGCATCGAAGAATCCGACATGGTGATGATGCCGGACACGGAGTCCAGCTTCATCGATCCGTTCACGGATCACCCGACGTTGAACATTATGTGCAACATCTACACGCCGGACGGCGAGCGTTACGAGCGCGACCCGCGCAGCATCGCTCAAAAAGCGGAAGAATATCTGAAAACGACAGGCGTCGGTACGGCTGCTTTCTTCGCGCCTGAATCGGAATTCTTCATTTTCGACGATGTTCGTTACGAAAGCAAAATGAACACGTCCTTCTACTCCGTCGACTCCGCCGAAGCCGGCTGGAACACGGCGAAAACAGAAGAAGGCGGCAACCTTGGGTATAAAGTCCCTGTTAAAGGCGGCTACGTGCCGGTTGCTCCGGTCGATTCCCAACAAGACATCCGCAGCGAAATGGTGCGCCTGATGCAAGAATCCGGCCTCCGCGTCGAACGTCACCACCACGAAGTGGCGACGGCGGGCCAAGCGGAAATCAACTTCCGTTTCGATACGCTGACGAAAACGGCAGACAACCTGCTGAAATATAAATACATCATCAACAACGTGGCTCGCCAATGGGGCAAAGTCGCAACGTTCATGCCGAAGCCGCTCTTCGGCGACAACGGCAGCGGCATGCACGTCCACAGCTCGATCTTCAACGGCGATTCCCCGTTGTTCTACGAGAAGGGCGCTTACGCGAACCTGAGCCCGCTGGCGCTGAACTACATCGGCGGCATCCTGCATCACGCTCCGGCGCTGATCGCCATCACGAACCCGTCGACGAACTCCTTCAAGCGTCTGGTGCCGGGCTACGAAGCGCCGGTTAACCTGGTGTTCTCGAAAGGCAACCGTTCCGCGGCCATCCGGATTCCGGTTGCGGCCGTTACGCCGAAAGGCTGCCGCATCGAGTTCCGTACGCCGGACTCCACGGCTAACCCTTACCTGGCGTTCGCGGCCATGCTGCTCGCAGGTCTGGACGGCATCAAGCGCAAGCTCGATCCGGTCGCGCTCGGCTACGGTCCGTTCGACAAAAACATCTACGAGCTGTCCGACGAAGACAAGAAAGAAATCCGCTCGGTTCCGGGCTCCCTGGACGAAGCGCTTGACGCGTTGGAAGCTGATTCCGAGTTCTTGACGGAAGGCGGCGTCTTCACGCAAGACTTCATCGACAACTACGTCGCGTTCAAACGCTCCGAAGCCAAAGCGGTATCGATCCGTGTTCATCCGCACGAGTACAGCCTGTACTTCGACTGCTAATCCGGGCTTCATCCGAATATCTCATAGCGAGCTCTCCGCCGGAGAGCTCGCTTTTCTATTGCCTTTTGGTCTTCGAAGCTAGCATTTGGGTCTAAATCCGAATATTATTCGTGTATATTTTGTTTTTGTTCGACTTTATGACTTGAAGCCTCGCCGCAAAATTGCTATCATAACTCATAAGCAAATTCGAAGAGTGGAGTGAGTGTCAGTGACGAATCGCGCGTACAACTTTAATGCCGGACCGGCGGCTCTGCCGCTTGAAGTGCTGCAGCAGGCGCAGCAAGAGTTTATCGATTATGCGGGAACGGGCATGTCCATCATGGAAATGTCGCACCGCAGCAGCGTGTTCGAAGGCGTCAACGACGGGGCGCAAGCGCTCCTTCGCGAACTGTTCGGCATTCCGAGCCATTATAAAGTATTATTCCTCCAAGGCGGCGCCAGCACGCAGTTCGCCATGATTCCGATGAATCTGCTGACGCCGGGCAAATCGGCCGCATTCGTGCACACCGGCAGCTGGGCGGAGAAGGCGTACAAAGAAGCGATGCTGATCGGCGAGACCGCGATCGCCGCGACGTCGGAAGCCGACAAATTCAATCGCATTCCGGCCTTGAGCGACATTCGGCTTCCGGCAAACGCCGCTTATCTCCACATTACCTCCAACGAAACGATCGAAGGCACGCAATTCGCGGCTTATCCGGATACCGGCGGCTTGACGCTGATCGGCGACATGTCGAGCGACATCTTGAGCCGTCCGGTCGACGTCGGCAAGTTCGGCATGATCTACGCCGGCGCGCAAAAGAACCTGGGACCTTCGGGCGTGACCATCGTCATCGTTCGCGAGGATCTTGTCGAATCGAGTCCGAAGTCGCTTCCGACGATGCTGCGCTACGACACGCACGTCAAGAACAACTCCCTCTACAACACGCCGCCGTCCTTCTCCGTCTACCTGGTCGGCCTGATGCTTCAATGGATCAAGAACAAAGGCGGCGTCGCGGCGATGGAGCAGTTCAACCGCGACAAAACGAAGCTGATCTACGACGCGATCGACCAGAGCGGCGGCTACTACCGCGGTTTTGCGGATGCGGGCAGCCGGTCGCTCATGAACATCACGTTCCGCCTGGGCACGGAAGAGCTCGAGAAGCAATTCGTCAAGGAATCCGAGCAGCACGGCTTCGTGGGCCTGAAGGGCCACCGCAGCGTCGGCGGCCTGCGCGCCTCGACCTACAATGCCGTTCCGTTCGAGAGCTGCAAGGCGCTGGCGGAATTCATGGGGGATTTTGCGAAGCGCAACGGGTAAGAGGATTAAAAAGAAGCAAAAAAAGACCGCCGGTCCGATGGACGGCGGTCTTCTGATTGAAAAAAGGGGCGGCTTAGGCCAGGGACGAGTCGGCGGTGCCGGTGCCGCTGCCGGGACCGGACAACTTGTAGCCGACGTTGCGCACGGTCATGATGTACTCCGGCGTGCGCGCGTTCTTCTCGATCTTGTCGCGAAGATGGCTGATGTGGACGTCGACGATGCGCGTGTCGCCGAGGAAGTGGTAGTCCCAGACGCCGTGAAGCAATTGTTGGCGGCTGAGGACTTTGCCCCGATGGCGGCACAGGAAGAGCAGCAGCTCGAATTCCTTCGGCGTCAATTCGACCGGTTTCCCGTCGATTTGCACTTCGCGCTGGTCCGCCAGGACCGACATCCGTCCGATTTCATGAACCACCTGTTCGCGGGCGCCCGGCAAAGCCTGCGTTCTGCGGAAGATGGCTTGAATGCGCGAGAGCAGCTCTTGCGGTGAGAATGGTTTTGTCATATAATCGTCAGCGCCGTTGTCGAGACCGGCAATCTTGTCAGTCACGTCTTGGAGTGCGGTTAACATGATGATCGGAACGGCATTGTTTTGTTTGCGAAGCTCCCGGCATACTTGGATGCCGTCCATTTTCGGAAGCATGAGATCGAGAACGATGAGATCGGGACGAAACGGCTTCAAGAGGTCGAATACGGCCTCCCCATCTTGGACGCAGCGAACTTCATAGCCGGCCAGCTTCAGATTGAATTCCAGCAGCATGGAGATGGAAGGCTCGTCATCGACGATTAATATTTTCTTCTTCATCGTTTATGATCTCCTTTTCGTGCAATGATAATTTTATTCTAATGGCCGTATTTTCACAAAAGATTAAACAAGCGTAAAAGCTATGTAAAATATAGTGAGGTGTTAACAAGCAATGGCATTTCATATCGTGCTTGTCGAACCGGAAATTCCGGCCAATACGGGCAACATCGCGCGCACCTGCGCCGCCACGGGCGCCATTCTTCACCTGGTGCGCCCGCTCGGCTTCCGCACCGACGACAAAACGCTGAAACGCGCGGGACTCGACTATTGGTACGCCGTGGACGTCCGCTACCACGATTCCTTCGCGGAGCTTCAGGAGCAGTATCCGGAAGGCCGGTTCTTCTGCGCGAGCACGCGCAGCTCCAAGGTGTACGCGGAGCAGACGTACCGCGACGGGGATTTCTTCGTCTTCGGGAAGGAGACGAAGGGGCTGCCGCAGTCGATACTCGACGCGTATCCGGACACGTGCATCCGCGTGCCGATGACGGACAAGGTCCGTTCGCTGAATTTGTCGAACTCGGTCGCGATCGTCGTGTTCGAGGCGTTCCGTCAGCTCGGCTACCCGGGCTTGACGTGACTTTTTCCGCCGCGCCGCCACATTTGCAGAATATTAAGCAAATATAAAACATTGCAGGATTAGCCGGGTTACTATCGAACCTTAGTACGATGCTGAAACTATCATCACATGATAGCTGACAATATGCGACTACAGGAGATGTGTAATGGTGAAACCGGCTGGCGTTGTGCGGAAAGTGGATCAACTTGGGCGGATCGTGCTGCCCAAGTCCCTTCGAAAGAGATATCAGATGAACGAAGGGGATCCTGTGGAGATCTTGGTTCAAGGGGATCATATCATCTTGGAGCGCTATCGCCCGCGCTGCGTGTTCTGCGGCGTGCTGGACGACGTGCGGGAGTTCAAGGAACGGTACCTGTGCGGCAAATGCATGTCGGAGATGGCGCAGCTGCGGCGGTAGGCCCGGGATGAGGCAAGAGGGAAATAAAAAGAAGCTTTCGACGGCTGCCGAGGACAGCGCGAAAGCTTCTTTTTATGTTGCGTTGCTTGCGTTGCAGGTCGCTGCAGTTACATGCCTTTGGTCTTGTCGTCGTTGTAGGACGCCGTCAACATGGCGAGCAAGAACAAGACGGAGACGGTAATGACGATCAGGAAATTCACTGTCATTTCGCTTACCCCCTAAGATGCCGTGGATATGGCTCCAACTTCGCAAATACTTCCCTCATTATACCCAACGAGGCCCAAAAAGAAAACGCTCCAAGATGTGAACAAGTTGTTACAGCCGCGCCTGTCCGCCGGCATAAGGAACCTGAATCCGAGCGATGCTAAGATGCGGTCCGCTGCCGGATGGCCGCGCCGGCGATCAAACCTGTGGCGTCCGCCCGCCGTCCTGCGTAAACTACAGCATGAGGGATGGGAGGGACGGCATAATGGCCAACAAGCAGTCGCGGAACGGGGCGCATCGCAGCGTCCCGCCGCTTGCGGACCTGTTGACGGACCAATGGCCGGCGCAGGCGAGCGAGCGGCACAAGGAGGATCGGATTTCGTTCGCGGGCGACTGGCCCGCGGGAGGCATTCCGTCGGTGCGGCAGGCGATCGAAACGGCGCGCGGGCGCGCGGACGGTGCCGGAGCCGAAGTGGGGCGGTCGACGTATCCAGGCTCGGAACGCCTGCGCGAGCTGCTCGCCGGGCGGCTGGCCGGCAGGGGGCTGCCGGTCGAGGCCGGCGATCTCGGGCTCGCGCCGCAGGGGGAGCCCGTGATCGCCTGGATCGCGCGCGGGCTGCTTCGCCCGGGCGACGCGGTGCTCGTCGAATCGCCGGCGCCGCCGGCCTGCCTGCAGGCGTTCCGCTCCGCCGGCGCCGTCGTCGTGCAGGTGCCATGCGACGAGGAAGGGATGCGGCCCGAAGACGCGGAGCGGCTCGCCGAAGCGCATCGGCCGAAGCTCGCGCACGTCATGCCCGCGCTCGGCAATCCCGCCGGCCGGATATGGAGCGCGGCTCGGCGCGAGACAATGCTTGACCTTGGCCGCCGCTTCGGCGTGGTCCTGCTGGAGGACGGCGCGTACGGGGAATGGCGCAACGACGAGGCCGAGCACGGGGCCGAGCGCGAGGCGAGTTTGTACGCGATGAGCGCCAAGACGGCGGATGGCGGCGTCATCTACGCCGGCACGTTCGCCGCCGCGCTCGGCCCGGAGCTGCCGGTCGGCTGGGCGGCGGCCGATCCCGGCATCCTCGCGCGGCTTGCGGCGCTCCCGCGGACGCCTGCCGCGGAGGAGCCGGACGCCGGCAGATCCGCCGAGGAAATGCTGTTTCGCTTGCTGGAGGGCGGCGAGGTAGATCCGCTGCTGCGTCAGCTTAGTGTGTCCTATAGCGAACGGATGTATCGGCTGGACGCGCTGCTGCGCGAGCGGCACTGGAGCGGCGCATCGTGGACGCTGCCGAATGGCGGCCCGTTCCTGTGGCTGACGCTGCCGGAAGGGCTCGATGCCGACGCGCTGCTTCGCGCCGCCGAGGCAGATGGCGTCGTCTTCGATCCCGGCGCGCCGTTCTATGCCGCGGATCCGCCGCGCAACCGGCTGCGTCTCAGCGTCGCCGGCGCGGCAGTCGACCGTCTGGACGAAGGGTTCGCGCGCTTGGCCGGGACGGTGGACGCGTTTCTCGCCCGCTCGTAGCGGTCGATAGGTAGTTTAAGTTGCGTTTCCATTGGCGCACGAACGAAAGAGCGGCCTCCGCACCGGCGGACGCCGCTCTTTCTACATTAATAAGGCCGCGCGATCGAGGATCAAGCCTTGACGACGAACTGCCCGTCTTCGATCTCGAGCGGCGTGCAGGCGAGCTGCTCGCCGGGAATGTTGGTCGCTTCTCCGGTGGCCAGATCGAAGCACCAGTAATGAAGCGGACAGACGAGCTCGTTCAGATGAGGACGGACCATGCCTCCGGCATGAGGACAGATGGCGGAGATTAAATTATAACGCTGCGGCTCGCCTTCCTTGCGCGGCGCTTCCACGATATAATGCGGTTCGTTGTCCACTTTCACGTGCGCGGGAAACGCGTCGAAATCGTTGACGCTGCCGATGATTTTGACCGAGTGCTGTTCGCTCATGATTCATGCTCTCCTTTATAGATGAGTTCGTTTACCGCAGCTTGTCCGCCGGCGCGTTTGCGCTGCCAGTCGTCCAGAATGGCCCCGTTTTGCTTGACGGCCGTTTCGCCTTCGGGCTTCAGCCGATACAAACCGCGTTCCACGCGCTGAAACCACCCGTAGTAATCCTTTTGCAGGAACGGCCCGGCCCGCGCGACGTCCGCGTGGACGGCCGCCTCGCGCGGCGACAGCATGCCGTGCCGGCTGATGGCCCAAGCGATGCGCAGCGCCTTCTCGCGATAAGCGGTTACAAGTTTGCGGTTGTTGCTGCCGCCCGTATTGTAATCGCCGCTGCGTTCGCGGAATTCGTTCAGCAGCCGCGCTTGGCGCGCCCGCCGCTGCCCGCGCACCGGAGGATCGCCCGGCTGGCAGAGCATCTCGATGACCGGCGGCTTCGTCTTGTAGAACGTGACGGTCATGAAGCCGATGCCGAGCATCCGGCACAGCTCCGTCAAGTCGCCGAAGCGCTGGTTGTGGGCGCCGGCCTTCTTGCGGTTGCGCTCCACGGCCAGGATCACGCTGCCGTTCAGCCTTAACCGCTCGATGCCTTGCAGCAGCAGCGCGAGATTGAACGTCTTCTTCATTTCAACCAAAACGGTATCTCCCGAATCGGGATGGATGGCGACCAGATCGCAGTGCATGACTTCGCTCTTCACTTCATAGCCCTGCGCCTCGAAGAACGCCTTGATCGGCCGGTACAGCTCCGTTTCGTGTTTGACGGCCAAGGCCCGTTCCCCCTTTCGCGCGGAGATTCTTTGGCGATTATATCATATCTGGACGCGTCCCTCAGCTATCTTAACGGCGTGACACGGAGTGTCATTCATTTTTTGCGGCCCGACGTTGGCGGATCCGGTCGAATCGGCCCGGCGTTCGACAGGGGCGCTCCCGGCTTGGAAATACCCGGCGCCGTCTGGGTTTTCGGCTCGGCCACCCGCGAATCGACGCTTGTTCGCCGCCGCTCCGCATGTGGCGTTTTTGTAAAAGCAGCCCGCTTTCGCGACGGATTTTGTAGAAAACTTGTTTAAATTATTGGGCAACTTCCCTTAAGAAAGCGCATAGGATTGTATTACTTCAATAAAAAATGCCGGGCAGCTTTAGAAGGTGGGACCCTCAAAGACCCCCGCGACCCGCATGACACAGGCACTCAGAAACACCGGGATGCACGAGAGGAGGTACGGCATGGATATTTTGAAACGAATTTCGGAGTACAAGGCGGAAAGCGAGAAGCTGACTTGGCAAGGCTCTTTCAAGGATTACATCGAGTTGCTGAAGCAGGATCCAACTCCAGCCATGACTGCGCATGCTCGTGTCTATGAAATGATTGAGTCGTTTGGGGTGGTGGACGACGGTTCGCACAAGAAATACAAGTTTTTCGAACAAGAAATATTCGGCTTGGATCGTGCCGTCGAGAAACTGGTAGAGGAATATTTCCATTCATCGGCTCGCCGGTTGGATGTGCGCAAACGGATTTTGCTGCTCATGGGACCCGTCAGCGGGGGCAAATCCACCATCGTCACCATGCTCAAACGGGGACTCGAGCAGTTCTCGCGTACTCCAAAAGGCGCCGTCTATGCCATTAAGGGCTGCCCGATGCACGAAGAACCGCTGCATCTCATTCCGAACGAGCTTCGCCCGGAGGCGGAGCGCGAGCTTGGCGTTCGCATCGAGGGCAACTTGTGCCCGTCCTGCCAGATGCGGCTCAAGACGGAATTCGGCGGCGAAATCGAGAACGTCCAGGTCGAACGCGTGCTCGTCTCCGAAGAAAACCGCGTCGGCATCGGCACGTTCAGCCCCTCCGATCCGAAATCGCAGGATATCGCCGACCTGACCGGCAGCATCGACTTCTCGACCATCACGGAGTTCGGCTCCGAATCGGACCCGCGGGCCTACCGGTTCGACGGCGAGCTGAACAAGGCGAACCGCGGCCTGATGGAATTTCAGGAGATGCTGAAGTGCGACGAGAAGTTTCTGTGGAACCTGCTCTCGCTGACGCAGGAGGGCAATTTCAAGGCGGGCCGCTTCGCGCTGATCTCGGCGGATGAGCTCATCGTCGCGCATACGAACGAAACGGAGTACAAATCGTTCATCGCCAACAAGAAGAACGAGGCGCTCCAATCGCGGATGATCGTCATGCCGATCCCCTACAATCTCAAAGTATCCGAGGAAGAGAAAATCTACAATAAACTGATCGGCCAGAGCGACATGAAGCACATCCATATCGCGCCGCATTCCTTGCGGTCGGCCGCGATTTTCTCGATCCTGACCCGGCTCAAGGAGACGAAGAAGCAGGGCATGGACCTCGTCAAGAAGATGCGCATGTACGACGGCGAGGAAGTAGAGGGCTACAAGGAAGCCGACCTCAAGGAGATGCAGAGCGAATACATCGAAGAGGGCATGTCGGGCATCGACCCGCGCTACGTCATCAACCGGATTTCGAGCGCCCTCATCAAGCAGGACCTCTCGTGCATCAACGCGCTCGACGTGCTGCGCGCCCTCAAGGACGGCCTGGACCAGCACCCGTCCATCACGAAGGAAGAACGCGAACGGTACTTGAACTTCATCTCGGTCGCGCGCAAAGAATACGACGGCCTGGCGAAGAAGGAAGTGCAGAAGGCGTTCGTTTATTCCTTCGAAGAGTCGGCGCGGACGCTGTTCGAGAACTACCTCGACAACATCGAGTCGTACTGCAACTGGACGAAAATCAAGGATCCGCTGACGGGCGAGGAAATGGATCCGGATGAGCGCCTCATGCGGTCCATCGAAGAGCAAATCGGCGTATCCGAGAACGCGAAGAAGGCGTTCCGCGAAGAGATTCTGATCCGCATCTCGTCGTACTCCCGCAAGGGCAAGAAGTTCGACTACTTCAGCCACGACCGGCTGCGCGAAGCGATCGAGAAGAAGCTGTTCACGGACTTGAAGGACATCGTCAAGATTACGACGTCGACCAAGACGCCGGACGAGAAGCAGCTGAAACGGATCAACGAGGTGACGAAGCGGCTGATCGACGAGCACGGCTACTGCCCGGTTTGCTCGAACGAGCTGCTCCGGTACGTGGGCAGCCTGCTCAACCGTTAATCCGCCGACTTGCTCGGACACGGAATCGGAAACCGCAGCATGCGTTGCAGCATGCTGCGGTTTTGTGTTATCCGGGTCAGGAAGGTGAAAATGCCGGTCCGGCTATGTTAAAATAGGAACACGGAACGAGAACGCATGTTCCTATTAAAGCGAAGGAGTGTGGGGGAATGAAGCTGCTGCTGCAAAACGAGGAAGGCGCGCCGCGCTGGATCGCCGTCGAGGACATTCGCTTGATCGCGCCGACGCCGAACGGGCCCGCGTTCACGATGAGCGACGGAACCGTGTACCGTTACGCCCAGACGATGGAGGAGCTTGACCGGATGTTCGGCCTGTACGGGTTCGCGCGGCTCGACCGCAACGTGATCGCCAACGTGGAGGCGGCGGAGCGGTACGATCCGGAGCTGAGAAAGGTGTTCTTCGGCCAGCCGGAGGGCGGCGAAGGGGAGGCGCTGTACGCGACGGTATCGGGGACGAACGCGCCCAAGGTCAAGCATCTGACCGCGCGCGAATACCGGAGCGGCTACGACGTTTGCGGTGCGGCGTAGATGTTAATATTATGTTATATAAGTTGACATATAATTCGGGATTGGATATGATTTAGATACCGAAAACGAAGGGGACCCGGCGATATCATTCGGAAAACCGAAATACCTCACATTATTCGATAGAATTGGACAACTGACGGCTTTGGAGGCGGAAATCATGTCGATGGCGATGCAATCGCAATTCCACGCTTACGATCCACAATCGTTTTACGACGAGATGTTCGAACGGGACCTGACCGTGCGCCCCCACTACGAAGGCGTCCATCGAACCTTCGCCCGCATGAAGCCGCCGGAGCTCGCAGCCCGGCATGCCGCGATACAGCAGCGGATGCTGGAGGAAGGCATCACCTTTACGCTTTACGCCCAGAACCAGCGCGAGCCGCTCGAGCGGACCATCCCGTTCGACTATATCCCGCGCATCATCCCGAGGCACGAATGGGAACACATCGAGCGGGGGATGAAGCAGCGCGTGTCGGCGCTGAACGCGTTCCTGCGCGACGTCTATCACGGGCAGGCGATCGTGCGCGACGGGATTATCCCGCGGGGGATGATCGTCGGGAACAAGTATTTCCGGCCGGAGATGGCCGGGCTCGAAGTGCCGCGACAGGTGTACATGACGGCATCGGGCATCGATTTGATCCGCGACGAGCAGGGCCGGTATTACGTGCTGGAGGACAATCTCCGGACGCCGTCGGGATTCTCCTACCTGTATAAGGGACGGAGCCTGATGAGCGAGCTGTTCTCCGACTTGTACCTGTCCAGCGCCGTGGCGGACATCGAACGCAGCTTGAACGTGTTCCTCCGTTCGCTCCGCAGCCTCGCTCCGTCCGGGAAACGCGATCCGCTGATCGTGCTCCTGACCCCGGGAGCATACAACTCCGCTTACTTCGAGCATGCCTTCCTCGCGCAGCAGATGGGTATCCATCTGGTGGAGGGCCGGGATTTGGTATACCGGGACCACAACATCTATCTGCGCGGCCTCGGCGGCTTGCGCCAGGTCGACGTCATCTACCGCCGCCTCGACGACGATTATTTGGACCCGCTGGCTTTCCAGTCGGACTCGCTGCTCGGCGTGCCGGGGCTCATGAACGCCTACCGCGCCGGCAACGTCGCCATCGCGAACGCGCCGGGCACCGGGGTGGCGGACGATAAAGCAATCTATGCGTACGTTCCGGAAATGATTCGCTATTATTTGCATGAAGAACCGATTCTGCACAACGTGCCGACGTACATTCTTTCCCGGCCGGAGGACCGCGACTACGCGCTCGCGCATCTGGACCAGCTCGTCGTGAAGGAGACGTCGCTCTCCGGCGGGTACGGCATGCTGATCGGGCCGGCCGCGACGCGCAAGGACATCGACGCGTTCGCGGACGCCATTCGCCGCGATCCGGGCCGCTACATCGCCCAGACGACGATGCGGCTGTCGCGGGCTCCGGTCATGATCGGCGGCGCGATGCAGCCGCGGCATATCGACCTGCGCGTGTTCGTGCTGGACGACGGCTCGGAGACGCACGTCATTCCCGGCGGGCTGACCCGCGTCGCGCTGCAGGAAGGCTCGCTCGTCGTCAACTCCTCGCAGGGCGGCGGCGTGAAGGATACCTGGGTGCTGAGCCGCTAAGGATGAAGAAGGAGGGATGAACGAATGCTCAACCGTAACGCGGAAGCTTTGTTTTGGATCGGCCGGTACATGGAGCGCGCGGAGAATCACGCCCGGCTGATCGATGTCCATTTTCACCTGCAGGACGAAGACGCGCCGTCCGTTCCGCGTGACGGGGCCGACGGCGTGCCCCCGGCGCTGTGCAAGTGGGGGCGGATCGTCGACGCGCTGGGCAGCCGCGCGGCTTACGAGCAGCAGTACGGCGGCGCCTACAACGAGCAGGACGTCGTGCGCTACGTCACGCTGGACCGCGATCACGCGAATTCGCTGGTGACGTGCGTCAACCACGCCCGGGACAACGTCCGGACGCTGCGGGAGAAGCTGCCGAGCGAGCTGTGGGACGTGGCGAACGGGTTCTATCTGTGGCTGCGCGAGAAGCAGGCCGGGGACCCGGCAAGGGAGTCGCCGCATCAGTTTTTCGGGCGGATCAAGGAATGGACGGCGCTGTTCTGCGGGGTGACCCAGTCCGTCATGCCGCGCGAGAACGAATGGCATTTCATCGAATGCGGCCGGTATCTGGAGCGGACCGAAAACACGCTGCGGATCATTCAATCCGCCATTGCGGCAAGCGCCTCGGCGGCGGAAGCGGGGGACGGCTGCGAGCTGTACCCGTACCTGCAGGCGGTGCTCCGCTCCGTGAGCGGCTACCAGCCGTTCCGGCGCCACTACGCGGACGGGGTGTCGGCGGACGCGATCATCGAGTTCCTCGTCCTGAACGAAGCGTTCCCGCGCTCCGTGCAGTTCTCGCTCGACGCGCTGGACGAGAATCTGCGCGGCATCGAGCTGCAGGAGAAGCAGCTGCGCGCCGCGCACGACCGGATCGTCCGCCAGGTGGCGAAGCTGAAGGCGGAGCTCGCCTGCCTGGAGCGGGAGGACCTGGGGCTCGACCGCGAAGGCGCCGTGACCGGACGTTTGCTCCAGGCGGCGGGGCAGCTGGGCACCGCGTTCGCCCACACCTTTTTTCGCGTCGGGGAGGCCACCGCATGAAGCTGCATATCTCGCATACGACGCAGTACACGTACAAGGACGCGGTCGGGGACAGTGTCAATGAAGTGCGGCTGACGCCGTTCACGAACGAGCAGCAGTCCTGCTATCAGCATGCGATCTCCGTCGAACCGAACGCGCCGCTGTTCAGCTACGACGATTATTTCGGCAACCGCGTGCACGCGTTCTCGGTCAACCGCCAGCACCGGAAGCTGACGATCCGCTCGACGATGACGGTCGTCACGCGGGAAGCCTTCAAGCCGCAGCTCGGCAAGGACGGCCTGCCGCCGAAGGACGCGTGGCGGTGGCTCGCGGGCGAGAAGGCGGCCAACCGCTTCGCCGAGTTCCTGCTGCCCACCGCGTACACGGACGTCACGCCCGAGGTGGCCGCCTTCGCGGACGCGACGATCCGGCGGCAGCCGGACAGCGGCGACGGCGCGGAACGGCTCGGCGTGTACAGCTGGCTGCTCGCCCTCTCGAACAAGATCCGCAGCGAATTCGTCTACGATCCGGACGCGACGAACGTCCATACGATCGCGGGCGACATGCTGCGGCGGCGGCGCGGGGTGTGCCAGGATTTCGCCCACCTGATGATCGCGGCGTGCCGGTCGAAGGGCGTGCCGGCGCGCTATGTCAGCGGCTATCATTTCGTCGGCGACCTGCAGGGCGGAAGCGCGGACTTCGAGCAGGCGTCCCACGCGTGGGTCGAGGCGTACGTGCCGGGTCTCGGCTGGTGCGGCTTCGACCCGACGAACGACGCGCTGGTCGGCGAGCGTTACGTCAAGCTGGGCCACGGCAGGGACTACAAGGACATCGTCCCCGTCAAAGGCGTCTATATGGGCACGAGCGAAGCCGTGCTGGAAGTGACGGTCGACGTGAAGCGGGCCGATGAGTAAGCGGCGGCGGTGCCCGGGATTCGGGCATGCCGAACGCAGGCAGGTTGAATTAAACGTCCGGTTCGGCGGAGGCCGAGGCGGGCGTTTTTTTTGGTTTTGGGAAGTTAGCGCGACGGGGAGGGGCGGAAGCCGCCAGCGCCTGCGCGCAGCGCAAAACGCCCGTCCCGGGCATTCCGGGACGGGCGTTTCCGTAACTTCAACTGTCGGCCTCGCGGCGCATCCGATCAAATAAACTTTCGGCTCGTCTTCTTCCCGTCGCAGCTGAACACGATCCGTTTATCCTCCACGATCGTCTCGAGATGAACCGATTTGCCCCACAGGTGGACGACGTAGGGCAGCGTCTTCTCGACGTACTTGAGGTCCAGCTCCACCCCTTCGTACCGGTGGAACAGGTACAGCTCGCCGACGCGGTTGAAGTCGCCGTCCGTGACGACGATGCTCGGGAAGCCCCCGTTTACCCGCGAGAACACGAGCTGGTCGCGGACGGACTCCCACGCTTTTTCGGTGATTTTCCACTCCGCGCCTTTCTTCTCGAACACGTACAGATCCAGGTCGTTCACGAGCTTCTTCGTCAAGTAATTGCGGAGGAAGGAGATGTCGGAGTCGAATTCGCGGACCTCGAACATCTTTTCCCGGCCCAAGCCCGGCTTGCGTCCCATCCGGTCCCGTTCTTCCTGCGTCGGGTTGTCCCAGCGCTTCTCGATGTCCTCGAAAATTTTCAGGCCGAGGTAGTAGGGGTTCAGCGAATGCCGGGACGGCTGCACGACCGACGAGTTCAGATGGGCGAATTCGATCGTCTCCTCGCTCGTCAGATCCAGCTCCCGGATGATTCGCTGATGCCAGTACGACGCCCAGCCTTCGTTCATGATTTTCGTCTCGATCTGCGGCCAGAAGTACAGCATCTCGTCGCGCAGCATCGACATGACGTCGCGCTGCCAGTCCTGCAGGTTCGGGGAATATTCCTCGATGAACCAGATCAGGTCCTTCTCCGGCCGGGGCGGGAATTTCTTCGTCTCCGCGCTCGTTTTCGCCTCGGCGGCGGCCGCTTCCTTCTCTTCTTCGTCGAGCCCCCACAGGTCGTCGTACTGCGATTGCCGCTGCGGCTTCACGCTCTGATTCTCCTTGTTCAGCAGCTCGATGTACTGGGCTTTGTCCAGCTTGTACGGCCGGATGAGGGTGGAATCGACATGCTCCTGGATGGCGAGCACCGCGTCGATGAATTTCTCGACTTCTTCGGTGCCGTATTCCATCTCGTACTGGCTGACGCGCTCCGCGGTCGCGGACATGCTCTCGACCATGTTGCGGTTCGTCATGCTGAAGCGGGCGTTGTTCTTGAAGAAGTCGCAGTGGGCCAGCACGTGCGCGACGATGAGCTTGTTCTGGATGAGCGAGTTGCCGTCGAGCAGGAACGCGTAGCACGGATTGGAGTTGATGACGAGCTCGTAAATTTTGCTGAGGCCGAGGTCGTACTGCATCTTCATCTTATTGAACGTCTTGCCGAAGCTCCAATGACTGAAGCGCGTCGGCATGCCGTAGGCGCCGAACGTATAAATAATGTCCGCCGGACAGATTTCATACCGCATCGGATAGAAGTCAAGACCGAATCCTTGCGCGATTTCGGTGATTTCGTCAATGGCTCGTTCGAGCGCTTTGATCTCGTCCTGATGCACGTTCGCTTCCCCCTCGCAACGCGAATTGTGTTTCATAGCTATATGTATGGGAAGGGGGGAAACGATATGTCCCGCCGCCGCGGTTCCGCTAAAATTGTAGTCCGCGCGATCTCATGGTGGTCGTCAGCCTCATCCGCGCCATGGCCGGCGAGACCGCGATCAACAGCAAGCGGGGGCACGGCACGGTCTGCGAGATCGGGTGCCGGCTCTGCGAGGTTTAAGCCAAACGAACACCCCCCGCCGAATCCGGCGGGGGGTGTCTGGGTATCGTGGATTTTCGGGATAGCCGTCGGTTACGGACCGACCGGCGGGAGCTGCGTGACGTAGCTGTCGGAAAGCTGCAGCAGCTTGAGCGACCGCGTATACTGGTCCTCCGTGGTCGGGACGGCCGCCGCGGCGTTGCCGTGCAGCGGATGGTTCGTGCCGTCCTTGAACGTCGTGCCGGGGATGAACATTTGAGTGTCCGTGATGAGCGAGCCCGTCGGCAGGTAATACCGCTCCGGCAGCAGGTTGGACGGCTGATTCAGCAAGTCTTGGCCGAAGTGAATATGGTCCTGCAGCGAGATGCCGAGCAGGTTGGCGACGGTCGGCATGATATCCGATTGGCCGCCGGTTTCCTTCAGCTCCATCGGCGTCGTAACGCCCGGCGACGAGATGATGAGCGGGATGTTGATCATGTCCGAGTTCGCGTACTCGCGCCCGTAAATGTCCTTCATCAGCTTCTTCTCGTCGCTGTTCAACGAATAGATCGGGAGGCCGAGGTGGTCGCCGTAGATGACGAACACGCTGTTGTCCCAAATGCCGCGCTTCTTCAAATCGTCGATGAACAGGCCGAGCGCGTAGTCGGCGTAGTTCTGGGCGCGGATGTAATCCCCGACGAACGTCCCCTCGTATTCCGGAGGCAGCGTGATCTTGTACTTCCGCGGCGGGATGGAAAACGGATGGTGGGACGACATCGTGATCAGCTGCGAGTAGAACGGGCCGTTCTTCTGCATCGCGTCCAGCTGTTCGGCCGTCTTCTTATAGAGCACCTCGTCGGAAGGGCCGAAGAAGACCGCATCGTCGTGGCCGAACCAGTTTTGGTCGTAATACTTCTCGAAGCCGAGCGCCTTGTACAGGTCGCTGCGGTTCCAAAACTCCACGTAATTCGTATGGAACGTGGCCGTCTGGTAGCCGTTCGCCTGCAGCAGCTTCGGCAGGCTCGGCAGCGCGTGGTTCGTATAGACGACGGACGCGGCGCCGGCCGGCGGCGTGTAGAAGGACGTGTTGACGACGAACTCGGCGTCGGACGTATTGCCTTGGCCGACCTGCTGGTAGAAGTTCGAGAAGTAGATATGCTCCTTCGCCAGCTTGTTCATGTTCGGCGTCACTTCCTGTCCGCCGATTTCGAGGCCGATCAGAAAATTTTGGAACGCTTCCATTTGCACGATGATCAGGTTCTTGCCTTTGGCGGCTCCCCGGTATTTCGGTTCCGCCGGTTCCGTGATGCCCTTCTCTTGGTCGATCGCGGCCTGCGTAATCTCGCTCATCGGAATCGTCGGCTGCTTCGGGTCGGAGAACAGCGTGTACACCTCGTAATTGAGAATGCCCATGTCTTCGGCCTTCACGATTTCGTTCATGCTGGCGCGGTTCGGCAGGATATTGAACAGGCACAGCGCGAGCGAGACGATGAAGAGGGCCGATACCACGGCTTTGTTGAGCGGCAACTGGCTCATCCGCTTCCAGTCGACGAGCCGTTTGCGCCGCGCCAGCAGGGCGACCAACACGACGATATCGAGAAAGATGAACAAATAATAAGGCGCGAGAAGCGAGAAGACGCTGCTCTTGACGGCGGTGACCTGGTTGATCTGCTCCAGCGCGTGGTACGTCACGATGATGCCGAAATACTTGTAATACATAATGACGGCGAAAAAGATGGCGGTTACAAGCAAGTTGACGGTCACGTAATAGACGAGCTTGCGCTTGGAGGCGAACCATTCGATCAGGCAGAACAGCAGCCAGAAGAACGGCATTTCGGTCATCAGCAGCGTCCATGACGGTCCGCCGTCGAAAATGACGAAGTAAGCGAGCATGCTTTTAAGCACTAGAATGAGCGTAAAGAAGACGAACGGACGAACCTGAGACATCCGCCTGAATGACCATGCGGGCATGAAAATATCCTTCCTTTCAACGCGCGTACTGCAAATCCCATAACGTTCATTATGCTCCCTTTGCCAACGGTTTGTCAAAATGGCAAATCGGCGAAATCCTGGCGCCGTTCCCATGGTATACTGGAGCTAAACCATGACCCCCGAGAGGATAGCCGACCCGTGACGACCGCACTCAAAGCCAGATTGGAATCCTTCAAGCTGGGCCTCGGACCGAGAGCCTGGCACAATTTCCGCATCGATGCGGGCGCTTCCGTATTGTTCAGCTTCTTCAACGTCGTCTTCAATCAATTCTATCTTCCGATGGCGATCCAGCAGGGGGCGTCCAACCTGCAGGTCGGCATCATATCGGCCGCCCCGGCCGTCGGGCTGCTCTTCTCGCCGCTCTGGGCGGCGTTCATCGAGCGGTCGGACCCGAAGCCGTTCGTCGTCATCCCGAACTTGATCGCGCGGGCGCTCATCGTGCTGCCGGCGTTCTTCGGCGTGCCGCTTGCGTACGTGGGGGCCGCGCTGCTGTTCCAAATGCTGATGGGCATCCAATCGCCCGGCTACGCGGCGCTCGTCATCCGGATGTATCCGCCCGAAACCCGCGGCCGGCTGATGGGCAACACGCGCGTCATCATGGGCGGGCTCATGATTCCCGTGGCGTTCCTCATCGGCCGGTGGACCGACGCCGCCGGCCCGTCCGGCCCGCTGCTGTTCGCCGCCGCGACCGGCGTGGCGTCGATCCTCGTCTTCGCGCGCGTCAAGGCGCGGAAGGCCGCGCCGCCGAAGCTGCTCGGCGCGAAACGGTTCAACTTCCGCGAGCAGCTGCAGCTCGTCAAGCAGAACCGCGAGATCGCGGTGTTCTTCCTCGCCTGCACCTTCACCGGCTTCGGCAACATATTGGCCGTGCCGCTGTACAACATCATGCAGGTGGACCGGCTCGAGCTGTCCAACACGCAGATCGGGATCGCGCGCGCCGTCTACTACGTCTGCCTGCTGTCCGCCTACTTCGTCACCGGCCGCGTCATCGACAAGCTGTCCCCGAAGCATACGGTCGCGTTCGGCCTCGCGGCGTTCAGCATCGTGCCGTTCTGCTATGCGCTGCTCGGCAATTACGGCGCCGTGCTGCTCGGCAGCGGCATCCAGGGCCTGGGCGATGCCATCTGGGACATCGGCTTCCTCGCCTATATGTTCCGGCTCGCCCCGGGGCGCGAGGCCATCGTCGTCGGGCTCCATTTCATGCTGTTCGGCTTCCGGGGCACGGCCGGCCCGCTGCTCAGCACCTACTTGGCGGACTCGGTGCCGCTGCCCTACCTGCTCGTCGGCGCCGGCGTCTGCGGCCTGCTCGGGCTGACGGCGTTTCTGGCGTATAACCGCGGAACGCTGGGGGTTCGCGGACGCTCCGCATCCCTGTAAACGCGAAGAAGCCTCCCGCGCCGCCGGACGAAATCCGGGGCGGGAGGCTTCTTATATGGTGCATTCGAATAGGATGCATTCGAACGGCTCAGACGGCGACCTCGCGCTTGCGGAAGAACGATTTCAGCGCGTTGTACACTTCGCCTTTTTCCTTGATGACGTAATGCATGAAGTTCGGCAGATTAATATGCTTGTAAGCCGACATGAGCGTGCTGGAGCGGTTGTACTGGTTCACTTCGCCGTAGCCGAACAGGTTGGCGCGCTTCAGCAGCTCGCCGATCAGCTTGACGCAGCGCTCGTTGTCGCTCGTCAGGTTGTCGCCGTCGGAGAAGTGGAAGGGGTAGATGTTGTATTTCGAAGGCGGATACCGGCTGTCGATAATGTCGAGCGCTTTAATGTAAGCGGAAGAGCAGATCGTGCCGCCGCTTTCGCCGCGGGTGAAGAATTCCTCCTCCGTCACTTCCTTCGCCTCGGTATGATGCGCGATGAAGACGATCTCCACGTGCTCGTATTGATGCCGGAGGAAGCGCGTCATCCAGAAGAAGAAGCTGCGCGCGACGTACTTCTCGAAGCTGCCCATGCTGCCGCTCGTATCCATCATCGCCAGAATGACGGCGTTGGACTGCGGCTTCACGATCTCTTCCCACGTCTTGTAGCGCAGGTCGTCCGGGGAGATGCCGTGGATGCCCGGCGCGCCGCTTGTCGCATTGCGCTTCAGGTTTTCGAGGATGGTCCGCTTCTTGTCGATGTTGGACATGATGCCTTTCTTGCGGATGTCGTTGAACCGGATTTCCTTCGTTTCCAGCTGGTCGCGGTCCTTCTGCTTCAGGAAGGGCAGCTCCAATTCTTCGAAGAGCATCGTCTCGAGCTCCGCGAGGCTGATTTCCGCTTCGACGATGTCGTCGCCGGGCTGATCGCCGGCGTTTTCGCCTTTGCCGCCCTTTTGCGCGGAAGCGGGATCGACGCCGAGCACGTCGCCGACCTGGCTGTCGCCGTCGCCTTGGCCGACGTGCTTGTTTTTGTTGAAATTATAGACGAACCGGAATTCGTCGAGACTGCGGATGGGCACTTTGATGACATGCTTGCCGTCCGACATGATGATGTTTTCCTCGGAGACCAGGTCGGGCAAGTTTTGCTTGATCGCTTCGCGTACCTTTTGTTGGTGTCTGGCTTGATCTTGATGTCCCTTCCGGTGCAGCGACCAGTCCTCACGCGACACGGTATACAGCGTTCCGTTGTCCTCTGCCATGCGTAGACACCTCCATGACCAAATGCTTGTTGTTATTCATTGTATTCAGGACGCCGCGCGATATGTGAAGCAAAATGCCCATGGGGAAGCGCCCGATTGACCCGCGGCGCCGGATGGCGGCGCGAAAAAGACCGCGGTCCATGAAGGACGCGGTCTCCCGGCAAGCCGTCTCGCGGATTACGAAGCGGTTCCGCCCAGGGCGAGCCCGAGCACGATCAAGCCGAAGAAGCCGACCGGCAGCAGCGCGCTGACGATGATGCCGATGATCGGGAACGTCTTGGTTTTGTTTTTGGAGCAGGCGCCGACGATGCCGAGGATCAGGCCGACGAGGCTGCCGGCGAAGGAGACGAGCATGAGCAGGCCCGCCACGAGAACGGGCATGACGGCGTTCACGTCGCTGAACCGGGTTTCCAGGTCGGCGCGCAGCTGATTGTAGTTGCTCTCGTTCCCGAACTGGTCCATAATAAAGGTTGTCGTCATGACGATGGCCACGGCGAAGACGATCAGGCTGAGCAGCCCGATGACGAACGAAGCGATGCCCAGCTTGGATTGGGTTTTCTTCGGCGCGCCCTCGTCCGGATCGGGCGGGTACCCATAGGGCGATTGGCCGCGGTCTGCGTGATAGTCATTCAAGGGGATCTCTCCTCCGTGTCGTTCGATATCGTACATTTTATCTTATTTTACAAACCTTGGAAAGAGAAAGGGCGGATACGCGAGGATGTTTAACAAATACGGGGCTTACGGGGCGATTCACGCCCTGCTCGCCGTCGCGCTGGGCGCCTTCGGGGCGCACGGGCTGAAGGCGAAATTGTCGGAGGAAATGCTGAACGTCTTCGAAACGGGCGTCCGTTACCATATGTTTCACGCCATCGGCCTGCTGCTCCTCGCTCTGGCCGCGGACCGGATCGGCCGAAGCAACAACGCGATCCGCTGGGCCGCGCGGCTGATGCACCTCGGCATCTTCCTCTTCTCGGGCAGCCTGTACGCGCTCAGCCTGTCGGACGTGAAGTGGCTCGGCATCATTACGCCGTTCGGCGGCCTGGCGTTCATCGCCGCGTGGGGACTCGCCGCGTATTCCATCTGGAGAGCGAAGGGCAGCGAGTAAGCGTACGGGACGAAGCCTATTCGGTCCCGCATCGCCTGATACGACGAACAGCGGTACAGCCTGCAGCCGCGAACGGACATCGACCGCCAAAAGAGCCGCACCGCCTATCCCAGGCGGCGCGGCTCTTTTGGCGTTGGCGTTAATTCATCTCGTCGATCTCGTTCAGGCCGAACGTGTAGACCTGCTTCTCGTCCACGTGGTACACCGTCAGCGACTGCGCGGCCTCGTCCAGCTTGATGACCCGGCACGGCATGTTCAGCTTCGCGCCCGCGCCCTTGTTGACGCTGATCCGGATCAGCGCATTGCTCGCGATGCTGTCCGCGATCCGCCGCATGACGGGCGATCCCATCGGCGAGGGCTCCGGCGGCCGCGCGCCGGATTCGGCCGGGACGGGAATGGGCTTCGGCTCGGCCTGGGCTTCCAAGGCCGCGATCAGGCGGCCCAGCTCCGCGCCGGAATTGATCCGGTAGTCGGCGAAGCCGGCCTCGTTCAGCAGGCGCAGCAGCCGTTCCAGCGCCTTGGCGGCGGACTCGCTTTCGACAAGCAGATCGACGTTGAACAGATGCGCGTTCGGCCGTTCGGCGCGTTGATTCATTGGATTCATTCGACCAATCTCCGTTTAGTTCGATAGTAACCCCATCATACCACTAAAGACCCGGGTTATGTAGTCCTAATTGCGAAACGGATCGGGCCCCGATCGAAGGCGCGACGATCGTGCAAATCGCCAACACTCCGCGCCCCGGACCCGCATATAGTGAAGAAGCGATTCAGGAAGGCAATGCTGGTGCATCGCGGGAGGAGGTGGCTCGGATGATGCGAATGGTACCTATTCCGCTTGCGGACGGCAGCACGGCGCTCGGCGTCGAAGTGCTTCTGCCGAAGACGACGCTGCTCGCCGTGACGACGGATAAAGGCTACATCATGTGCGGCGCGCTCGACGTCGCGCTGCTGAACGACCGGTTGAAGGACCGGGGCATTATCGCCGGCCGTGCGGTCGGCGTCAGGACGCTGGAGGAATTGATGGAAGCGCCGCTCGAATCGGTAACGGGGAAAGCGGAATCGCTCGGCATTACGGTCGGCATGAAAGGGGCGGACGCCCTGCTCTTGATGGTATAGATCACCGCGACGACGGACGCGGACGCAAGAAAGAAGGCAGCCCGGCACGATGGTTCATCGTGCCGGGCTGCCTTTCTTGCGTTCGTGCGAATCACGCGTTGTCGAACAGCTTCTTGAGATTGACGTCGAACGGGGGGCGAACGATGCCTTTCTCGGTGATGATCGCGGTCACGTACTCGTGCGGCGTCACGTCGAACGCGGGATTGAACACTTTCACGCCCGCCGGCGCCGTGCGCTTGCCGAATCCTTCCGTAATCTCTTCCGCGCTGCGTTCTTCGATCGGAATTTGGTCGCCGGACGGCGTGTTCAGATCGATCGTCGACAGCGGGCAGGCGACGTAGAACGGAATGTTATGCGCCTTGGCGAGCACGGCCACGCTGTACGTGCCGATCTTGTTGGCGACGTCGCCGTTGGCCGCGACGCGGTCCGTGCCGACGATGACGGCGTCGACCCAGCCCTTGCTCATGACCATGCCGGCCATGTTGTCGCAGATCAGCGTCACGTCGACGCCGGCCTGCTGCAGCTCGAACGCGGTCAGCCGCGCGCCCTGCAGCACCGGGCGCGTCTCGTCCGCGAAGACGCGAAGCGCGATGCCCTGCTCCTGCGCGAGATAGAACGGCGCGAGCGCCGTGCCGTATTTCGCAGTCGCGAGCCCGCCGGCATTGCAGTGGGTCAGAACGCCCATGCCGTCCGCGAACAGCGTCAGCGCGTGCTCGCCGATGAGGCGGTTCGTCGCTTCGTCCTCGCTCTGGATGGCGATCGCTTCCTGCAGCAGCGCGTCCTTGCCGGACGCGAGATCGGCGTCCGACGCGGCGAGCGCTTCGGCGCGCGCCTTCATGCGGTCGAGCGCCCAGAACAGATTAACGGCCGTCGGGCGCGACGTTGCGAGGTAGGCGGCCGCGTCGCGCACCGCCTGGAGCCAGGCGGGCTTGTCCCCGTCGGTTTCGCGGCTGCCGAGCACGACGCCGTACGCGGCGGCGATGCCGATCGCCGGCGCGCCGCGGACCTTCAGGTGCCGGATCGCCTCCCAGACGTCTTCTTTGGAGACGAGCGGCAAATAAACGATTTTTTCGGGCAGCAGCCGCTGGTCGAGCAGATCGAGCCGCGATCCGGACCAGATGACGGATTGCAAGCCTTGGTAAGCCGTGGATTCGGTCATGTCGTTCATCCTTTCCTTATGCCTTCGCCGCCGACGAAGCCGATTGAACGGCGGCAATCACCTGATGGATGGAAGCCGCGCCGCGGTTGAGCTTGATCAGCGATTTGCCGATGCGCAGGGCGAGCCGTTGGGCGCGCTCGCGCGCCGACGCGTCCTCGAGCTTGTCGATGTCGGCGACGTGCGCCAAGCCGACGACGCGGCGCACCATCTTGCAGCCGGCGAAACCGACCGTATCCTGCAGCAGGCGGCGCATGTAGGCTTCCTTGTAGCCCGGCGCGGCGTTCGCCAGCCGGTCGACGCCGTGCTCGTTCCAGAGCGCGAGGAATTTCTCCTCGAACTGGGTCCAGATGTCCGCGACGGTCTCGAGCAGGTAGTCGCGGTACCGCTCGCGCTCCGCGTCGGACTTGTCCCAGCCTTCGCGGGAAGCGTAGTTCAGCAGCAGATTCGCCAGCACCGCGCCGATATCGAAGCCCATCGGGCCGTAGTACGCGAACTCGGGATCGATGACCTTCGTCGATTCCGGCGTGATGAAGATGCTGCCCGTGTGCAGGTCGCCGTGGAGCAGCGCCTGCGCGTGCGTCAGAAACTTCTCGCGGAGCAGGGCGACCTCCAGATGCAGTTCCCCGTCGCTCCAGAGCGCCTGCGCTTCGTCGCGGATGGCTTCTTCGAAGCTGTTGGTGTCGGCGTCGCGGTACGGATCGTCGAAGATCAGGTCTTCCGTGATTTTGCACAGCTCGGGATTGGTGAAGCTGCGGGCGAGCAGCTTCTTGTCCTGCTGGTTGTGCCCGAGGTCGCTCGTGAAGAACAGCGTCCGCGCCAAGAACGTCGAGATATGGCCGGCGAAGAGGGGATAGCGGCTGCCTTTCATCAAGCCTTGGCGCATGATGACGTGGTCGCTCAGGTCTTCCATGACCGTCAGCGCGAGCTCCGCGTCGTACAGGTACACCGCCGGCACAAGGCCCGGCGCCAGCTTGCCTTCCAGGATGAGCGCTTCGCTCTCGATGCGCGCGCGGTCGAGCGTGAGCGGCCACGACTCGCCGACGACCTTGGCGTAAGGCAGCGCCTGCTTCAGGATGATGCTGCGTCCCGCGGCGGGATCTGCGATGCGAAAGACGAGATTCAGATTGCCGTCCCCGATTTCGCGGCAAGCCAGCTGCGCGCCCGGCTCGAAGACGCCGTCCAGCTTGCGGGCGATTTCAACCGCTTCGGTTTCGTTTAAAGGATGATAAGCAGACATGAACTGTCCACCTCCGGATCGTTAGAGTGGGAGAGAAGTCCCGTCGCGTCGACGTTCGGACCCCAAATATATATAGTATAGCGAAATTTTTTTCGCGTTGGAATACCCGCCTTTGTTATAATGATTCTAAACAGACCGAAACGAGGGTGAATCGAGCAGATGAACGGCCTAACGCGAGGCGCGGCGGAGAACGCCGCGATGGAGAATGCGGCTGCCGAGCATGCGGCGGCGGAACACACGGCAGCCGATACAAACGAACCGGAGCCGTACGTAGCGCTCAAGGAATGGGCGGTCGCGGTCAAGGCGCTTGCCGAGGGCAAGCAGATCATGGTGCTCCGCAAAGGCGGCATCGCGGAGGAGACGCGGGATTTCCGGTTGAAATCGACGCGGTTCTTCCTGCTTCCCGCCTACGAGCACCAGAGGCCGGGGCTGCTGAAGGAAGCGTACCGGGACGACCTGAAGGCGGCGCTGGACGGCTGGACGCCGGGATCGCCGACGGTGGAGATCGCCGCTTACGCCGAGGCCGCGGACGACATCGAAATCTTCGATCAGGAGACGGTGGACCGTTTGGCGAATTATCATATCTGGACGGATACATTTACCGAAGAGCGTCTAAAATGGAAAAGGAAGCAGCCGCTTCATCTGCTGCTCCTGCGCGTGTACCGGCTGGAGCGGCCCGTGCCGCTGCCGATGCGGGACGCGTATGCGGGCTGCAAATCGTGGGTCGGCCTGGAGGATTTTCCGGAAGGTCTCCGCGGGCAAGCGGTGCTGAGCGACGCGGAATTCGCCCGGCGCGCGGCGGAGATCCGCGCGGCGATCGCCCGTTAGCGGGGTGCCCGGATCCCTTGCGGGGACTAGGGCCGATTGCTTTATAAGCGCTCATATACTAATATATAATTGAGAATCAGTGAGAATCAGTTTAGAGTGATTACTAAAGAGGAATTGTTTCAATATGAAACAACGGACTTTCGGAGGGAGCAGCATACCATGGCAACACATTTCAAGATCGACGGCCTGAAGGCCGCCATCGAAGGCAAAGATATTTTGAAAGGCATCAACCTTGAAATCAAGGGCGGTGAAGTCCATGCCATCATGGGGCCGAACGGTACCGGCAAGAGCACGCTGGCGTCGGCGCTCATGGGTCATCCCAAATACGAAGTAACGGACGGCGAAGTCGAACTGGACGGCGAGAACCTGCTGGAAATGGCTGTCGACGAGCGCGCCCGCGCGGGCCTGTTCCTCGCGATGCAGTATCCGAGCGAAATCACCGGCGTCACGAACTCCGACTTCCTGCGCAGCGCCATCAACGCCCGCCGCGAGGAAGGCAAGGAAATCTCGCTCATTAAGTTCATCCGCCAGATGGAAGGCAAGATGAAGGAGCTCGAAATGAATCCCGAGTTCGCGCACCGCTACCTGAACGAAGGCTTCTCCGGCGGCGAGAAGAAGCGGAACGAAATCCTGCAAATGATGATGCTGGATCCGAAAATCGTCGTTCTCGACGAAATCGACTCCGGCCTCGACATCGACGCGCTCAAAATCGTCGCCAACGGCGTGAACGCGATGCGTTCCGAAGACCGCGGCTTCTTGATCATCACCCACTACCAGCGCCTGCTGAACTATATCAAGCCCGATTTCGTTCACGTCATGATGCAGGGCCGCATCGTCAAGTCCGGCGGTCCCGAGCTGGCGGAGCGTCTGGAGAACGAAGGCTACGACTGGGTCAAGGAAGAACTCGGCATCGTGGACGAAACGGTCGGACAGGTTTAATTCGGAGAGGAGTTTTTGGAAATGAGCACACAACTATCGACTCCGGTAAACCGCCAAACCGTTTCGGCATTGTCCCAAAGCAAAGGCGAGCCGGCATGGCTTGAAGAAATCAGAACGAAGGGCGCCGAGCTGGCGGAAACGCTGGAATGGCCGACGCCCGAGAAAGTCCGCATCGGCCGCTGGAACCTGACGGCCGTCGGCGCGCATAAGCCGCAGGACGCGATCGCGTCCGCGGAAGAGCTGCCCGAAGCGGTCCGCGAGCTGGCCGGACAATCCCCGGCAGGACTCGTCGTGCAGCGCAACTCCGCCAGCGTGCTTCGGCAGCTGTCGCCGGAGCTCGCGGCGAAAGGCGTCATTTTCACGGATCTCGAGACCGCGGCGCGCGAACACGGCGAACTGGTGCGGCAGTACCTGTTCCAAGCCGTGCCGCAGGACGAGAACAAGCTGACGGCGCTGCAATCGGCGATCTGGAACGGCGGAATCTTCCTGTACGTGCCGAAGAACGTCGAAGTGGAGCTTCCGCTGCAGGCGCTGCTGTACAGCGACGACGCCGAAGCGGCGTTCGCGCCGCGCGTGCTCGTCGTAGCCGACAACCACAGCCGCGTCACGTACGTCGACAACGTGGTCAGCACATACGGAGAAGCCGCGCGGCCGGTCACGAAGCCGACGATCGTCGAAGTCATCGTCAAGCCGGGCGCGCACGTCCGCTACGCGACCGTTCACAATATGGGCGACAACCTGGTCGACCTGACCGTCCGCCGCGCCGTCGTCGAGAACGACGGACGCGTCGAATGGGTCATCGGCGACCTGCATGACGGCCACACGCTGTCGGAGACGCAGTCGCTGCTCAAGGGCAACGGTTCGTCGTCCGACGCGAAGGTCATCAGCATCGGCTCCAAGTCGCAGCAGATGAGCCTGACGACCGGCGCCGTCCACTTCGGGCGGAACACGGAGAGCGACATGGTCACCCGCGCGGTCATGAAGGATCAGGCGACGGCGATCATCAACGGCGTCACGAAGATCGAGAAGGGCGCGACGAAGTCGAACGGCCAACAGACCGAGAAGGTGCTCATGCTGAGCCCGAAAGCGCGCGGCGACGCCAATCCGATCCTGCTGATCGACGAGGACGACGTCAAGGCGGGCCACGCGGCGAGCGTCGGCCAAGTCAATCCCGAGCAAGTCTACTATCTGATGTCCCGCGGCATTTCGAAAAAGGATGCGGAGCGCCTGATTATCTACGGATTCCTGACCCCGGTCGTGACGGAAATTCCGATCGACGCGGTGCGGGAACAGCTCCAGCGTCTGCTGGAAAGGAAGCTTGAAGGATGAACGTGCACGCGATCAGAGAGCAATTTCCGATCCTGCATCAACAAGTGAACGGGCATCCGCTCGTTTATCTGGACAGCGCGGCGACTTCCCAGAAGCCGCGTTCCGTCATTGATGCGGTCGTTCGCTATTACGAGCACGACAACGCCAACGTGCACCGCGGGGTCCACACCCTCGGCTCGCGCGCCACGGACGCGTACGAAGGCGCCCGCGAGAAGACGGCCAAGTTCCTGAACGCGGCCAGCCCGCAGGAAATCATCTTCACGCGCGGCACGACGACGGCGCTCAACCTCGTGGCGTCCAGCTACGCGAGAGCCGTCTGCGGCGAAGGCGACGAGATCGTCATTACGCAAATGGAGCACCACTCCAATCTCATTCCGTGGCAACAGGTCGCGAAAGCGACGGGCGCTTCGCTCAAATACATTCCGCTGCAGAAGGACGGCTCCATCCGGCTCGAGGACGTCGAAGCGACGATCACGGACCGGACGAAGGTCGTCTCGGTCATGTACGTGTCCAACGTGCTCGGCGTCGTCAATCCGATCAAGGAAATCACGGCGATCGCGCACAAGCGCGGCGCGGTCATGGTCGTCGACGGCGCTCAGAGCACGCCGCACATGAAGGTCGACGTTCGCGACCTCGACTGCGACTTCTACGCGTTCTCGGGCCACAAGATGTGCGCGCCGACCGGAATCGGCGCCCTGTACGGGAAGAAGGCGCTGCTCGAGGCGATGGAACCGGTCGAATTCGGCGGCGAGATGATCGACCACGTCGATCTGTACGACTCGACATGGAAGGAGCTGCCGTGGAAGTTCGAAGGCGGCACGCCGATCATCGCCGGGGCGGTCGGGCTCGGCGCGGCGATCGACTTCCTGAACGAGGTGGGGCTGGACAACATCCGGCGGCACGAGCACCAGCTCGCCGCCTACGCTTACGATCGTCTGAGCGCGCTCGAAGGCATCTCGATCTTCGGGCCGACGGAGAACCGCGCGGGTCTCGTGACGTTCAATCTCGAAGACGTGCACCCGCACGACGTGGCGACGGTGTTGGATACGAAGGGCATCGCCGTTCGCGCGGGCCATCACTGCTGTCAGCCGCTTATGCGTTACCTGAATGTTTCGTCGACGGCAAGAGCAAGCTTCTATCTATACAATACCGAAGAGGACGTTGATCGGCTCGTTGACGGCCTCCAGCAGACAAAGGAGTTCTTCGGTTATGGAATTGGATGATCTGTACCGCAGAGTGATCATGGATCACTACAAGAACCCGCGCAACCGCGGGAGCTTGGACGACGACTCGCTGACGATCAACCTGAACAATCCGACCTGCGGCGACCGCATCACGCTGCAGCTGCAGGTGGAAGACGACATTGTCAAGCAGGCCAAATTCACCGGCGAAGGCTGCTCCATCAGCATGTCCTCGGCTTCCATGATGACGGAGGCCGTCAAAGGCAAGACGACGGAACAAGCGCTGGCGCTGGCGGAGAAATTCTCATCCTTCATCAAAGGCGAAATCGCGGAGTTCGACGAGCTCGAGGATATCGAGGCGCTTTCCGGCGTCACGAAATTCCCGGCGCGGATCAAGTGCGCGACCCTGTCGTGGAACGCGCTGCGCAAGGGCATCGAACATCAGCAGCAATTATAACGCGCCCCGGTGCGAATCATATACGCACTACGCTGGACTTAAGAATCAGAAAGAAGGAGGCTGTAACGATGGCGAAGCAAATGCCAGATTTGGAAGAGTATAAGTATGGTTTTCGCGACGAGCACAAGGCGATTTTCGAATCCGGAAAAGGGTTGACGCCGGAAGTCGTGCGCACGATCTCGGAAATCAAGGGCGAGCCGGAGTGGATGCTGGAATTCCGGCTGAAGGCGCTGGAGCAGTTCAACAAGATGCCGATGCCGAAATGGGGCGGCAACATGGACGATCTGGATTTCGACGATATCCAGTACTACGTCCGTCCGTCCGAGAAGCAGGGCAAAACGTGGGAAGAGGTACCGGCCGAAATCAAGGAAACGTTCGACAAGCTGGGCATTCCGGAAGCGGAGCAGAAGTTCCTCGCCGGCGTATCCGCGCAGTACGAATCCGAGGTCGTCTACCACAGCATGCAGGAAGACCTGGAGAAGCAGGGCGTCATCTTCACCGACACGGACACGGCGCTTCGCGAATATCCCGAAATTTTCAAGCAATATTTCGGTACGATCATTCCGCCGTCCGACAATAAGTTCGCGGCGCTGAACAGCGCGGTGTGGTCCGGCGGCAGCTTCATCTACGTGCCGAAGGGCGTCAAATGCGAAATCCCGCTGCAGGCGTACTTCCGGATCAACTCCGAAAACATGGGCCAATTCGAACGCACGCTCATCGTGGCCGACGAAGACAGCTTCGTGCACTACGTCGAAGGCTGCACGGCGCCGATCTACAGCACGAACTCGCTGCACAGCGCGGTCGTCGAAATCCTCGTGCTGAAGAACGCGCGCTGCCGCTACACGACGATCCAGAACTGGGCGCCGAACATCTACAACCTCGTCACCAAACGCGCCGTCGCGGAAGAAAACGCGACGATGGAATGGGTCGACGGCAACATCGGCTCCAAGCTGACGATGAAATATCCGGCGGTCGTCCTGAAAGGCCGCGGCGCGAAAGGCATGGTGCTCTCCATCGCCGTCGCGGGCAAAGGCCAGCATCAGGACGCGGGCGCCAAAATGACGCACCTCGCGCCGGACACGACGTCCACGATCGTCTCCAAGTCCATCAGCAAGCACGGCGGCAAGGTGACGTACCGCGGCCTGGCGTCGTTCGGACGCAACTCCGAAGGCTCCAAAGCGAACATCAAGTGCGATACGCTCATTCTGGATAACCAGTCGACGTCGGATACGATTCCGTACAACGAAATCATGAACGACAACATCACGCTCGAGCACGAGGCGACGGTCTCCAAGGTATCCGAGGACCAGCTGTTCTACCTGATGAGCCGCGGTCTGACGGAAGCGGAAGCGACGCAAATGATCGTCATGGGCTTCATCGAGCCGTTCACGAAAGAGCTGCCGATGGAATACGCGGTCGAAATGAACCGTTTGATCAAATTCGAGATGGAAGGTTCGATCGGCTAACGAACCGCGTTCGCCGCATCGCCCCCAATCAAAAAAACTCCGGGAAGGCTTCGCTAAGAAGCTTCCCGGAGTTTTTGCGTTGCGGATCTTACGGGGATGGAGGATCGAGCAGCGTGCGTACGGAGCCGAAACCCTCGAATGAAGAACATTTACATGAACACGTGCTTGACTTCGTAGTCGCGTTCGACCGTCAGGTCCACGAAGCGTTCGCCGAGGCGGACGAGCGGCCGGAAATATTCGGACGAATGCGTCATGACGATCGTGCCCGTCTCGCCGGATTCGAGCTCGACCCGCTTGCCGATGAAATTCGGAATCATGTGGCGGATGAACGTATGCGTCGTCTCGGGATCCAGCTCGGAGAAGCTCATCCGGTACAGCTCCTTCAGCACGTACAGCAGATCGCGCTTCTTCTGGTAGACGCGGGACGAGATCATCGCGCTGTAGACGTCGGCGACGGCGACGATCTTGGAGACGGGATGCATGGCGGAGCCGGGCAGGCAGTTCGGATAGCCGGTACCGTCGATCCGTTCGTGATGCTCGAGCGCGACCGTGGCGGCGATCGAGTCGCCGAACGACTCGCGGATGATGCGGTGGCCGAACACGGTATGCTGCTTGATCGTTTCGAATTCGTCCCGGGACAGCTTGTCCGGCTTGTTCAGGATATCGTCCTGAATCTGGCACTTGCCGATGTCGTGCAGGAAGCCGGCTTGCCCGATCTTGACCGCCGCTTCTTCGCCGTACCCGAGCCAGGAAGCCAGGTAGTACGAGAGCATGCCGACTTGAACGGAATGCTGGTACGTGTAATCGTCCTTCGTGTTCAGCAGTAGCAGCATCGAGACGACGTCGCGCTCCATCTTGAAGTTGTCGACGAGGGGCTGGAACGTCTGGACGACGTCGTCCTCGGCGATTTTGCCGTTCTGGAACGCGTCCCGGAACAGCTGCTCGCAGCCGTTGACCGCGTCCTGGTAAATCGGACCTACGGTCGGGAGCCACTTGGGGTTCAAGCCGGATTCGATCGTGCGGATCGCCGGCTCCTCCGCCGATCTCGTCTCGATGTCGACGTAGTCGATCCGATGCTGAAACAGCTTCGCGATGTCCGGCGCGTTCAGTTCCTTGCCCGCGGACAGCACGTGCAGGCCGTAAGAATTAAAGGTATCGCGAATCAGTCTGTCTCCTTGTTGCAGCTCCGTCACATGAATATGCATGATCCACCTCTACGCGGCTGTAAAATGGGCAAAATAGTAGGTTAATGGTAGCAATAAAATGCAAAATTGGCAATATCAGCATATAAGAATATCATGAGGATAAAGGCCTATATACCTTATCGGCACAACTTCGCCGCTTGTTAACCTGCGTTTTACGCTTCGGACCCCGCCTGCGCGAGCGGATCCCACGGCCCCTGCTGATGCCCCTTCCACTCGGAGCCGTCCTCCCAAATTTCCCGCTTCCAGATCGGCACGATCTGCTTCAGGCGCTCGATCGCGTACCGGCTCGCTTCGTAGCAGCCTTCCCGGTGGGGGGAGGAGACGGCGATGACGACGCTGATCTCCGCGATGTCCACGACGCCGGTCCGATGCCAAATGGCGCATGCCGTGCCCGGCCAACGTTCGGCGATCTCGTCGCCGATCTGCCGCAGCGTCTTGACGGCCATGGGAACGTAAGCCTCGTACTCCAGGCGGACCGTCCGCTGGCCGTGCGTCCATTCCCGCGTCGTGCCCGTGAACGTCAGCGCCGCGCCGTTGTTCGGCACGATCACTTGGGCCGTGACGGCCTCCACCGACAGCGGCTCCGGCGTGACCCGGTATCGGGCGTCCGCGTCGCCGGCCGTTTCCCCGGCCGGCTCGTCTTCGCCGCCCGACACGGGCGGGAGCAGCGCGAGCTCGTCGTCCGCGCGCACCGGCTCGCCGTCGGCCGCATAGGCTTGATTGCGCGCCATGAAGGCGGCGGCGATCAGCCGCGCGTGCCCCGGATAGCGCGCGGCGAGCGCTTCCTTCAGCTGCGCGACGGTCAGCTCGTCCTCCGGCAGCTCGAGCTCGGCGGAAGGGCCGCCGAAGCGGTCGGCAAGGCCGGCGAACAGCCGGACGTTCCATTTCACAGTCATGTCAAAAATCCTCTCGCTTCCAAGGGTAATGGTTCCCATAGCATACCATATCGGGTGCAAAAATGTTATGCTAGGAGGAGTAACGGAAGAATCGCAAAGGAGAGTGCGGGCCATGTCAGCGTTAACGGATCGATTCGGACGCGTCCACGATTATTTGCGCATTTCCGTGACGGACCGCTGCAATCTGCGCTGTCTGTATTGCATGCCGGAGGAAGGCGTTCAATTCGAGCCTTCCGAAAACCTGCTCGGGTACGACCAGATCGCCGAGGTCGTGCGCGCAGGCGCGCGTCTCGGCATTTCGAAGCTGCGCATCACGGGCGGCGAGCCGCTCGTCCGGCCGGGCTTGCCCGGACTGGTGCGGGAGCTTGCGTCCATTCCCGGCATCCGGGACATCTCGCTGACGACGAACGGCGTGCTGCTCGCGGATCAAGCGGAGGCGCTGCGGGCCGCGGGCCTGAAGCGGGTCAACATCAGCCTCGATACGCTCGACGCGTCGAGGTTCCGCTTCATCGCCCGGCGCGGGGAGCTGCGGCGCGTGCTGGAGGGCATCGAGGCGGCGGCGGAAGCGGGCTTCGCGCCGATCAAGCTGAACTGCGTGCTGCTGAAGGGCGTCAACGAGGACGAAATCGCCGCGTTTCTGGATATGGCGGTCAAGCGGCCGCTTCATGTCCGGTTCATCGAATATATGCCGATCGGCCATGCCGACGACAATTGGCGCAACCACTACCTGCCGCTGTCGCGCGTGCTGGAGATCGCCGGAGAGCTCGGCCTGGCGTTCGAGCGGATCGGTGACGTCCTGGGCAACGGGCCGTCCGACGATTACCGCATCCGGGGCGGGGCGGGGACGTTCGGGTTGATCCACCCCGTGAGCGATCAGTTCTGCACGCGCTGCAACCGGCTGCGCCTGACGGCGGACGGCAATTTGCAGCCTTGCCTGTACTGGGTGGACGAATTGAACGTGAAGCCGGCGCTGGGGCATCCGGAAGAGCTGGAGAAGCTGTTCCTGAAGGCGCTGGCCATCAAGCCGCGCAACCACGAGATGGCCGCCAAGCTGGCGGACGAAGCGCAGTCCCACGAGCCGACGGCGCGCCGGATGTCCCAGATCGGCGGTTGACCGCGGGAGAGCGGACGTCGGGCGGGACCGCGAAGCGAAGCGGATCGATCAAGGATGAACAAGCAAGTTGAAAATACGCGACGGACGGAGACGATAGAACCGATGACGCAGCAACAGCAGCAACGGATTGCCGTTCACGACGGGGACCGGGCACCGGTCCTCTTTTCGCCGGAAGAGATGGCCGCATCGGCGGGCATCGTCTTTCCGCTGGCCGAGCGCGTAAGCGGCGCCGCCGGCGACGCGTTCGATTTCGGAGCCTGGTTCGCCCGGTTCCGGGAGCGGGAGGGCGCCGATCCCGGCGAACCGCTGCCGACGCATTTGAAGCTGGAAGCGGCCGATACGTTCGAAGCGGTCATCCCGTGGGAACAGCTGACGGACGCGGCCGTGCAGTTTGCCCTGGACGGAGCGCCTTTGCCGAAGAACGGGCCGGTCCGGCTCTACGTGCCGAACGGGTCGAGCGAATGCCTGAACGTCAAGAGCATCGTCGCCTTCCGCCTCCTGCGGGACGAAGCGCGGCGCGGAGAAGCGTCGTACGGGTTCAAGCGGACCTTCTCGGCGGACGACATGCGAATCAAGAAGCCATAACCAACGCCGCACAGAACCGGGAGGCAGTCATGAAGGAAACGGCAACGAAGGCGCCTGACGTCGTGCTGCTTCACAGCAACGACATTCACAGCAGGCTGGAGCAGGCGGCCAAGATCGCGGCCTACATCGAAGAAACGCGGCGCGCGCACGGGAACGACCATGTGCTGGTCCTCGATATCGGGGACCACATGGACCGCATGCGGGTCGAGACGGAAGCGAGCGACGGCCTGGCGAACGTCGCGCTGCTGAACGCGGCCGGCTACGACGCCGCGACGTTCGGCAACAACGAAGGCTTGACCTTCACGCCGGAGCAGCTGGACGAGGCGTTCGGCGAGCGGGCGGCATTCCGGACGGTGTGCGCGAATCTGTTCCGGAGCGAGGGCGGCGGCCGGCCGGCCTGGATGCTGCCGCGGACGGTGATCGAGAAGGCCGGCATCCGCTTCGGCCTCGTCGGCGTGACCGCGGCGTTCGCGGAATTTTACGCGCTGCTGGGCTGGGACGCGACGAACCCGCTCGAAGCGGTCGCCGAGCAGGTCGGGGCCGTTCGGTCCGAGGCCGACGTGGTGATCGTCATGTCGCATGTCGGGCTGCCGTTCGACCGGCGCCTGGCCGAGACGGTCCCGGGCATCGACGTCATTCTGGGCGGGCATACCCATCATCTGTTGGAAGAGCCCGAGATTGTCGCAGGGACATACCTATGCGCGGCCGGCAAGTACGGGGAATACGTCGGACGGGTGGACATCCGCTATGACGCCGGAACGGGCCGCGCGGCGATCGAAGCCGGCTGCGTGGCGATGGCCGCTTATCCCGAAGACCCGGCCGCGAGCGGCGTCATCGGAGGCTTCCTCGCGGAAAGCGGGCCGCGGCTCGCCCGCGTCGTCGCCGAGCTCGCGGCGCCGCTTCCCGCGCTTCACGGCAAGGAATCGCCGCTCCCGAATTTGCTGGCCGCCGGGCTGCGCCGCTGGACGGGGGCCGAAATCGGCCTCGTGAACGCGGGCCAGCTGCTGGGCGGCCTGGCCGCGGGCGGCGTGACGGCCGGCGATCTGCACGCCTTATGTCCGTCGCCGATCAATCCGTGCCGCCTGACGCTCGCGGGCCGCGACATCCGCGCGAGCCTGGAGGAAGCGCTGCTGCCCGGCTTCATCGAGAAGCCAATCCGCGGCTTCGGCTTTCGCGGGATCGTCCTCGGGACGCTCGCGGTGGACGGGCTCGAGATCCGGTACGACCCCGACGGACCGCCGGGCGCCCGGATCGCGGCCGTCGCCGTGAACGGGGAACCGCTGGACGACGAACGCGCGTACGCGGTTGGGACGATCGACATGTTTACCTTTGGCGTCGGCTATGAGAAAATCAAGAACGGCACGAATGTCGCGTATTTTCTGCCTGAATTCATTCGCGACGTGCTTGAGCGGGAGCTGCGGGACGGCGAGACCGTCGCCGACAGCTTCCGTACGCGCTGGTCGACGTTATGACCGCGCGGAATGATGCAACTTGCGGAAGCGCGCCGTCTTCATAAGGGCGCCGCGTCTTTCGCGACCGTCAGGCGGGAATCCGGCAATAACAGTTTCAGGAGGGTAAAATGGGAGACATTATTCATTCGATTATTCTAGGGATCGTAGAAGGCTTAACCGAATTTTTGCCCGTTTCATCCTCGGGTCACATGATTTTGACGAACAAGCTGCTCGGCATCGCATCGGACGATCAAGCGATCGTGACGTTCGAAATCATCATTCAATTGGCGGCCATCCTGGCGATGGCGCTCGTGTACCGCAACCGGATCGCGGATCTGTTCGGGCTCTCGCGCCGCACGGAATCGCTCGGCACGTTCACGTCCGGCCATTCCGCGCCGCGCCGCAAACGGTTGAACCTCATCCACGTCGCGCTCGGCATCGTGCCGGCCATGCTGCTCGCTTACGTATTGAAGGACGTCATTAAAGGCGAAGGCTTCAACCAGGCGCCGGTGCTGCTGTCCCTCGTCATCGGCGGGATCTATATGATCGTGGCGGAGAAGCTGTCGAATTCCGGCCGCATCCGCGTCAAGTCGGAAACGATGGACGACATCTCGTATCGCCAGGCGTTCGGGATCGGCCTGCTCCAGTGCCTCTCGCTCTGGCCGGGCTTCTCGCGTTCCGGTTCCACCATCGCGGGCGGGATGCTCGTCGGGACAAGCTATAAAGCCGCCGCGGACTTCTCGTTCCTGATGGCGATTCCCATCATGGTGGTCGCGTCCGGCTACGAGATGCTCGACAGCTACAAATACATCACGGGCGACAATCTGTCGTTCTTCATCGTCGGCTTCATCGTTTCGTTCGTGGTCGCATGGCTCGTCATCGTGCTGTTCCTGCGCTTCATTCAGAAGGTCCGCTTGACGCATTTCGCCATCTACCGGTTTATTTTGGCGGCGGCGTTCTGGATTTTCGTCATGAGATAGGAAAATTTTGTCGACATTTGGCGAATCTGATCTTGCTCTTTTTCCTTAAATCCCTTACATTAACATTACGGCACTCATCCTAAAATAGGAAAATAGAAGCAGAGCAGGGGTCGATAAGATGCGTTTATTGCCCGTCCAACTGTGTCAACCCGGCATGCGGCTCGCGAAGAAGATCTATTCCGAGGAAGGCCTCGTGCTGCTTGGCGCCGACGTCGAATTAACCCAGAAGCTGATCAAGCGCCTCGATGAATGCGGCATTCATTTCGTCTATATCCACGATCCCCGGACGGCCGACCTGGTCGTCCCGGATTTGATCAGCGAAGAGACGCGCCGCCGCGCGCTGACCGAGATACGCACCAACTTCCGGAACCTGATGGACCGGCCCGACCGGAAGAGCGGCATGACGTATCCCTACATCGGCAAGGCGTTCCGCCAAGTCATGGGCATGGTCATCGACGATTTGACCGGACAGAAGGACGCCATGGTCATGCTGATGAACATGGGCATCGTCGACAACTATTTGTACCATCATTCGCTGAACGTGGCCGTCTATTCGACCGTGCTCGGCATCGCGAACGGATACTCCCGCGACGAGCTGATGACGCTCGGCCTCGGCGCGGTGCTGCACGATATCGGCAAGACGCAGATCAGCGTGAACATTTTGAAGAAGGAAGCGCAGCTCTCCCGCGAAGAATACGAGGAGATGAAGCGGCACGCGGAGCGCGGCTTCAACCTGCTCAAGGACGAGCCGAACATTCCGCTCTTGGCCGCGCACTGCGCCTACCAGCATCACGAGCGGCTGGACGGCAGCGGCTACCCGCGCGGCATCAAGGGCGACCAGATCCACGAGTACGCGAAATGGATCGGGATCGTCGATTCGTACGACGCCATGACGACGACGCGGATCTACCGCGACCCGATGCTGCCGCACGAAGCCGTGGAGTCGCTGTACGCCGGAAGCGGCACGCTGTACGAGCAGCGGATGCTTCAGCTGTTCCGGGACAAGCTCGCGATCTACCCGCTCGGCATCAGCGTCAAGCTGCAGACCGGCGAGCGCGGCGTCGTCGTCGACATCCATTCGTCCTGCCCGCACCGGCCCGTCGTCCGGGTGCTGAGCGACGAGAGCGGCGAAGCGCTCCGCGCGCCGTACGAAGTGGACTTGTCCAAGCAGTTGACGGCGATGATCGTCGGCGTGAACGAAAGCGAGAAGCGGCCGATGGCGGGGGCGGCGAGCTCATAGCGGCCGCTTCCGTGCCAGCGGAATATGACGTCCAAGGAGCCGAAAGGCTCCTTTTCTCGTCTAACCGGGAGCCGGCGCTGCCGGGCGGTTGGGGACAGGCGCCGCCGAAACCCGTTTGCATCCGCCGCCCCCGGACATTACAATAAGAACAAGCCGCGAAGAACGGCGGGCGATTACGTTGAAAAGTCAGGTGCTGAACAGATGTTGAACGCATTACCGTACCCGTTTACCCCCAAGGACGATCCTTGGGATCCCATTCTTTCGCTCCGCCGCCACGGGCGCCATCGGCTCACGAGCGTGGAGATGACGCTGTCCAATCTCTGCAACATGCGCTGCGAGCACTGCGCGGTCGGAGACACCCTCGTCCTGGCCGAGCCGGAGAAACTGCCGCTCGATCTCATGCTGCGCCGGCTCGATGAGATCGACGAGCTGAAGACGATCAGCATTACCGGCGGGGAGCCGACCTTCTCCGGCCGGACGGTCAAGGAATATATGATTCCGCTGCTTCAATACGCGCGGGACCGGGGTATATTTTCTCAGCTCAATTCCAATATTACATTGGATTACTCCCGTTACGAGGCGATCGCGCCTTACCTGGACGTCATGCACATTTCGTTCAACTATACGTCCGCGGACGATTTTCACGCCATCGGGTTCGCCAAGAGCGGCCATCCGGTGCCGATGCCGGTCGCGAGCCGCATGTACGAGCGCATGATGGACAACGCGCGCAAGCTCAGCGATGGCGGGCTCTTCGTGTCCGCGGAATCGATGATCAACTTCCGCACGCACCGCAACATGCGCGAGATTCACCGGCTCATCGTCGAAATGGGCTGCAAGCGCCACGAAGTGCACCCGATGTATCCGAGCGCGTTCGCCGCGGATTTGCCGGTCATCTCGCCGCAGGAGATGCGCGACGCGGTGAAGGAGCTGCTGGATCATCGGGACCCGTCGCTGTGGATGCTGTTCGGCACGCTGCCGTTCTACGGCTGCAGCGACGACGCCGCGGACCGCGAGCTGCTGAAACGGCTGGCGAGCGAGCCCAACGTCACGGTCCGCAACGATCCCGACGGCCGCAACCGGCTGAACGTGAATGTGTTCACGGGCGACGTGTTCGTCACCGATTTCTCCGACGTGCCGTCCTTCGGCAACGTCAAGCAGGACCGCTTGAACGATCTGTTCGACCGCTGGCTGTCCCACCCGCTCGCCAAAAGCGTGGACTGCCACTGTCCCGCCGCCTCGTGCTGCGGACCCAATCTGCTCGTGAAGGACATGTATTACCGCGACGTGGATTTCGGTACGCGCCAAGCGGTGCTGTGACGGAGGGCGACAGACAGAGAGACAGCGGCTGCAAGGCCGATGAGAGGAGCGGAAACGACTTTTGCAGGAATTTGAATTCGGGAAGATCTTTTGGAATCTTTGCATCGTTCTCATTCTCGTACTGTTAAACGGCTTTTTCGTCGCCGCGGAATTTTCGCTCGTGAAGGTCAGGCAGTCCCGGTTGACGCAGCTCGTCAACGAAGGCAACGCGCGCGCCAAGTACGCGATCAAGGTCAACCAGCGGCTGGACGCGTATTTATCCGCGACGCAGCTCGGCATCACGCTCGCGTCGCTCGGCCTCGGCTGGGTCGGCGAGCCCGCCATCTCCGAGCTGATCGTGGAGCCGCTGTTCCATCTGCTCGGCCTGGACGACGGCGCGTTCATGCATACGGTCTCCGTCGTGATCGGGTTTCTGTGCATCACGTTCCTGCATATCGTGCTGGGGGAGCTCGCGCCGAAATCGCTCGCGATCCAGAAGTCCGAAGGCACGTCGCTGTTCGCGTCCATGCCGCTTCTGTACTTCTACCGGGTGTTCCTGCCGGCGATCTGGCTGCTGAACGGATCGGCCAACCGGCTCCTGCGCCTCTTCGGCGTGCAGCCGGCGAGCGAGCACGATTCCGCCCATACCGAGGAAGAGATCCGCATCCTGATGGATCAAAGCGCGAAGAGCGGCATCATCGACAAGGACGAACTGGAGCTATTCGACAACATTTTCGAGTTTTCCGACCGACTGGCCCGGGAAGTCATGCTGCCGCGAACGGACATGGACTGCCTGTACGCGAACCTGCCGTTCGAAGAGAATTTGAAAACCGTGTACGCAAGCAAGCATACGCGCTACCCCGTCTGCGTCGAGGACAAGGACCAACTGATCGGGTTCGTGCACATTACCGATCTGCTGACCGCGGATCCGGACGAAGAGCATGATTTGCGCCGCTACCTGCGCCCGATCCTGAACGTGCCGGAATCGATGGAGGTCAGCCATGTCCTGCAGCTGATGCAGCGCAGGCACTCCCAGCTGGCGATCGTCGTGGACGAATACGGCGGCACGGCCGGCATGCTGACGACGGAGCTGATCCTGGAACAAATCGTGGGCGAAATCCACGACGAATTCGACGACGTGCAGCCGGAAATCGTCGTCAAGGGCGACGTCACGTCCGTCGAAGGGCGCATGCTGATCGAAGAGATCAACGACATGTTCAACCTCGACATCGAAGACGAAGACGTCGACACGATCGGCGGCTGGCTGTTCACGAAGCTCGAAGGCAATCCCGAACGGGGCAAGAAGGTCGAATTCGACGGCTACGCGTTCGAAGTGGCGGAAAGCGAGCCGCTGCGCGTGCTGCGCGTCTTCATCTACCGGACGGCGAAAGAAGAATTCGAGGTCACGGGGTTCGGCGATTAACGGTCTCCCCTCCCATACATACGCGAAGAGCTCATGTCGGCGGACATGGGCTTTTTTGCGCTGCGTCCGGGTTTAATAAATCGGGCCAAGCAAGATCGCCCGCCCCGCGACATAAGAATAGGAGTGGCAGTCGAATTGTTCGCATTTTCAACATGAGGAGGGGGAAGCGAAGTTGAACGCGGTAAACCCGACGCGAGATTGGTATCCCTTTGTAGGCCCGTGCGACCCGTGTCCGCCGAAATACGTGAAAACCTACTACGTTCCGCCGAACCAGTTCATCCCGTACCAGCCCATGAATCTCCCGCAGTTCCCGCTGCCGGAGGCGCTCAGGAGGGGAACGCTGTGGCCGGCGCTCTACGGCCCGTACGAATCCAAATGCCAGACGGGGAGGCCGGAAGAAAGTGAACAACACTAACCAGACGCTGGACGAACAGTATTATCGCATGCTGCTCGAGCTGCAGCAGATCGAATTCGCGTTGGTCGAATTGACGCTTTACCTCGACACGCACCCGAACGATCTGCAGGCGCTGCAGCAGTTCAACCAGCTGGCCCAGCAGCGCATGCAGAGCGCGCACCAATTCGAGATGCATTACGGACCGCTCATGCAGTTCGGACACAGCTACTCCAAGTATCCGTGGCAGTGGGTCGAAAGCCCCTGGCCGTGGCAGGTGTAACCCAAGCGCCGAGGGAGGTGGAACGCTCGTGTGGATTTATCAGAAAAAGCTCCAATATCCCGTTCGGGTCAGCAAATGCGATCCGCGGGTAGCCCGTTATCTGGTGGAGCAATACGGCGGTGCGGACGGCGAGCTGTCGGCCGCGCTCCGGTACTTAAATCAGCGCTACAGCATTCCGGATAAAGTCATCGGGCTGCTGACCGACATCGGAACCGAGGAATTCGCGCATCTGGAAATGATCGCGACGATGATCTACAAGCTGACGAAGGACGCGACGCCCCAGCAGATGGAGGCGGCGGGCCTCGGCGACAGCTACGTCATTCACGACAACGCGCTGTTCTACAACAACGCGTCCGGCGTTCCGTGGACGGCGGCCTACATTCAGGCGAAGGGCGATCCGCTGGCCGACTTATACGAAGACATCGCGGCGGAGGAGAAGGCGCGCGCGACGTACCAATGGATCATCGACATGACGGACGACGTCGATTTGCAGGACAGCCTGAAGTTTCTGCGCGAACGGGAAATCGTCCACTCCATGCGGTTCAAGGAAGCGGTGGAGATGATCAAGGCCGACCGCGAGACGAAAAAAGTGTTCTGAGGGCGCCGACGACCGGCAAGCTCCCGCGGCATGGAGGCCTCGGGGGCTTTTTTGCGCCGGGTTCCGCCCGCAGACTCGGCGGGGCGGGCGCCGGAACGGGTCGCGATTCCGGTAAACGGCGTTAAACGCGACCATTGCCGGAAAACGGACAAGCTTGCGACGCGCGAACCGGTCCGGCCCGATGGAAGCCGGGGCGAATGCGCGCGGCCGTTGTCGATTGCGGGCCGATGCTGAAACTTTCCGCGGTCGTTTCTCGTCTACTAGGTATCCGCAAGCCGGAGAGCAGAAGGGGAGGACGACAAGGTGAGCACGAGAGTTTCCGCCGGGACCGCCGGCGTTGCCAGGGGCAAGCGCCCGCAGGGGAAGTCGGCGCCGAGACGCGCGGCCAAACGAAAGCGCAAACGGTTCAGGCGGACGGCCGCCGTCTTCGCGCTTCTGCTGGCGCTCGGCGCCGCGGGGGCGGGCTGGTTGTTTTTAACGCCGTCCGGCACCGATATCCGCTACCTGGTCGCGGACACGCTGATTACGACCCAGCACCGGAAATGGGCGAAATATATTATCGGGCAGCACGCGCTGGATACGCGCGTGCAGGCTTATCAGGCGCAATTCGACGCCATGGGAGAAGAGCGGGACACGCACGAAATCCACACGCCGCCCGCAGGCGCCTCCGCGCCCGCGGCGGATGCGGACGGCGAGGCCGAGGAACAGAAGCCCCTCGTCGAGATCGAGCCGGTCTCCGGGCACGGCTACAGCGGCTACGTCATGACCGTCAACGATCCGACCAAGATCCGCGTCGCCGTGCCCGCGAAGCCGGGCCGCGGCGAGCGGGTCGCGAGCATGGCGCAGCGGACCGGGGCCATCGCCGGCGTGAACGGCGGCGGCTTCGCCGACCCGAACTGGCAGGGGAACGGCTTCCAGCCGATCGGCATCGTCATGTCGGGCGGCAAGCTGTTTTACAGCGACCTCGGCCGCTCGAAGTCGACGCAGGTCGTCGGCATCGACGGCAGCGGCAAGATGGTCGCCGGGAGGTACACGCTTGACGAGCTGCGGCAGATGGGCGTCAAGGAAGCGGTCACGTTCCAGCCGCGCATCATCGTCAACGGCAAAGGGCTGATCAAGAACGCCGCCGACGGCTGGGGGATCGCCCCGCGCACGGCGATGGGCCAGCGCGAGGACGGCGCCATCCTGTTCGTCGTCATCGACGGCCGCCAGCCGGGCCACAGCATCGGCGCGAACCTGTACGACGTGCAGCAGATCATGCTGGCGCACGGCGCGGTCATCGCGGCGAATCTCGACGGCGGCTCCTCGACGGTGCTCGTGAAGGACGGCGCGGTGCTGAACAAGCCGTCGACCAAGAGCAGCGAAGGCCGGTATTTGCCGTCCGCGTTCCTGGTCTTCGAGCATCCGGAGCAGGCCGATATCCGAAACGTATGGGAGGGCTTGAAGCCGGGCGACATCGATCCGGCGAAGTGGTAGCTTCAGGAGGCCGCGGCGTTGCGCGCGGTCCACGCCGGCAGCGCCGCCTCCCGCGGGCGGTGCGGCCGGGCACGCCGCGCCGACGCGCCCAAGAGATGTTCCGCGCTCGCCGCGGCAGCCCGCGCAACGGCCGTTTCCTTCTTGCGCGGCGGCATTCCTTTCCAGTATGATTAAGGGCATTACGGACTGGAAAGGGAGTTGCACGATGCAAAGCGGCGTTACGCTTCCGCGGCCGGAAGCGCTCATTTTCGATATGGACGGCACGCTGTTCGAGACGGATACCCTGCTCAAAGGGGTGCATGAACGGATATTCGCGACGCTGCGGGCGGAGGGGCTGTATAGGCAGCCGACGCCTCCCGTGGAGGCGCTGCTCGGCTGCCTCGGCATGCTGCTCGCGGACATCTGGCGCAAAGTCATGCCGGACGCTTCGGAGGCCGCCCGCAACCGGGCCGACGAGCTGCTCCTTCAGTACGAGGTCGAAGGGCTGGAGAACGGCGAGGGCTCGCTCTATCCTCACGTGGCGGAGACGCTCGCGGCGCTGAAGGCGCAGGGCTTCAAGCTGTTCGTGGCGAGCAACGGCCTCGAGCGCTACGTGAAGGAGATCGCCCGGCTCAAGGGCATCGGTCCGCTGTTCGACGGCTTGTACAGCGCCGGCGAATACGGCACGGCGTCGAAGGTGCACCTCGTCGAACGGCTGCTGCGCGACCATGGCGTCCGCTCGGCGTGGATGGTCGGCGACCGGTCCTCGGACGTGGAGGCCGGCAAGCGGAACGGGCTGCAGGTCGTCGGCTGCGCCTACGCGGTGTACGGCCGCAAGGAAGAGCTGAACGGCGCCGACGCGCTCATCGCGGACTTCCGCGACCTGCTGGCGCTCGTGCCGGAGGAGCTGCAGCAGCCCTAACCGGCGGCTCGAGGACGCTTCGACCGGAGATGCAGCGCCGACGAAACGCAAAAAAGAACCCGGCTCGCGCCGTCGCGCGGGCCGGGTTCTTCGGCGTTCAGTCGGGCTCGTGCCGCATGTTCGCGGTCTCCGCGCCCGTCTTCCGTTTCTGCTTTTGCTCGTACAGCCATACCGCGTATTCCAGCGGCCGGACGATGGCCCGCCGGTACGTCTCGCGCTCGCCGGCCTGGATGAACACTTCGCGCGACGGCTTCGGATTGACCTCGAGCAGCCAGATCTGCCCCTTGCGGTCGATCGCCAGGTCGAGCGCCAGCTCGCACAGCCGGCCGTACGACTTCTCCAGGTACGCGGCGACGTCCACTCCGAATTCCTCGGCCTTCCGGACGACGCTCGTCACCGTGTCCTCGTTCCGGATCCAATCCCCGAGCAGCGTCCGCATCTTCGCGGCCTGCCCGCCGCCGTGCAGGTTGGACGTGATGCTGCCGCTCGCGCCGATCCGGCCGGCGCAGCCCGTCACTTCCCATTCGCCGCTGCGGTTCTTCTGCACGAGCATGCGGTAATCGTGCACCCGGCCGCTTGGCAGCTTCAGCTGGATGCCCTGCTGCACGAGGTACCGGTTTTCCTTCAGGTTCCACTTCGCGAGCCGGCCGTGCAGGCCGGTGAGTCCGACGCGCCGCGGACTGATGATTCGCCGGGACTGGTCGCGGCCTTGAATCAGGAAGGTGCCGGTCTGTTCCCGCTCGATCCGCAGGATGCCGCGTCCGCCCGTGCCGTTGATCGGCTTCAGGTAGATGAGCGGATACTTGCGGATGAGCTCGGCGAGGTCGCTCTGATTCTCGTACAGACGCGTCAACGGCAGATGCGGCCGGAACCGCTCCTCCCGGCCGAGCGTCTTGTAGACCGTGTATTTGTTGCGCAGCACCCGGTTGAGGAAGGTCAGGTGGCCGTATTTCCGCCGGAACTGACCCAGCTGGGCGAAGCGGTGGCTCTTCTGGATCCGGCAGCGGTCGTAGATCATATGAGGAAAGGAGCGCCAGCGGCGGCTCCAGGATTTCGCGGTCGGATCGTACTGATGCGCGTGAATGCGGTTCGTCTCGAAGTTGACGTCCGCCGGCGTGAAGACGAAGATCTCGAGGCCGAGACTCTTGCCGGCTTCCGTCATCCGCGCGTAAATGGGCTTCTCTTCCATGAGGCCTCGGTCGTTCAGATAGAGGGTTAAGATGCCGAGAACCGGCTGACCCATAGAGGTTCCTCCTAGCGTTCGAATCGAAGGGTCGGCTTGCCGGTCGGGCCGCTGTGCAGGCTGACCGCTTTCATGCCCGCCCGGAAGCACATGTTCATGCTGGAAGCGTTGTCGGAGGCTACGCTGCAGGTAAGCCGGCCGAGCCGGCGGTGCAGCGCCCGCAGCAGGGCGCTGCCGGTTCCTTGGCCGCGGTATTCGGGCGACACGACGACGAGGCAGGCGCGCTCGCCGCCGTCCTCCGCGAACGCGACGGCCGCCAGCCGTCCGTTCTGAACGGCGACGGCGACGGCCGCCGCGGCGCCTTCGGCCGAGCGGCCCGCGGCCAGGCGGGAGGGCGTCAGCGCGTTCAGCGCGGCGAGTCCCGCGTGGGTAATGCGGCTGTCGCCATACCGGTACAGAAATCGGGTGATCTTCTCCTTGGATGCCGACCATTGGGACGGCGACAGCAGCTTTACCTGCATGAGCTTACCTCCCCGCTATTTGTTCTTGTTGCGCAACAAATAGCTGCTGTATTGGAAAATCCGCTCCAGCGAACGTTTCCGGATGTCCGGCTCGTCGAACTTCATCGGCTTCGCGTTGGCTTCGAAAAACCAGATGCTGCCCGACTGGTCGATGCCGAGATCCATCGACATCTCCGCCAGCCTGCGGCCGGAGCCGCGTTCGATCTGGCGGGCGATGACGAGCGCGGCGGAGCGGGCCTTCGTAAGAAGTTTATTAGCTTCGTCTTGGCCAAATACGCCGACAAGCAGTTTCTCGGGATCCTCGATGCTGCCGCCGCGCGGGACGTGCGTCGTGATGCTCATGGAGCCGGCCAGCCGGGCGCCGATGCCGGAGACGTCCCATTGTCCCCGCTGGTTCTTCTGGATCAGCGCCCGCAGGTCGAAGGAACGGTCGTTGTACGCGGCCAGCTGGATGCCCTGCTGGGCAATGTACCGGTCGCTGCTGCATTCCTTCTTGATGCGGCTCCACAGCTTGACGATCGAGCCGCAGTTGTAGGTCGTGCTGCCTTTGTTGCCTTGGATCTTGAGCCGGTACGGCAGCGCCTTCTCGGGGTGCAGCTCGATCGTCATGATGCCTTTGCCCGCCTTGCCGCTCACCGGTTTCAGGTAGAGAAACCGGTGGCGCTGCATCATTTTGCCGAGTCCGCCCAGCGTCAGCAGCCGGCGCGTCGCGGGGATATAGGGGCTCGTGGTGCGCGACTGCCGGAGCCACTTGAAGAGGCTCCATTTATTGAAGAACTTCGGATTGAAGATTTGCACCTTCGGATTCTTCATGCAGGCGGCGATTTTGCGCCGCACCTCGGGCTGCAGTTCGTCCTCGCGAAGGGGAATCCGGTTGTAGATCAAGTCGGGAAACGGAAACTGCGACTGGATCCACGTATCCGAGCCGGGATCGTACGTGTAGCCGTTCAGCGACTTCCGTCCGATCCGCAGCTGTTTGACGGTCAAGACGTAAACGAGGAAGCCGTTGTCCTTGCCCGCGGCGATCAAATCGGCGAAGTTTTCGCGGTTGCCGCGGAAGAACTGCAGCTCGTCGTCGATCGTCAGAATGGCGAGGACCGGTTGATTGGACTTCGTCTGAGCCGAAGGGTCCGCCGCCGTATCCTCGTGGATGACGAACGCCATCAGTCTTCGCCTCCCTGCTCCTTGAACTTGCTCAAGTACATGCAGTGCTCGAGGATATGCGACATGGAATCGCGGCCCTGCGCGCGCAGCGACGGGTGGGCGAAGATCGAGCGCCCCGGCTTCGCGTTCGCTTCGAACATCCAAACCTCGCCGTCCTTGTCGATGCCGATATCGAGGCCGAGCTCGCCGAGCGTGTGCGGGAAGTTGCGTTCGATCGCCTGCGAGAGCTTGACGGACACCGCCTTCGCTTTGGTCAGCATGTCGTCGGCCTTATCGCCGAACACCCGGCTGAGCGCCTGCTCCGGCGTGAGCAGCGAGCCGCCGTTCTTGATATGGGTCGTGACGCTGCCGCGCCCGGCTTTCTTCGCGCCGATGCCGACCGGCACCCATTCGTTTCGGCCGTTCTTGTGCATGTGGAACCGGAAGTCGATCGGGCAGCCGTCGATCTCGATCAGCCGCACGCCCTGCTGGCTGACGTACCGCCCGAGGCCGCTGCCGTGGCGCGTCTCCAGCATGCGCATCAGGCTGTTGAAGTTCGTGAAGCGCAGCAGCACGTTCGTGTTGCCGCGCCGGTAGCGGGCGAAGTAGCCCCGCTTCGGATGGTAGGTCAGCCGGTAGATGCCGATGCCGAGGCTGCCGGCCGTGGGCTTGAAATAGATGAACTGGTGATTCTCCAGCATCTCCTTGATCTTCTCGGCGCGCGGGTTGTTGACCGATTCCGGCAGGTGCTCGAGCGCCTCCACGTCTTTGTCCAGCAGCTTATAGACGTCGGATTTGTTGAAGAAGCTCCAGTTGAAGAACGGCACGCCCTTGCGGACGAAGCGTTCCCGCATCGACATGATCGAGGCCGTCGTTTCGGCGTAGCGGCTCGGCAGCCGGTTGTAGACGACGTCCGGCAGCGGCACGACCTTGCGGTACCAAGCGCCGGCGCTGTTGAGGAAGTAGCCGTTGACGGTCTCCTTCGTCCAGTTCACGTCGCGCGGCGTGAAGGCGAACACGTACGCCTTGCGCTCGCCCATGCGGATCAGCTGGCGGATGTAGCCGGAGCGGGAGCCGAAGGGCGAGTCGCTCTTGCGGTCGCCGTCGGTCAGCACGCCGATCAGCGGCCCGAGCTGGAGATCGATGTCTTCGCCTTGCACGTACGAGATGCTGCCGGTCTTCGGAACCTTGATCGTCTGGCGGACGCCGGCGGACAGGTACAGGTGGTTGCCCTGCCGGTTGATGGGCTTTACGGCGGCCGTCAGCGTTTCGTGCCCAAATTTCAGTTGGATCGTCTTCTTGCCGGACAGTTTCAGGGAGCGAAGGAGTGAGCCCGACAGGTAGACGATGCGTTCGCTTGAGGGTGAGAAGTGTACATGACAAGATGTCAAACTCATGGATGAACCTCCTGGATGTATCTCCTTTGAATTCGGGTGGTCGGGAACAGGGGACGCTGGCGCGAAGCCAGCAGCATCGCATAATCGAGCGGCCGGCGAACGGCCGCCTCGGCGGCGTCGGCGTCGGCCGCGAAGGACGCGCGGCCCGGCTTGGCGTTCGCCTCCAAAAGCCACAGCCGGCCGTCCGGCTCGAGGCCGAAATCGAGGCCCAGCTCGGCGAACCGGCCGAAGTGCGCTTCGAGGCACGCGCCGGCCCGTTCGCTCGCGCGACGGACGCGCGCCAGCAGCTCCGCCGCGCCGTCCTCGCCGAACCGCGGCCGGAACGCCGCCGCGGCCGTGGCGGCCGTGCCGCCGCCGTGCAGGTTGGCGGTCACGCTGCCCGCGCCGCCGCGCCGCACGGCCGCGCCGGTGAAGGTCCAGCGGCCGCCGGCGTCCTTCTGCAGGAGCGCCCGGACGTCGAAGGCGCGGCCTTCCTCGTCGGTCAGCCGCAAGCAGGGCTGAACGAGGTACGGGGCCGCGGACGCGAAGCGGTCGAGCCACGCGCCGGCGGCTTCCCGCGTGCGGAAGCGGCGCGCGAGCGGGCGGTTATGCCGGTCGCGGCCGTCGGCGCGCCAGCCCTCCGCGTCCGCGAGCAGCCGCAGCGCGCCCTTGCCGTGCATGCCCGCCGCCGGCTTCAGGAACAGGCCGCCCGGATGGCGGGCGAGCAGGCGCGCCAATTGGCCGGCGCCTTCGTAAGGCTCCGTCTCCGGCAGCAGCGGGCGCAGCGCTTCGTCATGCGCCATGGCGCGGAAGACGTCGAGCTTGCCGGGCAGCGAGCCGTTCAGCAGCGCGTACCGCTTGCGCTGCTTCAGCCGCGCGAGCGCGTGCCGGAACCGCCGGGCTTCCGCGGCCGACGCCGGCAGCGCCCGGTCGTAGACGACGTCGGGGAGCGGAAAGCTCTCGGGCCGCCATTCGCCGCTTCGCAGCGCGTAGCCGCCGATCGTCTCCCCGGCGGAAGCGGCGTGGGAGGCGCAAAACAAAAAAACGAGCATGCCGATCGTCTGCCCATACGCGCAAAGTCGGCGGCAAAAATCGTCCTCCGGCATGACGGGAGCTTCTTCGCACCCGCCGGCGCCGTCGAACCGCCGCTGGCTGATCAGGATGCCGAGGATGCCGGTTCGTGCCGGTTCAGCCATCGCCGCTTCCTCCTTTTGCTTCAAAATTCGGCCAAGTGCCGCGCGTAACGGACCATGTTGCGGACGGAGGGACGGATCTTCTGATCCGGCAGCGGCGTATTGTCGTTCTTGGAAGGCTTGGAATTCACTTCCAGCAACCAGACGCGGCCGTGCGTATCGAGCGCCAGATCGATGCCGAGCTCGCCGAAATGCGCGGGAATGAACGCGTCGATGCCGTGCGCGATGTCGATCGCGGCCCGCTGCAGCTTCCCGGGGGCGTCGTGGCTGTTCGCGCCGGACAGGTTGGACCGGCCGACGGCCTCGCGAACGGTGCTGAGCGTGCCGCCTCTCGCGAGGTTCGACACGAAATGATGGCTGCCCGCCGTGCGGGCGACGATGGACGTGAGCACCCATTTGCCGGTTTCGTTCTTCTGCACGAGCGCGCGGAAGTCGACGGGCCGGCCCATGATGTCGATCAGCTGCAGCCCTTGCTGGATCTGGTACCGGACGGTTTTCATCTTGCCGGAGATGGAGCCGTAGAGCTTGAGCAGGCTGCTGAAATAATGCCGGCGCGTCCCTCCGACGGTGGCGTACTGCGCGGAATACGAGTCGCCTTCGAGCCGGGTGATGCGGATGATGCCTTTGCCCAGGCTGCCGCGCACCGGCTTCAGGAAGACGGTGTGGTACCGGGCGCACATCGCCTTGAGCATCGGGAAGGTTTTGAGCACGTGGGATTCCGGCAAATATTTGACCAGGGACGGGTCCTTCGCCAGCGCTTCGAACACTTCCGGCTTATCGAGGAATTTTTCGTTGAACACCGTGCTGTTGTGCCGCGTCTTGACTTCTTGAATGAACGCCTGCACGTTGGGCCGGTTCTCCAGCTTGCGCGACGTGAGCCGGTTGTTGACGACGTCCGGCGACGGCATGAACGCCTTGCGCCAGCCTTCGTTCGAATACGTCCAGCCCTCGACGGTATTGAAATTGCCTTTCAGGTGAAGCGGCGTGAAGAAGTACACGTGGGCGCCCTGCGCGGCGCAGGCATCCACCAGTTCCTTGCAGAACATCGTGATGGAGCCGAACGGCCGCTCGCGGTGCTCCGGGTCGTCGCGGCTGATCAGCACGCCGATCAGCGGCCCGAGCGCGAGCACGGCGTCCTCGGCGCGATAACGGATGCGAAGCGTCGTGTTCTGCAGCAGTCCCATCTTCCTTGCCAGGCTTTGACCGATCCGCATCCCGTCGAACCGTTCGACCGGCACGACTTTGACATATTGGCGCAATGCCCCGAATTTGAGCGTCACCGGCTGACCTTGCGGGATTTTCCATTGTCTCAGATAGGCGTCGCCGAGCATGATGGCGTCATCCGGCAGAATGCCGGGGCTGATGACGTGAACGGCGACTTTCGTTTTCAGCATCGACGGAGCTCCTTCCATGCCGGAGGATGTTGACGTTTTGGCCAGGGGTCCATAGGATTTTGACACGAATTAGTTCATCATATGAGGACATCTATCCCTTGGTGATTGGCGGACAGAGCCGTTTTCAACATAAAATGACGCGTCTCCGCGCCCAAAGAGCGGTGCGTCCGCGTCTAGCTTTCTGGTAAAATGGAATCAGACAGGCAGCGAACGCTGCGCAAAGGACAAGGGGTGAACGCCGTGGCATCCGGAGGGAAGGCGCCAGAGGCGCAAACGAAGCACGAACGGCTGATGGACTATATCCGCCAGCTCGAAATCGGAACGAAGCTGTCCGTCCGGACGATGGCGGAGGAGCTGGACGTGAGCGAGGGAACGGCGTACAAGGCGATCAAGGAGGCGGAGGCGACGGGGCTCGTCAGCACGAAGGAGCGGATCGGGACCGTCCGGATCCAGCGCCGCGGGCGGGAAACGCCGGACCGGCTGACGTTCGGGGAAGTGGCCGACATCGTGCAGGGCCAGCTGTACGGCGGCGCGGGGGGCCTTGAGAAGACGCTGCACAAATTCGTCATCGGCGCGATGGAGCTCGACGCGATGGTCCGCTACATCGACGCGGGCAGCCTGCTCATCGTCGGCAACCGGCAGGGCGCCCACCGCCTCGCCTTGGAGCAGGGCGCGGGCGTGCTCATCACCGGCGGCTTCGGCACGAGCGAGGACATCCGGCTGCTCGCGGACGAGCTCGGGCTGCCGATCATCTCCTCCAAGCACGATACGTACACGGTCGCGTCCATGATCAACCGCGCGATGTTCGACCGGCTCATCCGGCAGAAAATCATGCTCGTCGAGGACATCGTGACGTACAGCCGCCCGGTGGAGACGATGCGGCTCGGCGAGACGAAGGGCGATTACGTGCGGCTGGCCGCCCGGGTCGGGGGCACGCGGTTTCCGGTGCTGGACGAGCGGGGGCGGGTCGTCGGGATGATGACGGCGAAGGACGCGGAGGGCGCGGACGAGGCCGTGCCGGTCGAGAAGCTGATGGCGCGCAATCCGATCACGGCGGCGCCGAACATTCCGATCGCGTCCGCGGCGCACACGATGGCGGCCGAGGGGATCGACCTGCTGCCGATCGTGGACAAGAACCGCAAGCTGCTCGCCGCGGTCAGCCGCAACGAAGCGCTGGAGGCGATGCGCTACGCGGGCAAGCAAAAGGAATCCGGAGAGACGTTCGACGAGCTGATCGGGGCGGGCTTTCGATTGACGGAGGATGCGGAAGGGGAACGCGCGGCGTACGAAGGACGGATCACGCCGCAAATGTCGGGGACGTTCGGCACGATCTCGGAGGGCGTGCTCGTCACGCTGATGACGCAGGCGGCCCGGGGGTTTATCCGGGAGCTGGGGAAGCGGGATTACGTGATCGAGAGCATGACGACGTATTTCGTCCGGCCGCTCCAGCTGGAGAGCGAGATCGTCATCGTGCCGTCGCTGCTGGAGATGAGCCGCAAGAGCGTCAAGCTCGAGATCGAGCTGAAGGACCCCGCGGGCACGGCGGCCAAGGCGATGCTCGCGGCGCAGCTGATCGATCCCTACTAAGGGGGGCGGTTCCGGACTGCGAAGGGGAACGCAAGATTCGACCGAGCTGCTTCGCGAGGGGAAGGCCGGGTTTCGAGCGCCGAGCAGGTTGCGCAAGCCTGAAGGAAGCCGGCCGGCTAGCCTTTCATCGAACGGTAGACGCTGTTGTTGCGCAGCCCCGCGAACAGGTTGAACAGGCCGATGACGATGATGAGCGCGCTGATGATGACCTTGACCGTCGAGCCGGAGAAGGCGAGCATCATGAACAGCGCGATGAAGACGAGCATGACGCCCATGCACATGTTGGTGCGGGCGGCGAGCATGCCGCGCCGGCGCGTGTCGGACGTGCGCCGCGCTTTGTAACTGAAGACGGCCGACATCACCGACGTGAGGCAGATGACGAGGACGATGGCCCAATGTAAGGCGTTAACCATGACTGGCGTGCAGCTCCTTTGCCCAAAGCAGGGCTTGTTTTCTGCCCACCATTGTACCATGAACGGCACGGCAAACGAAAATGCCGTTTTCGTCGCCCGCCCTGCGCCGGCCGCGCCTCGCAGGACGCGAACGCCGGCCGCGGAGCGCTCATTTGATCGGCCGCGCGTACGGCTTCGCCGTAAACCACACCTGCAGCACGTTGTCCACGACCAGCATCGTATGGATTTGCACCGTGAACTCTTTGTTCCCCCCGACGAGATAGGTTTTGTCGTTCAGCAGCAGCCGGGCCAGCTCTCCGTTCGAGTTGATCTTGTAAATGCTCGTCCCGAGGAAGACGGAGAGATCCTTCTTCAGCTTGGTCTTCAACTCCAGCTTCGTCTGCTCGTCCAGCCCGGCGACGGGCTCTTCCTCTTTCCGGTCCAGCAGGATCGGCTGCACGCTCTTCACCACCGTATGCTGGTTCTTGAACTGATTCAGCTTCTCGAGCCGGTCCTCGTAGTCGCTCAGCTTGTCCTCCAATTCCGTATTCGTCTCGCGCAGCGCGTCGAAATTCATGAAAAAAACCGCATGGTACGCCATGGCGCCGAGAATGCCGCCGAGCACGACGAAGGCGACGGCCTGCGTGAACCGCGCGAACCGTTCGAAGGGGGGCACGCGCATCGCTAGGCCGCTCCTTTGCAGAGCCAGCGGATGAGCTCCGTGCCCATATGCGCGCCCAGGAAGGCGCACAGGATGTAGAAGACTTGCTGCACGACGGGCGAGAGATGCCCTTCGAGCATGTTGCTTTCGATGACGCGCATGGGGTCGATCGTGCCGCCGACCGCCGCGACGAGCGCCCATATTTTCAGCCGGGAAGCCGTGTCGATCATGATCGCGGCGGGGGCGGCCATGACGAAGACGGACCCCATGCCGGCGAGCATCGAGCCGCCGAACACGACGCCGAACGCGATGAAGAAGTCGACGATGGATTTCGATAAGAAGGACTCCATGCAGGCTGCGCTCCCTTCGGTTCCGGGGGATCTGGCGGGGACGCGGCCCGTCCCCTCTCGAATCCATTGTATGGGCTTGCGGGGGGCCATTATGATAAAATGATAGAAAAAGATGCTCGTTTACGAGAAAGAAGGAATGGCGATGAGCGGCGACCGCGAGTTTGTACATTTGCACGTCCATAGCGAATTCAGTCTCCTGGACGGAGCCGCGCGGATCAAGGATCTGGTCGAGACCGCCGCGGAGCTGGGCATGAAGGCGCTGGCGCTGACCGATCACGGGGTCATGTACGGCGCCGTTCCGTTTTATAAGGCGTGCCGGGCGCGCGGCATCAAGCCGATCATCGGCTGCGAGGCGTACCTGACGACCGGCTCGCGCTTCGACAAGGGCGCGCGCAAGGACAATCCGATCTATCACCTCATCCTGCTCGCGAAGAACGAGACGGGGTACCGGAATTTGATGAAGCTCGTCTCCATCGGGCATTTGGAGGGGTTCCACTATAAGCCGCGGATCGATTTCGAGGCGCTGCGCGCGCATTCGGAGGGCCTGATCTGCCTCAGCTCCTGCCTCGGCAGCGAGATCGCGCAGCTGCTGCTGCACGACAAGCACGACGAGGCGCTCCGGTCGGCGGAGCGCTACCGGTCGATCTTCGGCGACGATTTCTACCTCGAGCTGCAGGACCACGGCATGCTGGAGCAAAAGAAAGTGCTGCAGGCGACGCTCGAGCTGGCGGCGCGGACCGGCATTCCGACCGTCGCGACGAACGACGTGCACTACCTGCAGCCGGCCGACGCGGCCGTGCAGGACGTGCTCATCTGCATCGGCACCGGCAAGACCGTCGAGGACGACGATCGGCTGCAGATGCTGACCGACCAGATGTACCTGAAGAGCGCGGACGAGATGTACCGGCAGTTCCGGCAGGCGGAGGACGCGGTCCGGCGGACCGCCGAAATCGCGGCGAAATGCGAGCTCGAGCTGACGTTCGGGCGCGCGCTGCTGCCGGCGTTCCATCCGATTCCGGCGGGCATGACGTCCTCCGCGTACCTCGAGGCGCTGTGCCGCGAAGGGCTGGAAGCGCGGTACGCCGGCGATCCCGCCTGGACGGCGGACGAATCCGCGAAGCGGAAGGCGCTCGAGCGGCTGCTCTACGAGCTGAAGGTCATCGACAATATGGGCTTCAGCGATTATTTTCTCATCGTCTGGGACTTCATCCGCTTCGCCCACGAGCAGGGCATCCGGACGGGACCGGGCCGGGGCTCCTCGGCGGGCAGCCTCGTGGCGTACACGCTGCGCATCACGGACGTCGACCCGCTCAAATACAAGCTCCTGTTCGAGCGCTTCCTGAACCCCGAGCGCGTGACGATGCCGGATATCGACATCGACTTCAACGACGAACGGCGCGACGAGGTCATCGCCTACGTCTCGGCCAAGTACGGCGAGGAGCACGTCGCCCAAATCATCACGTTCGGCACGATGGCGGCCAAGGCGGCCGTTCGCGACGTCGGCCGGGCGATGGCGGTGCCGTTCGGCGAGGTGGACCGCGCCGCGAAGCTGATCCCGAGCCAGCTCGGCATCTCGCTCGAGGAGGCGCTGCGGACGAGCGCCGAGCTGCGCGAAGCGGCCGAGCGCCAGCCGAAGACGGCGGACCTGCTGCGCATGGCGCTGAAGGTCGAGGGCATGCCCCGGCACGCTTCGACCCACGCGGCGGGCGTCGTCATCTCCGGCGAGCCGCTGACGAATTACGTGCCGCTGCAGGCGGGCACGGAGCGGACGGCGCTGACGCAGTATTCCATGGAAAACCTCGAGGCCGTCGGCCTGCTGAAGATGGACTTTCTCGGCCTGCGGACGCTGTCCATTCTGGAGCGCGCCCTGGATTGGGTGAAGCGGCAGCAGGGCATTACCGTCGACTTCCGGCGCATCCCGGACGACGATCCCGCGACGTACGCGATGCTGACGCGCGGGGACACGACGGGCATCTTCCAGCTGGAGTCGGCCGGCGTCCGCCGGGTGCTCCGCGAGCTGAAGCCGACGCAATTCGAAGACATCGTCTCCGTCCTGGCCCTGTACCGTCCGGGCCCGATGGAGTTCATTCCCAAATACATCGCCGGCAAGCACGGCCTCGCGGACGTGGAGTACCCGCATCCGTCGCTCGAGCCGATCCTGGCCGACACGTACGGCATCATCGTGTACCAGGAGCAAATCATGCAGATCGCTTCGGCGATGGCGGGCTTCTCGCTCGGCGAAGCCGACCTGCTCCGCCGCGCCGTCTCGAAGAAGAAGCGCGAAGTGCTCGACGAGGAGCGGGCGCACTTCGTCGCGGGCAGCCAGGGGCAGGGCTACGGCGAGCGCGACGCGAACGCCGTCTACGACATGATCGTGCGGTTCGCCGATTACGGCTTTCCGCGCGCGCACGCGGCGGCTTACGGGGTCCTCGCCTTCCAGACCGCTTGGCTGAAGGCGAATCATCCCGTGCCGTTCATGGCGTCGATGCTCGCCTCGGTGACCGGCAACCAGCGCAAGACGGCGGAATACGTCGACGAATGCCGCCGCATGGACATCGAGGTGCTGCCCCCGGACGTCAACGAAAGCAGCGTGACGTTCACGCCCGTCGGCGGCGCGATCCGCTTCGGCCTGGCGTCGATCAAGAACGTCGGCACGCAGGCGATCGACGCGTTGCTGAAGGAGCGGGCGCAGCGCCGCTTCGACAGCCTGACCGACCTGTGCCGGCGCGTCGACCTGCGGGTCGCCAACAAGCGCGTGCTGGAGTCGCTGATCCAGGCGGGCGCGTGCGATTCGCTCGGCGCGCACCGGGCGCAGCTCGTCGCGGTGCTCGACGAGACGGTCGAGGCGGCGCTCAAGTGGCGCAAGGAGCGCGAGGAGCTGCAGATCGAGCTGTTCGGCTTCGACGAGGTGCAGAATTGGGACGTCGAGCTGCCGGAGGTGCGGCCGTACACGACCGGCCAGCTGCTCGGGCTGGAACGGGAGCTGCTCGGCATGTACCTGTCCGGCCATCCGCTGGACGCGTTCGACGAAGCGCTGGCGGGGCTGCCGACGGACCGGCTGGTCGACCTGGCCGAGGCGCCGGACGGGACGTACGCCGTCTCCGCCGCGATGGTCGTGTCGAAGAAGCCGCTCATGACGCGCAAAGGACAGGCGATGGCGTTCCTCGAGGTCGAGGACCGCATCATGCGCGTGGAGGCGGTGGCGTTCCCGACGATCTGGAAACGCTGCGAGCCGCTGCTCGAGCCCGGCCGCCTCGTCGTCCTGCTCGCGAAGGTGCAGCAGCAGGACGAGGATTACAAGCTGCTGCTGGAGGACGCGATCCCGCTCGGCGACGGCGGGATGGACGGCGCCGGCGCGCCGCGCGACCTCGCGGCGCAGGTGCAGCGCCTGCTGCGGTTCGGCCAGAGCCGCGCCGCGCGCGACGGCGCGGCGGCCGGCGGCGCGGGCGGCCGCGCGCATGCGGCGCCGGGCGGCTCCGCGGCCGCTCCGGCCGCGACCGCAGGCGCGCGGCCCGCGGCCTCGCCGCCGGCCGCCGCCGCCGGCGGCCAAGCGCCGCCGCGCGCGGCGGCCGCGAACGGCGGCGCCGCGGGCCGGGCGCGCCCGGCTCCGCCGGCGAAGCGCGCGCAGCGGCTGTACGTCAAAATCGCCGCCGGCCGCGAGGAGGCCGGCGCGCTGGAGCGGCTGAAGTCGCTGCTGACGGGCAGCGCGGGGCCGCTCGAAACCGTGCTGTTCTACGAGCGCGAGGGGCGGACCGTGGCGCTCAGCGACGCCTTCCGCGTGAAGCCGTCGCAGCAGCTGCTGGCGGGCATCGAAGCGCTCTTCGGCAAAGGCTCCGCCATCGTGAAATGACGCTTGTCCGTTTAGGGGCGATCTTTAATTTTCCGGCATGCACATGTTTCCGCAACTCCGCATACATTTAGGAGACACGGAGCTAGATTGACTGACGGCTCCGCATTTTCGAAGCTTGCGCGAGATCGGCCGCCGCCCGCGCGCCGGGTTTTCCGGCTGCTCTGGACGGGCCGTTTCGTACAAGCCGATGCGGGGGGATGGGCATGTCGTCCAACATGGAAAAATGGCTGAACCGGCGAGGCGTCGAGGTGAGCGACGTGGCGGATATCGTATTTTCGCTGCAGCGCCCTTATAATCCGGACCTGACTTACCAAGAATGCGAAGAGAGCGTCCTGCACGTGCTCGGGAAGCGCGAGGTGCAGTACGTGCTGTTCACGGGGATCGCGCTGGATGAGCTGGCCGAGCGGAAGCTGCTTCCGGAGCCGCTGCAGGCGATCATGGAAGCGGACGAATCGCTGTACGGCGTCGACGAGACGCTCGCGCTCGGCATCACGAACGTCTACGGGATGATCGGCCTTACGAGCTTCGGCTACCTCGACAAGGTGAAGCCGGGCATCATCCGCAAGCTGAACGAGAAAGGCAAGCACGTCCACGTTTTTCTGGACGACCTCGTCGCCGGCCTCGCGGCCGCGGCTTCCGCGCGGATCGCGCATCAGGATCCGAAGGCTGCCCGCTACGAAATCGCCGACCAGACGAATTGACACGCGATGGGAGATTTCCGGCGGGAACGGCGGGGCCGGAGGGGGCGGCGTTGCGATGGAATCTAAACATATGGTATCATTATGACATCATATGCCCAGATAACGAGAGTTTATATCGCGGCCATGGTTCTCCATGTGCGTACAGATGCCCCTTTAACAACGGCTCAGGAGGTTCCTTTCATGTGGACGGTTATCTATATCGCGCCGACGGCCAAAATTGCGGAGAGCATCAAAAACCGGCTGACCCAGGAAGGGTTTCTCGTAAAGATAAGACCGATCAACGTTTCGAAGCAGCAGTACGAAATATTGGTCCCATCTGGCGAACTGGAAGAAGTGCAGGAAGTGCTGAACCATATTTTAAACTCGCAGCGTTAACCATAGCTTCGGCGTTTCCGGGCGCCGGCCGCGTTGCCGGAAGCGTTCGCGTTTCCGAACGCCGTCCGCGATGACGGCGGCCGCGACCGGGCGCACCGTGAAAGTTAAACTATCGCGCTCCCAAAGAGGTGTCACTCGTGTTCAAGGACTTATTCCATAAAAAAAAATACGCCACGATTCCTTCGGGCCAGCCCCGCACGAAACCGGAAATTCCGGAGGGCTTGATGTCCAAGTGCCCGAAGTGCGGCAACATTCAGTTCAGCAAGGAGATCGAGAAGAACCTGAAGGTTTGCCCGAGCTGCGGCTATCACTTCCGGCTCAGCGCCTGGGAGCGGATCGCGATCACGCTTGACGAAGGCCGCCTGACGGAATTCGACGCGGACCTCTCCTCCGAGGATCCGCTCGGTTTTCCCGGCTACGCCGCCAAAGTGGAAGCGCAAAAGAAAAGCTCCGGCCTGACCGACGCGGTCGTAACCGGAGAAGGGACGATCGGCGGACTGCCGGTCGTCGCCGCTTTCATGAGCTTCGATTTCTTCGCGGGGAGCATGGGCTCGGTCGTCGGCGAGAAGATCGCGCGCGCGATCGAACAAGCCCACGCGAAGAAGCTGCCGCTCCTCATTTTCTCGACGTCGAGCGGCGCCCGGATGCAGGAGAGCATCCTCAGCCTCATGCAGATGGCCAAGACGAGCGCCGCGCTCGCGAGATTCCAGGGCGACGGCGGCTTGTACATCTCCGTCATGACGGACCCGACGACCGGCGGCGTTTCCGCCAGCTTCGCGATGCTCGGCGACTTCAACCTGGCCGAGCCCGGCGCGCTCGTCGGCTTCGCGGGCCGCGTCGTCATCGAACAGACGATCCGCCAGAAGCTGCCGGACAACTTCCAGACGGCGGAATTCAACCTGCAGCACGGCCAGCTGGACAAAGTCGTGCACCGCAAGGAAATGAAGCCGATGCTGACCAAACTGCTGGATATGCATGCCGAGAAAGGGGATTGGATTCATGGCGGGTGAACTGCCCTTTGAGAAACCGCTGAACGAACTGCAAAAGAAAATCGAAGAGCTGAAAAAATTCGGCCAGGAATCGGGCATCGATTTCAGCGATGAAATCGCCCGCCTCGAGGAGCGCTGCAAACAGCTGCAGGAAGACCTGTACAACGAATTGACGCCCGCCCAGAAGATGCACCTGGCACGCCATCACGGCCGCCCGACGTCCCTGGACTTCATCGGCGAAATCTTTACCGACTTCATCGAACTGCACGGCGACCGGCTGTTCGCGGACGATCTGGCGATCGTCGGCGGCCTCGCCAAGCTGAACGGCGTGCCGGTCACGGTCATCGGCCATCAGCGCGGCAAAGACACGAAGGACAATATCGCGCGCTTCTTCGGCAGTCCGCACCCGGAAGGCTTCCGCAAGGCGCTGCGCCTCATGCAGCAGGCGAACAAATTCGGCCGCCCGATCGTGACGTTCATCGACACGAAGGGCGCCTATCCCGGCAACACCGCCGAAGAGCGGGGACAATCCGAGGCGATCGCGCGCAATTTGCGCGAGATGGCCACGTTCGGCGTTCCGATCATTTGCGTGGTCATCGGCGAAGGCGGCAGCGGCGGCGCGCTCGCGCTCGGCGTGGGCAACCGCGTGCTGATGCTGGAGAACGCCATTTATTCCGCAATTTCGCCGAACGGCGCGGCTTCCATTCTGTGGAAGGACGCGGGCCGCGCGGACGAAGCGGCGGCAGTCATGAAAATTACGGCCGGCGACCTGCTCGGCTTCGGGATCATCGAGGAGATCATCGAGGAGCCGCAGGGCGGCGCGCACCGCGATCTGGCGGCGCAATCCGAATCGATCAAGGAAGCGGTGTGGCGCCATTTGACGGAGCTGTCCCGCATGACCCCGGACGAGCTGATTACGGACCGTTACAATAAATTTCGCAAGGTCGGCGCCTACCGTACGCCGGCGCCGGCCGCGCAAGCGCCGGAGCCCGCGGCGGAAGCCGAGTCCGCTCAAGTTTGACAACCCAATATTCGTAGACGGAATCACGGAGGATGGAAACCACTCATGCGCAAAACAAAGATTGTATGTACGATCGGTCCTTCCAGCGAATCGCTGGAAAACACGAAGAAGCTCATTAACGCGGGCATGAACGTCGCCCGTCTGAATTTCTCGCACGGCGATTTCGAAGAGCACGGCAACCGGATCAAGAACATCCGCCAAGCCAGCCGCGAGCTGGGCAAGAACGTCGCGATCCTGCTCGACACCAAAGGCCCCGAGATCCGTCTCGGCAAGCTGAAGGAAGAGCCGATCGAGCTGAACCAGGGCGAGACGATCACGCTGACGACGGAAGAGATTTTGGGCGACCGCGACCGGATTCCGGTCACGTATTCCAACCTGCCGGCCGACGTCCACGTCGGCTCGACGATTCTGATCGACGACGGCTTGATCGGGCTGACGGTCGAAGACGTGCAGGGCACGGAGATCAAGTGCCGCATCGTGAACAGCGGCCCGATCAAGAGCAAGAAGGGCGTCAACGTTCCGGGCGTGCATATCTCGCTCCCGGGCATCACGGAGAAGGACGCGGGCGATATCGTGTTCGGCATCGAGCAGGGCATCGACTTCATCGCGGCATCGTTCGTGCGCAAGGCGACGGACGTGCTCGAAATCCGCGAGCTGCTGGAGAAGCATAACGCGAGCCATATTCAGATCATCTCCAAAATCGAAAACCAGCAGGGCGTCGACAACCTCGACGAGATTCTGGAAGTGTCCGACGGCCTGATGGTCGCGCGGGGCGACCTCGGCGTGGAGATTCCGGCCGAAGAGGTGCCGCTCGTCCAGAAAAACATGATCCAGAAGTGCAACCGCGCCGGCAAGCCGGTCATCACGGCGACGCAAATGCTGGATTCCATGCAGCGCAACCCGCGCCCGACGCGCGCGGAAGCGAGCGACGTCGCGAACGCGATCTTCGACGGCACCGACGCGATCATGCTCTCCGGCGAGACGGCCGCGGGCAAGTATCCGGTGGAATCCGTGCAGACGATGTCCCGCATCGCGATGCGCGCGGAGTCGGCGCTCGATTTCCGCGAGATCTTCACGAAGCAGGCGCAAGCGCAGCAAACGACCGTGACGGAAGCGATCAGCCAAGCCGTGGCGAATTCCGCGCTCGACTTGAACGCCAAAGCAATCATCACTTCGACGGAAAGCGGCTATACGGCGCGCATGGTATCCAAATACCGTCCGAAATCGCCGGTCATCGCGGTCACGCCGAACGAGCAGGTCATGCGCCGCTTGGCGCTCATCTGGGGCGTCATTCCGTCGCTCGGCACGCCGGCGCAAACGACGGACGAGATGTTCGACATCGCCGTTCAAGGCGGCATCAATTCCGGCCTCGTGAAGCTGGGCGACACGGTCATTATTTCGGCGGGCGTGCCCGTCGGCCGTTCCGGCTCCACGAACCTGATCAAGATCCACACGATCGGCGAAATGCTGGCGAAGGGCCAAGGCATCGGCACCCAAAGCGCGACGGGCAAAGTCGTTACGGCCCGCACGCCGGAGGAAGCCGTCGCGAAGACGACGGAAGGCACGATTCTGGTGACGTCGACGACGGACCGGGAGTATATGCCGGCGATTCAGAAGGCGGCGGCCGTCATCACCGAGCAAGGCGGCATCACGAGCCATGCGGCGATCGTGGCGCTTAACCTCGGCATCCCGGTCATCCTCGGCGTGCCGAACGCGCTCGAGTTGCTGCACGACGGCATGGAAGTGACGGTGTACGCCGAGATGGGCGTCATTTATTCCGGACAAGCCAAGGTCATGTAATCGTAAGCAACCCGGCAACGGCATAGCACGTATAGAGAAGCGATGGCGCGGTAAGCGCCGTCGCTTTTCGTTCAAGTAAGGAGAGAATAACGATGGCGCAGGAAACCGCCGCCGCGGCTTGCCGCTGGCATTTGCACCCCCTTCGGGTGCGGTATCAGGAAAGCGACCAAATGGGCGTCGTGTTCTACGGGAATTACGTGACCTGGTTCGAGATCGGACGGACGGAGCTCGTGCGGTCGCTGGGCATGCCCTACAACGAAATCGAGAAGAAGGGGCTGCTGCTACCGGTCGTCGACCTGGACTGCGCGTACGTCTCGCCGGCACGGTACGACGATCAAGTGCTCGTCTGCACGCGGATCGACGCGCTGTCGCCGGTCCGGATGGCGTTTCGCTCCGAGGTGCGGCTGATCGGGGAAGGCGACTCGTACCCGCTCTTCTGGGACGGCCCCGAACCGCCCGGGAAGCTGCTGGTCAAAGGCGGCACGCGCCACGTCTGGGTGAACCGCGATTGGCGGCCGGCCCGGCTGGACAAGGCGCTGCCCGAGTTTTACGCGATGCTCGAAGCCCGCGCGCGTGCGTAGACGGTCATCGTCAGGAAGCCAAGGAGGAATACGAACATGCTAAAATGGCTCGTTGCGGCGATCATCGTCATTCCGGCGATCGAATTGTGGGGCATTATCCGGATGGGGCATCTCATCGGGGGCTGGTGGACGTTCGGCCTCATTCTGCTGACCGGCTTTTTCGGCGCCAAGCTGGCGAGCAGCGAAGGGCGCAAGGCGTTCGCCGACGTACAGGCGCAGCTGCAAAGCGGGCGGCCGCCCGGTCATGCCATGCTGAACGGCATTTGCGTGCTTCTCGGCGGACTGCTGCTGCTGCTTCCGGGCTTCTTCTCCGATATCGTGGGCATTACGCTGCTGCTCCCGATGACGCGGCCGTTCTATCGGATGCTCCTGTACCGGTGGCTGGAGAAGAAGGTTCGGAACGGTTCGTTCGTCATCCGCCGCCGCTAAGGCACGCGTTCGGAAGATGGCGCCATAGTCGCATCGCCCAACTTGGACGGCATGCAAAAAGACCTGCTTTCGCGAAGGAAAGCAGGTCTTTGGTTTGCGTGCATTCGCGGCTATCCTTGCGGTTATTTGGGCCCTCGGACGATGAAGCCGTAGAGATCTCGGAAGACGTTGGCCCTATGTACGGTGGTGAGGATAACGAGCGAGACGGGCCCGATGATGAGGCCGAGCACCCCGAACAGCTTAAGGCCGACGAACATCGCGATGAGCGTGGGGAGCGCTTCGAGGCCGACGCTCGTCGCCAGCACCTTCGGTTCGATCGTCTGGCGGGCGACGAGGATGATGCCGTAGAGCACGGAAAGCGAGATCCCCAGCTTGACGTCGCCATAGATGAACGTGTAGGCGATCCAAGGCACCATGGCCGCGCCGACGCCGAGGTACGGCAGCAGGTCGACGAGCCCGATGAGCATGCCGATGGTAATCGCGTAGTTCACGCCGATAATGAGCAGGCCGGCGGTGACGACGATGGCGGTAATGGAGATCATGATGAATTGGGCGCGGAGGTAGCCGAACAGCGCTTTTTTGAGCTCGTTCCAGACGATGGAGACGGACTGCAGGATGCCCTGCGGGAACCAGGCGGACGTCCGCTGGCCTAGCCGGCGCCAGTCCTTGCTGATGAAGAAGGCGGCAAGCAGAACCACGACGGAGATGGTGGCGACGTTCGGAAGCGACGTGATGATGTTGACGATGCCGTTCAGGAAGAACGTTACGATGTTAGTGCTCGTCTGGGCGAGCAGATTGGCGGTATCCGAGATGCGGCTGTTGATCGGTTCCTGGTAGTTCGGATTATCCTGGTAGAAGGACGTGATCTTCTCGATCAGGTTCTGGAGTTCCGGCTTGTTCAGGACGTACTCGAACTGGTCCCGCCACCAATCGATGTTGCTGCTGAGCGACTTGGAGAGCGCGATGATCTCGACGACGATGCGCGTGACGAGCGCGGAGACGATCGTCAGCATCGCGACGGCGAAGACGAGGAGCGAGACCGAGACGCCGAGCCATCTGGGAATTTTTAATTTTCGGTTAAGCAGGTTGACAATCGGATTAATCGCATACGCGAGCAGCCATCCTAACAGAAAGGGATACACGAGCGGCGTGACGTAAATGACGGCGAGCACGAAGAGCACCAGCAGCGCCAGCACCAGCGCGGCGCGCCATACCCGTTTCCAGACGACACGATCCATAGACAGCAACACTCCTCCAGGTTTAAGCGGCCGATTTTTCCTGATACAATATTGTATAATTGTAGCATAGCGAGTATGGCCTTTACCAAAAAATAAGTCCGGCGGCATTTCGTTTACGCCCGCTTTACAAACTTTTAATATGCGAGAAACATTGGCCCTACATAATAGAATGGATATCTACGATAGAATGGATATCTACGTTGGGAGGATCCTGGTCTGATGAACAAAATCATGTCGCCCTATTTGAACCGCGATTTAAGCTGGGTCGAGTTTAATCGCAGAGTATTGGAAGAAGCGCAGGATCCCGAAAATCCGCTGCTCGAGCGGGCCAAGTTTCTGGCCATCGTGTCGAGCAATTTGGACGAATTCATGAGCGTCCGCGTCGCGGGCATTCAAGACTTGATGAAAGCCGGTTATTCGAAACGGGATTTCACGGGCTACACGCCCGCCGGCTTATGGAAAAGGCTGATCAAACGTACCGGCCAGATGGTGTCGGATCAATACCGGACCTACCGCGAAGTGCTGCGGGGGCTGACGCGCGAAGGCATCTGCTTCCGCGCGCTGGACGAATTGAATCCGCAGCAGCTTCGGGCGGTCGACGAATATTTTCACGAAATCGTGTTTCCCGTGCTGACGCCGATGGCGGTCGATCAGAGCCGCCCCTTCCCGCTGCTGCACTCCAAGGAGCTGTATCTGGCCGTGCTCCTCGGGCGCGGCGAGCAGCCGGAGCCCGAAGAAGAGCCGTTCTTCGCGATCGTGCAGGTGCCGTCGATTCTGCAGCGTTTCGTGCAGGTCCCGGGCCGGGTCAACAGCAAGAAGCATGAATTCGTGCTGCTCGAGCATCTGATCGAACGCCATATCGCCACGCTGTTCAATGGATATACGACGATCGCGGTCGATCCGTTCCGTTTGACGCGAAATGCCGATCTGACGCTCAACGAGGAAGGCGCGGAGGATTTGCTGGAGGAGATCGAGAAGGAGCTGCGCCGCCGGCGCTGGGGGCTTCCGGTCCGCCTGGAATACGTCAAGGGAATGCATGCGTTCTCGCTGCGGATGCTGAAGGAGGAGCTCGAGCTCGGGGAGAACCTCTTCGAGATCGACGGTCCGCTCGACCTCAGCTTTCTGATGCGCTTCGCCGGCTCGCTGGACGGGTACGAGACGCTGCGTTATCCCAAGATCGAACCGGTGTACCCGCACGAATTCGAGGAGACGGACGATTTGTTCGCCGTGTTGCGGCAGGAGGACGTGCTCGTCTATCATCCGTACGAGTCGTTCGAAGCGGTCACCGACTTCGTCATGGACGCGGCGCAGGATCCCAATGTGCTCGCGATCAAGATGACGCTGTACCGGGTCAGCGGCCAGTCCGCGCTCGTGCAGGCGCTGGCGCTGGCCGCGGAGTCCGGCAAGCAGGTGACCGTCGTCGTGGAATTGAAAGCGAGGTTCGACGAGGAACGGAACATCGCTTGGGCGCGCCAGCTGGAGAAAGCGGGCTGCCACGTCGTCTACGGTCTCGTAGGATTGAAGACCCATGCGAAAATCACGCTGGTGGTACGCCGGGAGCAGGGCATGCTGCGCCGCTACGTCCATGTCGGCACCGGCAATTACAACGACAACACGGCCAAGCTGTACACGGACATCGGCCTCTTTACGAGCCATCCCGTCATCGGGGCGGACGCTTCCGCGCTGTTCAACGAAATCACCGGCTATTCGTCGCCGTACGAATGGCAGGCGTTCGGCGTCGCGCCGACGGATTTGCGGCAGAAGCTGTTCGGGCTGATCGATCGCGAGAAGGCGCATGCGGCGGAAGGGCGGCCGGCGCACATCATCGCCAAAATGAACAGCCTGTCGAATCAGGAAATGATCGACAAGCTGTACGAGGCGTCCATGGCGGGCGTCAAGATCGAGCTGATCGTCCGCGGCGTATGCTGTTTGCGTCCCGGCGTGCCGGGCTTGAGCGAGAATATCCGGATCATCAGCATCGTCGACCGTTTCCTGGAGCATTCCCGCATCATGTATTTCCATAACGGCGGCGACGAGGAGCTCTTCCTCTCCAGCGCCGATTGGATGACGCGGAATTTGACCCGCCGGATCGAGCTGATGTGCCCGGTATTCGACGCGCGGCTCCGCGGCGTGCTGATGAACGTGCTTCGCATGAACTTGAACGACAACGCGAAAGCGCGTGAGCTGACGTCGAACGGCAGCTACGAGCCGGTCCGCAACGAGCTGCAGCCGCTGCGGAGCCAGTTCCAGGCGACCGACATCCGCAGGTGGAAGTACTGATTAGCGGAGATCCGGCGCGTAGAGAACCGGCGACAAGCCCCACAGCTTCTTGAAATCGCCGGCCAGCGCGTCGACTTCCTTCCGTTCGATGGCCAGGGCGCCGTTCGCCCGCACCGCCCGTAGATGAAGCGCGCCGTCCGCAGCTTCGGCCTCGAAACGGCCGATGGCCTGCGTCTCGCTGCGGTCGAGCGCGATCGCGAGCTGCAGCAGCATGCCGAGCAGGCCGACGAGCGCGATGTCGTCCTCGGTGAGCAGCGGCTTGTACAGGACGGCCGTCTGCTTCACGCGGTTTTTGCTTTTGTAGGACGCGATCAGGGAACAGATGAGCAGCTCCCGGTGGGACAAGCCGTTCAGCCGGGAGTTGATCATGAGATAGAACGTGTGCTTCTTGTAATCGTAATAGTCGATGCTCGCGCCGATCCGGTGCAGCGTGGACGCGATGTCGAGGTACAGCTTGGCGCTGCCGGCGTCCGCCAGCCTCGGGCAGAGAAGCTCCGCCAGCTGGAGCGCGATCCGATTGACTTGCGACGTATGCTGAAGCGGCGCTTCCGGGTGCAGGGCGGCCAGATTGTGCACGCTGTACGAGACGACGTCGTCGAGCCGGGGCTTATCCGGGAAACGGGTGGAGAAGAACAGGCCGTCGCGCAGGCCGGCGCCGCAAATCACGTAATGCGAAGCGCCGACCGCGCGGAAAATCGTCCGCAGGATGGCCAAGCCGGGCACGATGATGTCCACGCGGTCTTTGGACAAACCGGGAAAATTTTTGCGCTTGCCGATCGGCAGCTTGCGGAGCAGCTCGAACAGCTCGCCGGCCGCATCGCCCGCGATGGGATAGTTATGCGTGCTTTCGAACGGGTATTTAACGTATGCCTGGTGCATTTTGCCGAGCGACCGGACGGTGCCGCCGACGCCGACGAGCGGCTGCCCCGAAGCCTGCTTAAGCCAGGAATGGCGGGCGACGGCTTGTTCGACATGCTGCTCCAGCTCTTTCAGGGACTGGTCGGACAGCATGCCGTTCTTGGCGTATTGCCGGGTCAGGGAGACGCAGCCGAACGGGAAAGACACGGCTTGGACGAGACTCCGGTCCTTGAACAGGGTCACTTCCGTGCTGCCGCCGCCGATGTCGATCAGGAACCCGTCCCGGACGGGCATCGTGTTGATCATGCCGAGAAATCCGTAGCCGGCTTCCTGCTCGCCGGAGATAAGCTCGATCGGCAGCCCGGTTTCGGCCTCGATCCGCCGGAGCACGCGGTCGCGGTTGGCGGAATTGCGGATGGCGGCCGTCGCGACGGCGCGGATCATGCCGGTTTTGTGATGGGCGCAGATCAGGCGGAAATGGTTGACCATGTCGACCAGTTCGTCGACGGTTCCTTCGGGCAGGGCGCCGTTCTCGTCCAGGTGCTCGCTGAGCCGGGCCGCTCGTTTGCTGCCGTCGATGACCCGGTTGGCGCCGCCCGCGGTCCGTTCGTAGACGACGAGGCGGACGGAGTTGGAGCCGATATCGATGATGCCGATGCGTTGTTCTGTCATAGTGCGGGTATCCTCCTTCGCGGCCGCTTGCGTTAATCGCTACCGCACATTTTACCATTTGCCGCTGCCTACAACAAAGCGGTTTTTATTTGAACCCGGAGGGTAAAAGCCTGTTGTTCTGGGTAAAATCACGGAAGGATTTCACCCGGAAACGCCGTTTTTACGCGGGAAAAAAGCTTTTATGATGCCGATAAAGCATTTTTATGTCTTGTTTTGTTTCCTTCCGCATCGAAATCCGATATGATTAAATACGACGATACGGAACTCGAATCCAACTATTGTTAAAACGTACAATGCATTTTTTAAATAAAAAGTGCTAAAGGAGAGAGAAACATGACAGTAACCAAAGGACTGGAAGGGATCGTCGCCACGACCTCCTCGATCAGCTCCATCATCGACGGCGTTCTGACTTACCGCGGGATCAACATCGACGATTTGGCGGAGAACGCGACGTTCGAAGAAGTGGCTTACCTGCTCTGGTACGGCAAGCTTCCCAGCCAATCCGAGCTGAACGGGCTCCTGAAGCAAATCGGCGAATACGCGGCGGTACCGGCAAGCGTGCTGGAAAGCCTGAAGCTTTATCCGAAAAACACCAATTCCATGGCCGCTCTGCGCACGGCCGTATCGAGCCTGGCGCTCTACGACCAGCAGGCGAACGATATGTCCAAAGAAGCCAACCTGCGCAAAGCCATCAAAATCCAGGCTCAAATTCCGACGCTGATCGCCGCGTTCGCGCGCATCCGCGACGGCAAAGAGCCGATCGCGCCGAAGCAGGGCGCGTCCATCGCGCACAACTTCCTGTACATGCTGAACGGCACCGAGCCGGATCAAGTCGCGGTCAAAGCGCTTGACCAAGCGCTCGTCCTTCACGCCGACCACGAGCTGAACGCGTCGACGTTCGCGGCGCGCGTCACCGTCGCGACCCTTTCGGACATCTACTCCGGCATCACGTCCGCGATCGGCGCGCTCAAAGGCCCCCTGCACGGCGGCGCCAACGAAGCGGTCATGGTCATGCTCGAAGAGATCGGCTCGTTCGGCAACGTCGAACCATACATCAACGAGAAGCTGGCGAACAAAGAGAAAATCATGGGCTTCGGCCACCGCGTGTACAAGAACGGCGATCCGCGCGCGAAGCATCTGCAAAAGATGTCGCGCGAGCTGGGCAAGCTGACGGGCAACATGGAGCTGTACGAAATGTCCGTCAAAATCGAAGAGATCGTCACGGGCCAAAAAGGGCTGAAACCGAACGTCGACTTTTATTCCGCCTCCGTCTATACGACGCTCGGCATCCCGCGCGACCTGTTCACGCCGATCTTCGCGATCAGCCGCGCATCGGGATGGACCGCCCACATTCTGGAGCAGTACGATAACAACCGCCTGATCCGTCCGCGCGCGGAATACACGGGTCCGGTCGATCAGAAAGTCACGCCGATCGCGCAGCGTTAACCGACAACTGCAAATGGACGCCGGGGGACAACCCCCGCGCCGTCTTGCCTCTGACGGGGTGTTGACGCGCAGCTAGCATTCGGGCTGCGTTGCCGGCTCCCGTCAAGTTATGTATACTGAACAAATACGTTTATAGGAGGAATTCATCTCATGCAATTGGAAAAATTCGCGCTGCCTACAGAAGGCGAAAAAATCACGATCGATAACGGCTTGCTTCAAGTGCCGAACAACCCTATCATTCCTTTCATCGAAGGCGACGGCACGGGCCGCGACATTTGGAAAGCCTCCAAGCGCGTGCTGGACGCGGCCGTAGAGAAAGCTTACGGCGGTCAGAAAAAAATCGCGTGGTACGAAGTATTTGCCGGCGAAAAAGCGTACAATACGTATGGCGAATGGCTCCCTGCCGACACGCTGACGGCAATCCGCGAATACATCGTGGCAATTAAAGGCCCGCTGACGACGCCGATCGGCGGCGGCATCCGTTCCCTGAACGTCGCGCTGCGCCAAGAACTCGACCTGTACGTCTGCCTTCGTCCGGTCCGTTACTTCGACGGCGTGCCTTCCCCGGTTAAACATCCGGAGCTCGTGAACATGGTCATCTTCCGCGAGAACACGGAAGACATCTATGCCGGCATCGAGTACCAAGAAGGCTCCGACGACGTGAAGAAGGTCATCGCGTTCCTCCAGAACGAGATGGGCGTCAACAAAATCCGCTTCCCGGAAACGTCCGGCATCGGCATCAAGCCGGTTTCGGCGGAAGGCTCGAAGCGTCTGGCCCGCGCCGCGATCGAATACGCGCTGAAGCATGGCCGCAAGTCGGTTACGCTCGTGCACAAAGGCAACATCATGAAGTTCACGGAAGGCGCGTTCAAAAACTGGGGCTACGAAGTGGCCGAGCAGGAGTTCGCGGACAAAACGTTCACGTGGGGCCAATACGACCGCATTAAAGAAGCGGAAGGCGTAGACGCCGCCAACAAAGCGCAAAAAGAAGCGGAAGCGGAAGGCAAGCTGATCGTGAAGGACGCCATCGCCGACATCGCGCTGCAGCAAGTGCTGACGCGTCCGACGGACTTCGACGTCATCGCGACGCTGAACCTGAACGGCGACTATCTGTCCGACGCGCTGGCTGCCCAAGTCGGCGGCATCGGCATCGCGCCGGGCGCCAACATCAACTACCTGACGGGACACGCGATCTTCGAAGCGACGCACGGCACGGCTCCGAAATATGCCGACAAAGACGTCGTGAACCCGGGCTCCGTCATCCTGTCCGGCGTTATGCTCCTCGAGCACCTGGGCTGGCAGGAAGCCGCAGACTCCATCTACAAAGGTCTGGAAACGGCGATCAACAACAAAACGGTCACGTACGACTTTGCCCGCCTGATGGAAGGCGCGACGGAAGTCAAGTGCTCCGAATTCGCCGACCAAATCATCAAACATCTGTAAGGGCCGATTCGGCGCCCTTCTCACATTTTCTTGAGCCGAGGCTTGTCCCCTGGACAACCGGCCCGGGAGCAACCGCAAGATCCGCATGGCGTTCGCCTATGCGGATTTTGCCCGCTTTGCCGCCATTCGCGGGCGGCTTCACGCTTGCAGCGCAGCTTTGTTTCGGACCATTGGCCGCTTGACGCATCCAGACGCAGTTGTTCATTTGACCGCTTAGCGGCGAAGGAGGCAATACCCAGATGGCGATTCAACGGAATAAGATTACGGTCGTCGGCGCCGGATTCACGGGGGCGACCACGGCCTTGATGCTGGCGCAAAAAGAGCTCGGCGACGTGGTGCTCGTCGATATTCCCCAGCTGGAGAACCCGACGAAGGGCAAAGCGCTCGACATGATGGAATCGACGCCGGTCCAAGGCATCGACGCCAAAATCGTCGGCACGTCGAGCTACGAGGACACCAAAGGCTCCCAGGTCGTCATCATCACGGCGGGCATCGCCCGCAAGCCGGGCATGAGCCGGGACGACTTGGTCAACACGAACGCAGGCATCGTGAAGTCCGTGTGCGAGAACGTCAAAGCGACGAGTCCCGACGCGTACGTCATCATTCTATCCAATCCGGTCGACGCGATGACCTATGTCGCGTATAACGCGCTGGGCTTTCCGAAAAACCGCGTCATCGGCCAGTCGGGCGTCCTCGACACCGCCCGCTACTGTACGTTCATCGCGGAAGAGTTGAACGTTTCCGTCGAGGACGTCCGCGGCTTCGTGCTCGGCGGACACGGCGACGACATGGTGCCGCTCGTGCGCTACTCGAACGTCGGCGGCATTCCGATCGAGAAGCTCATGCCGGCCGAGCGGATCGAGGCGATCGTGCGGCGGACGCGCGTCGGCGGCGGCGAGATCGTCAACCTGCTCGGCAACGGCAGCGCGTATTACGCGCCGGCGGCGTCGCTGGTCCAGATGACCGAGGCGATCTTGAAGGACAAGAAGCGGATCACGCCGGTCATCGCGCTCCTGGAGGGCGAATACGGCTACGACAACCTTTTCATGGGCGTTCCGGCGATTCTCGGCGGCGACGGCATCGAGAGGATTTTCGAACTCGATCTGACCGCCGAAGAGAAAGCCGCCCTGGACAAATCCGCGGATTCCGTTCGCGGCGTCATCGCCATCGTCCAAGGCTGAGAGAGCGGACCGCAATTGACTCATGAAGCACATGAGACCCTGACCGAGCATCGTCAGGGTCTCTGTTTTTATCGAACGAAAGAGGAGGGGTATCATGCATCAGGAAGCGCTGCAGACGCTGAAGCAAGTGTACGGCTACGACAGCTTCCGCAAAGGACAGAGCGACATTATCGAAGGGCTGCTGGACGGCAAGGACACATTGGCGATTTTGCCGACCGGCGGAGGGAAATCCGTCTGTTACCAAATCCCGGCGATGCTGCTGCCCGGCACGACGATCGTCGTCTCGCCGCTCATATCGCTGATGAAGGATCAAGTGGACGCCCTGAACCGGCTGGGGGTATCCGCGGCTTACCTGAACAGCTCGCTCGACGCCGCTACATACCGGGAGGTCGTCCGGCAAACGTCGCAGGGCGCCTATAAGATGCTCTACGTCGCGCCAGAGCGGCTCGACGGCGGCATGTTCGAATCGCTGTCTTCCCAGCTGCACATCCCGCTCATCGCCATCGACGAAGCGCACTGCGTCTCCCAATGGGGCCATGACTTCCGACCGAGCTACCGCCAGCTGGCGGGCTGGATCGGCCGGCTCGAGAACCGTCCGCCGGTCGCCGCGTTCACCGCGACGGCGACGCCGGAGGTGTCGGAGGACATCGCGGCCATGCTCGGCCTGCACCGGCCGAATATTTTCGTCACGGGCTTCGCGCGCACGAACTTGACGCTGTCGGTCGTCACGGGGACGGACAAACGGAAGTTTTTGCGCGACTTCGTGCGGCAGCGGCCGGACCAGTCCGGCATCGTCTATACCGCGACGCGGAAGGAAGCGGAGGAGGTCTGCGACGATCTGTCGAAGCTCGGCGTCTCGGTCGGCAAGTACCACGGCGGCTTGAACGACGAAGAACGCGCCGACGCGCAGGAGCGCTTCCGGTTCGACGACAACCGGGTCATGGTGGCGACGAACGCGTTCGGCATGGGCATCGACAAGCCGAACGTCCGGTACGTCGTGCATTGGCAGATGCCCGGCGACGTGGAGTCGTACTACCAGGAGGCGGGCCGCGCGGGACGGGACGGCGAGGAGAGCGAATGCGTGCTGCTGTTCGAGCCGCAGGACGTGCAGGTGCAGCGGTTTCTGATCGACCGCGGCACGGCGGACCCGGACCGCAAGACGATTCAGCTCAACAAGCTTTACACGATGATGCATTACGCCCGGACCGAGAAGTGCCTGCTGCAGTACATCGTGAAATACTTCGGCGAAGCGGACGTCCCGGAATGCGGCAAATGCAGCAACTGCCTGGACGCCAGCGCGATGGCGGACGTGACGGAGGACGCCCGGAAGGCCTTGTCCTGCGTCGGGCGGCTGAAAGGGCGCTTCGGCATCTCGATGGCGGCGAAGGTGCTGAAGGGCTCGCGCGAGAAGCGGATCCTCGAATTCGGATTCGACCGGCTGTCGACGTACGGGCTCATGCGCCAGTGGGCGGAGCGGGACATTTCCGACCTGCTCTATTATCTTGTCGCGGAGGGATATCTGCGCATCAGCGACGGCGAATACCCGACGGTCTCGCTGACGGCGGAGGCGCTGCCGGTGCTGGAGGGGACGGTGCCCGTCCATCGCCGCCAGAGCGCGGCGGCCAAACGGCGGGACACGGGCGGAACGGGGCTGTCCGCCGCGAACGCGCCGCTGTTCGACGCGCTGCGGGAGTGGCGCAGGGAGACGGCCGCGCGCGAGAAGGTGCCGCCGTTCATGCTGTTCTTCGACGCGGCGCTGCGCGAAATCGCCGACCGGCAGCCCGTAACCTCGGAGCAGCTGCTCGGCGTGAAGGGCATCGGGGCCGCGAAGGTGTCGAAGTACGGACATGACGTCATCGCGATCGTGCGTAAGTTCAAGCAGGAGGCGGGCGGATCGTCAGCCGGAGGCGCGGCGGACGAGGACGCCCCGATGCAGCCGGCGCTCTTCGGCGCCGCCGCGACCGGCGGGGCCGGGAACGGGCGAGGCGCGGGTTCGAACGCAACCGTCTCGGGGAGCGCCGCGGACGCGGCGTCCGAAGGCGAGCTTGCGCGGCTTGAAGGCATGCCGAGCCATCTTCAGACGCTCGCCTTGTATGCGGAAGGCAAGTCGCTTGCCGACATCGCCGGGCTTCGGGGCATGAGCCGCGTAACGATCGAGAATCATTTGCTGCGCTGCGGAGAAGAGGGCGAGGAGCTGCCGTGGAACGAGTTCATTCCCGAGCGGCACGAAGCGCTCATCGTGGAGACGATCGGCCGCGTCGGCGCGGACAAGCTGAAGCCGATCAAGGAAGCGCTGCCCGACGAGATCGACTATTTCGCCATCAAAGCCGTGATCGTGAAGCACCGTTTGTCGGCTGCCGGCGAATGAACCGATTTCTTTGAATTGGCAGGCCGATTTTAGTATACTCATAAGTGACTATGAATACCGAGGAGGACGCTAGATGTTTAGTTTCATGCTCTTTTTGCACGTCATCGGCGCGGCGGGATTGGGATTCTATATTGCCCTTCCGTTCATGGCCGGACGTGCGTCCAAGCTCGACGGGGGCGGACAAGCCGGCTTGGCCGACGGACTCGTCTCCGCGAACCGCATCGCCCAATATTTTCTCGTGCTTCAGCTTCTGACGGGCGGCTATTTGATGTCGCAAAGCGACTACGCGGTCATCTGGATGATCATCGTTACCGTTCTCTTCCTGGCGATCGCCGCGCTCGGCGGCATCATCACGAAGCCGCTCAAGCGGATTTCCGCTTCGATCCAAAGCGGTCAAAGCGCATCGGCGCATATCGCGAAGGTGCGTACGCTGAGCGTCGTGCTGCTGCTCGTGTACCTGGTGACGATCTACTTCATGAAATACCCGATTCTGAAATAGGCTGCGGCAGCGGACCGCTATGGAGGGGATACGGTTGTCGAATACGCAAGCACCGGATTTGCTGACCTTCGGGGAAACGATGGCGCTCTTCATGCCGCAGGAATACCGGAGCCTCGAGCAGGCGTCTTCGCTGGAGCAGAGCTTCGGCGGAGCGGAAAGCAACGTCGCGATCGGCGTCGCGCGGCTCGGCTGTTCGGCAGGCTGGTTCGGCGCGCTGGGCGACGATCCGTTCGGCCGGATGATCCGGAAGCGGGTCCGCGGGGAAGGCGTCGACGTCTCGCGCTCGAAGCTCGTGCCGGACGCGCCGACGGGCATGATGTTCCGCGAAACGGTTGCCGGCAAGCTGGCCGTGCATTATTACCGCAAGCATTCCGCCGCCAGCCGCATGACGCCGGGCGACTTGGATCTCGACTACATAAAGGGCTGCAAAATCCTGCACGTGACGGGCATCACGCCGGCGCTGAGCGACAACTGCCGGGAGACGCTGATCGCGGCCGTGTCGGCGGCCAAAGCCGCGGGCGCGCGCATCAGCTTCGATCCCAACCTTCGGCTCAAGCTGTGGACGATCGAAGAGGCGCGCCGCGTCGTGCTGCCGCTCGCCGAGCAGGCGGACTACTTCCTGCCCGGCTGGGACGAGCTGCGCCTGCTGTACGAGACGGAGGACTTCGCGGAGGCGAAGGAACGGCTGTCCCGCCTGAACGCGGTCAGCATCGTGAAAGGCGTCGGCGATACGACGGTGGTGCTGGAGAACGGCGGCGCGCTCGAGATTCCGTTTTATCCCGCCGATATGGTCGTCGATACGGTCGGCGCCGGCGACGCGTTCTGCTCCGGCTTCCTCGCCGGCTTGCTGAAGGGGATGAAGCCGGCGGAGGCGGTCCGTCTCGGCAGCATCAACGGCTCGCTCGTCGTGCAGATGCGCGGCGATTGGGAGGCGCTTCCGGATTGGGAGACGGCAAGCCGCAGATTATCGGACAAAGGCTGGGTGGAACGGTAAATGGCGGACGCGCAATCGTCGAAAGGGCAGCGCCGGCGGGAAGGCATCATGAACGCGTTGAAGCGGCAGGGCCGGATTACGATCCAGGAGGTCGTCGAACGCTTCGGCGTCTCCGAAGCGACGGCGCGCCGCGACCTTGAGCTGATGGAGAAAGCCGAGCCCGTGATCCGGACGATTGGCGGCGCCATGTACGACGGGATGAACGCGGTGCGCGAGCTGCCCTTCGCCGAGAAGGAAGGACTGTTCTTCCTCGAGAAGGAACGGATCGCCGCGGCCGCGGCAAGCCTTATAACCGAAGGGGACGTCGTCGGCCTCTCCGGCGGCACGACGAATTATTTGCTGGCGAAGCTGCTCAAGACGCGGCGCGGCATCACGGTCGTGACGAACACGGTCAACGTGGCGATGGAGCTCGCGGGCAGCGAGATCAACGTCGTCGTGACCGGCGGCATGATGCGGCACAACAGCTTCGAGCTGTGCGGGCCGCTCGGCGAAGGATTGGTCGCGCAGCTGAACATCGGCAAAATGTTTCTCGGCGTCGACGGCGTGTCCTCGACGGGCGGCATCACGACTTACTCCGAGCAGGAGGCCCATATCGCGCGGGCGATGATCCGGCGGTCGCAGGCCACGTACGCGATGTTCGACCATACGAAGGTCGGCCGGACGTCGCTGTTCTCCATCGCTCCGCTGGCGGAGCTGCAAGGCTTCATCACCGACCGCGAGCTGCCGCAGCAGCTGGCAGCATACGCGCGGACGCACGGCATTCAGACGGTCGTCGCCGGCGGCGGCCAGGACGCCGAGATGCGGCCGACGCAGGGGTAGCAAGACAACGCTCGCATCCGCTACGGCGGAGCGGGCGTTTTTGCCGTTGAACCCCGTGCCCGGGCAAATCCGAACAAATTATTATCATAAATTGCCTATTTTGTCCCTTACCCTTTTCGCGGAATTTGGTATACTGATGGGGAAACTCATTGAAAAGGGGAAATGATACGTGTCCGAACAACAGATCATTGGCAGCGCATCGCACGCTTACGAAGTCGTCAGCGGATGGGGCAAGCTTCCGGAAGGCATTACGTACGGCTACACGCACGGCATCGTCGTCGATGAAAATGATAACGTTTACGTACATAATACGAGCAAGGATTCCGTCGTCGTCTTCGACAAGGACGGCAATTTCAAAACCTCGTGGGGCGCGGAGTTCGAGGGCGGCGCGCACGGCTTCTACCTGCACCGCGACAACGACGGCATCGAGTACCTGTACTTCGCGGACACGAACCGCGCGCTGGTCGTCAAGACGACGCTGAACGGCGACGTGCTGCTCGAAATCGGCGTGCCGGACCGTCCGGACCTGTACGACGCCGAGCGCCGCTACGTGCCGACGGACGTCTGCGTGGCGCCGAACGGCGACATCTACGTATCCGACGGCTACGGCCAATACCACATTCACCAATTCGACGCCAAAGGCCAGTACATCCGCACGTTCGGCGGCCGCGGCTCCGAGCCGGGCAAAGTCATCGAGCCGCACGGCATCTCCATCAACCTGCGCGGCGGCGAGCCGGAAGTATACGTGGCGGACCGCGGCAACGGCCGGATTCAAGTCTTCACGCTCGAGGGCGAGCACAAGCGCTTCGTGGACCATAACCTCGACAAGCCGTGCAGCTTCTACTTCTTCGGCGACGAAGTGTACCTGCCCGACCTGGACAGCCGCGTCACCGTGCTGGACGGCCAGGACCGCCTGATCACGCATCTGGGCGAAGACCAGAAGGCATATAAGCAGCAAGGCTGGCCGAACCTGCCGAAATCGTACTACCGCCCGGACAAATTCAGCTCGCCGCACGGCGTCTGCGTCGACTCGCAGGGCAACGTGTACGTGGCGGAATGGATTTTCGACGGCCGCATCACGAAGCTGGTTCGCCAGAAGTAATCGCCTAACGCGATCCTTTGGAAACAAGAAGCCCCTCGAAGCCGGCGCAGCCGGTGTCGAGGGGCTTCTTTTGATTTAAGGTCTGCTTAGGTACGGTTGGGAAGACGGTCATGAACGGCGGCATTCGGGAAAGTTAGGCTTTCCGAGCCGATGCCGTCGGCCGCGACGATCGACTCAGCCCGCTTGCGAGCCGCCGTGAACGAGCCGGCCCTCCACCCAGGTATGGCTGACGTCCAGGAAATCCGCGTCCGTCAGAACGAGATCGGCCGCCAAGCCGATGCCGATGGCGCCGGTCGCGTCCTGCAGGCCGAGCTGGCGCGCCGGATTGGCGCTCGCCATACGGCTGATCGCCGCGATGCCGAGATCCGTGTGCGTCAGCATGAACCGCACCGCGTCGATCATCGTCAGCGTGCTGCCGGCGAGACTGCCGCCTTCCCGCAGCCGGGCCACGCCGTTCACGACGTCGACCCCGAGCCCGCCGAGCTCGTAGCCGCCGTCGCCGAGACCGGCGGCGGAAATCGCGTCGGTGATGAGAATGACGCGGTCGCGCGGCTTCGCCTTCGCGAGCAGGCGAATGGCCGCCGGATGCACGTGATGGCCGTCGGCGATCAGCTCGGCGTGGATGCGGTCGTCGCTCAGCACCGCGCCGACGGTGCCCGGCTCGCGGTGATGCAGCGCGCGCATGGCGTTAAACGTATGGACCGCCTGCGACAGTCCGGCTTCGGCCGCGGCTTCGACCTGGGCGTAAAGCGCGTCCGTATGGCCGGCGGCCGCTACGATTCCGCCGCGGGCGAGATGCGCGATGACGTCCGCGGCCCCTTCCTTCTCGGGCGCGAGCGTCAGCTGCTTGATCAGGCCGGGATAGCGGGACGTCCACGCCTCGACCCAATCGAGCCTCGGCGGCGAGATGAAGCTCGGGTTCTGGGCGCCGGGCCACAGCTCGCTGATGAACGGGCCTTCCAGGTGTACGCCCGCCAAGGCGGCGTACGGCATCGGCCGGCCGCGATAGGCGGCCGATGCTTCGAGCACGGCTTCGATCGCCTCGCGCGGGGCGGTCACCGTCGTCGCGAGCAAGCGCGTCGTGCCTTTGGACGCGTGGAAGGACGTAATCGCGTCGTAAGCCGCCGCGGAAGCGTCCATGAAATCGGAGCCGAAGCCCCCGTGCACGTGCATGTCGATGAAGCCCGGCAGCAGCCAGCCGCCGCCGCCGTCTACCTCCGCAAGTCCGTCGGCTTCGCCCGGGGGCAGATCGCCGCCCGCCGCGATTCGCGCGATTTTGCCGTTCTTCACCACGATGGCGGCGCCCTCGGCGACGGCGTCGCCGACGACCGCGTTCACGCCGCGAATGAGCCAGTTGCCTGCAGCTTCGTTCATGGTTACAATAACCTCCCTGCCTCTCGGTCGACCAGAACCGTCACGTTTTTGTGCGTCTGGAGCAGCGAAGCGGGCACCTCCGTCGTGATCGGTCCCTGCAGCGCCTGCTTGACGATGCCCGCTTTGTCCGCGCCTTTGACGACGAGGAGGATGGCGTCCGCCTTCAGGATGGAGCCCACGCCCATCGTAATGGCTTGGGTCGGCACCTCGTCGAGGGAATCGAAGAACCGCGCGTTCGCCTCCCGCGTCGCCTGCTCGAGCTCCACGATATGCGTGCCGCCCTGCAGCGCGCGATCCGGTTCGTTAAAGCCGATATGGCCGTTATGGCCGAGTCCGAGAAGCTGAATATCGACGGACTGCTCTTCGAGCATCCGGTCGTAGCCGGCGCATTCCGCCTCCAAATTCGCCGCCGTCCCGCTGGGCAGGTGCGAACGGCCGGCCGGAAGATCGACGTGGGCGAACAAATGGCGGTTCATGAACCGCGCGTAGCTTTGCTCGTGATCCGGCGACAGGCCGACGTATTCGTCCAGATTGAAGGTGGTCGCGTATTTGAAGGAGAGCTCGCCTTGCTGATACAGCTCTATCATTTTTTCATAAATGCCGATCGGTGTCGAGCCCGTCGCCAGGCCGAGCGTCGAATCCGGCTTCGCCTTGAGCGCGGCGGCAAACAGTCCCGCGGCGTAGCTGTCCAATTCGGTCGTCGTGTCGAATACTTTCACTTGCATGGTGATGGCCTCCCTAACTCCGTTTGCCATTATTATAAGCCAGTTTGTTTCGAACGACAATAAAAATGATTGTAAAAATCATTTTAACGAAAATTTCGATCAAAATTTTCGTTTCCCTGATGGAACTTGCGGCGCAGCCCGCAACTATGCCATGATGGATCAAAGGTTGCGAGGATGGAAGGGGCATACGTTCAGCATGACAGACAGCGTAAACGCGGAGCACGAGGCGACCGCCAACCGAAAAGGCGAGCATATCCGCATTTGCTTGGAGGAGCAGGTGCAAAGCACGGGGACGGGCCCCGGCTTCGACCGTTACCGGTTCCGGCACCAAGCGCTTCCGGAGCTTGATTTCGGCGGGATCGACCTGAGCGCTTCCTTCTTGGGCAAACGGCTGCGGACCCCGCTGCTCATCAGCTCCATGACGGGCGGAACGGACGAAACGGCCCGGATCAACGCTCGCCTCGCCGAGGCGGCGGAAGCGCGGGGCTGGGCGATGGGGCTGGGCTCCATGCGCGCGGCCATCGAGAACGAGGCGCTTGCCGCGACCTTCCGGGTGCGGCGGCTGGCGCCGAGCATTCCGCTCATTGCCAATCTGGGCGCCGTCCAGCTCAATTACGGCTACGGCGTCGATCAATGCCGCCGGGCGGTCGAGCTGGCGGAGGCGGACGCGCTCGTGCTGCATTTGAACAGCCTGCAGGAAGTGTTCCAGCCGGAGGGGAACACGGATTTCCGCGGGCTGCTGCGCCGGATCGGCGAAGTCTGCAGGAGCCTCGGCGTGCCGGTCGGCATCAAGGAAGTCGGCTGGGGCATCGATGCCGGGGCGGCGGCGGCGGTGCTCGACGCCGGCGCGGCGTTCATCGACGTGGCCGGCGCCGGCGGCACGTCGTGGAGCCAGGTCGAGAAGCACCGCGCAAGGGACGAGCTGCGCGCGGACGCCGCGGCGGCCTTCGCCGACTGGGGCACGCCGACCGCGGCTTGCGTCCGCGAGGTGCGGGCGGCGCTGCCGGACGCGGCGCTCATCGCGAGCGGCGGCCTCGCAAGCGGGGTCGACGCCGCGAAGGCGATCGCGCTCGGCGCCGACCTCGCCGGCTTCGGCCGCTCGCTGCTCGGCGGCGCGGCGGATCCCGGCGCCGGCAGCGCCGAGCCGTTGATGCGCGTCATGGCGCGCATCGAATTCGAGCTGCGCGCCGCGATGTTCGGCATCGGCGCCGCGACGGTCGGCGCGCTGCGCGCGACGGACCGGCTGCTGCCGGTCTAGCGCGGCGGCGCAAGCACGCAAGAAGGGCAGGCCCGTTCGGAGAACGGCGCGCTGCCCTTTTTTGCTTGCCCTGCCGCGTTCGCCAGCCGCGCTTGCCTGCCGCGTTCGCGGATGCTAGCCGGCCTCGTCCGTGCGCGCGGCGCGCCTGCCGCGATCGCGGATGCTAGCTTGCCTCGTCCGTCCGCGCGGCGCGCCCGCCTCATTTGACCAGCCCCGTGCCTTCGATCTTGACCTTGACCTTGACGTCGAATTTGAGCTGCGGGTAGATGCGCTGCCAATTCCTCCACGTCTGCTCGGTGCCGGCATGCGTCGCCCGGTAGCGGAGACCGAAGCCGAACGGGTCGACCTCGTCCCGCTGCGCCTTCTTCAAAAACTTCTTGATTTCCGCCCCGATCTGCGCGTTGAAGATCCCTTCCAGCTCCGTCCAATTCTCCCCGTACACCCCGATCGGCGCTTCCTCGAAGATGCCGCTGACGTTCAGCCGCAGCTGCAGCACCTGCTCCCCGTTCACGGTCGCGATCTTGTAATGCGACGCGATTTTATCGACGTTGATGACCATCGTCACGCCGTCCTTCACGGCGGCGACCGTCGATTTCGAGTCCTGGTACCGGATTTGGCTGTACGTCTCCGTCTCGGCCGGGGAGACGATGTCCACCAGCTTCGTCTTGTTGAGCAGGCCGATCCGGGTAATGGCGTACCCGGAATCGTCGGCCCGAATGACCGGCAGGACCGGGTCGATGCCGTGTTCCTCGTGCCGGCGGATGAAGTCGAATATATAGACGGGAATCAAGTACGAAGACTGCGTGCCGTCCTTGCCGAACATGAGGAACAGCGTATTGCCGGGATACCGTTCGGTCTTCGGCTCGACCTCGACGATCGTCTTGGCGTCCGGCTGGCCGACGGCCATGAACGCGATGCTCTGCACGTCGCGCCGGCGGGACAGCCAGCGGAGAATTTCCGTGTAGTCCTTGCGGGCAAGCTGCTCGCCGACGACGAACACTTTGCAATGGCCGAAGTCCAGCTCCTTGTCGACATGGGATTTGAGCAGGCGAACGGCCTCCGCGATGGACGTGGCGTCCATCGTCAAAAACTCGTTTTTGCCGGCGCCGGGCTCGACCTTGGGCGAGGGCACCGCCAGGCGCAGCGTGATTTTGAAGCCCTTCGCGCCTTTGTCCGTCGGATCGATGCCCATCGCGACGACGAAAAAACGTTTGTCGATGTCCCTGAAGCCGCATCCGCTCAGGGCGGACAAGCTAAGCGCCATCAGCGCCAGCAGCGTTAGTCGAAGTCGTTTCATGGTTCACCAGTTTCTTTTTTTTGCCGGAGCCGAACAGGCTCAGCGCGAAGATGAAGAGCACGGAGAGGATCTCCCCGTAGGCCCGCGCCACGATCCATTGGCTCGTAAACCGCAGGTTTTGCTTCTCGTCGAAAAAATACCCGTACGCGACCGTGAGCGCGGCGAACACGCCGACGATGACCCAGTTGGACCGGGGCGTCCGGGCGGGGTCGATATCCGTTTTGGGCTTCGGCAGGCATGCCTTGACCATCTCCATCGCCATATGCCAGCCGATGGTCGCGAAGATGAGCGACAGCATCAGATAGAGCAGCAGAAACACGAAGATGACCCGTTCGATGAACCCGTAGCTCATGATCAGCGTGTCCGAAGTGACGCTCCATACGTACAAATAGTCGGCGACGCCTTCCGTCCCGTGGAACCCGATCGGCACGATGAACGTCGTGATCAGGATCAGGCCGCAGAAGATCGGAAGAATCCAGCGGTGCCGGAGGCGGAAGTTCGGCGAGAACAGCCGGTTGAACATAAAGAAATTCATATAGCCCGTGAACACGAACAAAGCCGCGGCGAACGGCTCGATCCGGGGCATCCGGTTCCAATAATGCCCCACCGTCCGGATGGCGTCCCAATCCAGCATCTGGCTGCGGACGGCTTTGAACAGCAGGAACAGGATGACCGGCGCGCAGACCATCAGGCCGACCTCGACGACGAACATGACCGTCAGCGTGGAGCGCGTCGCCGAATACAGGCAGACGAGCGCCATGAACACGAGCACGATGATCGAGCTGGTGTCGGGATTGAAGAACCGGTTGATCAGCACGGAGAAGGCGTACATCGAGATGGAGGCGGCCGTTAGCCACATGAACGCGCAGAGCAGCAGGAACGGCACGGACAGCCACTTCGGCAAATAGAGCGACAATATTTCGGGAAGTCCCCGTCCCGGAAACTTCCGCATGACGCGGGTGTACAGCAGGGCGAGCGTCGTGCCGACGACGGCGGCGCACAGCATCGACAGGATCGCGCCGTTGTACCGGTACTGGATCAGCATGTACGGGACGAAGAGCATCAGGTTGAGCAAGCTGACGAGCACGACGTTGTAATAGAAGTAGCGGCTCATTCCCGCGCCACCTGCCCGATGTCGGCCGATTGCGAGCGCGACCGCCCGAAGAGCCGGAAGTACGGCTTGCCGAAGCTGCGCAGATCCGCCAGGTAGACCAAATAACAGAAAACGCCGAACGTGACCCCGGAGATGCCGAAGAAGATGGCGGGGATGATCAGCGGGTATTTCAAGAACCGGATCGCCGTCGACATGTTGTTGACGGGAATGACGAAGTTCGAAATCGCCACGACGGACGTGACGATGATCATGATGCTGCTGACGAGCCCCGCTTGCTGCGCGGCTTGCCCGAGGATGAGACCGCCGACCGTCGTGGCCGTCGAGCCGATGTACTTGGGCAGGCGGACGCTGGCTTCGATCAGCGATTCGATCATGAACAGCATGATGAAGACCTCCACGAACGACGGATACGGCACGGCGGAGCGGCTGCCGGCGATCGAGAAGGACAGCTGCACGCGGAACAGCTCCGGGTTGTACGACATGATCGCGACGTACAGCGCGGGCAGCGTAACGGTCAGCACCACGGCGAAATAGCGCAGCGTGATCATGGCGCGCGTCATCCAGAAGGAGTCGTAATCGTCGTCCACGGCGTGCAGGAAATCGAAGAAGGTGGAAGGCAGGATGATGGCGAACATGGAGCCCTGCATCATCAGGATCACCTTGCCGTCCTCGATGCCCGCGCACGCGCGGTCGGGCCGCTCCGACATCATCATCGACGGGAACAGGCGGTAGCGGTCGCCGAGCGACCGGACGAGCTCGCCGGTGGCGGTATAGATCGGATCCGAGACGCGCTCGAGCTTCGCGCGGACGTGGCTGAGCACGGTGGCGTCGACCCGGTGCTTGTCGTAGATGAGCACGATCCGGGATTTGGAGATCGTGCCGATCGTCCGTTCCTCAATGGCCAGCTCCTCGCTCGGGTAGCGGCTGCGGATGATGTTGATGGAATCGATCAAATCCTCGCTGAGCGCGATCTGCGGGCCCATGATGACGGTTTCGACCATCGTCTGCGGGTTCTCGTTGCGGATGATCCGCGCGACGTCGAGCTTGTAGACCGTGCCGTTCAGGAGCACCAGCGCGAAGCCGTGCAGCAGCGTTTCGGCCCACTTGGCGGGATCGTCCACCTGCTTGAACGACGGATTGCGCGCGACCAGCTCGTCGAAGGGAAATTCTTGTTTCGTAAAGGGGACGAGAATGAAATCGCTGACCTTGCTCTCGTCGCACAGCGAGGAGATATAGGCGACTTCGATGATGAGCGATTCGTTTTGCAGGCGGTCCATCGTCAAGTCCCGCGATTCGGCGAATAGCGTTCCGAGCCGGTTCAGCATGGCAGCGCGTCCTTTCGTGAATGATTGCCGTCACCGGTCTGGAAACGGCTGGCAGCTTGCTTTAGTATGGATGGCCGATTAGAAAAATATGCCTCTTCCGGCATTTTGCCAGAATTGCGGCCGTACGGTACAATTGAACTCAGTTATGGCCGTTGTTTCTTCGCCGCGAGCGGCCTTAGGAAGACGGCGCCGGGAGGGCTTGATATTGGGCGGTTTGGCAGGTAGACCGGCCGCAACGCTGCGGCCGGAAGGAATCGTGCAGGTGAGGGTGCCGCTGCCCTTCTCGTTGAAGTGGGTCAACAGCTATTTGCTCCGGGACGACCGAGGCTATACCTTGATCGATCCGGGCTTGCATACGGCGGAAGCGGTCGCGTCCTGGGAGGCGGTCATGGCCGAGCACGGCGTGGCGTTCGCGGACATTCATACGATCGTGCTGACGCATCAGCATCCCGATCATTACGGCCTGGCCGGCTGGTTCCAGCAGCGGAGCGGGGCGCCGGTGCGCATGTCGGCCGAAGGCTGCGCGTACGCGGAGCGGCTGTGGGGAGCGGACGGCGGCGCGGCTTTCAAGGCGGAGCTGACGGCGCTCTACGCGCGCCACGGCATGCCGGCGGAAGCCCTCGCGACGCTCGGGCCGCATCTGGATAGCTTCGTGGCGAAAGTCGCGCCGCAGCCGGCGGTGACGTTCCTCGAGGCGGGGCAGACCGTCCGGATGGGGGGCGAGACGTGGCTGGCGATCGACGCGCCGGGCCATGCCGGCGGCCAGCTGGTCTTCTACGCGGCATCCCGAAAGTGGATGCTGTGCGGCGACCAGGTGCTGCCGACGATCACGCCGAACGTCAGCGTCGTGCCGGGCGAGGACGACCGGCAGCTGGAGCGGTTTCTCGCGAGCCTGCGGGAGCTGGCCCGGTACGACGTAGAGCTGGCGTTCCCGGGCCATCGGGAGCCGTTCGACCGCTTCGCGGAGCGCGCGGCGGAGCTGGCGGCGCATCACGAGCGCCGGCTGGCGGAGATCGTCGGGCTTCTGCGGGAGGAGCCGCGGACGGGTTACGCCTTGTGCATGCGGCTGTTCGGCGAGCGGATCGCCGGGGACGCGCATCATCTTCGGTTCGCGATGTCGGAGACGCTGGCTCATGTCTTCCATCTGGAACACGGCGGGCGGATCGGCAAGCGCGGCGGCGAAGGCAGCTATACGTATTTTGCATAGAGGGAACGCGCCGTTCCCGGAAAAGGAGCACGCCCTTATATGGTAATGTCACGCTCGGAATCCCATCAACGCCGGAAGCGGGAGCGGTCCAAGCGGCTGCGGCGGCTGGCCGTCGTCAATTTCGTCCTGCTGCTGGCCGTCGGCGCGCTCGCCGTCGTCTATGCGCTGCAGCGCGGCGACGGCGGCAGCGGCACGCCGGATAAGCCGGACGCCGCCGCGAACGCGAACGGCGGTTCCGCGGACGCCGGCAAAGGAGCCGGCGACGCGCCCGCGGCGAACGGGGAAGGCAGTCAAGACGGCCAAAGCGGCCAGCAGGCCGGCGATGCCGGCGGGACGCCGTCGGCCGGCCAAGCGCAGGACGGAGCGGGCGGCGCCGACGCGGCGAACGGCGGAGAAGGCGGCGGGAACGCCGCTGGCGGGGACGGACCGGGGAGCGGCGGGAAGCCGGACGGAGGCTCGCCGGCGGACGGCGCGGCGGGCACGGCCGCCCCGGGCTCGGGCGGGAGCGGCGCGCCGGCAGAGGCCGGGGTCGGGGCTGGATCCGGAGCCGACGCGGCCAATTTGTCGTTCACGGGCGATATCTTGCTGGCGGCTTCGGTCGAGAAGCTCATGCTGAAGAACGGATACGGCTATCCGTACGCGAAAGCGCGGAATTACTTGCAGCTGTCCGACATCACGGCGGCGAATTTGGAGACGCCCGTCACGCTGCGCGGCACGCCGGCGCCGAATAAGCAGTACGTGTATAAGGCTTCGCCGGACGCCCTTCCCGCGCTGATCGATTCCGGCGTCGACCTGGTCAACCTGGCGAACAACCACACGCTGGATCAGGGCGAAGTCGGCCTGCTCGATACGATCGGTTATCTGAACAAGGTCAAGCTGCCGAACGTCGGCGCGGGCCGCAACGACGCGGAGGCGTTCAAGCCGGTCATCAAGGAAGCGAACGGGATCCGGGTCGCCTATCTCGGTCTGACGCGCGTCGTGCCGGTCGGCTCGTGGAAGGCGGGCCCGAACCATCCCGGACTCGCGGAATCGTACGATCCGTCGCGGGCGGTCGCCGCGATCAAGAAAGCGAAGGCGGAAGCGGACGTCGTGGTCGTCATGGTCCACTGGGGCACGGAGCTGGCCGACCTGCCGAACGCGGATCAGAAACGGCTCGGCCATGCGTACATCGATGCCGGGGCGGATCTGGTCGTGGGCAGCCACCCGCACGTGCTGCAAGGATTCGAATCCTATAAAGGCAAATGGATCGCCTACAGTCTCGGCAATTTCGTGTTCAGCGGCATGCCCGACAAGCGGACGGCCGATACCGGCGTGCTGGACGCGGCGTGCGGCGCCGGCGGCGCCTGCTCGCTCGCGTTCCACCCGATGCGCGCGGTCCAATCGCAGCCGGCCCCTCTGGAAGGCGAAGAAGCCGCCGCGCTGCTGAAGCGGCTCGCGGGCATTTCCGTCCACGCGACGGTCGACGCGAACGGCCTCATTCATGCGAAGGAGTGATTCTTCATGCTTAATCCTTGCGTCGCCCACCGGGGCGCTTCGGGGCTTGCGCCGGAAAATACGATGGCGGCGTTCCGCGCCGCCATGGCGTTTCCGTTCGTGCAGTGGATCGAACTCGACGCGCAGCTGTCCAAGGACGGCATTCCGGTCGTCATCCACGACGATTCGCTGCGGCGGACGGCGAGGACGCCGGGCCGGGTGAGCGATTATACCGCGGAGGAGCTCGGCCGGATGGACGCGGGCGGCTGGTTCGGCAAGCCGTTCGCGGGGGAAGGGATTCCGACGCTGGAACAGGTGCTGGACGCGACCGTCGGGCGCTGCCGGCTCAACATCGAGCTGAAGACGTACGGCGGCCGTTACCCGGGCATGGAGAAGAAGGTCGTCGACCTGCTGTACGCCAAGGGGCTGGAGCATGACGCCGTCATCACGTCCTTCGACCGGAACGCGCTCCTCAAGGTACGGGAGCTGTCGAAGGACGTGCGGACGGGGCTGATCATCGACGCGCTGCCTTGGACCCTCGTGGAAGAGCTGAAGCGGCTCGGCGCCTCGTTCCTCTCCATCGGGTACACGCGCGTGTCCGAGACGCTGCTCGCGGATATGCGCAAAGCGAACCTGGCCGTCATGGCGTGGACCGTCAACGACGCCCCGATGATCAAGCGGCTGGCGGGCTTGAGCAGCACGCTGATGATCTGCACCAATTACCCCGACCGCTACGCGGAGGTCATGAACGCGAAGGTATAAGCCGGCGAAGCGTCGCCGGCATGACAAAGACGCATAGCCGCGGAAGTCCGCGCTATGCGTCTCGTTATTTGCCGCCGCGCGCAAGGGAGCGCATGCGTCGGGCATTATTCGCTATCGCCGTTGTCCCCGTCCCGGTAACGGTTCCGAATCTCGATCAGCGCCGGCAGCTGTTCGAAGAAGACGTCGACGATACGGGGATCGAAATGCTTGCCGCGTTCCTCGCGGAACAGGCCGAGGATGCGCTCGAGCTCCCACGCTTTCTTGTAGATGCGTTCGCTGCCGAGCGCGTCGAACACGTCGGCAACCGCGGTAATCCGTCCGTACAGGTGGATTTCTTCTTCTTTCAGCCCGCGCGGATAACCGGTGCCGTTCCACTTCTCGTGATGCTGGTAGGCGACGATCGCCGCGGTCTTGAGCAGCGCGCGGCCGGACGACCGGAGCAGCTGGTAACCGACCTCGGTGTGCTGCTTCATCTGCTCGAACTCCGCGGGCGTCAGCTTTCCGGGCTTGAGCAGCACGGCATCCGGAATGGCGACCTTGCCGATGTCGTGCATCGGCGACACCATCCGCAGCAGCTCCGCTTCGTCGGCGGACAAGCCGAGCCCGAGCGCGAGGACGGCGGAATACTCGGCGACGCGCTTGACGTGGTTGCCCGTTTCCTTCGAGCGGCTTTCCCCGATCTGGCCCATCGCGAAAATGATCTCCCGCTGCGTCGATTCGATTTCCTCCTGCAGGATGACGGATTCCAGCGACTTGCCGGCGTACGCGGCGGCGAGCTTGAGCTGCTCGAGATCCCGCGGGGTGAACGCCGCCTGCGGCGTCAGTTTGTTCACGGCTTGGTACGCGCCGATGATCGTTCCGTCGTTGCCGACGAACGGGACGGTGACGACGGCTTTCGTCCGGTAGCCGGTCCGCAGGTCGGATTCGGGATGATGCCGCGGATCCGCGTAGGCGTCTTCGATCAGCAGGCTTTCGCCCGACGCGATGGAATGGCCCACGAAGCCGCTGCCGAGCGGGAGGCGAATTTCGCTCGCCCCGTGCGCGATCATGGTGAACAGCTCCTGCTTCGCGTGGTCGATGAGCCAGACGGTGCAGCGGTCGGCGACGATCATGTCGCGGCCCATGTCGGCCATCAGCAGCAGCACGCTGCGCAAGCTGCGCTCTCCGCTGATTTTCGCGGTATAATCGAAGATGATGCGAAGCAGCTCTTCCGGCGTCCGCTCCCGCGGAACGCCGCGTCCGTCATCGCGGTAATGCGGCGGCTCGTTCATGGACTGGAGACACTCCTTCGCGTGGCGGCGGCGTGCCGCCTTGGTCGCTTGGCGTTTCGACGGTATGACTTACCTACTTATGTTCAACGCCAAGCCGCATAATCCTGCATGGAATCGGCAGATAAAGACAAATTTCGACAGATCGAATGTCGTATAATCGAAGAAGCGATCGGTTTCGCGAAGGAGGACGCGCAGATGGACGTGTGGATACGAGCGGCGGCGGGGTTGATCGGCAGCGCCGCGATCGCGGGCGCCGCGTACCGGCTTCGTTCGCTGTCGGGGTCGGGCGCCTGGTCGGCGGCGATCATGGGCACGGGCTACGTCGCGCTCGGCGGGCCGTTCTGGTTCGGGGCGCTGCTGGCGTTTTTCCTGTCTTCGACGCTGTGGTCGAAGTGGAAGCGCAGGCATGCGCGGAAGGAGGCGGCGGAGGCGAATTACGCCAAGACCGGCAGGCGGGACGCGATGCAGGTATGGGCGAACGGCGGGCTGGGCTTGCTGCTCTGCGCCGGGCATTTCCTGTGGCCGGCGCAGGGCTGGGCGTACGCCTTCGCCGGCGTCATGGCCGCGGTGAACGCGGATACGTGGGCGACGGAGATCGGCGCGCTGAGCCGCCGGGCGCCGCGCTCGGTGCTGAGCGGCCGCCGGGTCGCGGCCGGCGCGAGCGGCGGCGTCACGCCGCTCGGCAGCGCCGCCGCGCTGGCCGGCGCCGCCTTCATCGGCGCCGCGTGCGCCTGGCTCGCGCCGGCGGAGGCTTCGCCCGGCGCGCTGCTGGCCGCCGCGGCCGCCGCGGGCACGGCCGGCGCCTTCGCCGACTCGGCGCTCGGCGCGACCGCGCAGGCGATGTACCGCTGCCGCGCCTGCGGCAGCGAGACGGAGCGCGCCGTGCACTGCGGCGCGCCGGCCGAGCGGATCCGCGGCTTCGCCTTCATGACCAACGACGCGGTCAACTTCGCGTCCTCGGCCGTCGCCGGCTTGCTGGCGTGGGCCATCGGCTGCGCCGTCGCCTGAGGCGCGGGCGACAGCGCCTCGCCCCTCGGGCGTAATCCGAGCCGCAGCAGCCCCTCGCTTCCCGGCTCGGCGCCCCGCGCGCGGCTCCAACCCCAATTCCCATCGTTTTACCCCCCTAAAAGTAAAAGGATGCCGGTTGACAGGGGGGACAATCCCCTAGTATCCTAACTCTGATAGAAAAAATTTACAAATAACTCTCGTGATGAAAGCGAATTCATAGGACAGACGCGGAAGGGGAATGACCGAATCGTGACGAATGTAGCGGCGGAATCGCCGATCTCGCAGCCTCTGCTCAAGGCCGTCAACGTCAAGAAGGTGTTCGGGCGCGGCGACAATGCTGTAACCGCTGTCAAAAATATCGATCTCGCGATCAAACCGGGCTCCATGATCGCCCTCAAGGGGCGCTCCGGCTCCGGCAAGACGACGCTGCTCAATCTGCTGGCGGCGCTGGACCAGCCGACGGAAGGACAAGTCTATTACGACGGGCGAATCATCTCCGAGCTGCCGGAGAAGCAGCGGAGCACCTGGCGCCGGACGCATTTGGGCCTCGTATTTCAAGCCTTCGGGCTGATTCCGCTCATGTCGGCGTACGAGAACGTGGAGTTCGGGCTGCGCATCGCCGGCAGCGATCCCTCGCTGCACAAGGAGCGGGCGGAGCAGGCGCTGGATTGGGTGGGCATGAAGAGCCGGATGAAGCACCGGCCGCCGGAGCTTTCCGGCGGGGAGCAGCAGCGCGTGGCGATCGCGCGGGCGATCGCCCACCGGCCGGCGCTGCTGTTGGCGGACGAGCCGACCGCCGAGCTGGACAGCCGCATGGGGCTTCAGGTCATCAAAGTGTTTCGCGATCTCGTCGAGGACCTCGGCATGACGATCGTCATGACGACGCACGACCCCGGCATTATGGAAATTGTCGATCACGTCATTGCACTGGAGGATGGAGAGATTGTCGCAGAGCCAAACGCCTAATCGCCGACGCAAGCAGCTTGCCAAGCAAGCCGCCGTCTTGCTGTTCGCCGCCTCGCTGATGTCGGGCTGCTCCCTGCTGCCGATGCAGCAGACGACGCTGCAGCCGCCCTTGATCAAGCCGGCCGAGGAGAAGGTCGACGCCGTCGACGTCAAGAAAGGCACGATCGAGAAATACTTCTCCGGCACGGCCGTGGTCGCGTCCAGCCATACGGTGCCGCTGTATTACAAAGAAAGCGGGCGCCTGAAGACGCTTCACGTGTCGCAGGGCGACGTCGTGAAAGCCGGCCAACTGATCGCAGAGCTCGACCGGGGCGATCTGGACCTGCGCGTGCAGCTTCAGAAGCTGAACCTGGAACGGGCCCGGATCGTGCTGAACGCCGCCAAGCGCGACGGCGTCGAGGGCACCGATCTTCGCTTGAAGCAGATCGACGTCGAGCGCGAGCAGCTGACGCTCGATTCCATGCTGGATCAGCTGGAATCCGCCAAGCTGGTCGCGCCGATCGCGGGGGTCATCGCCTATGCGGACGCCAAATCGTCGGGCGACGGCATCAACGGTTACACCCCGCTCGTGACGATCGCCGATCCGGCGCGGACGCAGCTCGTCTATACGGCGGAGGACCCGAAGGTCATCTCCGGCATCGAACGCGAAATGCCGGTCGAAGTGACCGTGGACGGCAAGAAAACGACGGGCAAGGTGCTTCAAGCGCCGCTCGACGCGCCGCTCACGGGGAACAAGGACGTCGACGAGCGCAACACGAAGATGCTGTACGTCGGCGTGACGGACAAGTCCGCGAAGCTCGAGCTCGGCAAGTCGGTCGACATCCGCATCGGCCTCGAGAAGAAGACCGGCGTCATCGTCATTCCGCGCAGCGGGCTGCGGACGTATTTGGGCCGCACGTACGTGCAGGTGGCCGACGGCGACCGGCGCAAAGAGGTCGACGTGGAGCCGGGTCTCATGACCCAGACGGACGTCGAGATCGTGAAGGGATTGGACGAAGGCATGAAGGTCATTTTGAATAACTGATCCCGGCTTAGGCGAGAAGAGGTGAATCCATTCGATGGCATTATTGACGATGATCTTTCGGAAAATGGCCAAAAACCGCTGGCTGCAGCTGAACCTGTGGTTCGGGCTGACGCTGTGCGTCGCCTTGTTCAGCTCCATGCCGCTGTACTCGCACGCGATTCTGCAGCGCACGTTGTTCAAGGAGCTGCAGCAGCTGCAGAGCGACCAAAATATTTATCCGGGCTTGCTGCGGGCGGCGACGTCCGTCTCGGGCGGGCGGGAATTCGGCACGCAGCTGTCGCTGATCCAGAAGGCGGACCGTTACATGGCGGACGCCCCGAAGCGGATGGGGCTGGACGTGCAGGCGTATATCGTCATGCGGGCCACGCAGTCGTTCCGGGTGCTGCCGGCGGACGCGACGGAGAAAGAAAAGAAGGAAATGACGGTGTCCGGCAGCTTCCGGACCGTCTCGGACCTCGAGAAGCGCGTGAAGGTCATCGACGGCCGCCTGCCGAACCCGAACCGCACGGACGGCGTGTACGAGGCCGTCGTCACGCAGAAGTTCATCATCGACCTGAAGCGCGACCTCGGCAGCGAGCTGGTGTACACGAACAAGGATACCGGCGCGACGGTGCGCATCATTCCGGTCGGCATCGTGGAAGCGAACGCGGCGAACGCCTACGACCAATTCAGCCTGGAGGGCAGTTCGTCGTTCTATATTCCGTTCGGCGAGTTCAATCATGACTTCGTCGAGAACCCCGGTCCGCTGAAGCTGTCGCTGCTGAGCTGGCAGTATTCGCTCGACTATTCGCAGATGAACATCGACCGCATCGATACGTACGTGTCGCAGTTCAACGCGATCAATAATTATTTCAATACCCGCATCGGCATCGGCAACGCCGACATGCCGGCCAAGAATCCGATCGCCACCTATACGGAGAAGAAGGACAAGCTGAACCTCATGCTCTGGTCGCTCTATTCGCCGGTCATGTTCATGCTCGCGTTCTATCTCTTCATGGCGGCCAATCTGATCATCGACCGGCAGAAGACGGAAATCTCGGTCCTGCGCAGCCGCGGCGCCAGCCGCCTGCAGATCATGACCGTGTTCCTGATCGAGAGCCTGCTGCTCGGGGCGCTGGCGCTCGCGGCGGGGCCGTTCGTCGGCGTGTTCTTCACGAAGATTCTCGGCGCGTCCAGCGGCTTCCTGGAATTCGTCCAGCGGGCTTCGCTCGACGTCGTCCTGAACAGCACGGCCTACAAAATCGCGGCCGCCGCGATCGGCGGTTCCATCGTGCTCATTCTCATCCCGGCGCTTCTGGCGACGCGGGTCACGATCGTCGGGCACAAGCAGCGGATGGCGCGGCTCACGAAGCTGTCGTTCTGGCATCTGATCGGCGCGGATATCATCCTGCTCGTGGTCTCGGTCTACTTCCTGAGCCGGTTCAATAATCAATTGTCCAATTTGAAGGCGCTCGCGCTCGACCCGACCTCGATTCAGGTGGATCCGCTTATCTTCTTCATGCCGGCGCTGTTCTCGCTGGGCGCGGGGCTGCTCATTCTGCGCGTGTATCCGTGGTTCGTGAAGCTGGTGTTCTGGATCGGCCGCAAATGGTGGACGCCGGCGCTCTACTCCACGCTGCTGCAGATCAGCCGCTCTTCGTCGCAGTATTTGACCATCAAGGTGTTCCTGATCATGACGGTCGCGACGGGGCTGTTCAGCGCGAACGCCGCCCGGACGATCAACGGCAACATGGAGGACCGGATCCAATACACGACCGGCTCCGACATCCAGCTGTCCGTTCATTGGGACAACGACAAGCCGCCGCCGGGACCGTCCGGCCCGCCGGGCCAGCCGCAGGAGGAGTCGGCGGGCGCCGCGCCGAAGGTCGTCACGTATACCGAGCCGTCGTTCATCACGATGACCGAGCTGGCCGGCGTGGAGTCCGCCGCGCGCGTCTTCCGCAAGGACGACGCCAGCTTCTCCGCGGGCAGCCAGAGCGGCGCGGCGACGCTGTACGGCATCGATCCGTACGACTTCGGCCACGTGGCGTGGATGCGGGGCGGCCTGCTGCAGTATCCGCTCAACAGCTATTTGAATCTGCTCTCGACCAACCCGAAGGCGGTGCTCGTCTCGCGCTCGATGGCGAAGCAGTACGGCGTCAAGACGGGCGACACGATCTCGGCGAAGTGGGAAGGGCTCGACGGCGCCGACTTCATCGTCTACGGCATCGTCGATTACTGGCCGGGCTGGAGCCCGCTGCCGGTATCGGGCGACGCCGACGACCCGGAGGTCCGGCTGCCCAATCTGATCGTCGGCCAGCTGCCGTACATCCAGAACCATTTGGCGCTCGAGCCCTACGACGTCTGGATCAAGCTGAAGGAGGGAGCCGGCAGCAAGGTCATCTACGACGATCTGATCAAGAAGGACATTCCGATCGAGAAGCTCGTCGACGCGAACCAGCTGCTCATCCGGTCCAATAACGATCCGTTCCGCCTGGCGATCAACGGCGTCATGACGCTCGGCTTCGTCATCTCGATGCTGATCAGCTTCTTCGGCTTCCTGCTGTTCTGGGTGCTGACGCTGTCCGGCCGGACGCTTCAGTTCGGCATCCTGCGGGCGATGGGCATCTCGTTCCGGCAAATCATCGGCATGCTGCTGAGCGAGCAGGCGCTGACCTCGGCGGCGGCCATCCTCTTCGGCGTCGTGATCGGCAACACCGTCAGCAGCTTGTTCGTGCCGCTCTTCCAGCTGTCGTTCAACGCGACGGACCAGGTTCCGCCGTTCGAAATCGTGCGCCGGCTCAGCGATTACGCGCAGCTGTACGGCGTCGTCGGCCTCATGCTCGCGATCGGGCTGGCCGTGCTCGGCGTCCGGATTTCGCGCATGAAGATTACGCAAGCGCTGAAGCTAGGGGAGGAATAAGCGATGATCCATTGCGACGGGCTTGTGAAAATCTATAAGACCGACGATCTGGAGGTCGTCGCCCTTCAGGGCTTGGACCTGCACGTGGAAGCCGGCGAGCTGATGGCGATCATCGGCAACAGCGGCAGCGGCAAGTCGACGCTGCTCAACATGCTCGGCGGACTCGATCGGCCGTCCGCGGGCAGGCTGGTCGTGGACGAGAAGGACCTGCTCAAATTCACGGAGCGCGACCTCGTCGCGTACAAGCGCGAGACGGTCGGCTTCGTCTGGCAGAACAACGCCCGCAACCTGATTCCGTACTTGACGGCGCTCGAAAACGTGGAGCTGCCGATGCTGCTCAAGGGCCGCTCCAAACGGATGCGGGCGCTGGAACTGCTCGACGCCGTCGGCCTCGGCCACCGCATCAAGAACCGGCTGAGCGAGCTCTCGGGCGGCGAGCAGCAGCGCGTGGCGATCGCCATCGCGCTCTCCAATTCGCCGAAGCTGCTGCTTGCCGACGAACCGACCGGCTCGCTGGACACGCGGATGTCGAATCAGATCCTCGACCTGTTCCGCCAGTTGAACCGCAGCATCGGCATCACGATCGTCATCGTCACGCACGACCCGCTGCTCGCCCGGAAGGTGGACCGCGTCGTCGCGATCCGCGACGGGAAGACGTCCTCGGAGATCATCCGGCGCCAGTCGTACGCGGAGGAGCTGGCCGCGCTCGAGAACGGGGCGGCCCTCGAGGAAGAGAGCCACGTCGAATACGCCGTCATCGACAGGGCGGGACGGCTGCAAATCCCGTCCACCTACCTGCAGGCGGACGAATTCAAAGAGAAGAACAAAGTCCGGGTCGAGAAAGAAGAAGGGCGGATCATCATCTACCCGCCGGAATCGTAAAGGACGCGACACGCGTCCGTCGTCCTGCCAATCGTCATCGGAACGGCCGCTTCCCGGTTCGCACGGAAGCGGCCGTTTCCATGACGCCGGCCGAAGCCAGCCCACCGGTTTTCGTTCAATTCATAGTTTACGGGTAGGAATTGGATGTGTATAATGAAGCCATTAACTTGCTCGACAAGGGAGGAACCATTCCTTATGCCAAAAGCCATTATCATCTCCGGAAGCCCGAATCCGGTATCCCGTTTGAACGGCATTACGCTGTACGCGACCGAGAAGCTGACCTCGCTCGGTTGGGATGTCGTCGACCTGCACGTCGCCTCGCTGCCCGCGGAAGACCTGATCGGCGCCCGCTTCGACAGCCCCGCGATCGCCGAAGCGAGCAGGCTCGTGGCGGAAGCCGACGCGGTCGTCATTGCAAGCCCCGTCTACAAAGCGTCGTACACGGGCGTGCTGAAGACGTTCCTCGATCTGCTGCCGCAGAAAGGGCTGACCGGCAAAATCGTTCTTCCGCTGTTCATCGGCGGCACGATCGCCCATCTGCTCGCGATCGACTTCGCGCTGAAGCCGCTGCTGTCGGCGCTGTACGCCAAGCACGTGGAAACCGGCGTCTACGCGGTCGATTCGCAAATCTTGAAGACCGACGACGGGGGCTACATCCTCGACGAAGAACTCGCTCAGCGGCTGAACGCCGCGGTCGCGTCGCTCGTCGAAACGACGCTGCTGCTGAAGGGGCCGACCGGCATGCTGAACGGCTGAAGCGCTAGCCGAACTCCTTCATCGCGGCGTTTCAACGCCAGACAAATCAAAAAAGCAGCGGCATTCCCGGATCCAGGTCCGGAATGCCGCTGCTTTTGCGTGCAGGGGACGTTATTTCGTCAGCTGCTCCATTTGTTCGATCAGGCTTTCGAAGACGCTCATCGCTTCCTCGATCGGCTGCGGCGACGACATGTCGACGCCCGCCTTCTTCAGGATGTTGATGGAATAGTCGCTGCCGCCGCTCTTCAGGAAGCCGAGGTAGCGTTCGACCGCCGGCGCGCCTTCCTCGAGGATCTGCTTCGAGAAGCTCGTCGCGGCGGAGAAGCCCGTCGCGTACTTGAAGACGTAGAAGCTCGTATAGAAATGCGGGATGCGGGCCCATTCCATTTCGATATCCTTGTCGATGACCATGCCGTCGCCGTAGTACAGCTTGTTGAGGTCGTAGTAGATTTTGCTGAAGTCCTGCGGCGTCAAGGACTCGCCGCTTTCCGCGCGCTCGTGGATGATCTTCTCGAACTCCGCGAACATCGTCTGGCGGAACACCGTCGTGCGGAACTGGTCCGCGTAGTAGGTGAGGAGGTACAGTTTCTCCTTCGGATCGGTCGACTTCTTCAGCATGTAGTCCATCAGCAGGGCTTCGTTCAGCGTCGAAGCGACCTCGGCCAGGAAAATCGTGTACTGCGCGTCGCGGTAGTCCTGGTTCGTGTCGGAGTAGTACGAGTGGAGCGCGTGCCCCATTTCGTGCGTCAGCGTGAACATGCTGTTCAGGTTGTCCTTGTGGTTCAGCAGGACGTACGGGTGAGTGCCGTAAGCGCCCCAGCTGTACGCGCCGGACCGTTTGCCTTCGTTCTCGTAGACGTCGATCCAGCTCTTGTCGAAGCCGTCCTGAAGCACGTTCAAGTAGTCTTCGCCGAGCGGCTTCAGGCTGTCCTTGACCGTCGCTTTGGCCTGCTCGTACGTGATGTCCATCTTGAACTCGTCCACGAGCGGGGCGAAGAGGTCGTACATGTGCAGTTCGTCGACCTTCAGCAGCTTCTTGCGCAGCTCCATGTACCGGTGCATGAGCGGAAGGTGCTTATGGATCGTCCCGATGAGGTTCGTGTAGACTTCCTTCGGAATATTGTCGCCGTACAGCGACATTTCAAGCGCGGACGGATACTTGCGCGCGCGCGCGTAGAAAATGTTTTTCGTCACGTTCGCGTTCAGCGTGGAGGCGATCGTGTTTTTCAGCTTGCCGTACGTTTCGTACATCGCCTTGAAGGCGCCTTCGCGCACCTCGCGGTTCTTGCTCTCCAGGAACTGTATGTAGCGGCCTTGGGTGAGCTCGATCTCTTCGCCGTTCTCGTCCTTCACCTTCGGGAATTTGAGGTCGGCGTTGTTCAGCATGCTGAAGATCGTGCCCGGCGCCTGGCTGATGTTGCCGACCTGCGCGAGCAGCGCTTCCTCCGACTTGGAGAGGACGTGCGCCTTTTGCCGGCGCATCTCTTCCAGCGTCTGGCGGTATTTCGCCAGGTCCGGATTCTCGATCATCGCGTTCAGCGCTTCATCGGAGAGGCTCAGCACCTCCGGCGTGACGAAGGACAGCGCTTCGCCCGTTTCGACGCTCAGCTTCTTCGACTTCTCCGACAGCGCCTGGAAGTTCGGCTCGGCGGTGTCTTCGTGATGCTTCATATTGGCGTACACGTAGAGGCGCTCGACCTTCAGCGACAGGTCGTCTTCGAGCTGGAAGCAGGCCTTCAGCCGGGCCGGGTCGGACAGCTTGCCCTGATAGGCTTCGACGCCTTTCATTTGCTCCTTCGCTTGCGCGTATTCCTTGTCCCATGCGGATTGGTCCGCGAATAAGTCCTCGAGCCTCCAGCGGTGTTCGGGTGCGGTTTCGGAACGCTTCGGTACGTGATTCATAGGAACTCTCCTCGCCTTCGTGTGGGATGGTGAATCGGTTGAATCGGCATAGGATGCTTGCGGAAGCAAGCTGTTCCCGCTGCCCTGCAGCAGCGAGAACGACAGGACGATCGGCAGCCATTTCACGCCGGAGGTCACGCTCCTTTGACAGAATGTGCCTCTTAGTTTGACCCGGCCGCCTCTGCGTTATGTTCCCATCGCGGCAAAACTGTAAACGATTAGAAAAAAAGCAAAGGCGATAAAGACGATGGCCGCGATGGCCAGCCCTCTGCGCAAGTTCGCGGGAACGTTGTTCCGCTGCATGATCAGAATGCCGCCCAGCGAAAATGCCGCGATGATGAAAATAATCGTCGATGTCGTATCCACCTGACTTTGAGCTCCCCTCCGCACAACCTATGCAAATTTACATACGGTTATGTTCGCTAAACAGGCATCATTTTCCTCCCGGACGGCCCGGGAGTTCCGGCTAAATCGAACGGAATCCGTCGAGTATGGCATCGCGCTCCGCTTCCCGTCCCGCGAAGTCCTCCGGACGGAAGCGGTTCTCCGCCCAGTGCAGCATTTCCGGACGGCTCACGAACGTGTGGCATTCCTCGCCCCATTGGTCGGAGATTTCCCGGACGATCAGCGTCTTGCCCTGCACCTCGACGTTGAGCATGTTGTATTTATCGGTTTTATAAATTTGCACCTTCTTGAACATCATGACCATCCCTTCCATATAAAGCGCGTAGTATCTTCCCATGATAGCCAATTTCAGGGGTAGAAATCAAATGCCGCGCATGCTAAAATATGGCAACCGGACGCATGGCTGCGGCATTTCGCAAGCCGGAGCGACGCGGGCGGACGCAAGCAGGAAGAGATGAGAAAAGTCTACCGGAGAAGAGACGAGAAGAGACGAGGAGAGATGAGATGAGCATGAATACGAAACAAGGGTACGAACAAATCGGCGTGGCCGTGACGTGCCGCGGCTTCGAAGAGTACGCGCGGATGTTCGGCGCGGACCTGCGCGGGCCGGCCGCCGGCCGCGTGCTGGACATCGCCGGAGGCGCATCCTCGTTTACCGCGGACGCGGAGGCGGCCGGCATCGACGCCTATGCCGCGGATCCCCGTTACGCGCTGGAGAGCGAAGAGCTGGTGCGAGAAGCGGAGGGCGAAATCGCCGTCTCGGCGGCGAAGCTGGAGAAGCTGCGGGACCGGTACGACTTCAGCTATTACGGGAGCCTGGACCGGCACCGGGCGGGCCGGGAAGCGTCGCTGAGGCGGTTTGCCGCGCATTACGGCGATCCGGCCAAGCGGGCCGAGCGGTATGCGGCCGCGAGCCTGCCGCGTCTGCCGTACGCCGACGGGCGGTTCGATCTCGTGCTGTGCAGCCATTTTCTGTTTCTGTACGAAGACCAGTTCGACGAACGGTTCCACCGCGAAGCCGTTCTCGAGATGATGCGCGTCTGCAAGCGGGGCGGAGCCGTCCGGATCTATCCGATCGTGTCGCTTCGGTGGACGCCTTATGCCCATATGGACGCGCTTCTGGATGCCGTTCGCGGGGCGGGCGGAAACCCGGGCTTCTATGCATCCGAGCTTCCTTTCATTCCCGAATCAGAGCTTGGTCTTTTTGTCAACCTTTAATTGCAAATTTCTCCCACTAGGTATATAATGGAGGAAGCCGCCGCTTAACGGCGCTCATTTTTAGGAGGTTGTTACATTGAAAGGAACAGTGAAGTGGTTTAACGCAGAGAAAGGCTACGGCTTCATTCAAGTTGAAAACGGAGAAGACGTGTTCGTTCACTACTCCGCGATTCAAGGCGAAGGATTCAAGTCTTTGGACGAAGGCCAATCCGTCGAGTTCGATATTACGCAAGGCAACCGCGGACCTCAAGCCGCTAACGTTATCAAATTGTAAGATGACTGCTTCCTCCGGAAGTTTCTTATAATGGAGTAATGGAACAGAATATCGACATGACGTTTTACCCGACAGCGATGTCGGGTTTTTTTCATTCGTCTGCCCGCTCCCCGCTAGAATCTTCGCAGCGCGATGATACCGGATACATGGCCGGCGCCGCGTAGGTCCGCCGCCTGCGGGACGTAGGCCGTTTTTCATAGGGGGAACAAGTTTTCGCGCTGGATTTACACTCTATGAAATGGTACATTAGTGGATGGAGGTTTTGAGACGTGAACCGTTACTTTGCATGGGACGACCGGCTCGGAATCCCGCTGCCGGCGCTTCGTCTGGCGTGGGAGCAGTACGGCGAAGCGGAACGGACGTCGATCGTCACGCAGTGGGAAATCATCCGCGGGACGATTCCGGACCGGGTCATGGCATTCGAACGCGTCATCAACGCCAAGCAGACGGAGCTGTTCGAGGAGGAAGACTTCGAACGTTCCTGCGGCATCAATGCCGATATTGCGGAGCTCGCCAGCCGGATCAACGATCTGCACATCTGGTACCGCATGAACCAAGACATCGAAAACAAGCGCCATTCCTGAAGCAGCGGAGTGGATCAAAGGAGGGCGCACCCACGAATGAACCTGTCAGCACAGGCCCGCCAAGTGCCGAAGACTCCCGTTACCCTCATGTACAGGGTATACAAATACGTGTTGCCGGAAGTGCGCGCGGAATTGGCACGGCTGCGCGTCATCGCGGAGCGCATTCCGGACGACGAACTGCGCGTGCAGGCGTTAGCGAGCATGACGAGCAAGCAGTTTCACTGCGAAGGCGGCGGCATCTACGCCGCCGCGAACTTGAACAGCCGCCATATTCTCGTCCCCCTGATCGTCTGCTTGCAGACGATCAGCGACTACCTGGACAATTTGTGCGACAGAAGCACGTCGCTCGCTGCCGACGATTTCCGGCTGCTGCATCAATCCATGCTGGATGCCGTCGATCCGGAGGCGCCGCTGCGGGACTATTACGCGCTGCGGTCGGAGCGGGAGGACGGCGGGTATTTGCATGAGCTCGTCCGGACATGCCAGTCGTGCGTGAGGCAATTGCCGTCCTATGCGTCCGTGCAGCCGCACGTGACGGAGCTGGTCGGCTTGTACGGGGACCTGCAGGTCCACAAGCATATCGCCAAGGAACTGCGCGAACCGGCTCTGCTCGTCTGGTGGGAGGCTCACCGGCACCAGGTGCCGCATCTGCAGTGGAACGAATTCGCGGCCGCGACCGGCTCCACGCTCGGCATGTTCATGCTGTTCCTCGCCGCGTCGGACGAGGCCTGCACGCCGGAGGACGCGCTGCGCATCCGGGGCGCGTATTTTCCGCATGTGTGCGGCCTTCACATCATGCTCGACTACTTGATTGATCAGGAGGAAGATCGAATCGGCGGCGATTTGAACTTCTGCAATTATTATACGAATCAAAGCCAGCTTACGGAGCGGATCGGCCTGATCGTCGAAAACGCCCGCAAGGACGTCACGAGACTCCCGGTTCCGCGGTTTCACCGCATGGTCATCGAGGGGCTGATCGCCCTGTACCTGTCGGATCCGAAGGTGAGCGGACAGCAGGACGTACGGCTCGTCTCGCGGCGCCTGATGCGCAGAAGCCCGCTGACGCGGCTGTTCTTCTGGGGGAACAGCGTCGTCATCCGCAAGCGGCAATCTTCAAACTGAATCAATAACCGAGATACACCATAGAGGAGTGAGTAGAATGTCAGCAGTTAAATCGATTGCCGTTCTTACCAGTGGCGGAGATTCGCAGGGCATGAACGCCGCCGTGCGCGCCGTCGTCCGCAGCGCCCTGTACCACGGCCTGGAAGTGTACGGCGTGCAGCGCGGATATCAAGGGCTGCTTAACAACGACCTGCGTCAAATGGACCTTCGCAGCGTGGGCGACATCATCCAGCGCGGCGGCACCATTCTCCAAACGGCGCGCTGCAAGGAATTCCTGACGCCGGAAGGCCAGCAGAAGGGCGCGGAAGTGCTGCGCGAGCGGGGCATCGACGGACTGGTCGTCATCGGCGGCGACGGTTCGTACCAAGGGGCGAACAAGCTGTCCAAGCTCGGGATCAAAACGATGGGCCTGCCGGGCACGATCGACAACGACATTCCGTTCACGGACTATACGATCGGCTTCGATACGGCCGTCAGCATCGTCGTCGACGCGATCAACAAGCTGCGCGACACGATGACGTCGCACGAGCGCTCGTCCATCGTCGAAGTCATGGGCCGCCATTGCGGCGACATCGCGCTGTACGCGGGCCTCGCGAGCGGCGCGGAGACGATCATCGTGCCGGAAGTGCCGTACGATCTCGATATGGTCGCGAACCGGATGAAGGAGAATTTCGCCTCCGGCAAGCGCCACAGCATCATCGTCGTCGCGGAAGGCGCCGGCACGGGCGAGGAGATCGGCCACGGCATCATGACGCGCTGCGGCATGGAGCCGCGCGTAACGGTGCTCGGGCATATTCAGCGCGGCGGTTCGCCGACGCACAACGATCGGATTTTGGCGAGCCAGCTCGGCGACTTCGCGGTGCGCAAGCTGATGGAAGGCGATTCCGGCAAAGCGTGCGGCATCATCAACAACGAGCTCGTCGTCACGGACATCGACCGGGTCGTCAACACGAAAAAGCCGTTCAACATGGAGCTTTACAACCTGGCGCTGCGCCTATCGCAATGACGGCAAGCGTCCGGGTCCGCAAGCCTTAGCATCGCCCGCGTATCGGCCCGGACAGGCCGGCAGGAGGCGGCTAAGGCTTTCGTTTTGCCATGCGGAACGACGATGGGCATTGGCATGCCGCATCCGTGGTCAGTCCGCAGCGCCATGTTTCAGAGATGATCTCATCCATACGAAGCGCAAGGGAGCGTGCCGACATGTTTTTGTACAAAATCGAAATCGAGCTGGAGGACGAGACGGGCCATCTGATCCTGCTCGCCGAGACGGACGAGAAGGCCTTCGCCGAGGTGGAAGTCCAGCTGGAGCGCCACTACGTGAAGAAGCCGGCGCTGAAATCCGCGGCCATCGTCGAGAAGAAGCGGACGTCGGCGGGCAGCGGCTATTTCATTCCGCATCAGCCGCTGTAGGCGGCCGGCCAATCCTGGGCGATTTTCTCTTGACCGGAATTACTTTCCATACTATCATGTATGTAAAGTTGGATGGATGGAGGGATTGAGCATGCGCATTGCCATTCTTGTCGGCGCGACCCGCCGCGAATCGACAACCGCCTTAATCTTGAATTATATCGCGAACGTCATCGGGAACGAAGGCCATGAAGCGGCCGTATTCGACCTGCGGGAGAAGCCGCTGCCGCTGTATAACGACGATGACGAGGAGATTCATCCGCATACGTCGGAGCTGATGGACCTGGTGCTGCACGCCGACGCCGTCGTGCTCGGTTCCCCCGAATACCACGGCAGCGTCACCGGCGTGCTGAAGAATGCGCTGGACTATCTCGGCGGCGATCATTTCGGCGACAAAGCGGTGCTGTCCGTCAGCTCCGCCGGCGGCGCGGTCGGCGTCAGCTCGCTGCAGCATATGCAGACGATCGTCCGCAACCTGCACGGCATCAACTCGCCGGAGTGGATCTCCGTCGGCGGCGCGCAGCGCCAATTCGGCCCCGGCGGCGCGCCGGAATCCCCGGACGTCCAGAAGCGGGTGCACCGCGCGGTTTCGTCTTTCCTGCGTCTCGCCGCGAAGCTGCGGGGATAATGAACGCAAAAACGCTCTGCAAGTCCGGATACGGAGCATGTTCCGTTTCCCGGCTCGCAGAGCGTTTTCGAATTTAATAGGCCGCGTCCGCCGTGTAGCGGTTGTTCGCGTTCCACAGCAGGTATTCGCCGACGCCCGATTCCCGCAGCGCCTTGATCTGCGCGTCGACTTGGGCTTTGCCGTAGGGGATATAATGGCCCTTGCCCAGCCAGCTTGCCGTGAAGTCCTGGATCCACGGCCGAATGAAGGGCTGGTACGAGCCGAGCGGATCGAGCTTCTTGTGCGTGTCCTTCATCGCGCCTTTGATCGTGGCGTACGGGCTCGTGTCGGGATCCTTCACGCCGAACCAGCCCGTGCCGTAGTGGCTCGGATAGATCATCGGCGAGATGACGTCCACGTTTTTGGAGATTTTCACGAAGTCCTGGCCGATCCCTTCGGCGGCCGGCACGGAGGCGGCGTAGCCGAAGATGTCGACGGACACCCGCACGCCGAGCGGCTCGAGCTGCGCTTTCGCGTATTTCACGAACGCCGCGATCGTATCGACGCGCGAGTCCTTCGTCTTGTCGAAGACGAGCGAATCGGCTTTCTTCTCGAACCCTTCCGGGAACCGGACGTAGTCGAACTGGATCTCCTTGAACCCCATCTTGGCGGCTTCCTTGGCCACCGCGATATTGTAGTCCCACACTTCCTTGCGGTAAGCGTTCACGAAGCTGTCGCCTTTGCCGTTGGACCACACCGAGCCGTCCTTGCGCCGGAACGACAGCTCGGGATGCTGCTTCGCCAGCACCGTATCCTTGAACACGACGATCCGGCCGATGGGGTAGACGCCGTGCTGCTTCAGCTTGGCCATGAGCGCCGGCAGGTCGCGGATGAATTTTTGCGGCTTGCCGTATTTCAGCAGGTCCGGGTTCGTCGTCGGGTACGTAATGTAGCCGGAATCGTCCTTGACGTCGATGACCATGCTGTTCAGCTCCGTGTCGTCGAGCAGCTTGAGGAGCGAGTCGAGTCTCGACCCTCCGGCGCTGTACGCGGTGACGTAAATGCCTTTCACTTTCGGCGCGCCGGGCTGGGGATCGTGCTTGACGAAACCGGCGCCGGCGGTCTCGGGTTTTCCGGACGGCCCGGCGTCCGGCGTCTTGCCCGGCAGCGCGGCCAATCCGGGCTGCAGCTGCGCGGCTTGCGCGGTCAGGAGCTTCGCCGCGAGCCGTTCCGCCGAAGCGGATTCCGTTCCTCCGCCCGCGGACGTCCCCGTCCATACATGGAGCAATAACAATAAGGCCGATACGATCGCGTCCATCGCATTCTCTCCCCGCCAAACAGTGTCACATCGATTATAAGGCAGCCGCGGAAGGCGGCACAGAGGTATTTCGTACGAACTTTGACGCGGCCGCGAAACGAAGCGCGAATGCCTCCTTACAGATGTATTTAAACAAAAAAAGAACGAGAACAACGCGTTGTTCTCGTTCCGGTTTATGAGTAGCAGTCCATTTAGTGCAGGAGCACTTCTTTCTGGTGCTCGCATATGCTGTGCTGCACGATTTCCATCGCGTCTTCCGGTTCCAGCCAAGCCAATCCGTCCCGCAGCACGATATTCAGGTTCAATTCCCGCTCCGTGAGGAAAGGCACTAATTCCGGCGCTAATTTCTCCACAATCTGTACGAGCCTGACCGTTTCCATATCCATGAAGCATCACCCTTTCATCGTAATGGAGGGTAAAACGTATGGCACGAAACTTTGTTGTACGACGGGATAGCCTTATTATAACAGTCGGGGTTTGAAAAACCTAGTGCTCTTTCAAAAATCCATGTTTGTCTCGGCTGCCGCCGCGGGTAAAGGCAAGAGGGGGGCTACACCGTCGGCTTGCGGAATTCGCCAAGGACGGCGACCGTCTCGACGATATTGACGAACGCTTTGGGATCGGTCGCGGCGATGATTTTGCGCAGCTCGCTAAGCTCGTAGCGCGTGGTGACCGTCATGAGCATGTCCTTCTCTTCGTTCGTGTAGCCGCCGCGGGTCCGGATCACCGTGACGCCGCGATAGAGCGGGATGAGCGCCGCCCGCATCGCTTCCGTCCGCGACGTGACGATGAAGGCCGTCATTTTGACGTGGTTGATGTGGATCAGATCGATGATCTTCCCGGAGGTGAAGATGGAGAGCAGGGAGAAGAGCGCGACGTCCCAGTTCTTCGTCATCAGTCCGAGCGCGCCGATCACGGAGCCGTTCATCACGAAGATGAGCATGCCGATGGAGATGTCCCGCCTGCGCGTCACGATGGCCGCGACGACGTCGAAGCCGCCGGAGGAGGAGCCGGAGCGAAGCGCGAGCCCGCTGCCGAAGCCGACGACGACGCCGCCGAACACGGCGCCGAGCATGATGTCGGAGACAAGCGGCTTCTGCGGCACGAGCTGCAGAAAAAGCGTCGTCGCCGCGACGGACACGAGGCTCCAGCCGACGAAGCGGAGGCCCAGCTCGCGCCAGCCCCAGAGTAGAATGGGAACGTTCAGAATAAAATAGAGCCAGCCGATATTGAGGCCGGTCGCGTAGCCCGCGATCATCGTGATGCCGGAAACGCCGCCGCTGATCATCTTGTGGGGAATCAGCAGCTGGTTGAAGCCGAAGGCGATCAGCAGCGCGCTGAGCAGCGTCGCGGCTGCGGTTCGGGACGCTTTCATGGTCGGTCGCCACCTCGAATGTTTCTTGCTGGAATAACATTTAGTATGTGCCTTCCGCCTTTGCTGGTATTCTGAAACCCAACTGTGTTATAATGAACTGTATATTTTCTGTAGGATGCAGATAGAAGGAGATTGAAACAGTTTGAAAACATTCGCTGAATTCGGCCTGGAGCCCAAAGTGCTCCAAGCCATTACGGAGCTTGGATTCGAGGAATCGACCCCGATTCAATCCAAAGCCATTCCAATCGCGCTTACCGGATCGGATCTGATCGGTCAAGCACAGACGGGCACGGGGAAGACGGCAGCCTTCGGGATCCCGCTCGTCAACAAAATCCCGGTCACGGAAGACCGCATCGTCGCGCTCATCATGACGCCGACCCGCGAGCTTGCGATTCAAGTATCGGAAGAAATCGGCAAGCTGACCCGCTACAAAGGCTTGCGTTCGCTGCCTATCTATGGCGGACAAGAGATCGGCAGACAGATCCGCGCGTTGAAAAAGAGGCCGCAAATCATTATCGGAACGCCCGGCCGGTTGCTCGACCACATCAACCGGAAGACGATTCGTCTCGACGACGTTCAAACGGTCATTCTGGACGAAGCGGACGAAATGCTCGACATGGGCTTCATGGAAGATATTACGTCCATTCTTTCTCTGGTACCGGAAGACCGCCAAACGATGCTGTTCTCGGCCACGATGCCGCCGAACATCCGCAGACTGGCGGATCAGTTCCTGAAGGATCCGCAGCACGTGTCGGTCATCCCGACGCAGGTGAGCGCGCCGACGATCGACCAGGCGTATATCGAAGTGCACGAGCGCCAAAAGTTCGATGCGCTGAGCCGGTTGCTCGACATGGAATCCCCTGAGCTCGCCATCATCTTCGGCCGTACGAAGCGCCGCGTCGATGAACTGAGCGAAGCGCTGCAGAAGCGCGGCTACTCCGCGGACGGGCTGCACGGCGACTTGTCGCAGAACCAGCGCGACGCCGTCATGCGCAAATTCCGCGACGGCAGCATCGACGTGCTCGTGGCAACGGACGTTGCGGCGCGCGGTCTCGACGTTTCGGGCGTAACGCATGTTATCAACTTCGACCTGCCGCAGGATCCGGAGAGCTACGTCCACCGTATCGGCCGTACCGGCCGCGCGGGCAAAGAAGGCACGGCGTGGTCGTTCGTAACGCCGCGCGAGCTCGACCACATGCACTTCATCGAGAAAGTAACGCGCCACAAAATCGCCAAGAAGCCGCTGCCGAGCATCGCGGAAGCGATCGAAGGCAAGCAGCGCGTCACGGCGGAGCGCATTCTCGAAGCGATGGACGGCGAGTCCGTCCACGAGTTCAAGGCGATCGCCATCCAATTGCTGGAGCAGTACGATTCCGTCAACCTGCTCGCGGCGGCGATCAAATTGATCACGGGGGAGAAGAAAGACGTGAACATCGAGCTGACGCCTGAGGATCCGATCCGCGCGAAGAAACGCAGACCGGACGTGCGCACGAACGGACGCCGTTTCTCCGGCGGTCCGTTCGGCGGCGGCAACCGTTCCGGCAGCGGTCCGCGCGGCCGCGGCGAAGGCGGCGGCTACGGCGGCGGCAACCGGGGCGGCTACGGCGGCAACCGGAGTTCGAGCGGCAGCGGCAGCAGCGGCGGCGGCTATAACCGCGATCGCGACCGTGATGGCGGCGGCGGCGGCTACAGAGGCCGCGGCGAAGGTCGCTCGGACGCGCCGCGCCGTCCGCGTCCGTCCGCAGACGAATAGATTTGAACGTGACCGGGGCTTCCGTTTACCGAGCAATCGGATGAACGGAAGCCCTTTTCTTTAACCGGATCCTCGGCGCCGGAGCAGCGTTCGACGACTCTTTGCGCGCAATCGCGCGGCTGACCCGACTGACCGGCGGAAATGCCGCAGCGGCAAGGCTGAGCGGTCTAGAGAGCGAGCGGAACGGACGCGGCGCAGGCACGTATGAAGGGGTATAGCCATATCTGCGGTACGCGGCGCGGATTCCCGAAAATGGACGTTGGCTTTATTCGGCCGCCTATATTATAGTTATCGTAGGACGAAATGAAATCGCTTGCTAGGAGGATTCGGCAGTCATGGAAATGAAAGGCATGATGGGCGGGTTTTACAAAATTTCAGAGTGGATCATGCGATTATCGGTCACGAATATCCTGTGGCTCATCTGCTCGATTCCGTTCGTGTTCGTGTTGCTTCCGATCCTGTTCGCGGAAACGACCGACCAAGTTACATCCAATCTCATTATCGCGGCGATTATCGCGCCGTTCACGCTCTTCCCGGCTACGGCCGCGCTGTTCGGCGTCGCGCGCAAATGGGTGATGGGCGAAGTGGACGCGCCGCTTCTGCGGACTTTCTTCAAAAATTATAAAGAGAGCTATGTCCAAGCCATGCTCGGCGGCATCCTGTATGCCGTGCTGTTCGCGATTCTGATCGTGGACTTCCGGGTCTATCTGGTCAAGCTCGGATCGATGGGCATCGTCTCGTATTTGTTCGTGGCGCTGATCGTCCTGGTCGGCGTGTCGCTGCTCAACTTCTTCTCGATGCTGGTGCACTATCACATGAAGACGCTCCAGCTGCTGAAGAACGCGCTGCTCATCACGATCGGACGCCCGCTTCGCTCGCTGTCGACGGTCGTCATGTGCGGGGTCGTGCTCTTCATCAGCTTCAGCTCGCCGAAATTGATGTTCCTGGTTCCGTTCTTCACGATGAGCCTCGTGGGCGTCATCGCGTTCTGGAACTTCTACGGCATCTACACGAAGCTGCAAATGCAAGCGGAGAAAGCGGCGGAGGCAGAGGCCGAGGAGGAGCGCAAACGGCTGGAGGAAGACGCGGCCATCATGCTGCCGAACACGGAGGACGGCCGCACGACCATTAAATAACGGCGCGCGTCACGTTTACTTTTGCGCCGGAACGGTCTATAATAGCAGTACATCCTGCGATGTGCGTTACGGCTATACACTTGTTTTGAACCAATGGCTGTTTTTAGGGAGACTAATATCGAAACGCGGCTGACAAGCCCTCGAAAGGGGATCTCAAAAACGTTTCTGCGGCCACCCACCTGCGAGAGCGGGTTCAGAAACAAGCTAGCCGGACGGCATGGCGGGTTACTCACGAAACGAAAAGGGGGCAACCCCTTTTTTTTATGTCGCAAATTGTGCTATGATAGCTCTTAGCGTACATAGAAGACGTTGGAGGGGGAGATTGCCTTTGTTGAAGCGGACCCTTATCGGGTTGCTGCGCAGTCACGAACTGACTGGCGATAAAGCGAAAGATCCGTTGCTGAAATCCCATTATTACAAGCTATCTCGAGAAAAAGCGTGGGAAGAAGTCGTCTCCACACTCAAAAAAATGCAAGGCTACCGGCTTTTGCACGAAGTACAGTCCGTCGGCGAAATCGTGCTGGAGAAGCGCACGATGACCGGCCGAACGATGGATATTACCGTATCCGTCATCAACATCAATCCCGTGACGTCCGCGGTCGACATCTATTCCGCGTCGCGCGGCTCCTTTGGCGACCTAGGGTCTAATTACCGTACGATTCTTGATATTTACCGAACGCTCGATAAGAAGCTGGCTCAATACAAAACATCCAGCATATAAATAAACGGGAAAAAGCGAGGAAGGGGATCCCTGTCCTCGCTTTTCTGATGATTCCGTCCGAATGGCTTATACGAGTGCTTGCAGCGCGTTCAGCGCGTTTTCGTAGTTCGGGTGTTCCGTCATTTCGCTAAGCACTTCGATGTATTGGATCTTATCGTTGGCGTCGATGACGAAGATGGCGCGCATGTCGAGCGCGAATTCCTTGATCAATACGCCGTAAGCTTCGCCGAAGTTGTTGTTCTTGTAGTCGGAGAGCAGAACCACGCGGTCCACGCCGGCGGCGCCGCACCAGCGGGCTTGGGCAAACGGAAGATCCGCGCTGACCGTCAGGATGACGACGTTGTCGCCGAATTTGCTTGCTTCTTCGTTGAAGCGGCGGGTCTGCGCGTCGCAAACGCCCGTATCGATGGAAGGCACGACGCTGATGAGCTTCACTTTGCCGGCATAGTCCTTCAAGGAAACGACGTCCACGAGCGATTTGTTCAGTTGAAAATCAGGGGCTTGGTCGCCGACCTTGAGTTCCGGTCCGATCAGCGTAAGCGGGTTGCCTTTAAATGTCGAAACGCCTGCACGTTCTTGAGCCATTATGAAATAGCCTCCTTGATTGGAATTGGTTTCTACCAAAATCATTATAAGCATAACGAAATACGGTTGTCCAATAAGGATGCGTAAAGGAGACGTCCATGATCTTTCTTCGTTACGAAAGCTTCCAAGGCTATTTGCGGATGTATCCCGTCACGTCCGCGATTCTGCTGCTCAATATTTTGGCGTATGCGGCCGATCACTTGCTGTTGGACGGCCGGCTGCTGAATTGGGGCTTGTTTTACAGCTCCCCGGGCGACAATTACTTCTCGTTGGAGGAACCGTGGCGTTATGTGACGGCCATCTTCCTGCACCTCAGTCTGTCGCATATTTTCTACAACCTGTTCAGCATTCTCGTCTTCGCGCCTCCGCTCGAACGGATGCTCGGCCATTGGAAGTACGCCGCGTTCTTTCTGTTGAGCGGCATCGTCGGCAATTTGGTCAGCGTCATCGCGAATCCGACGACGGCCGGAGCCGGCGCTTCCGGCGCGATCTACGGCGTGTTCGGCGCGTATCTCTTTTTGGCGCTGATGAAGCGGTCGCTGGACCCCAACTCGCGCAAGACGGTGTATACGATTTTGATTTTCGGCGTTATTTATACGCTGATCGTGCCGAATATCGGCATCTGGGCGCACTTCGGCGGCTTGCTGGCCGGGTTCGCGCTCGCTTATGCCTACGACTGGTACCTGATCGCTAGACGGGACCGCTCCTATCGGCGGTGACGCGGGCAGCGGGATCGAACCAAGCTTTTTTGGGGGATAGGAACGTTATGGAGCTTCGTCAATTGTATTATTTCGTCAAAGTAGCCAAACGGGAGCATGTCACGAAGGCGGCGGAGGAACTGCACGTGGCCCAATCGGCCGTCAGCCGGCAGATTCATCAGCTCGAGGAGGAGCTGGGGGCGAAGCTGTTCCTACAGAAGGGCCGCAATCTGCAGCTGACGCCGGTCGGATCGCTGTTCCTGAAGCGCGCGGAGGTGATTCTGGCAGATCTCGAGCGGGCGGTCATGGAGATCCAGGAGTTTCTGGACCCCGACAAGGGCGAGGTTCGCCTCGGCTTCCCGCACAGCTTGGGCATCTCGCTCATTCCGGAGGTCGTCGCGGCGTTTCGTAAAATGAACCCGAACGTCAATTTCCGCTTCCGGCAAGGCATGTATCCGTCGCTGATTCAGGATGTGATGAAGGGCGACGTGGATCTGGCCTTCGTCTCGCCGTATCCCGAGAAACACGCGCACGTGACCGGGCAAACGGTGCTGACGGAAGAGCTGTTCGCCATCCTGCCTCCCGGCCATCCGCTGTCGGGCGAGGAAGCGATCGATCTGAGCCAGCTGAAGGACGAGACGTTCGTGCTGTTCAGCGACGGCTATTCGCTGCGCCCGATCGTCATGGACGCATGCCGGGAAGCCGGGTTCGCGCCGCGCATCGGGTTCGAAGGGCAGGAGACGGATACGATCCGCGGTCTCGTGGCGGCCGGCATGGGCGTCAGCCTGCTTCCGGAGATGGCCCTGCAGGGCGCGGGCAAGCTGCAGCCGGCCAAGGTGCGCGTCCGTTCGCCGCGCGTCACGCGGACGATCGGCTTGATCTATCGCTCCAACGAGAAGCTCCCCCTTGTGGCGAAAGCGTTTCAGCGGTTTTTGCTCGATTTCTTCGCCTGCATTGAATCGAAGAACCGGATGTAAGGCAGCCGCGCTCGAGGAGCGGCGGCTCATGGACGGAACGCCTTGTACGGCGCCGCGGCTGCTTTCCGCCGCGCCGCGCAAGGCGTTTTTTGTCGTGCCGCCGAGCGGCCCGCCAGGTCTGAACGGCCGCCCGCAAGGAGATACTGGAAGGCAAATGCTGTGCATGAACGATAGCGGAGGCGGACGGCGGGATGAGCAAGGAATGGCGAAGAAAGAGGCAGCGCAGGGTATTTCACGCCCTGCTCGGCATGAGTCTGCTGTTGGCCGGCATGTTGCTTCGGCTGGCCTGGCTGCAGCTGGCGCCGGCGAAAACGGCGTCCGCCGAAAGCTCGCATTGGAAGACGGAATCCGTCGCCCAGCGGGAACGCGAACTCGTGCTCGACAGCGGACGCGGCGATTTCGTCGACCGGCACGGGTTGACCTTGACGGGAGAGACGTACGAGGCGCTCGCGGTGTTTCCGCTGCAGGCGAAGGCGCGGCCGGCCGGCGACCCGGCGGACTTGACGCGCCTGGCCGCCGCGCTCGGCGTGCCGGAGGAACGGCTGGACCGCTGGATGAAGTCGCTCAAGGAACCGGCGTTCTGGCAGGCGGAAGGAGCAGGCAGGCCGCTTAAACTGACGGCGAAGCAGGTGGAGGTCATGCGCAGGCTTCGGCTGAACGGCGTGCGCGTCCTGCCGTACCGGAACCGGTATCCGGACGGCTTCCGCGCCAAGCACGCGCTCGGTTACGTCAGCCAGCATCCCGAGCTGCTGCGGCTGGATTACGCGCTTCGGCTGCGGGAGCGGACGATGAAGCTGACGGATCTGACCGGAGGAGCGGGACTCGAACGCTCGCTGGACGTCCTGCTGCAAGGAACGGGACCGACCACGGTATCGTATTTCACCGACGGCGCGGACAAGCCCATGCACGGCTTAGAGTGGCGGTTGAAACGGCCGACGAATCCGTTTTATCCGATACGGGTGCGAACGACGCTGGACCGAACGGTGCAGAACCGGCTGGAAGCCTATGTCGACAAGGAAGGCTTGCGGGAAGGCGCGGTCGTGGTCTTGGATGCGGACACCGCGGACGTCGTCGCGATGATCTCCCGACCGGACACCGCCCCTGGGCGGGGGGCCGGCACCCGGACGGAGGACTACGCGAATCGCGCCGTGCGGGCCGCGACGCCGGGCTCGATCTTCAAGCTCGTAACGGAAGCCGCCGCGCTCGAGGCCCATGCCGTCGACGAAAGAGAGCTGTTCCACTGCGGGGGCGATTATGGCCGTTACGGGCTTCACTGTTGGAAGCGCGGCGGCCACGGCAACCTCACGCTGCAGGACGCGCTGGCCGGTTCGTGCAACGTCGCGTTCGCCACGCTGGCGGAACGGCTGGACGCGCGCCAGCTGGATGTCACGGCCGAGAAACTCGGCATCGGGGAGCAGGTGGGTTGGGCAAGCGCCGCGCCGTTCGCGCCGCTGGACAGGCCGCTGAGGCTGCTGCCGGAAGAGGAGGGCGGCCATGTGTTTGCCGCCCTGCCGACCGTTCGGGACGGCGGGCAGCTGGCGCAGACGGGCATTGGCCAGCGCGACGTGCGGCTGTCGCCGCTGCAGGCGGCCAACCTCGTCGTCACGCTGCTGCACGGCGGCCTGGTGCAGGAGCCTCGGCTCGCGAGCGAGATCCGCTATGGCACCGGTCAGCTGCTGGCCGGGATTCCGCGTCAAGCATGGCCCTCGCGTTACGGCCAAGTGAGCCGGAAGACAACGGAGACGATTCTGCGCGGCATGGAAGCGGTCGTGGCCTACGGCACCGGCCGAAGCATTGCCGAAGGCCGGTGGCCCGTCGCCGGGAAATCCGGCACCGCGCAAGTGATGCAGGGCGGCACGGAACGGCTCAATCAGTGGTTCGTCGGGTACGGTCCCGTCCGTTCGCCCCGTTACGCCGTGGCCGTGCTCGCCGAGAATCGCGGCGTCCGCACGTCCAATCAGGCGACGCGGCTGTTCCGGGGCGTCATGGACATTTTGGCGGCGCCCGGCCAATGAAAGGAAAAAGCCGGATCCATCAACGGATGGAATCCGGCTCTTCGTACGGGTTCGTGGGGTTCTCGAATTCGCCCTTCGGCGAATGAATCCAGCGGTGGAAGTACCGCTGATCGTACAGCGCCTTCAGCAGAATCATGAGGATCGGCGACAAGATGACCCCTGAGATGCCGAAGATCGAAAGCGATACGATCATGAAGGCGAGCATCGTAAACGCCGAGACGCCGAGCGTATCGCCCGTGATTTTGGGCTCCAGGATTTGGCGCGTGAGCACGACGAACAGGAACAGCACGGTCAGCCATATCGCGAGCGACGTCTGGCCCACGATGAAAAGGTAAATAATCCATGGAATAAAGACCGTCCCCACGCCCAGCAGCGGCAGCACGTCGAAGAACGCGGACAAGAGCGCGATCGAGAAGGCGTTCTGCACGCCGAGCGCCAGCAGCGCGACGAAAATCACGGCGAACGTGATGCTGATCAGCTTGCCCTGCGCTTTCAAGTACCCCGCAATGCCGACAAAGACGTTTTCGCGCAGAAACTGAAACGCGCGCTTGAACGTGTTGGGCGTCTTTTCCTTCGCGAGACGCTTCCACTCCGTGATTTCCAAGCTGAGAAAATAGGCGAGAATAATCCCGATCGAGAAGTTAATGATAAACGTGGAGAACGACATCAAGTAACCGCCGAGCGCGCGCAGGAAATTCACGGCCAGCCGCTGGCCCCAATCGGTGACGTAGCCGATGACTTCCTCGGCCTTGTCGACGACGTCCGGAGGCAAGCCTGAGATCTTGTCCTGCAGCAGGCCGGCGTTCGACTGAAACTGGTCGACGAGCAGCCGCTGGTACGTCGGAAGCTTGTCCGCGAGCCCCGTGACCTGCGTCGTCACCACGTAGCCGGCGCCGACGAACGCGGCGACGATGACGAGCGTGAAGAGAAGCACGGATATGCCGGCGGCGATCGATTTCTTGAGACCGAGGCGCGTCAGCCAGCGGGCCGGCGGTTCGATGAACAAATAAATCAGGAACGAGAGAAAGATCGGCGTCGCGATGCGGTATAAATAACTGAACAGGAACATGATGAGCCAGACCGTGAAGATGATCAGCGCGATATCGAACGCGGTCCGCCAATACTTACGATAGAAAGAAAGCATGACAAAGCTCCTTTTCACTCTATGATTCTCTTATAGAATACCATTATTTCCTAATAACGCTATGTTTAGTGCATGGATTTCGCGCCGTCTTAACGTTTACTTTAACTTACGTAGCCGATTTCCGCGGGGCTATGGTACAATGGATGAAGCGATCAAGCAATGGGCACATGGCACTCCCTCTTCCATGGACGAACGAGCGATTGAAACTAGGGGTGGTGGGAAAACGAGACATGGAAAACTTCCTGCTGTGGGGCTTTTATTTTTTGACGTTTTATGCATTTTTGCCCGGTTTGGTCAGCCGGACGTTCGGATTTCGCGTATTCAAGCGGGGACGGGCGGAGCGCGAAATCGCGCTTACGTTCGACGACGGCCCCGATCCGGTTTATACGCCTTTGCTGCTTGATCTTTTAAAGCGCTACGATGCCAAAGCGACGTTTTTCGTCGTGGGCATCCATGCGGAGAAACATCCGGAGCTGCTGAAACGGATGCATGACGAAGGACATGTAATCGGCATTCATAATTACGTGCATAAAACGAACTGGCTCATGCGTCCGCGTACGGTCAAAAAACAGATCAACCGTACGTGCGAAATCATCCGTCAAGCGACCGGGTCGCAATCCGTATATTACCGTCCGCCGTGGGGCATCGTCAACCTGTTCGATTTTTCGAATCTGGGCCACCTGCAAATTATACTATGGTCGGCCTTATTTGGCGATTGGCGCAAGCGCGTGGGTTCCGAACGGCTGCTGAACCGAATGATGAAGAAGCTTCGCCCGGGCGAAGTGCTCCTGCTGCACGATTGCGGCGCGACGTTCGGCGCGGACAAGGATGCGCCAGCAAACATGCTCGCGGCGCTGGATCCGTTTTTGGCCGCCGGGCAATCCAAGGGCTACCGGTTCGTGAACATCGCGGACATGATCGCGCTGACCGACCGAACCAAGAAGAAGGCGAAGAAGCCCGCGGCCATGAGTTGGATGAAGCGGATCGCCGTCTCTTGCTGGATGGGCTGGGAACACGTCTTCCACGTCCTGTTCCGGGTCAAGGAAGTCGCCGAAGACTGCTTGTTTTTTTACCGGGTCGTGCCGTACCACGGCAAGACGCTGACGCTTTCGGACGGCAGCACGATCGCCGCGAAGGATCCCGTGGTCGAGCTTCACATGGACAACAAGAAGCTGTTGAAACTGATGTCCGAAGCGCGGTCGATGATGCAGCTGGCCGTCATGCTGCTCCGGGAAGCCAAGAAGAGCATGCCGCAGCTTGCGCGCAAGCTGGCCGCCGACGAAGCGGCCCAACCGGCGAAAGGGGTTTACGGCGTCAGCATGATCAACCGGGGCGTGGAGCAGTTCGGCTTCGACGTGCTGCCGATCCCCAAGGGCTTATTCGATACGTCAACCCGCCTTTATTTGAGGCTGCTGCTTCGGGTGCTCAACCCTTCGGGCAAGGAGCGCTTGCATGACCAGAGAAGCAAGCTGACGCCGATTATCATGGCCATGTCCATGGAGCACTTCTGGCAGCAAACCGGGAGCGAGCTTCGGAACGAAACGAGCGCCGCGCGCAGGAATCCGTCCAAGGCATACGAAGACGGCCTGCACGGCGGGGACGACCTCCCGCCCGTCGCGTACGACAATTCAAATGCCGCAAGGGAGTTTACGCCCTAGCGGCATTTTTTTTGAAAATCAACCCCAATTCGTGGCGATGAATTGAAATTGCAATTTTCCCCTTCGCGGGTAAGATGGATCTAGATCCAAACGTTATTCGCGAAAGGGCAACCGATATGAAGCGGCAAACACGCCAAGAACCCGACAATCGATGCGAGTTCGCCGCATCCTATATGTTCGGCGGCTTGAACGAGGCCATGCGCTTGGCATTCGAGGATCACTTGGCGCGATGCGGCGAATGCCGTCAGTTCGTGTGCGACATCGCCAGCGTCACGGACGGCTGCCCGGAGCCCGGAGCCGCCGAATGCGCGCCGCCAGCCGGGCTCAAGGCATGGGTCCGCGCGCAACTTCTGCACGACGATTTGACGGAGGAGGAGCTTGCGCACTCGCCGAGGATCATCGGGGGCATAGTCGCGGTTTGCCTGCTGCTGATCACGGCCGCGGCGCTGTCAGCCTTCCATACGAACGAAATGTCGGCCACCGGCTCAAGTCTCGCCGCTCCGTATCACATCCAACGCATCGTCGATCTGCAGGCTGCAGATGCGGGCTTCGCTGCCGGAGCCGAGGGGCATGCCGTCGTTATCTTCGACGGGTTCGGCGCCCATCTAATCGTGCAAGCCGATAAGCTCCCTGAACCCGAGAAGGACGAAGCTTACCGCGTCTGGCTGCAGAAGGACGGCGTCTCCGTCGGCGCCGGCACGATCCCGACGGAGGCGGGCGAAGGCGCGCTGCGCTGCGACGGCATTACGGAGCGCTACGAACGGATTGCCATCTCGCTGGAGCCCGACGCGTTCGTCGCGAACGGCCCGCACGGACCGCTCGTGCTGACGGGGGATTTCTCTTAGCCGGGGTCAACGATGATGTGCTTAATGATGCATATAACGATCGAACACGGCACCGAAGTCTTTGGATTTGAACTGTTTCTGCGTATCGGTCAACCAGTTGAACGCGATCTGGTTGACTGCTTTGAATTGCTCGGACAAGTCGATTTCCGCCTTGTGAATCTGGCTGACGGTCGCGGCCGCCATATCGAGGCTCTGCCGCGCGAAGCTGAGCGAGATCTCGTTCTCGTGGGTAATTTCGGCGATTTTGATTAGCGCTTTGTACAGATCCTTCAAGTCCTCGACGTATTTTTTGCTGACGTCGATGGAGAACGGCGTACCGCCGAGGGAGAATTTGATCTCGACGTCCAGATCGACCGTACCCGCCGTTTCGAGCGTGACGTCCGCGACCTTATAGGTGCTGTACGCATAGCGATGCAGGATCCGCTTCTTGCTGATGGCGCTATCGCCGTCCAGATGAAGGAGCGCCAGATTGGTGAAGCAGTATTCGTCCGACTTGGACTTGATGACGAAATAAATTTTCTCCTGATCTTCATGCAGAATATAATCGTCTGCGTCGACCTTGTCGTAGTGCTCCGGCTTAATGACGGCGCCAAGATCGCTTAACCCCAGTAAATCCGCGGCTACTTTACCGAACATATGCGTACGTCCTCCTCGTATAAAAAAAATCGCCCTGCGTAATGAACTGACATTCAGTCATACGCAGGGCGATTCCTGTTCGTTTCACGTTAGCCCCGAAATGAAAGGCAGACGGGGGCGTTCTTTAGTTGAACTTGAGCACGCCGCCCGTGCTGGCGTTCGTGACCAGATGGGAATAGCGGGCCAGGTAGCCTTTTTTGATCTTGGACTCGAAGCCCGGCCATGCGGCACGGCGCGCTTCGAATTCCTCGTCGCTGATCAACAGGTTCATTTGGTTGTTGTTCAGATCGAGCTCGACGATATCGCCGTCATGGACGAACGCGATCGGTCCGCCTTCGGCCGCTTCCGGCGATACGTGGCCGATGCTGATGCCGCGGGATGCGCCGGAGAACCGGCCGTCCGTGACGAGGCCTACTTTCGCGCCGAGACCCATGCCGACGATTTGCGATGTCGGCGCCAGCATTTCCGGCATGCCCGGTCCGCCTTTCGGGCCTTCGTAGCGGATGATGACGACGTGGCCTTCTTTAACCTTGCCGTTCGCGATGCCGTGAAGCGCTTCGTCCTGCGAATCGAAGCAGATGGCAGGACCTTTGTGGTAGCCGCCGACGGACTTGTCGACCGCGCCGACCTTGATGATCGCGCCGCGCGGCGCCAGGTTGCCGAACAGGACGGCCAAGCCGCCGCGTTGGCTGTGCGGATTATCCAGCGTGTGGAGGACGTCCGTGTCCTTGATGTCGTGTCCGGCGACGTTTTCGCGCAGCGTTTTGCCCGTGACCGTCAGCATGTCGCCGTTCAGCGCGCCTTCCTTCTTGAAGAGCTCGTTGATGATGGCGCTGACGCCGCCGGCATTGTGCACGTCTTCGATGTGGTAATCGGAAGCCGGCGCGATCTTGGCGAGGTGCGGCACGCGCGCCGCGACTTCGTTGATGCGCTCGATCGGGTATTCGATGCCGGCTTCATGCGCGATGGCGAGCGTGTGAAGCACGGTATTCGTGGAGCCGCCCATCGCCATGTCGAGGGCGAAGGCGTTGTCGATGGATTCCAGCTTCACGATATCGCGAGGCTTGAGGTCCATTTCGATCAATTTCATCAGCTGGCGAGCGGATTGCTTGACAAATTCTTTGCGCTCCGGGGAGACGGCGAGAATCGTGCCGTTGCCGGGCAGCGCGAGGCCGAGGCCTTCGGCGAGGCAGTTCATGGAGTTCGCCGTGAACATGCCGGAACAGGAGCCGCAGGTCGGGCAGCCGAATTGCTCGAGCTCGGTCAGGCCGGCTTCGTCGATCTTGCCGGCTTGGTAGGCGCCGACGCCTTCGAAGACGCTGGAGAGCGAGATGGAACGGCCGTCGGACGTTTTGCCGGCTTTCATCGGGCCGCCGCTGACCATGATCGTCGGGATGTTGACGCGCAGCGCGCCCATGATCATGCCCGGCGTGATTTTATCGCAGTTCGGGATGCAGACCATGCCGTCGAACCAGTGCGCGTTGACGACGGTCTCGACCGAGTCCGCGATGAGCTCGCGGCTCGCAAGGGAGTAGCGCATGCCGATGTGGCCCATGGCGATGCCGTCGTCGACGCCGATCGTGTTGAATTCGAACGGCACGCCGCCGGCTTCGCGGATCGCTTCTTTCACCAATTTACCGAATTCTTGGAGGTGAACGTGGCCGGGAATGATGTCGATGTACGAGTTGCACACCGCGATGAACGGTTTGCCGAAATCTTCTTCCTTGACGCCGGCGGCACGCAGCAAGCTGCGGTGCGGAGCGCGGTCAAAGCCTTTTTTGATCATGTCGGAACGCATCTTGTTTGAAGCCATATCGGTACCTCCCAATTGATTGTGCAATATTATTGAGTAGTCTATCACATTGCACTAGGAATGACCAGCATTCCGAGCCTTCGGGTCCCTCGCGAAACGATGGGAAAATCGGGTCTGATACGCAGCGTTCGGAAGATCGTTTCGACATAAACTGACATGATATTAACCGTTTGTTCGGAAATCATCGAATAATCTTTCATGATATGTTAGTAAACTTAACGCAAATTATTTACTTGCCCGGAACAGGCCGTTATAATAGAAGGGCATCGCTCGGAATTACTCTCGTCGCGGTGCCACCTAGTATAACGTTTCGCAAGATATGGATGAACCTAAAATAGAAGGAAGAGGTGCGTTCATGCAGCTGACTGAGCGCGAGAAGGAGAAGCTTCTCATTACGATCGCCGCCGATTTGGCCCGCAGGCGCCTTTCCCGCGGCGTCAAACTGAACTACCCGGAGAGCGTTGCGCTCATTACGTCCGAGATTTTGGAGGGCGCCCGCGACGGCCGGACGGTCGCCGAGCTGATGGCATACGGCACGACGATTCTGAATCGCGGCCAGGTGATGCCCGGCATTGCCGAGATGGTTCACGAAGTGCAGGTGGAAGCGACCTTCCCGGACGGCACGAAGCTGGTTACGATTCATCATCCCATTCAGTAGCGACAGAGAGGATGATCGCCAATGATACCTGGGCAATACCGCACCGCGCCTGGCGAGATCGAATTGAATGCCGGCCGCGGGACGACGGAGATCGTCGTGGTCAACAAGGGCGACCGGCCCGTTCAGGTCGGCTCGCATTTTCATTTTTTCGAAGTGAATCGCGCGCTCGAGTTTCCGCGCGAGGAGGCGTTCGGCATGCGGCTTGACATTCCCGCCGGCACGGCGGTTCGGTTCGAGCCCGGGGAAGAGAAGCCCGTGCGGCTTGTCGAGCTCGGAGGCCGCAAGCGTTCTTACGGCCTGAACGGGCTTACGAACGGAGCGGCCGTCCGCGGCGCGCTTCCCGAAGAGGTCCGCGAGCGTCTCGCGGCCTGGAAGGGAGATCCGTCATGAGCAACATGGACCGAAGCAGCTACGCGGCGATGTTCGGCCCGACGACCGGCGATGCCGTCCGGCTCGCGGATACGGAGCTGTGGGCGATGATCGAACGGGATTACACGGTTTACGGCGACGAATGCAAATTCGGCGGCGGCAAAGTCATCCGCGACGGCATGGGACAATCAAGCGGCGCGCTGCGCGGCGAAGGCGTGCTCGATACGCTGATTACGAATGCCATCGTCATCGACCATTGGGGCATCGTGAAGGCGGACATCGGCATTCGCGACGGCGTCATCGCCGGCATCGGCAAAGCCGGAAATCCCGACATCATGGACGGCGTCATGCCGAACCTGGTCGTGGGCGCCAGCACGGAAGTCATCGCGGGCGAAGGCAAAATCGTGACGGCCGGCGGCATCGACGCGCATATTCACTTTATCTGCCCGCAGCAGATCGAGACGGCGCTCTCCTCCGGCATCACGACGATGATCGGCGGCGGGACCGGCCCGGCGACCGGCACGAACGCAACGACTTGCACGCCCGGCGCGTGGCATATGCGGCGCATGCTGGAAGCGGCGGAGGCGTTTCCGATGAATCTCGGCTTCACCGGCAAAGGGAACGCTTCGTTCGTCGGACCGCTCGTCGAGCAGATCGAAGCGGGAGCGATCGGACTGAAGCTGCACGAGGATTGGGGCACGACGCCGGCGGCGATCGACGCGTGTTTGGAAGCGGCGGACCAGTACGACGTGCAGGTCGCCATTCATACGGATACGCTGAACGAAGCGGGCTTCCTGGAGGATACGCTGGCCGCGATCAAGGGACGGACCATCCATACGTACCATACGGAAGGCGCCGGCGGCGGCCATGCCCCGGACATCATTCGCGCGGCGGGCGAGCTCAACGTACTGCCTTCCTCCACGAACCCGACGCGTCCGTTTACGGTCAACACCATCGAAGAGCATCTGGACATGCTGATGGTCTGCCATCATTTGGACAGCCGCATTCCCGAAGACGTCGCGTTCGCGGATTCCCGCATCCGGCCGGAAACGATCGCGGCCGAGGATATCTTGCACGATATGGGCGTCTTCAGCATGCTGAGCTCCGATTCCCAGGCGATGGGGCGGGTCGGCGAAGTGATCATCCGGACGTGGCAGACGGCGGATAAGATGAAGAAACAGCGCGGCCCCCTTGCGCCGGACGCCCCGGACGAAGCGGACAACTTCCGCATCAAGCGCTATATCGCCAAATACACGATTAATCCTGCGATCACGCACGGCATCTCGCATCTGGTCGGTTCCATCGAACCGGGCAAATTCGCCGATCTGGCGATTTGGAGCCCGACGTTCTTCGGCGTCAAGCCGGATCTCGTGCTGAAGGGCGGCACGATCGCCTATGCGCAGATGGGCGACCCCAATGCGTCGATTCCGACGCCGCAGCCGGTATTCGGCCGGATGATGTTCGGGGGCTACGGCAAGGCCGTCGCGAGCAATTCCATCACGTTCGTATCGCAGGCGGCTTACGATCTCGGCATCGCGCAAGAGCTGGGGCTGCGGAAGCGCATCGAACCGGTGCGCGGCTGCCGCGCCGTCACGAAGAAAGACATGATTCACAACGACGCGACGCCGGTCATCGAGGTCAACCCCGAGACGTACGAAGTGAAGGTCGACGGCGTGCCGGCTACGTGCGAGCCCGCGGAAGTACTGCCGATGGCGCAGCGGTACTTTCTGTTTTGAGCGAAGAAGCGAAGAGGGCGCCGACGGTCGAAGGGGAAGCGGCGGCGGAGGGCATCGTGCCTTGGCTCGCTTTGCAGCAGCTGTTGGATTCGGCGCTGCCGATCGGCGGGTTCTCGCATTCCTTCGGGCTCGAGACGCTCGTGCAGGAGGGAGCGGTTCGAACGAGCCGGCAGCTGGAAGACTACCTGACGGCCATGCTGACGCAAAGCTGGTCGACGTCCGATCTGATGGTCGTCAAGGCGGTTTACCGCGACGTTCCGGCAGAAGATTGGCAGTCGCTGTGGCACGTGGAGCGGCTCGTGCACGTGCAGCGGGCGGCGGCCGAGACCCGGACCGGCATCGAGAAAATGGGCCGGCGGCTCCTGCGGCTGCTCGCCGCGATGCATCCGCAGCTCGATTGGCGGCCATTGTCGGAGGCGTCCAAGCGCGGCGATTGTTTGGCGACGCATCCGCTCGTGTTCGGCTATGCCTGTCACCGCTTCGGCATTCCGCTCGCGCAAGCGGCGCAGGGCTATTTGTACGGCTGCATCGCGACCGGCGTGAACAGCGCGCTCCGGCTGATGTCCATCGGGCAGACGGAGGGCCAGCAGCTGATCGCCCGGCTTGCGCCCCGGGCGGTCGAGGCTTGGGCGTTCGCAAGCGCGCTTCGGCCGGAGGATGCCTATGCGAATATGCCGCTCGGCGAAATCGCGATGATGCGCCACGAACAGCTCTACTCCCGCTTGTTCATGTCGTAGGCAGCGGAACGGAATTTGCGGGACGGCGATTTCAGGTTCCGGTAAAAAGACGTTCGATATCGAAATGGGTTTTCTAAAATCCGAGGAGGCATGCCTTATGTGTCAAGGACAAGGTCATCATCACCGCGAATGGGAACAACCCGCGCCGGATCGGTCGCGGCCGATCCGGATCGGCATCGGAGGCCCGGTCGGCTCCGGCAAAACCGCTCTGGTCGAGAAGCTTGCAGGCGCGATCAAAGACAAGTACAACGTCGCGGTCATCACGAACGATATTTATACCAAGGAAGACGCGCGAATTTTGGCCGCGACCGGCGTGCTGCCGGAAGAGCGCATCATCGGCGTGGAGACGGGCGGCTGCCCGCATACGGCGATCCGCGAAGACGCCTCCATGAACTTCGAGGCGGTCGACGAGCTGACCAGCCGTTTCGACGGGCTGGACCTGATCTTCATCGAGAGCGGCGGCGACAATTTGGCGGCGGCGTTCAGTCCCGAACTGGTAGATCGCTTCATCTATATTATCGACGTGGCCCAAGGGGAGAAGATTCCCCGCAAAGGCGGACCGGGCATAATGCGCTCCGATCTGCTCGTCGTGAACAAAATCGATTTGGCGCCGTACGTCGGCGCGAGCCTGCAGGTAATGGAGGAGGACGCGAAGCGGATGCGAGACGGGCGTCCGTACGTGTTTTCGAATCTGTACGGCGGCGTGAACGTCGATCAAATCGTGGCCTGGCTCGAGCATGAGCTCGCGCATGCGCGCGGCATCGCGCATCGCCACGATCATGAACACGATGCAGCCGAACATCGTCACGGCTGAGGCGCTGCGCGTTTCGGAGCTGAGGGCTTCGTTTCGGAAGCGGGATGCGCATACCGTGCTCGCGTCCAAATACCACACGGCGCCGATCAAAATCGCCAAGACGTTCCCGCTGGGCGGACCGCTCGGGGTCATCGTCATGGACGTCTCGCCCGGTCTGTTGGCCGGCGACCGGTACGAGCTTCAATGGCGAATCGAGGAAGAGGCGCATGTGTACCTGACGAACCAATCCTTCACGAAGGTGCATCCTGCGCCCGATGAACGGTCCGGCTCGTCGATGAAGCAAGTTTTCGAGCTCGGCGCAGGAGCCGTCGCGGAATGGATGCCGGAGCCGACGATGCTGTATCGCGACGCGGCGTTCGTTAACGAGGCGGAGGTTCGGCTTTCGCCTGGCGCCGTATGGATGGGCGCGGACGTCTATTGTCCGGGGCGCACGCTTCGCGGCGAACGTTTCGCGTATCGCGAATTTCGCAACAAGCTGCATGTGTATTATGGAAACGAATTGATTTATGCCCAGCATCAGCGGATTTTGCCGGCGAGCCAACAGTTGGCGGCGCCCGGCTGCATGGCTGACATGACGCATACCGGCGTGTTTTACGCGTTCTCCGACCGGATCGGCATGCCCGAAGCGGAGGCGGTCCGCGAAGCGCTAGGCGGCTTCCCGATCCGGGAAGGGCAGCCGCTTATATGGGGCGTCACCTTGACGCATAAGCACGGCTTGGCGGTGATGGCGACCGGCAATGCCGCTTGGGCGCTGCAGGAAGCGCTGGCGGCGGCGTGGTCGGCGCTCCGCATGCGGCTTCTGCGTCTACAGCCGCTGACGTTTCGGAAATGAACAAAGCTGGCGGGGAATCCCGCCAGCTTTGTTCGTTTCTTACGTTTCTAATGAAGAGGAAGATTGCGTAAAGTCGGATTTCGTCATCCCGAAGTATTCGACGTCTTCGTACCGGTCCCATTTCCGGATATGTTGCTTCATGGTGCCTTCGTGCCGCATGCCGGACTTGCGGAGCACGGCGGAGGAGGCCGGGTTTCGCGTCATGGCGGCGCCCCAGATCCGGTTCAGGTTCAGCTCCTCGAATCCGAAACGGATGACGCGGCTTGCGGCTTCGGTCGCATAGCCATTGCCCCAGAACGCGCTGCCAAGCCAATAGCCGAGTTCGGCGCGCCGATGTTCGGACGCGAGGTTCAGGCTGACGCAGCCGATCAACCGGCTTTCGGACCGCACGACGATCGCGAACGTATAGCCGTGCCCGTGCTTGGCGGCGTCGGAACGAAACGCGATCCAGGTATCGGCGGCGCCGTCGGGGTACGGATGCGGAAGCGAAAGGGTCGTGCTCGCCACGGCGTATTCGCCTGCTAAGCGCTGAACGACGTCGGCGTCTTGCGGCCCGAACGGACGCAGCAGCAGCCGTTCGGTATCGAATTGCAGGCGCATGCCCGCTCACCTCGCCCCGTTTTTCGTTCATTATACCGCAAAAAGAACCCCGACGCGCCCCTTTTTAAGGAGAGGGCTTGGGGTTCTGCGGTTGCGCCTGAGCCGAATATGGCGTTAAAGCCGTTACTCCGAGGAACCGCCGCCTTTGTTCTTTTTATCCGAAGTGCGCGTGGTCGTATTTTGACGTCCGTGTCCTTGCTGCTTGGCCATGTGTATCCCTCCTTCCGCGAAGCTGTTGCGTATTGTGCGTAGGATGGGAAGGCATTATGCGCATGAAAAAGCCCCGGTTCGAAAAGACGTCCGTCGTTTCGCGCCAAGGCTTTTGGGATGGCTACATGGCCATGGGTTTACGTGCCGAGAGCAAGTTTTTTACCCCGTGCTGTCTCCATCTCGGGACATGCACCTGTTTGGTCTCGGAACAGCTTCGGTCGAAGCAGATCAGGCCGTCGGTGACGGAAAGCACTTTTCCGGCGTTCACGTAGCAGTTCGAGCTGACTTTCACGAATTGGCCCGAAGAAATGTAGCGGTTCAGCTGTTCGGTAGGGACGCTCTTTTTTATATTGTAGTTTCTACCGTGGAAGCTGACCAGGCCGGCTTTGCCGACTTTGAAGTAGTAAATGTCCTTCTCGACCTCGAAGTTTTCGTACGTGCTTCTCGGTTCCTCCGCTACTACATTCATCATGTATTGCTCCCCCTTCTTAAGATGAAGTTGTTAGCGCTTTCATTCTATCATAAAGCCATTGCCTTGTGAACCGGAGGACAAGGTTTTAACGAAAATATTTGTTTTCAAGGAGCGGAATAGAAGCGTTCTATTCATGACTGTTCAAGCGTAGTAGAGCGCTACTGGCGGCGGTTTTTCTTGTGTAAAATAATACCTGTTGCATCCGTGGTTTTATTCGTGGTATATTCGTACTCCGGCCGGGACGAACGAGAAACGGCACGGTGATCGAAAACGAAACAAGCCCGAAATTAAGGCTTGCCAAACGGTTTCGAGATATGATATATTCTAATTCCGGTCATGAGCCGGACGATGGATGTAACAACTTTGTTCCTTGAAAACTGAACAATGAGCGACCTGTCAAAAGGTTTGAACAAGCAAGTCAGCGATGAGCTAACAAGC